>CAYMIV010000001.1:0-30902 GCA_964390945.1 uncultured Candidatus Saccharibacteria bacterium
GCAGTTCACCGAGGGTGTAAATGAGTGAGCCGCTGTGGGTTCCAACGATATTTCATTCTGTATCAAGCACGTTGCCTTTTTGTAGCGGTATATAGTGACTCAAAAATCCCTTGATATCTACGTCGCCGAGAAAGCAAATTCCTTGGCTATCTCGTTTGTCAAAAACCGGTATTCCCGCCCCCTCTGCTTCCTTGCGAACATTGTGTTTCATGCTCTCTCCCAGGGGAAAGATGATTCTAGAAAGTTTTTCATGAGAAAGCGACCACAGAAAATAACTTTGGTCTTTGTCTGGGTCTTTGCCTCGCAAAAGCACAGGTACGCCTTCGCGCACCTCAATGCGGGCATAGTGACCGGTCGCAACGGCATCCGCACCCTGTTTAAGCGCCCAATCGAGAAACGCACCGAACTTAACATTTTTGTTGCACATGACATCGGGATTCGGTGTGCGACCTTCAGCATACTCACGTATCATGTAATCGGCTACTGTCGATTTATATGCCTCGACAGCATCAAAGGTTAAAAAGGGTATGTTGAGGTGTGCCGCAACGCGCATGGCATCGAGTCTGTCACTCTCCTCGGTACACGCCAAAAATGCAGGATGCCATGTTTTTATAAAAACACCGATTACGGTATGCCCCGCTTCAACAAGACGTTTTGCTGCAACGGATGAATCAACGCCGCCCGAGAGTCCCACAAAAATTGTTAGTTTCGCTTTTTTCACTCTGTCACGCTAGCATGATGCAGGTGGTTTGGCTATCGAAGATACCGTAACTTATTTTTCTTATGTTCATCGAAGGATTTTGCATAATAAAATTTCCCGTCGTTTCCGGTGAGGTAGTACAAATACTCCGTGTGAACCGGATCGAGAACTGCGCGGAGAGCAGTTAACCCCGGGTTTGAAATCGGAGTTGGTGGAAGCCCCTGATACTGGTACGTATTGTATGGTGAGTCAATGAGAAGATCTTCTCGTGTAAGTTCGGCACTCGTTTTCCCCGTCAGATAGTCGAGCGTAGCATCTGTCTGGAGCGGCATACCTATCGAAAGTCGATTTATCAGTATGCCTGCCACCACCCGCATGGAGTCAACGTCATTCGCTTCACGTTCAATAATGGAAGCGAGAATGACAGTATCTGCCGGCGAAAGAGTATGGTCAGGATATTCGTTCCAGAGGCGCATCGTTTTTTCGCTAAAAGTCTCATTCATGAGTTGTACCAACTCATCAAGTGTTGTGTTTGAGTGAATAAAGTAGGTATCAGGGAAAAGGTACCCCTCAAGCGTGATATAGGGAGTAATGTCTTCAGATTGAAAGGAATCCGGCAAATAATCTTGCATACGCGAAACTCGGAATCCTTCCGGAAAGGTGATGATGAGCGGGGGTGAAACACTCGTCCCGTTCGTAATTGCGTCGGCTACCTTGAGCATGGTTACCGGTTCAGAAAAACGGTAAACGCCGGCTTTAATGGATGTGTTGCGAAATAGTGTTTCAAGTGTGAGATAGAACAAAAAATTATTTCGTACAAGTTTCTCTGAAGCAAATTGATGTGCGACATCAGAAATCGTGCTTCCCTCCTCAATAGTGACATCACGATTCGTGGGAAACGCAACATGGTGAGTATTCATGAAGCAAAGCACTCCCCACAAAAACGTCAAACCAAGAAAAGCAGCGCCGAAGAAAATGCTCGCTTTCCAGAGAGCTCGGGATTTTTGAATTTCAAAATTCGAAGCCGGTTCGTTATTAGGAATATCGAACATCATAACGAACCGACAGGTAGATTTGCGGGCGGTTCCCCGCGCTTTGATTGTATTCTCGAAAGTGCGGGCGAAATAACAACCTTACCGGGTACGTGGAATATGGTGGCGAGTTCCTCCGTTGTAAGCACTTTTTTGTGGTCAAGTTTATTGTGACTCGTGTATGCGCGACGCTTATATTCATCAAGTTCCTGTTTTTTTAGCGCTTTTTTTCTACTGTCTCGAGGATCTTGCCACCAATTCCAGTCGAAGTCAGTTCGCCACCTTGGACCAATCGCGTTCCTGTTTAAATCGTCATAACTTCTCCATCCCGTAATGAGCGCCCCAATCCGTTCACCGGGATTATAGACATCATTTTTTCCGATATACATACCGCGTATGGCTGTGTCGAAAGCGTTTTTTCCGAGACTCCTTTCGATTGCTTTAATGGTGTCTCTCTCCGTATCGGTAATGTTCATCATACTTAACTGCTCGGAGCCAAGACGCTTTTTTGCAGTTTCAAGTATTTTCGTAATTTCCTTTCGTGCCGCCTCTTTCCAGTCTGGTTGTTTTGTGAGAGAACCTGTTTTAAAATTTTCTTCTCTGTTTGCTGAAATTATTATCTGCACCCACATATATTCACCTGGTCCTATTGTCGACATTGCCTCTATCATTGAACTTATGGGATCAATTTTTTCTTCTTCCTTTGGCAACTTATCAAGTCCAAAATCTATGTAGGTTTTAATGGGGAGCGCGTCTGCCTTTTTCGGGCCGAAGTGGAGAGAAAAATACGAGTAATTGTCAGGATCCCACGGAACTTCTGTTGCATAGTCGACATCGAGTTCGTGAACCTCAATTCCAGGGTATTGCGCATATAACTGCGCTTCAATCAAATTTTTGAATTTTTTTCGCGGGACATTTGCGTAAAGGTGAACGTCACCGCCTCGCGAAGCGATTTCGAGCGAATAGACCGGCTGATGTTTTCCATCCCAATATGTTTGCACATGGTTGTCTGGTGCAGCCGTTTGATGGAGTTGAATGAGCACAAGTTCCATTGCTTCAGGGGATTTAAATACCTCTTGCGGTATCTTGATTTCAAGAGTAACGCGTCCCTGGGAAAGATCGAATTTTTTTCTTACATAATAGAGCCAAAACTCAAAAAACAAATAGAATGTTAAAACGGGTAGCCAGAGGGGGGCTGTCGCAAAAATATAGCGTATCGTTTGACCGATTGGGGGGTCAATAATTTGAAAAGCGACATACATCGCACCGAGCCCAAGTGGGACTAATAGTAGTGCAATGTTCGCTCCAAAACTTTCAAAAAAATCTAAAATTGCCTGCATGTGCTTCTATTTTAACGCAAACCCCCGAAAAGGCATCGCCGTTTCGGGGGTTTGTGTGTACAGGGTTTTATTCAACAATTACGTAATTGCCATCGGGCAATTTTTTGAAAAGTGTTGTGTCCTGAAGGTTGACGATGATGGTGTTATCCTTAACGTAGCGTTCCTTTCTTACGCGATCAATAATTTCTTCACGCGTCAGAGGACCTGACTGTTTGAGAATGTCGCGCACAACATCTTTTACCACTCCCGCAGAATAACCCCACTCGGTAAGTGCGTAGAGCCCTCTTCCAACGAGAACAAAACGTTTATCTTTAATGAGTTCATTGTGTGTTGTTGCGATGTGTGCTTTCTTGCTGAAAAGTCGCTGAATCGCATCTGCAACTTCTTTAAAGTGCATCGGTGAACCGTGGCGCTTTACCGCAAGGTAGGCATAATCGCGTATCCCCTTTGCCCGAACGTTATGACTCGATGCGAGACCCCACTCGCCGAGAGGATTGCGATCTATCTCCTTTGAAAGCGCGAGCCAGCGTTTCAATATTTTTTCATCATGAAAACGATCCTCCAAATCACGCACGTGTTCTTTAAGGCGAGAAAGTATATCCTCCTCGGGAATGAGCTCATCTTCCTTGAGTGATTCAAAAATATTTTGAAGCGCCTTTTCAACGGTTTCCGCTATCTTCTTTTCGATGTACCAGCGGTGGGTGAATGTGCTATCTTCCTTGCTTCGATAGAATGGGTCTCCAATAACAAGTAAAAAGTACAAATGATTTCGAGTTGACTTATCGGTTGAAAGTTCACAGAGCAGTTGATCTTCGCTCACAACGCAACCGAGCGTATTAAGAGCCTCCCGTAGTTCACCGAACGCGTCACTGAACTCCTTGTAGACTTCCGATCGCTGGATGCTTTGTAGAGCGTAATTTTCAATTTGGCGCACCCGTTCTCGCGTAATGCCGTATGTCGAACCGATGGATTCAAGCGTTTGTGTTTCCGTTACCGTCCCCAGACCATATCGCTTCTCAAGAACGTCGCGAGCCCGATCTGTTAAGACAGAAAGGAGTTTCTTTGTCACCGCCTTTGGCTTGAATGTAATCATGGTCGAAATCGCTTTTGTTTATAATGCCCATTTACAGTAACCCTTTTTATCACGCATAAACCATGCCGTCAAGTACCCTCGGGATTAACAATGAGATTGAGAATTCTTCCTGGTTTATAGACCACTGTTTTCGGTGTTCCCGATACTCGCTCACGCACCGATGAGAGCTCAAGAGCGGTTTGAATCGCCTCATGTTCTGATGCTGAACGAGAAAGCGTAATTGTTCCGCGAACTTTTCCGTTCACCTGGACCGCAATGGTGACTGCGGATTCATTGATGAGAGAAACATCATGCACCGGCCAGGGTTCTTCGTGAATTGATCCAGTGTGACCATGAATGTGCCAAAGTTCTTCGGTCAAGTGTGGTGCGAATGGCGCGAGTAGTCTTAAAAACTGTGTATACGTGTGGGCGGTAAGACCTTTCGTTTCCGCACTATTCACAAATACCATGAGAGCGCTAATTGCAGTATTGAATTTATAGAGTTCGATATCAGCACCGACCTTTGCAATCGTCTTGTGAAGGAGTGCGGTTATAGATTCATCATCGGTTGCGCTGATGTGCTCTGAAAGTCCGTATACTCGCTCTAAAAATCTGCGCAAACCTGCAATACCTCCCATATCCCAGGGGAAATTCCCCGCTTCGCCATACGGACCCATAAACGCGAGGTACATCTTTACCGTATCGGCACCAAGTCGCCTCACCTGTTCATCAGGATCAATGACGTTGCCCTTCGACTTCGACATTTTATTACCATCGGGCCCGAGTACGAGACCTCGATTAATGCGCTTTTTGTAGGGTTCGCTATCTTGAACGAGTCCGAGATCATAGAGGGCCTTTTGCCAAAATCGAGAGTAGAGGAGATGCATGGTCGTGTGTTCTGCTCCGCCAAAATAGACATCTATCGGCATCCAATTTTTTTGAGATTCGAATGAAGAAAAAGTTTTCTCGTTGTTTTTGTCGCAGTATCGGAGAAAGTACCACGAAGAATCCACAAATGTATCCATTGTCTCCACTTCAGGCGTCCAACCAACACCGAATATCCGCTCCACACGTTCTTTAAGCTCACGACTTTTTGCGAGTGGCGGCTCACCGGTTGGTTTGAAATCGACGTCGGTGGGAAGGTGCCAAGGGAGATGTTCTTCCGGTATAGGATGCGGTTTCCCCTCCGTGTCGTACACGATGGGAATCGGTACGCCCCAGTAGCGTTGCCGTCCTATTGACCAGTCGCGAAGTCGGTAGGTGTTTGTGAGTACGCCACCCACACTTTCAGTGATTGTTTTTTTCGCAGTTTCCGAATCCATGCCGGTAAATGATTCGGAATTGAGGAGTATACCCTGCCCTGAATACGGGATTTCCGTAGTACTTGAGATTACTTGAGTTATCGGTAGTTCGTATTTTTTTGCAAATTCAAAATCTCGTTCATCATGAGCTGGTACTGCCATGATGGCACCGGTGCCGTAATTTTTGAGGACATAATCTGCGATGAACACCGGTATCTGCTTTTTTGTCGCGGGATTTGTTGCAGAAATGCCTTCAAGAAGCACACCGGTCTTCTCCTTTTCCGCCTTTGTGCGTTGAATTTCATTTTTTTGAGAAGCACTAAGAATGTATTCTGCAACTGCTTTAAAATTTTTGATGCTTTCTTTGCTTTTTAAAACAAACTCATGTTCGGGTGCGAGCACCAAGTACGTCGCGCCAAAAAGCGTATCGGGACGCGTTGTGAACACGTCAACCTCATCACCCGTAGAGAGGCGGAACGTGAGTCGCGCACCCCTTGACCTGCCAATCCACTGTCGCTGTGCTTCTTTGATATGTTCGGGCCAGTCGAGAGCATCAAGGTCGTCAATGAGTCGGTCGGCGTAGTCGGTGATACGGAGCATCCACTGTTCGGCATCTCGTCTTTCAATAACGTGCCCCGATCGTTCACAAGTTCCATCGGAAAGTACTTGCTCATTTGCAATCACGGTGTTGCAGCCGGGGCACCAATTCACCAATGCCTTGCCACGATATGCAATATCCTTCTTGAAAAATTCTGTAAACATCCACTGCGTCCAACGGTAGTAGTCAGGGTCGGTTGAACTTGTTGATGTGTCCCACGAAAATGCGTTTCCCATGCTTTCGAGTTGCTTTTTCATAAACTCGATATTGGAATCGGTCCACGCTTTGGGATCGAGGTTGTTTTTGATTGCGGCATTTTCAGCAGGAAGACCGAACGCATCAAAACCGATGGGAAATAACACCTGTCTTCCCTGCATACGATGCGCACGAACGTAGATATCGACAACCGCAAAAGCAAACCAGTGTCCGATGTGAAGGTTTCCCGACGGGTATGGCCACTCGACGAGAACGTATTCCTTATTTTTTGTCGCATCACGACATTCGATGTCATACAATCGCTTTTCTTTCCAAAACGACTGCCAGCGCGCTTCTATCTCAGCGTGTTCAAACTTCTTGTGCATGTCGCTACTTGATAAATTCCTGGGTTAGAATACGAGTGAAACAGTGTTTTCCCGCACCATGATTCCAATTATCTGGGTTTTTTAGTGCGAGTTCCGAGGTAACAGGCATCGTGTACGGACCGTACATCGTTTGTTGTGATTCGGGTGTCGCTTCAGCAAACGTTGCACATAATTCAAAGGATGTCGGAGTCAGTACGTGGTATTCGTACGCGTCCCTCCCTTCGGGTGCAGAGGGTGCGTTAATGCCAGAAGAAAGATACGCGACATCGAGCGACCCCGGAAATGCGTTATTTTCGATGTAAAACGATACAATGGTGCTCTGAATCATACCAAGATCTACTATTTGCTGGCTATCAATCTTCGCTTCGCGAACAAGAGCGGGTGATTGTATGTTCATAAAAGCCCCGATAAGCGCAACGACAACAACAACGCCAGCTCCGATGCCGTACTGTATCGATTCCTTTTCGTGCGACTGCCAATAACCTCGAACGTCAAGTAGATAGTAAGTGAACGCAAGACCTACGACGACAAAGAAAGCAAGTGCTTTGAGCACAAAGCGAAGCGCAATGTCACCTGATAGGAAACTGTTGATGACGGCAACAAGATCTCCGAGGAGTGCAGCTCCCCCAATGAGGAGTGAGAGGTATATGAGCCACTTTGTGAGAGTTAAATACGTTCCTTGCTCAGTACGCCGCACAACGTTTACCATGCGGGTAAGGAGGAGGTAGGTCGGAAAAAACACGACGATTAACGCTATGCTAAAGCGTATGCTCGATTGCGCACTTTCATATTCCCAAACCATGTCTGCTGCATCTGGATAAAGAAGCGTAATCAAACCGAAGAGAAGGACAATGAGCGCACCGACTGAAATATAAAGACTAATGAGCGAGCCCAATTGGAGGGCAAAGTTTTTTGCTGTGTTTTCCATATGCAAAGATTGTGCGCCGTTTTCGTCTATTTGTAAAGCACAACGGAGCATCGGGCTCCACGAAAGTTGAGGTATACTATGTGTTATGAAACCTGAAGACCTTCAAAACTCACCGAAACTTTTTTGCGAAAATATCAAAATAGGCTTCACACCGGAATACTTCGTTGTTGGATTGAGTTCAGGCACACAAGCGAACATATACTCACTCACTCCTGAACACGCAAAACGACTTCTTAAATACCTTACCCATGAAATTGAGGGCTATGAAAAGGCGCACGGTGAAATTAATGCCGAATGGACGCCGTCGGTGGTGAGTCCGCTTCAAAAAACGAATCCGCCTTCAGGAATGAGTTAGTTCTTAACCAGAGTGCGGTACGAGTACAGCGCGATGAGAAAAAGAAAAAGTGATGCCGAAAGAAGCGGGTAGGTCATGAAACCAAATTCAAAAAAGTAACGCGCCGAACAATCCGCACCAACACCCGCGGTTGGACATGCAATGAGTTCGCTTCCGCCCATCTGCAGATAGTGCTGATAGAGAGCCACAGACATGCCGGAAGCAGAAAGCACTATCCCATGGCGATCGACAAATTGATCTTTGAAGTAGAGCGCTGTGCCAAGAATAAATAGTTGTGAAAAAAGAAAAATTCGTTGAAACCAGCAGAGACCGCACGGTATGAATTTTAGTATTTCGGAGTAGTAGAGGGCTACAACAACTGAAGAGAGAACCAACAAAAATGCAAAGTGCAGCCCATATCTCTTCAAACTATTTGCAAATACTCGCGATGATACACAGTCAACAATAAGAACTGACGTACCAACAAGAAGCACTATCCCGACAATACCGAGAATGTCATTGAACGCTTCTGCGGGGATTATCATGGAGTTGGAATGGCGCAGTTCGTTTTTGCAGCCAAATCTTCAAATTGCTGTAATCCAACGAGCTTAGAACCGTCTTTAAAAATCCAGGTCGGGAAACTTTCTATGCCGGCGTCAAGACATTCTTGTATCGGTTGTCTGCTCGGAGTTTGACACTCGACGTACGGCAGTTTGCTTGATTTTTCAAACAAATTCTTTTGATCATTGCAGTGGGGACACCACCATGCACCATAGAACTTTGCACCAGCATCGGTAATACATTGAGCAAATTCATCGTACTGTGTCGCAACAACAACGTTTGATTTGGGTTCAGATGCGTTGCGCACCACAATCAATCCGAGAAAAATGATTGCAATAAGTCCTATGTAGAGATATGTGGTTTTCATGTACCTTTAAGTTACTACTTTATTTGTGAACTAAATTGTATCACACTAACCCTGCCTCTTTGCCCGAACTCGATCGCTTTCTTTGAGAATTTGTTTGCGAAGTCGTACGGAGTGGGGTGTCACTTCAAGGTACTCATCATCTGCCATGATTTCAAGTCCGCTCTCAATGGACAGCGGACGATGCGGCGTAAGATAGAGGGCTTCATCGGAACCCGACGCTCGAACGTTGGAGAGTTGTTTCCCCTTTGTTGGATTCACCATCATCTCTTCACCTTTTGAGGTGTTTCCGATTACCATACCTTCGTATACTTCAGTTGCTGGCGGAATGTACAGTTGTCCCCTGTCCTGAAGATTCCAAAGCGAAAACCCAAGTGATTTTCCTGTTGCCATTGATACCATCGAGCCGGATTGTCGCTTGCGAATTTCACCGGCAAAGGGTTTAAATCCGAGTACGCGTGAACAGAGAATCCCTTCGCCGCGCGTATCGATGATGAACTGACCCTTGTATCCCAAAAGTCCGCGTGTTGGTCCTTCGAGAATGAGACGGACTTGATTTTCATGCACAATGACGTTCTGGAGAAGAAACGCTCTCTGACCAAGTTTATCGATAACAGAACCCTGGTATTCACTCGGAATATCAACGGTTACTTCCTCAAAGGGCTCGTACTTCCCGTCCCCGTGTTCTTCGATGATAGCCTGCGGTTGCGAAACCTGAAGTTCGTATCCCTCACGGCGCATATTTTCAAGAAGAATAGAGATATGCATTTCACCTCGGCCATATACTTTGAAAGAATCACCATTTCCAAAATCAACCTTAAGACCAACATTTACTTCGAGCTCACGCTCAAGTCGCTCGCGAATCTGGCGAGATGTAACATACTTTCCTTCTTTTCCTGCAAACGGTGAGTTGTTAACCACAAAATCAAGCGCAATCGTCGGTTGGTCTACTGCAATTGCATCCATGGGCTGAGCCTGCTCGATGTCGGAAATAGTCTCCCCGATATTGATTTCAGGAAATCCTGCAACAATAACGATATCACCCGCATAAGCACTTGCCGACTCGACACGCTCAGTGCCTTTGAAGGTGAAAAGTTTTGTGATTTTTCCTTTTCGTGATGGTTTCCCTTCATGCAGAATGTACACGTTTTGACCGCTTTTGAGCTCACCTTCATAGATTCGCGCGACCGCAAGCCGACCGAGAAAATTGTCGTAGCCAAGATTAAATACCTGCGCGCGGGTGATTTCGCCCTCAGAATATGCTTTTGCGGGAGGCACGTGCTCGAGAATGACATCAAGAAGCGGTGTGAGGTCAGATGATTCATCGGTAAGTTTACGCTTAGCAATGCCCTGACGGCCGATAGCATACACCACAGGAAAATCTGCTTGCTCATCGTGTGCACCGAGCTCAAGAAAGAGTTCCAATACCTGCTCCTCTGTTTTGTGCGGATCTGCTGCAGGTTTATCAATTTTATTTATGACGACAATCGGGTTAAGCCCGAGCTCGAGTGATTTCTTGAGCACAAAGCGTGTCTGCGGCATCGGACCTTCTTGAGCATCGACAATAAGAAGGACGCAATCAATGGAACGGAGCACGCGTTCAACTTCAGAACCAAAGTCAGCGTGTCCAGGAGTATCAACAATGTTGATTTTGGTTCCCTTATATTCAATGGAAGTATTTTTAGCGTAAATGGTAATACCGCGCTCTTGTTCAAGGGCGTTTGAATCCATTGTTGCAGTCGCATCTGTTACGGCACCTGTTTGACGCATGATGGCATCAGTTAAGGTTGTCTTGCCGTGGTCAACGTGCGCAATTATTGCAATATTCCTAGTTTCCATAAGTTATATATTGAGCGATGCTTGCCCCGTACTGAAACGAACTTGTTGAGCTTCTAGTTCAGGGTTTCTGGTTTCCATAAAAAAGTGCGCCTGTGGCGCGAAGTGATCCACAATGTACTAAAAAATTAGTGTTTCGTCAATCGTTTTGCCTTTCGGTGGCTCTTTAAGAAATTTTCTTTTTCCGGCTTCGTCAGTTTCTTAAGCGCCGCTTCACGTTTCTGTGCTTCGCTACGAGAGGACACAGGTTCTCTGTACTCGACTGAAATTGGGAAACGTGAGCGGGTATACTTAGCGCCCGTTTTTCCCTCTTTGTGTTCTTGAAAACGGCGATCAACATTTGTTGTTGCACCGGTATAAAGCGTTCCGTCGCTACATCTTAAAATATATACGAACCAGGTCATATGTATAAAATATGAAATGCTATTGACAGAATTATTATATGTAATATAAATGACCGTAGTTACTAAAGGAAAAAAGGAGTCTGGGCCGTGTTGCGCTATCCACGCAACACGGCCCATTATAATTTATGCAATCATAAATTCGATGACATCACCCTCCTGCACGATATATTCCTTCCCTTCAGTACGGAGTTTTCCCGTTGCGCGTGCCTGTGCAATGGAACCACACTGCACCAAATCGTCAAAGGTTACTACTTGAGCGCGAATGTAGCGGTCTTTGAAATCGGTGTGAATCGCCGCACCCGCCTCGGGGCCGGTCGCACCTCGCCTCACCGTCCACGCCCTCGTCTCCTTCTCACCGGTGGTGAAAAACGACATGAGCCCCAGGCGGTGATAGCACGCACGAATGAGTGTATCAATACCTGAATCAAGGGTTGCGTACTCGCGCCTGAACTCCGTTTTCTCTTCTTCGGAGAGGTCTTTAAGTTCCTGCTCAATACCCGCATCAACGAGGACATATTCAGATTGTGTTTCGTCGATGAATTCCATGAGCTCCTTCCACCTCTCGTCATTCGTTTCGTCGAGGTTGTACGCACCGTTCTTTTTATTGAGGACATACAAAAACTGCTTCATCGTGAGAAGGTGGAGTCCTTTCACAACAATTTTCTCTTCTTCGCTCATATCCATTGCGCGTGCCAGTTTGCCGTTCTTGAGGTGCGGAAGGAGGCGTGTGAGAACATCACGCTCAGCAACTGCGGTTTTATCACCGCGCTTTGCATCCTTCTCTACATTTCCGAGTCGCTTTGAAACGGTTTCAGCATCGGCGAGAATGAGCTCAAGATTGATGACCTCGATGTCGGAAAGCGGGTCAACGGCGCCGCTCACGTGAATGACGTCCGGGTCATCAAAGATACGCACGACTTCAGCAATCATGTCGACTTCTCGGATGTTTGCGAGGAATTTATTACCGAGACCCTCTCCTTCCGAGGCGCCTTTTACGATACCGGCGATATCAACGAACTCGACGATGGCGGGGATGATTTTTTCCGAATGCGATATTTTTGCAAGCGTCTCAAGTCTTGCGTCGGGAACAGCGACCACGCCGACCGACGGGTCAATCGTACAGAACGGGTAATTCTCCGCCGGAACAGAGTTTTTCGTGAGCGCATTAAAAAGCGTCGATTTTCCGACGTTTGGAAGTCCTACGATACCCACCGATAAAGACATACCGCGTAAGAGTACCAGAGTTTTCCATAATTCAGAAGTGTGTTTTACTTGCTCTTGAATAATTTTTCTTCTCATAGAAAATGCTACACTGGGTAAAGACAGTTCACTTCAAGGAGAATGACGTGTCTCAAGATGCTGTAAAAGAAGGTTGGTACGCACCAGTTCCCGCCGTGCTCATTCAGAGGCTTGCTGCGTATCTCTATGCAACAACGCTCGAATCTCAACAACTGCTAAAACACCCCTATTTCACTGAAGTTGCAAGGGAGATGGGGTACAGTGCGGATCGCAGAGAACACTTTGGCAAATTTTTGGCAAAGGAATCCGCGTTCGCAAAGGAAAACAACACCCTCGTTAACTTTGAAAAAAATATTGCGAGGTATTTGCGAAAATACCCACGCCACATACGAGCAAAACTTTGACCCCGACCACTCACCGTCGGGGTCTTTCATATTTGACTTTTTCATACAAAAAATGCACAATCCTCCGGCTCAAAGAACGAGCAAGTTCTTGAATAATCACAGGAGAAAATAGTGACGGAAATGACAGTTTGTACGGAGTGCGACAACGCGCGACGCGCTCAGGCCTTCCGTACATGGAGAAAATGCTGCGGTGGCGTCGGATATAAGAAAGATACTCAACCAGTCAAAGCCGGCGCGGTAACCGCACAGAAACCGACGCTTAAGCTCGTCCACTCGCGCCGCAAGGTTGCGTGAGATTTGGTTCACGCGCTATCATCCCCCGTATGTACGGGGGATTTATTTTGTCTTACCTCGTCGCACCTCTTCAAGCTCTATCCATTCTTCACCATGTCCGATAAAATGTGCTACTTCATGCCAGACTGTATTCATGACACATTCGCGTATGTCCTCTACATTTTTGAACGAATCGAGAATCGGTTTTTTGAAAATTGTGATGGTATCGGGTAAAAGAGGTGCCTCTTCTCCGCGCTCAGAGAGCGGTACCCCCTCATAAAGTCCGAAGAGCGTATCACCGGGTTTGAGACCCTCTGCTTTCCTTTGTCGTTTTGAGACATTGTGGCGCACAAAAATAGCGACGTTGACAAGCTTCTTCCGTACCCATTCGGGGAGTGCCGCTATTCCTTCATCGACGTATGTTTTGAACTCGTGGTCATCCATGCTACAAGAGTAGCGTACCGAAACAACATTGCAATATGAATTTCATCGAGAGCCAAAAAGCAAAATTGTTGAAAGAAAAATACGCCGGGATAGAATCAACCGAATTCATACGTGACGGGCAACGACTTGAAAATGGTGAGCCGTATGAGTATGTACTTGGTTACGTCGATTTTTTAGGCTGCCGCATTGATCTCGGATACCGACCGATGATTCCTCGATATGAAACTGCTTTTTGGGTGGAGCGCGCAATCTCAAAACTCGCACAAAAAAATCATGCACTGCGAATCGCCGACACATTTGCGGGTTCGGGAAATGTCGGTCTTGCAGTTCTCGCCCATATCAAAAATTCATACGTCGAATTCAGCGAATATGACGAGTCACTTCTTGAACAGATACACATCAATTGCGTGCTCAATGATATTGAGCCGTCCCGATATTCAATATCGCGAGGTGACGGGCTTTCCGCGCTTTCCGGTACGTACGATGCAATTTTTGCCGTACCTCCATATGTCGCAAAAGATGCGCTTCCCGAACTTGACCCAGAAATGATTCACTACGAACCCCACCTCGCATTTTTTGCTGAAGAAGACGGAACCGCCTTCCACAGAATGCTTGTGAGAGAGGCATACGATTTTGTTGCTCATGGAGGAACTTTGTATATGGAGGCTGATATGGACCAAGATAAAATAATACGCAACTTTCTAAATGAAAGCAGGTGGAAGAGTATAGAGTGTTGGGAGGACCCCTATGGGGCAACCCCGAATATTGTTCTTCAAAAATAAGAGACTCGGGTGATTGTATCTAAAGACCGGCGGAACCAAGCGAAGAAACTTTTTTTAACCACGCTTCGAGCTTCTCTGGTTTCACTCTCTCCGACGGACCGAAGGCAGTTACTCTCGCCTTAATGCCTGCAAATCCGAGAATACCAAACGCAATCTCATTCGTATAATCACCGAATTTCCACCAGGTCATAAATGGGCTATGGGTCCCCGCTACTATGATGACTCGCGCTGTTTTGCCTTTGAGACGCTGTACAAGTTTTTTTGTTTCTTTGTCAAAATTAAAAGCAAAGCCGGGCAACCACAAGCGATCAAACATCCCTTTCATGACAGCGGGCATGGTACACCACCAATTGGGGTATATGAATACAATGTGGTCAGCAGATTGCATTTTTTCCTGAAGTGCAACGAGATCCGGTTCGAGTGTCTGGATTTCTTTGTAACCTTGGTGAAGAACGGGGTCAAAGTGCATGTCAGATACATTGACGCGATCGACCTCAAACCCCGCAGTACGCGCCGCGGATTCATAGGTGTCGGCAAGACGACCAGAAAATGTATTTTTGTCCGGATGTCCAAGAAATACCAGAATTTTTTTCATGTATGTAGATAGTAGCATGCACAGAATGTGATGTTTCCAATCACTGTTCAAAACCCGCCTAACTTGTTGACACACCCGCAGTCGAGGAATATGCTCTACCCGGTTGTTTTGACCACAACACAAAAGGAGTAAAGGTGAGCGCCCTATTGACGTACGCAAAAGACGAACCGATGTTCAGAGCATCAACGAACGAAACTTTCGACGCCTGTCCCGCACTTCTTGTGTATGAGGACTCGAATGGAAGCAAACAAGAGCGCGTGCATACGGTGAAAGAGGCGCGTGCAATTGCAAACGCGCGCTTCAATTCACGAGACCCGCGCGAGCGTGCAAAGAAGGTTGCGGTGTGGGCGCTCGACGAAAACGGCAAAGCGCTGCGCGCACGTGACCCAGGGATTTATCGAACAAATCCCTCAAACAATCCTGAACCGGTTCTGTATCGATGCAGATGATTGCATCACAATAACCCGCGCTTTGCGCGGGTTGTTTATTTGTATAGAGTGCCGTTTGGGTTGAAACGTGGTCCCGTTCCCGGTGCTTGTTTCGGCATCTTGTCACCGAGCGCTTCTTGGAGCTCTTTTTGATATTTTGGTAGAACTTTCATTGCTGCAGCCATCTGATTTTTTCCCGACTTCATCTCTGACTGCATTTCAACAGCAATCTTTTCGAAAAGTTTCGGATTTTTCTCCATCATCGTTAGAATCATCTCACGCTGCTCCGGGGGCGCACTCTTGAGCTGGCGCTCGAGCATCTTCTTCATCATGAAATTCTTTGCTTTGTCAAACATATTGTTTTTTGTGTTCAGTATGTTACCATAAATTTGTTGGCTACACTCCTGTGCCGACAAGTGATCACTCCATCGAGTGTTCGACGCCGCTACTCGTGCGGCGTCTTTTTTTTTGCTAAACGAGAATCGTTGCTTGATTGTTGCTTACCTCGAGTACACCGCGGTCTATGGAAATTTCAGTTCGCTCTCCGCTTTCAAGTTCGTAAATGACAGCACCTGCAGAGAGCAAGGTGACAAACGGTTCATGGTGAGCAAGGACGGTCATGGTGCCTTCTGTTGCAGGCACTGAAACGCTCCGCACCTTACCGGCATAAAGCGGCTCGTCCACCGTGGTAACCGTCAGCATGAAGTCGTGCGTATTTTGCATACTTATACATTATTCACTACGACTTCGTCGATTGAACCCTTCATGTAGAAATCTTGTTCAGATTTTTCATCATGTTTGCCGTCGAGGATTTCCTTAAACCCCCGAATTGTTTCTGTGAGCGGAACGTATGCCCCTTTTTGTCCGGTAAACACTTCGCCGACGAAGAAAGGCTGCGAAAGGAAACGTTGAATCTTGCGGGCACGATACACCGTTTGCTTATCGGTGTCAGAAAGTTCTTCGATTCCGAGAATCGCTATGATGTCCTGCAAATCTTTATACCGCTGAAGAACCCTCTTAACGCCGTGTGCGACATCGTAATGTTCTTTGCCAACAACATAAGGATCGAGGGCAGATGATTTGCTTTCGAGGGGGTCGATTGCTGGATATATGCCGAGAGAGGCGAGTGCGCGAGAGAGCACGACGGTTGAGTCAAGATGCGAAAATGTTGTCGCGGGTGCCGGGTCGGTGAGGTCATCTGCGGGGACATAAACGGCTTGGACCGAAGTAATCGAACCTTTTGTTGTTGAGGTTATGCGCTCCTGCATTTGTCCCATTTCCTCCGCAAGCGTCGGTTGGTACCCGACGGCCGAAGAAACTCTTCCGAGAAGCGAGGAAACTTCCTGCCCTGCTTGCGTAAAGCGAAATACGTTATCCATGAAAAAGAGAACATCCTTACCTCCTTCGTCACGAAAGTATTCAGCCATGGTGAGGCCGGTAAGCCCGACGCGTGCACGCGCTCCGGGAACTTCGTTCATTTGACCGAATACGAGTGCAGTTTTTGCGAGAACTCCTGACTCCTTCATCTCGTGGTAGAGGTCATTGCCTTCACGCACGCGTTCTCCAACGCCCGCAAACACAGAGTATCCTCCGTGTTCTGTCGCAACATTTCGAATCAATTCTTGAATAAGTACGGTTTTCCCAACACCGGCACCACCAAAAAGCCCTACCTTGCCGCCTTTTACGAACGGTGCGAGAAGATCAATCGCTTTGATACCTGTTTCAAACACCTCGGTTTTTGTTGATTGTTCTGTGAACTCCGGAGCCGTGCGGTGTATCGGCAACGTGGGAGCATCTGCAATTTTTTCATTTCCATCGAGAGTTGCTCCGAGCACATTCATGAGGCGTCCGAGGGTCTTTTCACCTACGGGTACGGAGATTGCAGCACCGGTATCAGCAACCTCCATGCCGCGCGTAAGTCCTGACGTGTCCTCCATTGCAATAGCGCGCACGCGGTTCATACCGAGGTGTTGTGCAACCTCAAGAGTAATAGATGCGGTTTGAGTTGAAACAGTGAGTGCGTTTTGAAGTGCAGGAACTTCGTTCTCAAAATGTACGTCAATGACCGGACCGATGATTTGTGTGATTGTTCCCGTGCCTTTTTTCATGGTGTTTATGTGCATTTATTCGATAATGTTATTAATGTTGTTTCATTGCCTCTATTCCACCGGTAATTTCAGATACTTCTGCGGTTATGACGCTCTGGCGCTCTTTATTGTAGAGAAGCGTTAATGCCTTTGTTACCTCTCGTGCTTTGTCGGTGGCGTTTTTCATTGCAACCATTCGTGCAGAATGTTCGCTCGCCTTTGATTCGAGAAGGGCATGGTAGAGCATAATCTGAACAAGGTTGGGAAAGAGCGTGTTCAAAACCTCTTCTTCAGAGGGTTCAACAGTATAGGTCATTGCGTATGATTCTTCTTTAATATCGCTGTAACGTCCTCGTTTCGGTACGATATCTTCAATCATACGGCTTAGCTCGTCAACATTGAGAGGAAGGAGTCTGCGAATCACGGCACGTTGTTCAAAGGTAGATACAAAACTTTGAAAAACGACTGCCACGGTTCGATACTTTCCTAAAGAGAATCTCGTTACAATGCAATCAATGACTTCACGAACATCATTAAGCATTATGTCATCGCTCACATTGAGGTAGTGACTCGACACTCTGTATCCCCTGCGGGAGAAAAATTCAAAACTTTTCTTTCCAAAACAAATTAATTCGAGCTCCTCCTTTTTGAATGTTGATGCATAGGTCGCCGCCTCTTTAAGAACTGCGGCGTTGAGATTTCCCGCCAACCCCTTATCAGAGGTAATGACGATAATACAATCATGCGTGCCGCTGTTTGCGAGAATGAGCGGATGATTTTTCGCACTCAAACTTTGTGAGACGCGTCCGAGAATGCGTAGTGCCGCTTCAGCATACGGTCGTCCTTTGAGTGCCCGCTCCTGACTTTTACGCATCTTGACCGCGGAAACAGCCTCCATCGCTTTCGTCACCTTACTGGTGCGTTCAGTGGATTTTATTTTGCTCTTAATGTGTTTCAGCGCCATGTCTATGCGGTATAAAGTTCCGAATGCGTCTCTTTGAAACGAACAATGATGTCCTGAAGCGAACTTTCAGTTTGGTCAGAAATCGAACGCTCGACATTTACCGCCTTGAGAGTGGTGTCGTAATCACGTTCGAGCATTTCAATGAATGTTGATTCTATTTCGTGGACATTTTCAACAGCGGCACCATCAAGCAATCCGTTATTTGCACCAAAAAGAACAATCGCTTGTATGTAGAACGGCATGGTTACGTGCTGATCCTGCTTTAAAAGTTCTGTATATTTTCGCCCGCTTTCAATTCGTTTTTTCGTATCCTCATCAAGATCTGAAGCAAATTGCATAAATGCTTCAAGTTCTCGGAATTGCGCAAGTTCCAAACGAATTTTTCCTGAAACCTTTTTCATTGCTTTCGTCTGTGCTGATGAACCAACGCGTGACACGGAAATACCGACGTTAAGCGCGGGACGGATACCTTTGTTGAAGAGGTCAGTCTCAAGAAAAATCTGACCATCAGTAATTGAAATGACGTTCGTTGGAATGTATGCGGACACATCTCCCTCTTGTGTTTCAATTATGGGAAGTGCGGTGAGCGAACCTCCACCCAATTCTTTCGAGAGTTTGGCGGCACGCTCCAAGAGACGTGAATGGAGATAGAAGATATCGCCCGGGTATGCCTCACGGCCCGGCGGACGTCTTAAGAGAAGCGACATTTGTCGGTATGCAACAGCGTGTTTTGAGAGATCATCATACACAATGAGCGCATCCTTGCCATTTTCCATGAAAAACTCACCGATTGCGGCACCCGCAAAGGGGGCGAGAAATTGAAGGGCGGCCGGATCTGCGGCTGAAGTCGAAAGCACGATGGTGTACTCGAGCGCCCCATGAGCATCAAGTTCGGCGACAATGCGGGCAGTTTTCGACTCTTTTTGACCGATTGCTACGTAGATGCAAATGGGACGCTTTTCTTTCGGTTCATTTTTTTGGTTGATAATCGTGTCAATGGCAACTGTTGTTTTGCCTGTCGCCCGATCACCAATTATTAGTTCACGCTGACCTCGACCAATGGGTATCATGGAGTCAATCGCCTTTATGCCGGTGTGAATCGGTTCGTTAACAGACGAGCGGTCCATCACACCGTATGCAACACGTTCTATTGCCATATCTCGCTCCCCCGAAATTTCCCCCTTTCCGTCGATCGTCATTCCAAGCGGGTTTACAACTCGTCCAACCATAGATTGCGAAACAGGGATGCTAAGTAATTTTCCAGTTCTTTTCACCTGCATTCCTTCACTGATAGACGATGCATTTCCGAGCACGACGACCTTAACCGATTCCTCTTCCAGGTTGAGAACAAGACCATACAATGTCTCAGAGTGCTCAAGAGAATCTTTGAGCGAGAGGCCATCGGCCTGATCAAAGAGCACCATTTCCATCATGCGGGCATTTTGAAGACCTTCGATTTCAGCAACGCCATCACCGACGGCAATAACCGTTCCAACCTCTTCGGTGTGAGAAACGGGTTGAAGCGACTCAATCTCTTTTTTGATTCGCTCAATGATTGCTGTTGTCGATCCATTTGAAATTGTGTGTGAGGATGTGTCTGACATATGTAGTTATGCTGTTGCTAATTGTGAAAGTTTGGAAACATTTTTAATGCTCATTGAATAATTGTTTTGTAGAGGGAAAGCAGTTGCTTTTTGTAACTTGCGTCTACGACGTTGTTTCTGAAACTAACAATGCTGCCACCGATTATATTCTTGTCGATAACAATACTCGGCTTACCATCAGCACCGAGCGAAGTCAGAGTGGCGCGTATTTCATTTTGAAATTTTTGAGCGTCTTGCTCGCGCACAACCCGCACTTCAGCAATGTCACCTGTCGATAATTTTTCAAACTGACGAATAATGTCACGAAGAATTGCAGCCAACAAACGTTTATGCCCGTGGCGCGTTGCTGTTTGCAAGAGGCCATCGAGTACATCCTCGATTGGTTTTCCTTCACAGAGGAGTGCTGTTGCTGCTTTTGAGTAATCGTGAATTAACATGAGTAGTTATAAGCGCTCGTTTAGTATTTTTTCGGCAGCCAAAATTGCTATTTTTGCAACTTCAGATTCACTTTCCTTCGCAGCTTGCAGTTTGATTTCATCTCCCTTGACGCCCGCATCATGCAAAATTCGTGTTGCTTTGTTCTCCGCATCCTTAATTATTTCAGCGCTGCGTTGTTCTGCATGATGGTGTGCACGCTCAACAATTGCTCCTGCCTCATGTTGTGCTCCGGTGAGAACCCTGGCTCGTTCAGTCTCGGCAACTTTTACCGCTTCATGTGCCGCTTCGGCATCCCTCACACCCTGCTCTATTTTTGTTTGACGGTCACGCAGAATATTGAGAACCGGTGTGTACAAGAAATACCACAAAAGACCAGCAAGAATCCCAAAATTAACCATCTGGATAACTATGAGTTTCCAATCAATCCCAAAAGCGTGAATTATTTCTTGCATGCAAAATTTAACCGAACTTGATAATAAAACCGACGACGATTGCAAAAATTGCAAGTGCTTCGGTAAATGCGATACCGATAAACATCGTCGTTTGTACTTTGCCGGCAGCCTCGGGATTTCGTCCGATTGCTTCAAGCGCCTTTGACACGAGGATGCCGATACCGATACCCGGACCAATCATGCCGAGACCGACAGCGATCGCCATACTCACAGCCTTCATTGCTTCTAATTCCATATATTTGAATTTGTTATCTGTTACTACTAATGGATAACTGAAAACCAACATCTTGTGCTGGCTTTCAGTTAGCCGCTAGTGGGGTTCTTCAATTGCGAGTTTGATAAAAAATAAAGTGAGGACAGCGAAAATAAATGCCTGAATAAAGCCGACAAACATTTCGAATGCCAGTATAGGGACCGGGAGTATAAAGGGTACGAAAAAAATTGCTATAACGAGGAGCGTTTTTCCTGCAAAAATATTCCCGAAAAGACGGAAAGAAAATGAAATGAGCCGTGCCAGCTCGCTAAAAAGCTCAATGATGCCGATGAGAAACCCGAGTGGTGATTTAAAATTAATAAACTTGCCCGCGTATTTCCATAAGCCGATAAAGAGCACGCCTGATACTTCAATCGCAAAAAAGGCGATTATTGCAATTGCGATGGTCATATTGAGGTCGGTATTTGCAGGATAGAGGAGCGGTACGAAAGTTTCTTCGCCATGAAGCGTCTCATTGATACCAATAGAAGTTACTCCGGGCAGTAAACTAATCCAGTTCATGGCAAGTATGAATAGAAAAATTGTCATAATGAGCGGAAAAAATTTACGAGCCCGCTCTTTGTTTCCGAAAACATCCGCTATGTAATCAAACGCGCCGCCGACAAGCATTTCAGTAAGCACTTGTGACTTTGAGGGTATGAGGTTTAATTTTTTGCGAAGAATGAAAGCGGTTACCGCAAGCACCGCAATAGTGAACCAGGCGGTTAGCATGGTGCTTGTAAGGGGTATTCCAAATATATGACCAAGAACTGGCGGTGCAAGGTGTATTGAAATACCTCCTTCGGATGCTGCATGTGCAATGTTCATAAAAATCGCCCGCATGATACCAGTAAGTTGCCCAAAAATAAAGCCTTTTTATGGCGATTCTGTGCATTAGATACGTTGAAAGATATTCTGTTTACCAACACGTGTCGTAGAACCAACATCAAGTACGCTCGTTTTTGATTTCTTTATACCGAAAACAGTCAATTGTGTGATCATTCACCATACCAACCGCTTGCATGTGTGAGTACCAAATAGTGGGTCCGAGAAACTTAAAACCACGGTTTTTGAGGTCCTTCGCCATAGATTTCGAAAGATTTGTTGATGCAGGTAATTCGGAAATATTCTTCCACGCATTAACAATGGGCTTCCCCTTTGTCCATGACCACATGTAGTTAGAAAAACTACCAAATTCTGCCTGAATTGCGATGAATGCTTTTGCATTTGTGATAGCGGCTTCAATTTTGAGGCGGTTTCGTATGATGGCGGGGTTTTTGAGCAGCTGAGTCACGTCACGCTTTGTCATTGCGGCGACTTTCACCGGGTCAAAGTTTTTATATGCTTTTTTGTAGCCTGCACGTTTATTCAAAATTATTTCCCACGAAAGACCGGCTTGCGCAGTCTCGAGTATGATGAATTCAAAAAGTTTTCTGTCGTTTTGGGTCGGTACGCACCATTCCACATCGTGATATCGCACGTAGAACTCGTTATTCTGTTTTACCCACGCACATCGCTTTTTCATTTGTCTCTACATATTACCAGTGTTGACCTTCGTATTTAAAATGCGTATTATATGCGGGTTCAAAAAATTTTGAACTTTTGGAGGTAGTAACACAGTTTTGTCTCGTTTGGGCACTGGAACTGTAAATTGCTTGCCCGATAATCTTATGGGCCCGTAGCTCAGTTGGCTAGAGCGCCTGTTTTGCACTCAGGAGGCCGGGGGTTCGAATCCTCTCGGGTCCACACACAAAAAAAACGATGCCTGCGCATCGTTTTTTTGTGTGTGGAAGGCGGAGTCATGTTTTTGCTATACATAAGCAAAAACGGACGAGCCAGGGCAGGAGGTTCTTAGTGGGCGAAGCGAACTTAGAAACCTGCGCCACAGCTTAGTGTGTGTGGAAGGATTCGAAAGGCGGAGCCGGTGATCCTACGGGTACACCGTGTGCAATTTTCAATCTATACCGTACAATATTCTGAAAGTATTAAATACTAAATTCAAACTATGGATCAACCAAACGTTCAGCAAAATTCAGAGCCAGCACCCGCTCCTCAAAGTACAAAGAGCAATAAATCAAAGTTGCTTATTATCGTAATTGTTCTCGTAGTGGTGCTCTACGGTTTACAGTCTCTCTTTTCACCAGAGCGCTTCGTGGAACGCGCAATCGAAAAATCAACAGGAGGGTCTGTTGATATTGACCTTGATGAAAATGGTTCGTACAGGATTCAGGGTGAAAATGGTGAGAGTTACAGTGCGACAGCCGGCGAAAATGTCTCCCTGCCTGATAACTGGCCTGATTCCGTTTCAATTGTACCGGGAGCAAAAATCAGTTACGCAGGTTCTATGAATAACGGCGATACGGGCGAAGGTTTATCAGTTGTATATACAACATCAAAATCAGCACCAGAGGTAGGTGAGTTCTATAAGTCAGAACTTCAATCAAACGGATGGAGTATAGAGGGTACAATCGCAACCGGTGACGGTTCGATGATTACCGCAAAACAAGGTACTGATAAAACCCTCGCTGTCTACATTGGCGCGACCGATGGAGAAACGACAGTGAATATCACAGTACAAATAATGGCAGAACCGATATAACGAGCACCTAAGTTTGAGAAAGAAAAATGCTCCGCCACAGCGGAGCATTTTGAAAGATCAATCTGATTCACGAAAGTGCGCAAGATCGTCAACGAGTGCACTATAGAGCACAGCAGCAGAATCGTCGGGGCACGGTTTTGATACGAACTTGTAATAGTCGAACAATGCCCGCATGCGTGGGTTTTCGGTACGATACGTTACCGCGTGAAAACATTTCGCACGAGCGACAACTCCCAATCGATGATGATTCGCATGAGATTCCGCCCAATTCCCTGACCGCGCAAGTCACTCCGCCGTGAGAACGAAATCTCGTATGCCCCACCCGCTTCGTCGGTGAGAAATGCGTGCACAATGCCCACTATTTCACCCTTGAGTTCCATGATGAATGCGGCATGCGAATGATAATCAAGCGTTTCGTGGTACAGACGAGTAAGTCGTTTCTCCGAGATCAAACTCTCGACGTGAAGCGTACCCATGTAACGCGTGCGTCTGTCGGCATCTGATAGTTGCGAAATGTACGACCTGATTTCGGGTATGTCACCCATTGTTGCGGGACGCAACACAGCAGACTGTCCGTTCTTTAGCGTGATGAGTCGGGCGGGAATGACACCAACACCCTGCATCGAAGGTAGCGTTCGGGCTTCTTTTGCAAGCGTCGTTCGCCAGTCGGGATGAGCGATTCGAATCATTGCTTCTGCTCGTTCAGGGTCATGGAGCTCTCGAAGGTCTGCAATACCGTGCTCGGTTATGACAACAACCGGCAAATCGGCACCGATGGTATGGTGTGCGCCTTCGGAGTGCGTGGTTACGATTTTTGGCTCGAGCGAACCATCCCTGAAGCGCGCCACTGACGGGAGGGCGATGATCGCGATACCGCCCGGGGCGTTTGATGCTCCGTATGCGAAATCGAACTGACCACCCACATCGGAGTAATACTGTTTTCGAATTGTTGCTGCGGCAACCTCTCCTGTGAGACTTACCGCAATAGCACTGTTGATGCTTGCCATGCTCCGATTGTGCCGAATGATTGATGGGTCGTTTACAATTTCTTGCGGAAGCACTGCAAAACACGGATTTTCATGCATTGTTTCATACAGTTCCTTGGTTCCAAGAATTATCCCCGTGACAATTCGTTCACGAATGGTAAGACCGTACTTTTGTCTGATGAGATTGTTCTTATAAAGAAGCAGGGTGCCATCAGAGATTACCTCAGACCAAATCGCGCGGACTGACACATTTCTTCTTGCAAGTTCGTACAAAATTGCGTTTGGAATTTTGCCGATACCGAGTTGAAGAGTGTGCGGGAGTGCGTGTCTATCATGTCTTCCGCGTCCGAGCATCTTCAGTACGTTTGCGGCTATTGCCCCCATCACATCGTTGTCAGTCTCGTTTCCGGACTTCATGGGATGCTCAATGAGCGATTCATCAATTTGTGCAATGAAATCAAAATCACGAAGATTCATAGCACAACCCGTTTGAAACACCCTTCCCGATATTGAGTCAAAAACCGGTTGGATATTCCAACGCGGCATACGCTTGTTCACAATTGCGACTTTCACACGTGCGTTTTGAAGCGCTCCGATGTCGATACCGGCATTAGGACCGAGTGTGACTCTTCCGAGAAAATCAGGTTCTGAAACATGTGCAAATGCAACATCTGGTCTCCACCGCCCTTGAAATAGTCGCGGAACGTTCGAAAGATTAGCGCGAATGTTCTGCGCAAGACCTTCGTTGATGAGTTTCCGCACGCCGGGACCTATGAATGGTGTGACAATACCGATTCCGCCGACAACTGCTTTCTCCCACCCCGTTGAGGGACCGAGAGACAGCATTTGAAAGATATCTGAACCCTTAAGGTGTTTTGGTTCATCGAAAATCAATTCTTCAAGCTTGGATATGCCCCCTGCGTTTCCCGGAAGATAACACACCGGACGACGTTTGCCACTCCCAAATCTTTTGAGAGTGTGGCTTGCGAATGAAAAGGCATCTGAAACCGAAGCGATGCGACGTTCTCGCATGATATTTCTCCTTGTCGTTTCAAATAACATCAAATATCGTATCTCTACGATAATGTCCTGTGGAATAAAACCACAGAAATATATACGTAGCAACAACACCAAAAACAGTGCTTTTAAAATTTATTTTGAATCGTGATGGACAAGTACGGAATTATGTTGTACTATCAACCAGTTAGAACTTATTCAATATTGAGTGTATGTTAGACCGTCTCTATGACTGGTATGGGAAACGTGTTGTCCGCGGTGCAGTTATTGCGCTCGTTTTGCTCATTATAGTGGGTATTTTTGTGCACATAGGCACACCTGATGATTCTGCCCTCATGGAATCCGAAAAGAAAATACCCGTCGTAAATCTTCAACGTGTAGGTAATTTTGTTTCACAAAGTTCATTTTCAGTCGTAGGAACAGTGAGTGCCGTTTCTGAAGCAAAACTCCAGACTGAAACATCGGGAATGGTGACTGAGGTTAAGGTGACTCCCGGTGATGTTGTGACCGCAGGAACCGTGCTCGCCTCAATTGAGAACAGTGCGGAACGCGCACAACTACTCCAGGCGGAGGGCGCATACGAAGCGGCTCGCGCTGCGTCTGAACAAAGCACCGTTACCCTCGATGAGGCAAGGATTGGTATACGCAATACGTATCGCGACACCCTTGTTGTTGCTGAGAATACGGTACGGAACCTCATCGATGATTTTTATTCCAATCCTGGGTTGACCACGAGCGGTTTTAAGCTTGGCGGCACCGGACGTGCCGATGAATTCAATGCGCGGCGTTTTGAAATCGAGATTTTTCTCGACACGTGGTCCAAACAAGTTTCAGATGAGTTTGCAAACGTATCAGAAGAAACAATGCTTCAAGAAGCAGAAAATACACTCACGAAAATCAGCAGTCTTGCGGCTGACATCGCTGTTGTCTTGAACGACGATGATTCAATAGACAATTTCACAGATGATGAAGTAGCAGTATACATTGCAAATATTAACGGTGCTCGCACGTCGCTCGGAGGCGCCCTCGCATCTCTTTCAGGAGCACGAAGCGGATACGAGCAATCGCGCATCGCCGGGGGTAACGGCGCATCGCTTGCAAGCGCGCAACTAAAATCTGCGTTCGGTGCACTTCGTGCAGCACAGTCGAGATATGAAAAAACGCTTATCCGAACACCGATAGGTGGCGTAGTGAATACCCTCTATCTGAAAAAAGGCGAGTACGTCGGTATGAACGTACCGGCGGCAATCGTTGCCAATAACGGTTCACTTGAGATTAAGACAGCGCTCGGTGAAAAAGATTTTGCGGGCGTCTTCGTTGGCGACATGGTGAGCATCGACAATATCGTCAAAGGCACCGTAACAAGTGTTGCGCCTGCGATAGATCCAATTACAGGAAAAAGTGAGGTCAAAATAGCAGTCGAAAAACAAGATGCCCTCAAAAACGGGAGCACCGTTTCAATCACTTTCACCCGCGCAACACGCGAGGAGAATGACAACGCACCGATTATTGTACCCCTCCGCTCGCTCAAGATGCTTGCCTCAGGTTCGGTTGCGTTCGGTGTAAACGAGGAGAGTAAGCTCATTTCATATCCTGTAACACTCGGAAGCGTAACAGGTGATTCGGTTATTATCACCGAGGGTCTTACGAAAGATGCGCTCATTGTAACCGACGCACGGGGACTCAAAGAGGGCGATACCGTTTCAGTCATCAAAGATTAATATGCACTCATTCTGGTTTTTCTTTCTTCACAAGCGTGAATTCAGCATGCTCCTCATGGCTGCTCTTATTGCAACCGGCGTATACTCGGCAACAGCAATTCCGAAAGAATCTGCTCCTGAAGTTATAGTTCCAATAGGTATCGTTTCGACCATTTACCCTGGCGCATCGGCAGTCGATATCGAGGAACTCATCACGAACAAGCTCGAACGTGAGATAGCGAATGTCGATGACCTCGATACGCTAACGTCGACATCACGCGACGGTGCCTCCGTCGTCGTCGCGGAATTTGACGCGAGCGCCGACATCGACAAGTCAATTCAAAATTTAAAAGATGCTGTCGATAACGTGAAAGGTGAACTTCCGGATGATGCAACTGACCCGAGTGTAACAAAAGTTAACTTTCAAAATCAGCCCATCGTCGTCTTGTCCATATCAGCTGAGCTTCCCCCTGTCGAATTTACCGAACTCGCGGAGACACTTGCGGAGGAGTTTGAAAATGTTTCAGGCGTATCGGATGTCATCATAGAAGGGGTACGGTCTCATCAGGTGCAGGTTGTCGTTCGTGAATCACTTCTCTCTACGTATGGAATCTCTCTTTCGGATGTTACCCGCGCAATTTCAGGCGCAAACCTCACTCTCCCCGTCGGTACGGTGGTAACCGAAGGTGTTGAGTACGCGGTACGCTACGAAGGCAAGATTGATGAGGTTGAAGACATCGAAAACATTCCCGTAGCAACGCGTGGCGGTGTACCCGTGTACCTTCGTGACATGGCAACTGTGGTAAGTGGAGTCGAGCGACAGACGAGCATCTCACGCGTCTCCGTGAATGGCTCACCGGCTGAATCAGCGTTCAACCTTTCCATATTCAAGCGTGCAGGAGTTGATGTAACCGATATGTCAAAGGCGGTTATCAAAAAACTCGATGAGATGCGTGCTGATGGCGGACTCCTCGCATCTTCGCAGGTACTCGTTGTCTACGACCAGGGAGAGTACGTGAGGAAAGACCTCAAGGATCTCGTTACGACCGGTGTTGAAACAGTTATTCTTGTTATTCTCTGTCTTCTCCTCACCATCGGGTGGAGAGAGTCACTCGTAGCAGCACTCTCAATACCACTCTCATTTGTCATTGCGTTCATCGGTCTCTATGCTTCAGGAAACACCATCAATTTCATTTCACTTTTCTCTCTCATTCTCGCTGTTGGTATTCTCGTCGACTCCGGTATCGTCATTACCGAAGCGATTCACACGCGAATGCTGAAATACAAGAACGCAGACGAAGCGGCGATGGCATCCATTCGTGAATACTCATGGCCCCTCATTGCCGGAACGATGACAACCGTTGCTGTTTTTGCGCCCCTCTTCTTTCTCTCCGGCATTGTCGGTGAATTCATCTCGTCGATTCCCTTCACCATTATTTTCGTTCTCATCGCATCCATTTTTGTAGCACTTGGCATGGTGCCACTCATCGCGGTATACCTCACGAAGCATTCGCACTCGAATAAATTTGAAGCGCTCCAGGAAGAGTACACGCACCGCGCGCAGGCTTGGTACCGCTCAAAACTTATCGAATTTCTCGAGAACAGAAAAGCGCAGCGGTGGTTTATTGGGGCGCTCGCAGTCGGTTTCTTTGCGGTCTTCATTCTTCCCGTATCAGGGCTACTCAAAGTGATATTTTTCCCGCCGGAGGATGCAGAGTTCATCTTCATTGAACTTGAAACGCGACAAGGCACAACACTCGAAGAGACTGACATTGCTCTTCGCCGCGTTGAAGAGATGCTCTACGGCAACACGGACATCGCCTCGTTCTCGTCGACTGCGGGTGCGGGTTCATCATTTACGGGAGAAGGAAAATCAGGTACGAAATTTGCGAACGTTACGGTGAAGCTCATCGACGCGGATCAACGGAAACTTTCAAGTGCTGAACTAAACGACAAGTTCCGTGAACAATTTGCAACGATTCATAACGTTGATGTAAGAGTTCGCGAGCAGCAGAATGGCCCTCCGACAGGCGCTCCCGTAACGATTAAATTCATTGGCGACAACCTGCAAGAACTTGGTATTGCCGTTGAAAATGCAGGTCGTGTACTTGACTCAATCAGCGGTACTCGGGATGTAACACTGAGCACAAAGAGTAATGCGACCGAAATTATCCTCGAAGTTGATACCGACCGCGCAAACACGCTCGGCGTCCAGCCGGCTGTGATAGCCGAGGTATTGCGTTCTGCCGTCTATGGAATTAAAGTCACGACGATTACACGCGACGGCGATGACCTCGATATCATTGCGAAACTTGAAGTTGACCCGAATGAAACTGACCTTGCCGCTACACCAAAAGTTACGCTTGACACGCTCCGCAACCTAACCGTTCCGTCATTTACCGGGAAGGACGTACTCCTCGGGTCGGTCGTACGTGAACGACTCGCACCCGCAAACTCACTCATTGCACACGAAGACCAAGAGAGAATAGAAACCGTTACCGCGTATACTGAGAGTGGTGTTACAGCTGCTGAAATCGTGTCCGAATTTAAGAACCGCGAGAGTGAGCTCAATCTTCCCTCATCGGTTCGCATTTCGTACGGCGGAGAAACTGAGGATATCAATAAATCCTTTACTGAAATGGGGCTCGCATTCATTGCGGGGTTAGTTTTAATGCTCGCCATACTCGTGCTCTCATTCAATTCGATTCGGTACTCTATTTATCTTCTCCTTGCGGTTCCACTCTCACTCATCGGTGTGTTTGCGGGACTCACGCTCACCGGTCAAGCTCTTTCGTTTACTTCACTTCTCGGCGTTATTGCACTCTCGGGCGTCATCATCAATCATGCAATTATCCTTATGGATTCGATGATTCATTACCGCAACAGGATGCAACCGAGCGACCTGCTCATTGAAGTTGTTGCTGATGCTTCAGTTTCCCGATTCCGACCGATTTTCCTCACGACGATAACGACCGTCGTTGGTATGATTCCGCTCTCAACCATCTCAGACTTTTGGAGCCCGCTCGCCTTCGCCATCATGTTCGGACTTACGTTCGCGATGCTTCTCACACTCGTGCTTGTTCCGACGCTCTTCTACCGAAATGAGAAGCGCAGAGTTGAAAAAACAACTACCTCATAAACAAGACCGCTTTCTGCAGTACCTCAAAAGAAAAGCGACCTAGGGCCGCTTTTCTTCTTGTCTTGTCGGGCTGCCGGGAATGTCCTGACGGTTTGTAATTCACTGCGTTCATAACGACCGCGGGACACGGCTCGCGGTGCTGTCTTCGTGTTGTCGACAGCACATCGCTCCGCCGTTCGATTCCGGACGGAAGCAAAACTTTTTGCTTCCTACAGCCTTCCACAAGAAAAGCGGCACATGGCCGCTTTTCTATGTGTCGGGCTGCCGGGAATCGAACCCGGTCTACATCCACCCCATGGACGCGTACTACCGGTATACTACAGCCCGAATGAGGAACAATATATCATGCTTGAATGTATATTAGTTCCGAATGACAGGCTGAAAACTTCTGTTTACAGCCCGCCGACACGAGTGTCGTAGTGTAGCAAAGTATCGACTTTATTACACT
>CAYMIV010000001.1:31002-73423 GCA_964390945.1 uncultured Candidatus Saccharibacteria bacterium
TACAGCCCGCCGACACGAGTGTCGTAGTGTAGCAAAGTATCGACTTTATTACACTATGACCGAGTGAGGCGGAAATGTATGTGTTGTACATACAGCCCGACAACGCTTTGTATGGCGCACAGTTTAACGGAAAATGATGATTTTTACCAGGAGAAACTTAGTCGATTACGAGACTACGTAATCCTCAATGCATCGATTTTTTTTGCGAGCTCAAAATCAGCATTTGTAAGACCTTTTGCATCGTCGGTTGTAAGTGTTACTTTTACCGTACCGTAGGAGAGTTCAATGACCGGGTGGTGGTTCATTACTTCAGCATGGACGGTTATTTTTGCGGCAAATGCGAGACCGGTGATAAACGAGGGGAATGAAAACGATTTCGTGAGTATTGTTCCCTTTTTTTGCAAATCCCAATCAGAAATTGCTTTGAGTTTTTTCTCAATATCTTTTATGGGAAGCGGTTTTTTTAAACGTGCCATATGCAGTAAGAATACCATTACTCATTATTTTCGCTCCAATGCGTCTGTGAGTAGGTGCGAAATAAATGACTCATACGTGCTACCGACTGCTGCGAGCGCTCGTGGGAGTAACGATTCCTCAGTGAGTCCGGGAAGCGTATTGACTTCAAGAAAATAAACGCCGTCCCTATTTACTATGAAATCTGAGCGCGAATATTGAGATAGGTTGAGCGTACTGTGGATGAGACGAGACGCCGATTCAATGTCATGCTTGGTGTGTATGTCGAAATTACCCGGACATATTTCTTGCGTCGCACCGTTGTATTTGACTTCGTTATTAAAAAATTCTGCTGATGCTGGCGGAATAATTTCAATCGGGGGTAGTGCGTAGAGCTCGGTATCACGAAATCGTTCAATGACTCCGCACGTTGCTTCTCTTCCTTGAATTCGGGCTTCAACAATAACCTCATCATATCGCGAGAGCGAATCTTCGAGAGCCTGGGGTAGAAGTGCAGGATTCTTAACCATCATAGTACCGACAGACGATCCGGACGCAACCGGTTTTATTACGTACTGCGGACCAAATGTATCAGTAATTTTTTTTGCGAGTGCATGCACATCTTCGAATGAGTCACGACGAACTGTCACGTGGGGTGCCATGAGAATGCCGGTGTCTTGTAGCATTTTTTTTGTGAGCGCCTTGTGCATTGCAATGCTTGAGGGAAGGGCTTTGCTTCCCGTATAAGGCACACCGAAGGTATCCATGAGTCTCTGAACGGTTCCGTCTTCCCCATACGAGCCGTGGAGAGCGTTAAAGACAATGTCTACGGTGGATAAAATTCTTTCGGGGTATTTTACAATACCACCAACTAGCCACTCGCCGTTTTTGGTAATGACAACATCTATTGGTTCGTATTGGTTTGTGTCGATGGCTCGAAGAACCGCCCCGCCGGTCATGAGTGAAACGTCATATTCATCACTCGGACCACCGCGAAGAACCGCGACTCTGGTTTTGGTCATACAATTATAGTAGCACGATGCATTTCACTCCTTGAAGGGGTCTAATTCACCGTAGACGCCGAGGAGCAGGTCTATGTCCTTATTGCTATTCGATAATAATTCAATGTTTTTTTTAACGAGAGACTTTAGGATTAGACTTCCATTTTTATCTTTTACGTGTTCATCATACAAACCACGAAAGGCTTCAAAATCTTTAATGAAGCAGTGACCGCCTGCGCCGCGACCACCACTATGGGTCGGCTCGGTGTGACTTGCGCCTATTCGCGGATCTTGGATCATTGCCTCTCGTATGTGATTCCAATTCCCTCCCGTACTATCAACAAGGTCACGAAAAAGATTCATAAATATGACTTTGGTGAAAAGAAAACAGTTTCCCGCATATTTTACAAACTCAGCATCGCGCACAGCCATCACCGCCTCATATGGTGCTCTGGGAAGCACTTCGAGCACGAAGCGTGCTTTGTCTCGATAAATTTCAGAGTCTACCGGAACTCCTACGATGTTGCGATTTGGGTGTGCGGCATCGTACGCTGCGGTTTTCTCTACAAGAAATTCAGGACTGTGTAAAATAAAAATATTTGGAAATTCCTTCTGAAGGTTTTCGGTAGTGCCAGGCACTACTGTTGACTTAATCACTCCAATCGTACCATCGCTCAACAACGGAAGAACCTTTTTAACAATGCTAATATCAAAACCGTTTTTTGTGGTCGGTGTCGGTACTGCTATAAATACAATCTCACATGACTGCAATGCGTCTTTATTTCTCTCGTACGGTGCTTCGAGTGCGTACCGAACAACGGCATAACCTCGATTTTCAAAATCATCCGCATAGTGTTTCCCAATCCATCCTTGTCCAATAAATCCAATTTTCACGAATGATATAACAAATGCTTGCTATTGAAAGTAACGCGCGCTTCTTTTTTTTCGATGATACGCGAGAGCGAATCGATGCGCTTCTGAATTCGCGAGAAGAATTGAGGGTTTGTGACGTTCTATGAGTACCTTTGGACCGATAATTCGTTGCGGTTTGTGCTTGTCATTTTTCACAACACCAACAACAGGGATATGCGCGTTGAACTTTTTTATCGTTCGGAGAGCAACGTTTTTTTGCGCTGTGCTTCCGTCAACCACTAAAATTTGAGGCAAGCTCCACTCTTTATGCGTAAATCTGCGTTCAAGAATTTCCTTAAGCGCCGCTGGGTCGTTTGATGTTTTCAAACTTTTGATATTGAACATCCGATATTCGCTTGCTTTTGGTTCGCCCTTATCGACAACGACCATGACACCAACCATGTCGCCGCCGCTTGTGTGTGCAACGTCATATGCTTCAATTCTTAATGAATGTTCGTCACGATAGACGCGCATTTCGTCTTTCATAAGAGCAACATCCTGAATATGAAGAAGAGCGTGTATTTTTTGCTTCGTCGTGTGTGCTAATTCAAATTTTTCCTTTTTCGCATACTGCATCATAAGATTATTCAATTCCTCAATGATTTTTTTCTTTTTTCCTTCAAAAAAATATTTGATGTGGCGTATGGTGCGCGCATATTCTTGTTTTGATTGAAGTTCGGGATAAAGCCCTATTTGACGATTAAAATTAATTTTTCCTTGCTCAAGTGCTGACGTGCTTTTGTGCATCGGCTTTTTTAAATCATAAAATTTAAATAGTTTTCGCAAAATTGCGAGCGCATCTCGAAATAAAGCGCCGTTCGGAAACGGACCAAAGACTGCATCTACTCCCTCACGACTACACACCTGAGGGAGGTCTTTCGCCCGAATAACCAACACTCGAGGAAAATTTTCACGGGTTATGACGACGTGATTGAAACTTTTATCGTCTTTTGCGATTGTGTTATAACGAGGTTTGTGAGTACGAATGAGGTTTACTTCGAGCAAGAGGGCCTCGAGCACTGAATCGGTGACTATCCACTCGACAATTCGAGCTTCTTTCACCATTTTCTCAATAAGTGTGCTCCGTTTTTCTGCAATATCGCTCTCAAAGTAACTTTTAACTCTCTGCTTAAGCGACGTTGCTTTTCCTATATAGAGAATTTCGCGTCGCTCGCCGAGGAAGAAATATACACCGGGACTATCCGGTATTCGTTTTTTTGCTCTATCAGTGAGATCCATGTTGCGTTAGAGGACCCTTTTAAGGTAATGACCGGTGTATGACTTTGGATTTTTAGCCACCTCTTCAGGGGTGCCCTTCGCAACAATCGTTCCGCCTTTATCGCCTCCTTCGGGACCGATATCTATGAGGTAATCAGCACATTTAATAAGATCGAGGTTGTGTTCAATGACCATCACAGTGTTGCCACGACGTACTAATTCTTGGAGAATTTCAATGAGTTTTTTTACATCCTCATAGTGCAAACCGATGGTCGGCTCATCAAGAAGATAGAGTGTTTTTTGGGTATGCGGTCGATAGAGTTCCGATGCTATTTTTACACGCTGTGCTTCCCCCCCGGAAAGAGTGGTTGCACTTTGCCCAAGTTCGAGATAGCCGAGTCCGACGTCGAGAAGTGTCTGGAGGCGTTCATGAATTGCCGGAACATCAATAAAAAATTGGTCTGCCTCTTCAATCGTCATGTGCAAAACTTCATGGATATTCTTTTTTTTATATCTCACTTCAAGGGTTTCTTTCGTAAATCTTTTCCCATCACACACGTCACAGAGTACGAATACGGTCGGTAGAAAGTGCATTTCAACCGCAATAAGTCCGTTTCCCTGACATGCCTCGCAGCGGCCGCCTCGCACGTTGAATGAAAATCTGCTTGCTTTCCAGCCGCGCGCCCGTGCTTCACTGGTGGAGGCAAAAAGGTCTCGGATATGAGTAAATGCACCAGTGTATGTTGCGGGATTTGAACGTGGTGTTCGTCCTATGGGTGACTGGTCTATAAGGATTGATCTTCCTAAATATTCCGTACCGGTAAAAGAAGCCGCATTGTACGTGTGTGGAGTCCGAAATTTTTTATCAAGTCGAGACCGAAGATTTTTGTGTAAAATTTCATACATGAACGTGGATTTTCCGCTTCCTGAAACTCCCGTGACAGCAATGAGTCGACCAAGCGGCACATCCACGTTCATGTTTTTAATATTAAACGCTTTTCCTCCTCGAATTTTTAGACTTCCCCGTTCTGTTTCTTTTCGTCTTTCGGGAACAACGATTTTCTTATCTCCCCGGAGATATTCTAGCGTAAGCGAATTGCTCGTGTTTTTTTTGGCTGAAAGGAGCGGTTCAAGGTAATCGGCAACAACAACATGACCACCGTGAATTCCGGCACCGGGTCCTATGTCGACCAAATAATCGGCAGCGAGAATGGTGTCTTCATCGTGTTCGACAACTATGATGGTATTTCCGAGGTCGCGAAGTTCTGTGAGCGTTTTTACCAATCGCTCATTGTCGCGCTGATGAAGACCGATTGTCGGCTCATCGAGTACATACATCGCACCAACGAGACCTGAACCAAGCTGTGAAGCGAGTCGAATACGCTGTGCCTCTCCCCCGGAAAGCGTATTTGCTCGCCGATCAAGCGTGAGATATTCAATACCGACATTTATCATAAACTCCAAACGTTCTATGATTTCGCGGAGTGCGGGCCACGCAATATCCTGTTGTTTTTTTGATAATTTCAGTCCAGCAATAAAATTCGAAGCTTCCTTAATTGTCATTGCGGTGAAATCAACAATGTTTATACCAAGATTGTTTTTACCATCTCCTCCGAGATAGACACGAAGTGCTTCTTTTCGAAGACGCGCTCCATTGCATGAAGTGCACACATCTGAATTGAATAATCCAACCGTACCAAGGCCATTGCACTCTTCACATGCTCCATATGGTGAGTTGAAAGAAAACAAACGCGGTTCAACTTCCGGAAATGATGAGCCATCAACCGGACAGATGAATTTTGCAGAAAGTGTGCGTTCTGCCTCATCAGGAGTTCGAACCTTGACCATGCCGTTACTCTCCCTGAGCGCAAGCTCCACCGCTTCAGAGAGGCGCTCTTTTGAACCCTTCGGGTCGTTTGAGAACTCGCTTACATATATTTCATCAATGAGAACATCAATGTCGTGGCGCTTTGTTTTGGTAAGGATAATTTTTTCTCGAAGTTGTTTTATTTCACCGTCAATTTTGACTGTTTCATATCCCTTTCCGAGCAAATCATAAAGCAATTGGTAGTATTCTCCCTTGCGACCGACAATAAGCGGAGCAAAAATTGAAACTCGTTGACCGCTTATTTCAACGCCCATAACTGTTGCTGCGGTTTTTTTTGCTCGCTCAATTTCGCGTTCTTGAATCGATTTTAAAATAATGCCGAGTATTTCGTCCTGTGAAAATTTTTGAATCGGCACATCGGTATCGAGGCAATAGGGTTGCCCGATTCGCGCATAGAGAATTCGCAAATAATCGTAAATTTCAGTAATTGTCGCAACAGTCGAGCGCGGGTTCCGAGATGCTGATTTTTGATCAATTGATATGGCGGGAGAAAGACCTGTTATTTCATCGACGTCTGGTTTCTGCATTTGTTTCAAAAATTGACGAGCGTAAGCAGAAAGTGATTCAACGTAGCGCCGCTGACCTTCGGCAAAAATCGTGTCGAATGCGAGCGATGATTTTCCGCTTCCTGAAAGACCTGTAAAGACGGTCATTTTATTTCGCGGTATCGAGAGGTCGATATTTTTAAGATTGTGTGTTCGAGCTCCACGAATGACAATCATATCTTCCCCTGTTTGATTCCAGGCGGTTTTTGTGAGTTTTTTTGACATGCAAACACCTCTCCGTGGTGGGAAAGGTTTTACTACTCTACCACAAAATGGCGCGCCGTTAAGCCACGCCGGTTTTGGGTATCGTTATTACAATATGAGTTCCAACTCCCTTTATCGACTCTACACCAATTGAACCGCCCATGAGCTCTATGACCTGCTTTGTAATCCACATCCCCAGACCTGTTCCCGTGACATTTTTCATTTCATCGCTCGCAACTCTAAAAAAAGGTGCAAATAAGTTTTTCTGGTTTTCTGCGGAAATTCCCATACCGGTATCTTTGACTCGAATTTCCACTCTGTCATTTTTATCGTCAAGCGAAACTGTGATGACTCCTCGTTCTGTGTATTTTATAGCATTCGACACAAGGTTCATCACCGCCTGGTACAAGCGCTTTTGGTCGGTCGACACAATGACGTCACGATGAACACCTTCATAGGTAAGAATAATATTTTTTGCTTTTGCTATGATTTGTAGTTCATCAGTAACAGCAACGATGATTTTAGATATGTCGACTGGAGTTTTTGTTATTGAAAGTTTTCCGGATTGTATACGTGCAACATCAAGGAGGTCGTTAACAATGAGTACTAACCGTTCAGCCGAATCTTCTATTCGCTTCGCCTGAATGCTGGTTTCTACCGCAACCCCCTTGCTTTCACGTATCATGCTCGCGTACCCTCGCATCGCTGTAAGCGGAGTTCGTAATTCGTGGGCTATCATATTAGTAAACAAATCTTTGAGCTCATTTGCTCGCTTCGTCTCTTGATATAAGTATGCGTAGTCAATGAGACGAACATGGCGGACTACGAGAAAGAGAACAATTATGAGGAGACCGACAAGCCAGTAGTATGCCGTCATAATACGGTTAGCAAAAAGACTGTCGATGTGTTCGAGTGATGTTTGAGTAAACACATAGTAGTTAACTCCGTCGTCATTGCGGACAAGTCTGAAACTTTGCCAATAGCGTATTCCCTGTTCAGCATATGGCGCTATGATACTTTCATTTGGATTGAGGTGAGCAATGCGATACGCATCGGAATCGGCAATCGTCCCCACCGATTCCGCATCAAGCGCAGCAACAATGCGTATGTGGTCGTTTTCTTCGATGGCAACACGAAACTTAACAACGTCGGGATTCAGTTCTGCGAGTCGCAAAATTTCACTTTGTATAATATTGCTGTCAAACTTTCCCGCTCGCATGAATGCGATAAAAAGATCGTGCATCATCCCGACGCGGTCTTTTTCAAGACGCTCTTGATTCTCGCGCGCTGCAGTGAGAAATTGCTGGCCGCTTATGAGAAAGGATGCTGGAACAACAACCATGAGAAGAATGGTCATCATGAGCTGTGGGTGTTTTCCCACGTACCCGGTTCCCTTACCGATAAAGCGAAGAAAACGTGAAATCATGCGGCTTGAATAGTTGCGCGCTCTCTCCTGCTCACGTGAATACCGAGGAGAATGAGGGAAAGACCGATAGAAACAACGCCAACCGATGCGAGTGCAAGAAGAAGACGCATATCGAACAAAGTTGGAGTTACATCAATTGTTGTGCCACCCAGCGCTTCTTTTGCATCAACGGGTGTGAATGCTTCGGCGGTCTTTACAAACGTGAATGGATTGCTTTTTGCAACTATGCGTCCGGCGTTGTCGGTCATTCCCGCATAGACCTCATGTTCTCCATCTTCGAGTTCTTTATCAAAAACATAACTCCAACTGCCTGTCTCGTCTGCGCGGACCGTAATCACAATTGGCGTGCTGAAGACATAGAGCGTCACATAACTGTATGGCAGCGCACGCCCCATGAGGAGTGCTCCCTTTGATTGGGGGACATCTGTCGCTGTTTCGGCATCTTCATCGCTCATACCAATGATAGAATCGACGGAAAGAATATCATCTCGTACAACTCCAGTTTCAATGGGAGACTCGTACGTAAGAAGTGATTCCGCACTGCTGTCTGTCGGATTAAATCCCGAACCGATTTCAGTACCGTCAGTGAATCCGTCTCGGTCGGTATCTGAATTAAATGGGTCTGTAGAGTACAGATTGACTTCATCATAATCAGTTACGCCGTCTCGGTCGGTATCCTTCATTACAGTATTTCCGGTACGCTCTTTGATAATTCTTTCATTGCGAATCGTAATATCTTGGAGTTGAGCTGCAATGTTCCTCAAATGTTCATCGATTAATTTAACCACATCATTGCGTGAATCTGAAAGCGGCAATGAACGAACGATATCAGCACGGATATCTTCAATGCGCTTTTCAATTTTACGAATTTCGACATCATTATTCAGGCGAAATGCAACCGAAAGTTGGCGTAACTCAACTTCTAACTTTGGTCGAAACGATTCGAGCAACTGTTTTATTGCAAATTTTTCTCCCTCTTCAAGATCGATATCATCGAGAATAGAGATCGGGTGTTGTACAACAATCGTATTCGGTGTATCGCTTGCAAAAACACTTTCGCTGCTTTCAATGATTGGTGTTGTGATGAGCTCTCCATTAATTGTTTTAAGTTCCTCTATGCGGTTCGATTCTTCTTCTTTGTATGTGGGTTCTGTGTCGTTGTGTACCATGACAAAATATCTCTTGCTTTCAGATGTTCCGTATGCATGCTTGGCACGCGCAAATACTTCATATTCGCCATTCGGAGTGTTCTTTGTATCCCATGCATATCTCCATGTCTGCGTTCCACTCATTTTACTTGCAAGACCAATGTACTTCTGCGTTATAGAGTTTTTTGGAATAACATAAATTTCTACAAAAGTTAAATTTGCAGCTTGCACAAAAATATCATTTTTACCGATTAGCGGATTTTGTTTTGGGATTGAAAGCACAATTTGGGGTTCGAGTTCAAGATTAGATACTGTTGTCGTTCCTGGAGCAGTTGTTGAAGCGCCACCATTGCTTTCGGCTGTTGCTGGTTGTTCTGCCGGGTTGTTGCGCACGGTGACAACGGTGCGTAAACTCTGCTTCGACACCCCCTGAAAGAGCGCTTGTGCCATGAGTGAATAAGTTCCATCAATGATAGTTGTGGTGTCCCATTCGTAGCGCCATTCACTATCACCATGAAAGATGGGATTTCCGACAAAACCGTACGCCGTTGTTGTTCCCGGCGCTACAAAAAACTTCATACCGGTTGCACCGGGTGCTGAAACTTTAATTGATGCGTATGACTTGAGAGGAAGACTTTCGGCGACAGAGAGTGTGACTGTGGGTGATGCGGTTGACGTTGTCGAAGTGTTCGTTGCGTTCGTTGTTGTGGCAGTTTGAGATGAGGACGAAGTGGAATTTGTGGAACCTGATGTTGCGCTTATATTTTCTATTGCTTGCTGATTCGTATTATTTGAAGTGACTGGGAAGTTTTCAATGGTGAGATTGTCTGAATAATCTTCTTTATATGTACCGAAGGTGTTTGTAATAACCGCAGTCAAACGATAATCGCCATCATTCAACAACTGTGTGTTCCAGTAAAATCGCCAATGCGAGTCAGCAATTTTTTGTGCCGTTCCCAGTACTGTGTATGTGTTGTCCGACTGTGAACGAACTTTGAGCACCACATTCGTTGCACTCGTAACATACACATTGATGGGAACGAGTGCTGCAAGCGGCGATACACCCTCAAGAGTAAAGTCGACAGGCGGGGTTTCGTCGACCGAAGAACCTGCTGACGAGCAATAGACGGAATCATAATTTGGACTCGTTGTGTTTGCGCAATCATAAGTAGGCGCCCCTGTTTGCGCAAGTTGTTGTAAATTATTGAAAGAGAGAGTGGCGCCTGACGCTGCATACAAATTAAAGATTGCAAGAAATGCCCCGACCATAACAAAGGCCACACCTGAATAGCGCGCAACCTGCGATATGAGTGTGCTTGGGTCGACCGGAAAACGAAAGGGTGAGAGCAGAGCAAGTTCGTATTTTTGCCGTATAACAGGTGATATAAGACTGGGGGTAGATTTTTTTTGATTTTTGCGTACCAGATATTTTGCCACTTTAACTTTCTTTGTTGGCGTCGTTCTATTCGCAATTTTTACACGCTTAACACGATCGGCGTTCGCTAACGACCGTACTTCTGTCTTTTTTTTACGTTTCAATTTTCCCGGACCTTTCGCTGCCACCAAAAAAGTTTGCGGCACAGAATCCGGCTTTTTTATCGACATGTATAAATTATACGTCTCATCGCTTCTCTTCGATTACACGTGTATGTCGATAACTATTTCTTCTTTTTAGATGCTTGAAGAGTCGCTATTTCGTCTCGGAGAATGGCAGCCGTCTCAAAATCAAGTTCTTTCACCGCAGTAGCCATTTGGCGCTTTTTTTCAGCAATCGTTCGACGTGGATTTTTAAGATACAGTTCTGTGTCTATGGAGACAAGTGTGTTAACCGCGCGAGTATGTTCTGTTGCAATTTGTTCTGTAATATCTTTAATTTCCTTCGCAATTGTTTGGGGTGTTATGTTGTGTTCTCTATTATACGCAATTTGAAGATTACGACGCTTCGTTGTGGTGTCTATTGCAGATTTAAGAGATTTTGTAATTTCATCAGCGTATAAGAGAACCCGTCCATTGGTATTACGTGCGGCTCTTCCGATGGTTTGTATGAGGGCTGTTTCTGAACGGAGAAACCCTTCCTTATCAGCATCGAGAATTGCAACGAGTGCTACCTCTGGTAAATCAAGTCCTTCTCGAAGAAGGTTGACACCCACCACGCAATCAAAGTCTCCTTTTCGAAATTCTGTGAGAATTTGTATGCGCTCAATAGTTTTCACGTCGCTGTGCAGGTATTTTGATTTTACTCCTCGTTCGGACAAAAATTCTGAAAGATCCTCGGCCATTTGCTTGGTGAGCGTGGTCACCAGAACTCGCGCACCGGTACGTATCACCGAGACCGCTTCATCTATAAAGTCTTTCACTTGACCAGGATATTCTCCCTTTTCATTGATTGGCCGTATATCGATAATCGGATCTACGAGGCCTGTGGGACGAATGATTTGTTCGACGACCTGACCGTGAATGCCTTTAGCAAGGTTGAGTTCGTACATGCCTGGTGTCGCTGATGTGTACAGTACGTTGCCGACGCGAGTTTCAAACTCTGTAAAATTGAGTGGACGGTTGTCAATGGCGCTCGGGAGTCGAAAGCCGTGCTCTATGAGCGTTTCTTTGCGAGAACGGTCGCCTGCAAACATGCCTCCTAGTTGAGGAACAGTGACGTGTGATTCATCAATAATAGTTAGAAAGTCAGGTTTTCCGTCATCGGTGTGAGGAAAGTACGACAAAAGTGTGTAGGGTGGTTCCCCCGCCATTCGCCTATCGAAATGACGGGAGTAGTTTTCGATGCCATTACAGTACCCGACTTCTCGAATGAGAGCGAGGTCGTGTTCGGTGCGGCGCTTCAAACGTTGTGCTTCAAGAAGTTTCCCCTCATGTTCGAATTTTTTAAGCTGTTCGTTGAGTTCTACAGAAATGTCTTTGAGTGCCTGAGCCTTTTCCCCTTCCGGGGTAACAAAGTGTTTTGCCGGAAAAAGAAAAAAAACATTCGGTTCGTTCAAAATTGTTCTTGAAATAGCGTCGATTACGACTATTTTTGAAACGGAGTCTCCATCGAAATTGAGGCGATACACAAGTCGTTCGTTTGTCGGCATTATTTCAATGGTGTTTCCGACTGCGCGAAAATGTCCCGGACTAAGATCGGCATTTGTGCGTTCAAAATACATATCGACAAGCATTCGGAGCATTTCTGCGCGCGTTGTTTTGAATCCGCGTTCTATTTTTTTATGCACTTTTTCATACTCGAGTGGCGACCCGAGACCGTAGATACACGAGACTGAAGCGACAATGATAACGTCGCGTCGCGTAAGAAGCGCCTGTGTTGAGGCGTGTCTCAATCTGTCGATTTCTTCATTTATCATCGCTTCTTTTTCAATGTAGGTGTCAGAAATAGGCATGTACGCCTCCGGCTGATAGTAGTCGTAGTAAGAAACAAAATAGTGAACCGCATTTTCCGGAAAAAAGTCACGATATTCTTGAGCAAGTTGCGCAGCAAGTGTTTTGTTGTGTGCAATAACGAGTGTTGGTTTTTGTATTGCCTGTATAACATTGGCTGCGGTGAATGTCTTGCCTGAACCAGTGACCCCAAGAAGAGTCTGGTGACGCATACCTGCGTGAAACCCTTCAACAAGTTTTTTAATTGCTTCTGGCTGATCACCGGCAGGCTGTTTATTGGTATTTATATTGAATTTTTCACTCATGGCAAATTTTTACCTTTCAAGTATGCGTTCTCGAAGGCGCTTTGTGTGATTCACAATTGCATAGAGGTTGTGGAGTGACGCGAGGTGCGCGCCGAGCATTTCACCCGCCCTAAAGAGGTGCGCAAGGTAGGCGCGAGTATAGTGCGTACACACGTGGCAATCACACCCCTCGTCTGGTTTTCCAAAATCTGACGTGTAGAGAGAATTTTTAAGATTGATTTTTGTCATTTTGTCTTGTGTGTGCGCGTATATGGTTCCGGTACGTGCAAGACGGGTTGGAGCGACACAATCGAACGTATCGCACCCCATCATAACCCCCGCCTCAATATCTTCCGGTTCCCCTATCCCGAGAAGGTGGCGCGGCTTATTTTCAGGAAGTATTTCATTTACTACCTTGAGGGACTCACCGAGGTCTGCTTTCGTGAATGAACCGCCGATGCCAAATCCGTCAAAATCCATATTACTGAGCGCGCGTGCACTCTCTTGTCGTAAATCGAGATACCGACCGCCCTGCACCACGCCGTACAATCCTTGCAACTTAAGTGCATCATAATTGCGTTTGTGAGCAAGAATTGAACGCTTTGCCCAACGGTGTGTTCGATCCATCGCTTCTCGCTGGTAATCGTATGGTGCTGAAGGCGCGGTACATTCATCGAATGCGACCATGATGTCAGCCCCAAGCGCATGCTGAATTTCAATCGAGCGCTCTGCGGTAAAGCGATGCATTGAACCATCGTGATGAGACGTGAACGTCACGCCATCTTCATCAATTACGCAGAGTTTGCCGTGACTTTCTGCAAGTTCTTTGTTGTAGAGGTGAAGACCTTCCTGCTGATTCTCTGTGACTTCGTTTTTTGCAAATTTCGTCACACCTTTTCCAAAGGCGGCGCCGAGCGAAAACACCTGAAATCCGCCTGAGTCAGTCATGGTTGGCATGTTCCACCGAGCAAATGTATGGAGTCCGCCTGCATTTTTTACAATCTCATGCCCGGGCTGGAGATACAGGTGATATGTGTTTGCGAGTGCAGCCTGTGCCCCCACATACTCATGAAGATCTTCCGGTTTAACTGATTTCACCGTGCCTTTCGTTCCCACAACAATAAACGCCGGGGTTTCAATATCACCGTGAGGGGTATGAATAACACCAGCCCGGGCGAGAGTCCCGGGCAAACGCTTTATTATTTCAAACGAAATAGGTCCGCTACTCATCGATGCTTAAAAGTTCTATTGCAAACACGAGTGTTGATCCAGGCGCAATGGGACCGACCTGTCGGTTACCATATGCTTTATCAGATGGTATGACGAGCACTCGCTGTCCTCCGACTTTCATACCCACGATACCCTCTTCCCAACCCTCTATGACCTTGCCGTCTCCAACCGTAAAGGTGTAGGGTTCGCCACGAGCGTATGAGCTGTCGAATCGGACTCCCTTTTGTGTGGAACCAATATAGTGAACGGTGACTGTGTCACCGCGTACAACTGTCGCTCCTTCGCCGATACGCACATCGTCAACGATAAGTTTTTTGAGCACTCCATTTGCTGTGGCGGATTCCCGTAGGGCGTCCTCGAGATCTCCCTGCTTATTTTCATCAACGACAACGAGTGCCGTTTGCGTATCTCCCGTGAGTGTCGCAATGCTTTCAGTGGTGCCAAATCCTCCAAATCTGATTATGCTCAAGGCAACCGCCATGATTGCTACGCTTACGAATACTCCGATTGCCTCAAATTTACTTATAGGACTCATATGATATGCATTAGTTTTCACCATAATATCTATGATTTACGATTATGCAAACGCTCAATTTCTCGGGATTGTCATTGTAGGATATGTTCCTGAGCCGATGTCTATACCCGCTTGATTAGTGAAGCGTTCAAAAAAGATACTTTTTTCTTCATTTTCCATGATACGCGGACTGCTTTTCGAGCCGGTGTTCGAAAACGGAACGAGGGCATATTCGAGTGATTCTTCGCCGATTGTTAATTGAACGCCGAGTCCCTGCATCACGTGCGGAGAAAAATATTGGTCAAATACAAAATTTCCGAGCGAATATACAATCGGTTTGTTGTTGTATAACTCGATATCCTGAACTACATGAGGATGGTGTCCAATGACGGCATCAACACCAAAATCAATGAGTGCATGAGCAAAATTTTGCTGGTCGTTACTGTGCGTGAGTTCATATTCAACGCCCCAATGAATATATGCGATTTGAATATCACTTATGGATGATAGTTTTTCAATCATGAGTTTAAGGGTGAACATGTCAGGATTCCCGTGGAGCGTGTGCAAGAAAACGATGCCGACAACAGTGTCCCCCACTGAAAACGTTGCGGTTGAGTTTTCGTTGAGGGAGCGCGGGTGGCCGAAGCACTCCATGCGCGCCTTCTCGCAAAGGGTGCGCGTGTTCCGATACCCGTCTTCTCCGTAATCAAGTGCATGGTTGTTTGCAAGTGAGAGGATATCGAATCCAGCATCATGTAACACAGACAGTGTTCCGGTTGCAAAAGAAAATGTAAAACCGTGCAAAGGGGTAGGTTTATGTACTTCTGGAATCGTTCCTTCAAGATTTCCAACGGTAAGAGTGTGGGATTTTAAGAAATCCGACGTTCCCGCAAAAGGATACTGCATTCCGTGCTCGTTCATAAGAAGCTCAACATTCCTACCGAGCATCAAATCACCGACAAAAAACATTGTTCCTCCATGGAATTCTTGGTTGTTAAATGCACCGATTGCAAAAGCGGGAATGTTGCGTTCGGGGACCCAGATAGTTGCAACGGCAATCCAGACTGCACAGAGTGTGGTAAGACTGAAAATTAGAACCAAAAGGGTTTTTCGCATCGTGCTATCCGTAAAATGGACCCATTTTCATGAAAAATAACGCCGCGGTAAACGTTATACCCGCAACAATGACTGCAACGCCAACGGCGACAACTGTGTGGGTAAAATCTGAAGGAGCGTATCTGTGTTTGGTGTTTTGTGATAGAGGGACACCCGTTCTCGGTCTGTGTTGAATGTGAATATTTAGAAGTGAGGTGACTGCGTGTGGCGTGAGTGTAGCATCAGAATATAATATTTTGTCCGCATCCTGTGTATGTTCGGTTTGAGCCTCGCCGTGCAGAATCCGAAAAGCCTCGAGACTATCTTCCTCGCTCCAGCCGACATGGGTAAGTGCCTGCGAGAGGTCGTTTGAAGATAGATCGGCTGCAATACCGTTGAGTCGAAGATAGTTAGTAATATATTCCAACGTCATCATATTTATTTGATGCTCGACTTTCGCATGTGTGTTGAATAGAGTTCAAGTAAAACTGTAAACAAACTCATGATTACCGGTCCGAGAATAAAACCGATTGGTCCGAACACAACAATACCTCCGAGTACAGAGAGTAAGATGAGAAACGGATGAAGTTGATTGCCACGGCTCATGAAATAGGGTCCGAGAAGATTGTCGATGAAACCGACCGCGAGCATGCCCCAGACAGCAACGGCCAGTGCGAGCCAGAATGATCCTGTAAAAATCAAATAAACAACTGCCGGCACAAAGACAATGGCGGTTCCAATGCCTGGAATGAGCGCCCCGAGAGCCGCAACACATCCCCAGAGAATTGCTCGATCAAAGCCAACAAGCGCAAGACCGATACCTGTCAGAATTCCTTGTATAAGGGAAACGAGCAGCGTTCCTGTTGCGACACCGCGAACTGAACGTGCAAGGCGCGAGAGAATCAGTTCATCCTGACCATCGCCAAGCGGGCTAAGTTTAACGAGATATGAGGTAAAGGTTCTGCCGTCACGAAAAAAGAAAAAAGATGCTATGAGCGCAACAAAAAACATGAACACCGTTGAAGCAGTACCGGCAAAAATGCTTACGAGATGCGTCGCAATAAATTGTGCGATTTGTTCAACATAACCAGTTACATCCAGGGAAAAATTTGGTATGAATTGTCGAACAATCGATTCCGTTTTTGTAAGAATTTCAGTATATGAAAACTGTGCAGATGAGTTCACCAGTTCATATACGGACAGCGCTTCACGGAGAATGAGAGAACCAAGAAACGCAAGCGGTAAAACAACGATGAGGACGACCAATAGAACTGTTGAAAGCGCGGCGAAGGACGGGTTCTGTTTTGGAACAACCTTCAGCACGCGAAGATAGAGCGGGTAACATATCGTCACAATGATGATTGCGAGCGTCAGTGCGCCTGCAAATGGTGCAAATAGTTGCCACACCAAAAATGCAGCGCCCGCAAGGAGCGTGAAGAAAAATATATGTTCTATCGTTCGGTGATTGACCGTATTCATCGTTTGTATTGTACTATGAAGCAACAATAAAAAAAGGACCGGGCGTGTGCCCAGTCCTTTTCTCTTTACTCAAAATTTTGCGCTGAAGCAACAGCCAATGCTTCCAGTGCTTCAAACACCGCTTTAAAGGCGTTGTCTGCCGCACCAAAACTTTGGGTAAAGAGATGTGATACGAACCAGAGGCCTATCACAAAACCAAGTGCTCGAAACATTTTGTAATGTATTGCGAATGCATACCTTTTCTGACGAGGAAAAGGTCGAAAAAAAACCGCATTCGTCGAGCGTGTCCTGTCCCTATCTACTGATATTCTATCACATTTTTCGCAAAAACAAATCCTGCAAATCAGTCTTTCTCTTGCTCTAACAGGTGGTTTATCTGCTGTCGAAACTCTTCCTCAGTCATCGTCCCACGAATTCTCTTTACAATGTTTCCAGTTGTGTCATAGAAGAGTGTCTCCGGCATTGCATACCCGCCGATTGAGTTGAAAAAAAAGTCGTGTGTATCCTGTATGAAGCGAAGTGATGCGGTATCGCTTATCGTTGACCGATAGGCTTTGACAGTCTCAATTGTCTCATTTCTGTTCATAGCAACAATTGTTATGCGATCGCCAAATTCGACCTGGAGCCGTGAGAGAATGGGAAGTTCAGTCGCGGAATAGGGTGACCACGAAGCCCACACATTGATTACAAGAAGTTTGCCCTGGAGATCCGATAAATCAATTGGTTCCCCGTCGAGTGTTGTATATGCCGCTTTCGAGCTCTGTGCGCTTATACGAATATCCGCCTGTTCTCGATCAAAGTACCCGCCTGGGGCGGCAACGAAGTACGTAACTGCGGCACCGATGATAAGTATTAGGAGAAGTATGAGAGCGGTGTTGCGTGTTGCGCGGTCATTGATTTTCATTACAAATGATTATATCAAACGCGAACAGCAAGGTTTTGTGCCAGTCTGTGTCTAGCCCTTGATGAAGATTTCAAAATCGTCTGGTTTTTCACTTTCTGACGCAGGGATGAGGTTTAATTCGACTCCTCTACCCATAAAGGTGGCGCTTATGGAGGCGTCTTTCGAAGCAGAAAAATCAACCTTAAATCGTTGGTTTGTAACTTGCGCCACGCATGTTTCTGCAGTATTAATCACTTTGAAATGAACGGTAACCTGTTCAGGCATTGATTCGGCAACAGGAGCACTCCAGTCAAGCAGGTCGCACGGAGTCGGCAAGACAATTTCACCGACAAGCGTGTGCTTCCCGTCTATAAAGAAGTGTTTCGCATCGACTCGCGTAATCGAGTCGTATGGTCCCGCTTCGGGCTGTGAGGGAGGCGGAATATCAGTCGTACGTTCTCGGATTTCTGACTTTTTCAGATACGCAAAGGTAAACATTCCAGTCACAACGATGACAAAAAGGATTATCGCAACTACAACAACACGATTGTTCATGGTGTTTTTGGTTAGACCGATAATTTTGTTCAGTATAACACGTCTCGTGGGCGTCGCGCATTATTCTGCTATTTTTTGGATTTCGTCATCTGTGAGAACGCGTGATCTGTCACCCTCTTCGATGGTGATTTCATAGTCCGTTGCGGATTTTGATGCGTCATTGATGTAGAGAACAACACCCACAAATGCTGCAATAAGAAGCGCTATGGTTACAAAGAATTTTTTATAATTCCACATAAATAGTGCGATTGTTTTAACAACATCTAAGAACTCGGTAACGTGATGCAGCCTTGAGGAGAGGTCGTTCGCTCCGCGCCGTATGGGGGCGGCGACGGTTCGATAGGTGGTTTTTTCTACAGCACGAGCGAGTGGTGATTCTGCTTTTGTGCGCTTAGACCGAACCTCATCGGGGTCGACGCCCGCGAGCGCCAGCATGTGCCGTATGTATGTCCGTATCATCCATGTGATGAGAGCAATGAATGAAATAAGCGCAATGAGCGTGATTGCGGTCGCTTTAAGTGGTATGACATAGAAGTATGTGGTAGCGACTTCCGTCTTCACGCCGTTTGACCCGTATCCGAGCGTTGCCTCTGCTTTATATCTGCCAATTTCAGAAATCGAGCGTTCTCCTTTCCACGTAAATCTGAAGTCTCTGATGCTTTCCGGAAGTACGTTCCCGAAATGCGATTGACTATTCACTGGTATGATACCGCGTTCCTTACCCCACATATTCGTTATGACGATATTGCCTCGAGGTTGAATATGCACATTCCCTTTGTTTTCAAATCGGAGCGAAAATTCCGCTTCAGGAGCATTTACCATAGTATCGAGTGCTCTGAATTCTCTGATAGAACCTTTTTCAAGGACGTCTCCTTCTATGCGAAGAAAAAAAAGTGATGTGATTGCTTGTGATGTTTTGACCGCAAGTGGAGAACCGGTTGAGGTGGGAGGTTCGGTACTGATAAGCACCGCTGCAAAATGTCCTCCGGGTGGGGCATCTTTCGGAACCTCAATAAAAAATGGCACCTCGTCTGTTTGTTCAGGCGCAATACGGTGAGGTCCGGGGGATATTTCAATCCATTCGGCTAACGTTGTCTTGTCTGCGTCCGAATTAATTATTGGTACGAATTTCCCCTGCCCAGACTCACCATAGGGCACAAAATTGACAACTTCAGCATAGACGGTGAGTTCATAGGGATTTCCATTCACTACCTTGATTGAACTTTGCCATACGCTCCCCGGCTCAACAGAAATTTGAAACAGTGGCGGTGTCACACTTAACATCTGACCGCTCTGTGCATAGACACAGTTCGCCCCAAGGAGGGCGAGCACGATGAAAACAAAGATAGTAATTCGTTTCATGATGATTTTGATAGATCGATGTCGTGATGCTTTGGGTCAGAGCTCGTCTCGCGAATGCGAAGTGGAATCGAGTCGGAGTCGTCCAAGAGTTCGTCATCAAAATAACGTCGATGAACAAAAAGCGCAATGACTACTACGACAATCGCAAGAACTCCGAACAAAATAAGAATTGTTTTGATGGGAAAGACGTAAAAAAATGAAGTGTCCTGAATAGTCGCGCGATTTTGTATGCCATATTCCATATCAAGAAATGCTTTGTACTTACCGAAAAGGCCTGCTGTGGGAACCGGGGCTGTGAAAACATGTTCTTCACCAGGTTGTATCGAGAGAGCGTCAGGATTGACAGTTGTAGACCCTATTTCTTCACCGCGGTTGTTATAAAATATGATTTCCCCGGTCGGAACAAGAACTTCATCGCCGGGATTGCGAACGGTGTATACCGCCGCCTGATTATTGAGTCGCGTGACAAAACGATTAACGAAGAATTTAGAAATTTTTAGAAACTCTGATGTTGCATCGTCAATAGTAACGTTTATCACGACACCAGGAGCGTTGCCATCTCTAACTTGCTTTACTGCTTCGTCTTGATTGCGACCGTTGCCAAAGCCGAGAAATGCGTGGTACTCCCCAGGAACAGGATTTGGGTTAATCCGAAACACGAGCTCCAGCGTTGCACTTCCGTCAATGGGCAAATTTATGCCGCTGCGCTTGAACTCAATCCATGAGGTTAGCGAGCTCGTTCTGTCACTATCAACCGGAGAGTGAAATTCTTTGATGATACCCCCCTCCCCCAGAGAAATATTATTGACCGTTGGGTAGATGGTGACCGGGTTTGTGCCGGTGTTCGTTATGGTAATTGTTCTCGTCGTGATATCACGTGCTTCGGCATCAAGATCAATGACAAGAGGAGAAATGCGGTAGGCAGTGTTTGCGTAAGTCGTAAGCGTTGAACTGAGCAAAACGCCTGTAATAATAAGTATTTTAAAGGTGGTAGTTCGTAAAACCATGTTAGAAAAGCGGAACTGAAATGTATTGGATATTCGTCTCATAAATGCCAGCGCTCTGCAATTGTCGCACAAAAATACGAAAGACGATATCGGTAATTTCATTAACAGTCGGTTGCGAACTATACGATATTTCTTCCAGGGAGGTGGTACTGAAGCGCGCATAGGTGTCTACGGCTGAAAATCGTGTCGAATTGTTAAACAGTGTGTCGTCGCTCGTGTGATATCCGAGGCAACTTGCGGCTTCTGCCGCGCATCCCGTAGACCACGCTACCGGGGCCGCGTTGGTGCCCGTTATAGGAAGCACGATGGTGCCGCCGGCACTCTGAAGATCGCCGGTCATTGTCATATAGAGTTGGTAACCTTCTGTTCCGTTTGTATTTACCGCAAGCCGGTGCGCACCCTCAACAGAAGTATTGATTGGGAGCGTACCGAATGGCACGCGTGTCGGTGTTGTATCAATGTCGAGCGTGACTCCCTCTATAACCGTTGTTGATCCAAGTCCAGTCATGGTGAACACGAGACTTGCCCCCTCCGTTACAAGTGACGGGTATGATTCGTCCGTGTTAGCCGGTACGGGAATGTCCTGAACGACATCGTAAAGGCGGAAATAGTACACGCGATTTACCCGAGGACCGGCAGATTTGAGAGTGAACTCATATTCCGCTGCCACGGTGCCGTCGTGACGAAATCCGGCAAGAGCGGTGGGTGACTCATTGTGCGTTCCGCAACCAGTACCAACTCCGCCGACACAACTTTCTGCATCAGTAAGCAGTCCTGTTGAGATTTCAGCGTTGTCTTCACCTCCCCCATCGGCGTAACACCACGTCGACGTTGCGGTGCATGTCGTGGTTGCAACGACATCGTACGCGGTCAAGAAATTTGCATACTCGGAATACTGGAGCCTGAATCGCACATCATCTCGTGAAATGTTTTTAATCTCTTTAACAGTGATGCGGAGTTTTAATTCTTCCCCATTCGCAATGTCTGCGGGGGCAACGTTCTCGGCACCGGTGAGTGTCGTTGTCGGTGTTTCAAGTGGTACGCTTCCATACCAGCGCCAATTTTGTGTCCGTGGTGTGAAGCTCGCCGTACGGATTTGCGGATAGTTGGTGCTGTAGGCATCGAGTGGTGTTCCGTCTGTCTCAACCATTCTGAAGCAGTAGTATGTTTCAGCATTCGCGCCGTTTTGTTCAATCAGCCAATCGTATTCAATTTCATCCCCCGCTTCGACTGCGTAGGTATTCGCGCTGGTGTCATTTGCCTCCTCAAACGTTCCCGCAACAGCGGAGTTGGTGAGGAGGAGATCGCCGCCGGTGGGAGGATCACCGGAGAGAAGCGTGCCGTCAGTTGTTCCCGTAGCAATTTGACCCCGCCAAATCGTGCTTGACGCGCTGTCACCGAGTGTCGTCCAACTCGATTCTGAAATTGCACTGCATGTGGTGACCATTTGACCATACTGCAATTTGAACGCTCGCGTTCCTGCGGGGAACGTTGCGTTTTGGGAGAGGAGCGACATGCGGATACGAATCCGCTCCCCTTCACCGAGTGGTTCATCGGCACCAGTGAGCACTGTGTCCTCACCAAGTTTCTCTCCAGTTGGTGGCCATTCCTCTGTCGGGAGTAGTTGGTTGTTGTCAACGTAGAAACGGTAGTGATTTTGCTTTATCGCAAGACCGGCGGTTGGCCACTCAACCACCTCCGCACGGTATGTGAGTATTGAGCCAGTATTGCTTCTCCACAACTCGAAAGCCGTTGTTGATGCGATAGTCACGCCCGCAATTGCTCGAGGGTGAGTATTATCAGCCACAGACGAACGAGCATTCGCAAATATGGAAGTGTTCGTAAGGTCGTCGAGTGTGCCACTTAATGGAACGCTCGTTGTTTGCGGTGCCACTCCACCGCTCGGTATGAAACCATTCAGTCGCTCCACATCCATAGCGCCAGATGACGTTTGAGTATTTTCAATAATCCACGCAACGGATGTTTGTCCCGACGGTGTCGTCGCACCGGACTGCAAGAAGTATGACACGTAACCGATACTTGAAAGCCACACCTCGTGCCCAAATTCATCGGTGCCGCTGAGCCCTGTCGTATTGCGTTTTTGCGCATGTACAAAGGTGCGAGACAGACTGTTCACAGCAGTGATGGCTTCGGTTTCGGTAGTTCCTGCACTGGTAAATGTGTGTTCGCTTCGTTGTATATTCCAGTTCTGCCCGGTAAATTCAACAACCGCATAACTGACATTGCCAGCGTCTCCGCCCGACACACCGCGTCTGAATATGGGCGCATCAATGCTTCCGTTCCACTCCGAAGTGTTGAGACCGGATTCGTAGTTTGCAGAACCGGTGTCGGGATTTTGTTGGCCGGTAATAAATACAACGACATCCGCATCATTAGAGACATTCGATGCCACGGTGCCGGTTGCACTCGTCGATGCGGTTCCATACCGTAAGAATGTTTGGCTTCGAACTATCATTTCATTGTCGGACCCAGGTTCGCCGATGAACTCAACGATTTCCCAAAAAACTTTTGTGTTGTTCGTTATGCCGGTGCGAGCGAACGTAACGGAATTCATAATGTTCGAAGGATTAACGATATATACTGTCGTATTGGTAGCATTTTGGGCGGCAACTGCGCCTATATCATGTCCGGCCCCCGTCATACTCGTGTTCGTTATGCGGATGAATGCGCTCGTCGAGGCGCTCGGTGCGGTGTAGTGCACTCCGGCAACAAGTGTTGTGGAGGTCGAAGAAGTCGCAATAACGAAAGAGTTTCGCTGTATTTCAAAATCGCGTTCGGGAGACGTGCGCAGTTCCCCGTACGTCGTATAAGCATTGAGGGGCGTACCGCCATTCGTCAATCTGAAACAGTAGGGAATATCGTATCCTGCGCTTGGTGTCTGAATAAGAGAATATTCAGTTTCAATATACTCTGTTGAAGTCAGCGTCGTGGTTGCGACTCTTGATGAAGAGTCTTTAACTGCACTGTTCGGGCTCTTAAATGATGCGTTTTCATTTGACACACCGCCGCTTGCGTTTGCCACATCGGTTGTGTCATCACCATCGTTAAGGTTGCTAGAATCATACATATCCCATGCTCCACCGGTAAGACCGACATCTGTCCAAGAACTGACAGAACTGCAGGTGGTTATTTTTGCGCCATATTCAAGCTGAAGCGTTGTCGATGCAGATGTAATTGCGCCCTCATTCGACACCTGGAGACGAAGGCGGATTGGTGTGGTGAGCGCAACATTCGTGATGGCGGTATCTTGTGACCCGCCCGAAAGAGATGAAGCCGTTGTCTCATTGCCATCGTCAGCTCGCCAATGGTAGTGCGTTTGTGTCAAAATGGGACCCTGCAGTGTGGTTGAACCGTTTAAATCGCGTGCAATCGAGGGGCCAACCGAACCACCTCCTGAAACAACAAGATTTGTTGACGGATTCTCTATGCTGATGTTGATGGTTTCTCCATTTTGAGCACCCTCGGTTACATCGAAAACCGCATAGAGACACATCGTTGACGTTGTACTGATGGCAACTGAGCCGGAAAAAGTAGATGTGCCGTTCGCTCCCGAGAAACCATCGGTATCAGTTGAACCGAATTGGGTTTCGGAGCCGGAATATGATTCACCTGCGCAGTCATAAGGATTTGTCGTGTCGAGGTCATATCGCAGTTTAATATTGTCGAGGTCATTTTGAGCATCAACCGATCCATCCTCTGTAATGGTAATGCCCGTCACATTTCTGGTGCTTGAATTTTCCGTGATAACGAAGTGGCTTCCAACATAAAAGTTCGTCGAAGGTACCGATGTCGTCGCACTCTGGGATGATGTTGCAATTGTTACGAGAACGTCAGCGTTGATGTTCGCACGAGGGTAATTATCATAGCCAAAAAGAGGAGTTCCTTGATTGGTCACTCGAAAACAGTACGTATTTCCCTGCTGTGCCGATGTTGATGCCACAATCGAATACTCAAGTTCTGAAAATTGCGAGATTGAGAGGGAAATATTCCCCGTTTGCGACGATGTATCTCTCACCCCCCCATTTGGAGTTAGAAATAAAGAATTGCTGTCGGTCACCCCACCGAGAGCCGCGCCTATGTTGGTCGTATCGCCACCCTCGGTGAGATTCGATGAGTCAGACATATCAAAATCTCCGCCTGCCGCACCAACATCCGTCCATCCGGTTGCCGCACTACAACTACCGGGATTTGATGCATACTCCAATCGATACTGCATTGCGGGAGTCGAACTGCTTCCCTCATTTGAAACTTCAACACGCAAACGCGTCGTCGAACCTTGTTTCATTGAGGTCAGTGCGGTGTCCTCGGTGCCGCTCGTTTTTGAAGTTGCGTCTGATTCCGTTCCGTCATCGTTTCTCCAGTGATAGTGTGTGAGTGTCGACTCATCGTTGTAGATGAATGTCGTACCGGGAATATTTTGAGCATCATTCGGACCCGCAACATCATTTGTCACCGCAATGTCACTCGTCGGATCTGCGATGCTGATATCGATTGTCGAACTGCTCTCTGCCGAATCAAGAATGCTCATTACGGGATAAAGACACAAAGTCGTTGTGGTGCTGACGTTTACAGTCGAGCCGGTGAAGCTCGACACGCCGTCTGCCCCGGAAAACCCATTGGTATCGGTTGAACCGAACTGGGTTTCATTTCCGTCATAGGTGACACTGTCGCAATCATAGGGATAGGTGGCGTCTGTTTCGTAGAGCAATTTTACATTCGTAATGTTCGCTGAACCGTCAATGGTTCCTCCTTCCGTAAGCGTAATGCCAGTTACATCATATGTCTGCGAATCAACGGTGTTGTAGAGCGCTATGACACCGCCGATATATACATTGCTTGTGCTCGCATACGTGTAAGTAGTTTGCGCCCCCGTTGTTGCAATGGCAGTGCTCGGAAGGTTCACGAGCGTTGCGCCATAAATGTCATCATCGGTATTATCAAACCACGAGACAAAGAGCCGCTCGTTGCTCGACATATTGAGGTCGACACCGTAGAGATCGTCAGCGCTCGTATTCACCGGACCATTCTCAAAACTCCACGTAATCATATCGTTCGTTGATTTTCGCCACAGAACGTTCGCAGTGTTAGCGGTGTTTGCAATGCCTTGTGTACTGTATGCAACGTACACATCATCATTTGAGTAATCGAGAGCGAGCGCGATGTTAGTAAGACCGGTGGGTGTTGTACCAACTATGTTGGTAGTCGCAGACCACGCTCCTCCCGTATAGCGAGCGGTGCGTATTTGGTCATCCGAGCCGGGTGTTGCATTGCGTGCAATGTAGGCAAGGTAGAGATCGTTCGTACTCGAACTCACCGCCACAGCCATACCAACATCGTAAGTTGCATTTCCGGGGGCACTCGCATCGATGTTCGTCCACGAACCTGACCAGTTGGCATTGTCCCAAATCTTGTACCGAATCACACCTGCGGATATGTCGCGATTAATAAGCATGATATTACCGCCAGAAAGCGGCATCAATATGTTTTGATCACTCGCCACATCAAGAGGGTTAACGACGGTTTCAGTCCATCCGGCTGCGTTATTACATGACGACGTACATTCAACGATAAACGAATCGAATGCCGCGCCCGTACCGTCGTTTGAAACTGCATAGAGCGTACCGTCGGTACCGCGAGTAATGGAGGTAAAGTTTTCACCCTCGAGAAGAGTTGTGCCACCCTGTCCGGAACCGGTAAGCATACTGACAGGATTGGATCCGAGAAGGAGCGTATCGTCACTGGGATCGAGGCGGTTATACCAGATATCGTCGTTCCCGATGTCGAGTGTCGCTATGTGGATGCTTGAGCTCGCAGAGCCCGGCGTCCACTTGTCGTACCACACCGTAATCATCGTGCAGTCAATTTGTGCATCAACAGTCGTCGTACCGCTCCACGTTGCACCCCCATCGGTCGTTTTTCGATACACGCAGTAACCGGGGGCGTCGCGAAAGAATTTGTACCCTGTCTGGTCGTCAATGAATACGGTTTGCGAACCAGCCATGATGTGCGAAGTTCCGTTTATGTTTGCGGTGCTATCGAGTGTCACCTGAGTGTATGAATCAAAATCATTGAGCGACTCAAAGGCGGTCGTCGTCGCATTGATGCCTGGGAAAAGGTCAACGACCGTATTGCCGTATATATCGTCATCGGTATTATCGAACCATGTCGCGTATATGCGCTCATCGCTCGACATATTGAGATCAAGACCGTAAAAGTCGTCGGGGCTTGAGTTTATCGGACCCTTCTCAAAACTCCACGTGTTCATGGTGTCGGAGGATTTTCTCCAGTACACATTGGCGGTTGTTACGCTTGTGGGTGTGGTTGCGCCGGTATATGCCACGTACACATCATCATTGGCATAATCGAGCGCAATCGCGACATTCGTAAGACCATATTCGGAATACCGGGCAACCTCCTTTTTTGCAGTCCATGAGCCTCCCGAGTAGAGAGCGGTACGTATTTGGTCATCGTTTCCTAAGGCGGCATTGCGGGCGATATATGCCAGATATACGTCCCCAGTCGTCGAACTGACCGCGGCTGCCATACCGACGTCATAGGTAGTATTATCGGGAGCGTTCGATTCGAACGTGGTCGTTGCACCCCAACTGTTTGTACCGCTCGTGTACACCTTGCTCCAAAGGTCATCGAGCGTGAGGTCGCGATTTATCGCAATAATGTCGCCCCCAGAAAGAGGCATGAATATGGCGTAGTTATTTGCAAGACCAAATGGCCTCACTCCCGCTTCAGTCCACCCAGTGGCGAGATTACAGTTCGTCGAACATTTGACGACATAGGAGTCCGAAGCATCGACGGTGCCGGTGTAGAGCGTGCCATCGGTTGCTTTTGTTATGCTGACCGTGTTAGCACCTTCTGCGAGCGTTGCAATACTGTTACCGCTATTGGTGCTCACATCAACGGGATTTGGTCCCATGAGGAGAGTATCGCTGTTTGCTGTATCAACGCGGTTATAAAAAATATCATCGGCGACCGTATCAATGGTCGCTATGTGGATGTAGTTTCCGGTATCTCCAGGCGTCCACCGGTCATACCACACCTGTATGCTGATGCAGTTGGTGCGTGAATCGACAGTCGTCGTACTGCTCCACGTCGCACCGCCGTCGGTCGTTTTTCGATACACGCAGTAGCCGGGAGCATCGCGAAAGAATTTGTATCCAGTCTGGTCGTCAATGAATACGGTCTGCGAACCTGCCATGTAGTGGGTCGGTCCGTTAATAAATGCGTTTGAATCGAGTGTTGTCTGCGCCGCATCTGCAGTTTTTGCAACATGCTTGAGAAACTCATCGCCGATGCCCGTTAGCAAAAAAATCGCAATGAGACACACTGCAACAAACCGTTTGCCCCTTGTATGGACTTTGAAAATACCTCCTCCCATTGCCCTTATTATCTCCTACTTATGTGCTGGATGCGACCGCATCCTGTGAGTCTCCGACATCGTCAATTGCTTCAACGTACGGTGTAACAACAACGTCTGGAATGTGTTCAATTTCGGCACCGTTTGTTGCCTCTGTTGAAGGCACTATGATGTCAAATTGTGAGCTCTCATCAATTGGCGACATTGATTCGGGTTCTTCAGTCGACATTTCTGTCGAAGTTGCCGGGGGTTCGGTAAATGGGGATACGATAACGTCATCTGTTGATGTCGAGCTTGGCGTATCGCCACCCTCAACATGTGGTTCAGGATCGGGTGCACCATCATCACTCTCCTTCGGTTTTTGTTGCGTGCTCAATTGGAGAAGGGCGCGCTCTTCTCCCGTTTGATCGGGGTCAGGCAAGGATTCGGGCACCGGCGTGGGTGAGGAACTGAGAGGCACAACTTTACCGCTTTTTAAATCATATCCTTTCGTTTCAACGTCTCCGTTTGTCTGCTTAGCATCGTATACAAGAACAAAGCGTGGGTTATCGATTGAGGCGCCGTCAGCGCTTTCTATGGTGTCAATGGATTTCGTCACACGATCATATACTTTTACTCTCCATGCACCGCTTTCGAACGTTTGCCAAATAATGTAATTGCCATTGATGCGCGGAGATATGTCGTGCCACGTATTATCGGTAAGCATGGTAAGTTCGCCGCCTTCTTCGAGCATGATTTCCCAATCATTTCCAATCCAACCCTGCCATGCAATTACGTCGCCGTAGCGCGATGGTTCCATATTGTTGTAGCGTTCATTCGTTATTTGCTGTTCCTCACCCGTTTCAGCATCATAGGTGACAATTTGATATCTGCCGTCGATAAGCCGATGCCAAACGATAGAATTCGATGATTCATCATAATATGGGGCATCATCATCAAAAAGGTTCTTCGTGACCTGCGATAATTCACCGCCTCGTTCGACAAAAATTTCACGGTCGCCGTCGGCATCAGGTGCTGAAAAAACGCGGTCTGTTCCGAGCGTTTTAGGAGCAGTTGAAGCGGTGGAACAGTAAAACGAACCATCGCCCACCTCTGCACACTCGTGTTTTGAAAAAATGAAGGCGTTTTCATCATTGAAAACTGTACTTATTGCAAAATTCTCTACCCCGGGCTGTTCAGGTTCTGTAGACGTTGATGTTGTTGCGACAACGTCAGAAAGAGGAATTTCGAGATCGGGTGTTTCGATGGAGGGTGTTTGTTCTGTGGATGTAGCGCTTTCGGTTGATGAGACGATTTCATCCTCTATGGTGTTCGGAGTTGTTGTGGGAACAATTTCACCGTCCTGTTCGGTGATTGTTTGCAAAAGCGGCTCTTCGTCGTCAGATTCAAGTGGTGGCAATTGCTCTGATGAGGAAGCATTCTCTTCCAATTCAGTATCGATTTCCGAAGGCAGAGTCACCCCGCCTTCATCGATTACCTCTACCTGTTGAGCAGGTATCGCATCCTGAATTTCCGCATTTGTATCAATCGGCGATTCGCTAGCCGTCTCTGAAACAACACCCTCAGAAGTCTCTGTCAGTGATGTGTCTTCCGAATCTTGCGACTCCTCTGCAGTGAGTGGCGCCGCTTCTTCAGCTGAAGATTCTTGAATGGAAGCGTCTTGTTTTAATGAATCAACTACAGTTTCAGACGCAAAAGCGGGAGCAAGCGGTAAAAGAATCAAAGAACAAAGCAACGCAAACGTCAAAAACCACGCGCAAGAATATATAAACCCGCGTGTTTTTCCATACACCATAAACGCAACGGCTGTTGTGCGCATATCTCTACGTGCAAGCGAGATTCTGTGGTGGCAGAATACTCCCCTGTACCTTCAATAATACAAGTATATCAAGTCGTTCTCCACACCATTATCAACAGCAAATGCACGGGCAACTATTTGAAGAAGGAATCGGCTAAGAGAATTGAAAAATCCTTAAACGTCATTCTACCGTCCCCGTTAAAATCAAAGAGTTTACCCTTTGTAAACCATGCCGCCATGAAAGCAGAGATGTCCTTGAGGTCAACAGCACCGTCACCATCGACATCGGTCACGATAGTCATTTCAACCTCGCCGACGAGCGTGCCATCCGCGGTAGCAATTAAAATTCGAGCTTCATCAGAATCGGTGTCATCAACTTCAACCGTTGTGCCGAGACCGTCGCCGGCGACAAAGGCAACATTGTTGGTTGTGACATAGGCGGTACCGGACGCCAATGCTCGCGCACGTATTCGTGCAATAGTGTGTTCTCCAACAAAACCTTTTCGGAACGTGCCACCGCTTAAGTAAATTGAGCCGTTCTCGGCATATGGTTCCTTTGTCCAAAGCGTTATGACTGATGTGCCGGTATCAATACCCTCAATTTTAAGTTTCGAGGTTTGGTAAGCCAGGGTGATGTCAATCGCATTAACGGGAGTGTGTGCAGTTGCCAAAACTTCAATCATTATATTGTCGCCCTCTTTAACAGAGGAAGGAGTTGTTACGATGGAAACATAGGAACTCCCACCGGAAATAACGGCGGCAAGACCTGCAAAGAGCGAGGCAACGAGTGCGGTAGAAAATACATATCGAACGGTCGTACTCGTTGTCCTGGAACGGATTAGGGGTAACCGATTCCGAAATGCTTGTCTCATGGTAGGGGGGTGAGATCGATTCGAAGCTCATCAATCATTGATTGCTTGATTGCCGCTGTTTCATTGAGTGTTTGCGCTTGACGCACCAACTGGTTTATCTGTGACGCTGAGGTTGATGAATCTTCGATTAACAGCGAGATTATCTTTCCCTGTATCAAAGTGATTTCCGTTAATACCGCACTGCTATCTCGCTCAAGTTGGGTGAGCTCATTCCACGAAGCAAGCATCGCGTGTTCCTCCGCGGTATCGTCGAGTATGTCGAGTAATCGCACGTAACGAACAAGCACATCATATTCTCGTTCCAACAATGCAACCATGAGCGCCTTTCTCTCTGCAAAGTACATTCCGCACGAATGGAATAGTTGCTGCGACTTGATTAATTCTTTGTTCTGGAGCGAGCCAAGCCTTGAGAGAAGCGCTTCAAATTCAGCTCGATCGGGGCAATCTTGAATCACAGAACCGATTCGCGCATCAACGTCATTCGTATCGATTTCATTGGCAATCGTTGCGAGGGTTTCGATTTGCTCAGCAATTGAATCTTCCACAACCAGCGTAATTGCGTTAAGTGAATGGGATACATACCACGCACTCCCGGCACAGAGGAGCGCAATTATACCAAGGTGTGCGCTTAGCATGATGTGCGAGGTGAGAAATTCTTTCATGCGTTTATTGTACTATGTTCTCAATGTCAGCAATTTCTTTGCGAACTTTCGTCCGAACATCAGCGAGGTCTGTCTCAATTTGCTCGATGAGTGACGCTTCAGCGTTCGTGAGTTTTCCCTTTCGAGATTCCTTTAGTTCAGTAACTTTAGAATGCAGATTCACAAAGGCTTCATCGAGTTCTCTTTTAAGAGTTTCTTCGGCTTCACGGGTTTCAAAGGCAATCGTACGTTTCCAGCGCGAGAGACGATGCCACAAGAACCATGTTCCGAAAATCGAAAGTATGAGAAGTGCAATGAGCGGAACAACGACTGAAAGCACGCTAACCACAAACGAGCCAATGCGCATATATCCGGGCTCTTCAACGACAATCCGATGCTTCTCTGAAGTCATGCTCGTAGCGCCGTACTCGTCAGTTGCGATTGCTGTCACATCGTAGACGCCAACGGTAAGACCCGCATCAGTAATCGCTGTAAACGAACCGCTCGCATCAGCCTTGGTAAGCACCGTTTCCGACTCGCCATTCGTTTTTGTAAACGTAATACTCACATCCGCAGACGCTCGCGTTGTACCCCGAATGACGGGAACTACACCGGGGGAAATACGTACCGGATACTCGGTAATGAGGGGCGCTTCAAACGCTGAAATATCGAATGCATATGATGCGACTCGAGAATTTCCCGCTGCGTCAAACGCCTCAACAACGATGGTGTGGTGGCCGGACGGGAGAACCGGGAGTGCATATCGTTGTGACTGTTCCGTGTCTTTATACTCTATCGGTTCTCCACCATCTATTTGTATTTTGTAGAGGGTAATCGGGGATGTGTCCTTCGCGGTAAAAATAAGTGTCCTCGAAGGATTGTTTTGCTCCTGTTCAGTTGATTCAGTTATGACGAAGTCTGAAGGCGGCTCTGTGTCAACTGCGAGTCTAAAATGAGTCACCCTTCCCCACCCATCCGCATTCTTGAACTGGACATGAAAATATGAAATTCCCTGCGGAAGTTCTTCAACACTCTTCTCTCCTACCGGGGGTTCATAGACGATGGTCGGGACAGAAATTTCGGATGTATCAAGCAATGTTCTTACTGCAATGATGTCCGATGGGATTGCCCACTCTAGACGAGCCGTAGTTTCTCTATACCAATTGTCTTCATCGGGGTGCGTGGGAGAGGTTACCTTCGGTGCCATCGGTGTATTCGGCGGCGGTATGTACTCTGGTGGCGGTATTTCAGACTTTGCCGCAATTGAGTACGAGGCTCCCGTCATGCCCGTCAAGACATTTGTTCCGAGTCCGTCAGCAGCGAGTACTGAAGCGCTTTTGAAAGTTACTTTCGGTGAACCTGCCGCAAGAGGGCGAAAAACGATAGTCATTACCGTACCATTTGTCCCCGTGTACCCGCTCGGCGAACCGCCGCTGAACGATATTGAACCGGCGCTATTTGAAAATGTCGGCTCCTGTGTCCAGAGGTTGAAAATGGAGGCCCCTCTCGAAACGGACTGTACCGCGAGTTCTTTGGGATTGAATGTAATCTGCGCATCGGCGGCATTAATTGGCTTTCCCTGCGTGTTGACCACCACGGTTGCGTTAAAGGTGCCGCCGACAGTATAGACACCAGTGTCGGGGCTGATTTTGAGGGTTGCAGCATTCGTTTCTTGTACGAAGACAAAGAACGTAATGGCCAGCACCCCGATATATGCGGCTATGCGTTTATGGTGTGCTTTCATGAGAGGTTTCAGAATACTCATGTATCAGTTTTTGCTTTCTGCGATAGATGAGGTAGGAGACAAATGATACAAGGAGGATGCTTACCATGCTGACCACAGCAATCATGAGTATCCGATCGCGTGAAATTGAGCGGAGCGCCTCTTCCGGAACATACACCTCTACGGTTTCATTTCCTGCTTTATCGACCGCCTTTACCCGAATCGTGCTGTTGAGCGTCTGGTCATTCAGCACGTAGGGACTCGTTGCTACTACCCAGGGAGCATCAACGCGACCCCACGTGAACGAATAAAATTCTGTAAACGGCTCCTCCATAACCTCATAGTGATCAATGCCCGACTGTTTATCCTGGCTGTTAAAGACGATAAAATATTTTTGACTAAACGCGGTGGACGATGTCGCGAGTGTTATCACAAAATTAGAAGGCGGCACTGAATCTTCTTGCACCTTATCCTTCCATGAATCAAGAATGGTGTTGCCAGGGGTGCCGAGAAGATTGAATGTGGCGTTTTGCGTTCGGAGCGGTGCGGGAGAGCCGAACCCATCGTGTAATAGAACGCTCGAAGAATCATCTATTCTCACTTCCGCTGTCGGATTGTCCCCCGCACCAACGCTGAATCCCGGTGATCGAAATACGATATCAGCGATAATGTTTGTGAGTCTCGGGTCTCCTGCAATTCGCCCGCAATAACCTCCAGGGAGACCGCCGGTTAGCGTTATGGTATGTTCTTCTTCGTTAATGACAGGATCAACGAGCCACACATTCAAAATTGAATCACCGCGAGAAACATCAACCGCACGAATATTTGAATCGTAGTGTAAAACCGCATCGACAGTGTTAATGCATTCACCTTCGTCGGTATCAATGCGCAGAGCAACCGTTGCCGTATCTCCTCGATATATGTCGATTACTTGCGGGTCAAGATAGAGAAGTGCGGCGTCCGCAGTACGAAAAAAGAAAATAGAGACAAATACTAAAAACACACACAAGACACGAACTGTTGTCGCGAACTGCACGATATTCATATTGAGTACAGTATACCAACTATTTAGTGCGCAATCAGTATTTCTTCACAGAACAAGTCACTATGTTTGCGGTGTTCGTCATTACAAAACGACATATTGGAGGCATAGCAAGATAAAGAACATCAGTTTGAATCCACCGATGGGTGGAAAAACCATCGAGAACCTCTAGCGATGTGACGTGGTACTTCTCACGAGACTGGGCCTGTACTTTGCGCAAAAGAAAAACCCGTCTCGTGGTGGGAGATAGGTTTTTCTTGTACTCTCTTCAGTTGTTGCTAGAACTGCGGCGTTGCAATGTAGCGAAGTGTCGTCGTATAGTCGTCACCAGCCTCTTGAAGCGCCGAGATTTGGATCTGGTAACCGATGCGAGCAGCGCCATACCCTTGTGTGGTGCCGTCTGCTGGTCCCGTGTGACCCATAATCACGATCGGTGTCGTACTTCCTGAAACCCACGTGTTCGAAGTGAACTCTTCCGGTCCAGGTCGTGTCGTGGTGCCGTCCGTGGAAGTAAGACCCCAGTGTCCATACGTTGCCGTATTTGTTACATCAGCACTCGGACCCACCCACGCCGTAGGCGTAACGGTGTTCGAGCCATCAATGAATCCATCAATGACTCCGCCCGTGGTTGATTGGAGGGCACTGGTTTGCTCAACAGTCACCGTATAGCCGTTGTCGGCGTTTGTGGTGACTGAAAGATCTTGCGCAAGGACTTTCGATTGGTTGATGCCGAGAAGACCAAAAGGCAACGTTACATTGGTTGAAGTTGCAGAAGTGGTAGTCGGGCTGCCGTTCACTGTTGAACTTGCAGCCACTCCGGTTACCGTGAAGGTAAGGGAGGTGTCGACACTTGCACTTACGGTTACTTCGTCTGTAATCGCTACTCTGACCTGACCCGAATCTTGCATCGAACCTGCGATATCAATCGAGTGAGACGTCGTTGTGGCCGTTGGGCCGCTCGGATTTGTGATTTGATCATTACCCGCACCGCCGGTTGCGTTATCTCCGATGAGAATTGTAATTTCAGAAGACGACGCCACTCCAATATCGGTCGGTGTTGTGAATGTAATCACGCTTCCTGCAACTCCTACTCCCCATTGTCCTACGCCCGGAGCTCCACCTGTCGTTGTCGCGACGTCATTGATCAATAGATCAATGTCATTCTCGGCAACTGACCCCATCGTGAATGTGTTCTGAAAGGTTAGCGTAAAGTTTTGACCTATCGATAACCCATTTTGAGTGGTGAACACAATCGTATGGTCAGATGTCTGACCGGGTGCTGAATTTGATATCGTATCGCTTGCGTTTGTGATCGACGCAGCTTCCGCAGAGCGGAAAATTGCTGGAAGTCCCGTGCTCCAAAGGAACAGCGCTATTCCAACGATCACAGCAACAGCCTGAAGAGTTCGCACGGTGTGTACCGTGGAATTCATAGGCTTTACGTTGTATTAACAGTACGTCGACTCTATTAATGAGAGGCATATCGCGCTGTGCTCTTTCAGCATTTGATATGTCCTGTAACCAGAAGAGTCTCCACCCCTCCCGGGTTCACATCGAACATACTACGTTCATCCGACGATACTCGGCTGTAAGTATCGGCAATAAAGTTTTACCTCCATTACGAGTATGCACTCCACACATGTACGGAACGCACGCTTCAAATGAACATGACTTTATTGTAGCGTGAAGAATTTTTAAACAGTTGAGTTATGCACAAAATTCGCACAAGAAACTCAAACTTAGTGAATAAATCTCACAAACAATTTACTACCATGAAGGCGGACTCGGAAAATATCTGTCAGCATGCGCTTGTTTCATTAATTCAGCGTTCAAGTACGGCGTCGGCGCAAAACATTACTGAAGTAATGCGCCGACGGACTCGGAAAATATAGTTGCCTTCAGCTCCTTATTTTCCGGTCATCCTGTCCAGTTGAAGAGGAGGATGGAGAAGTCCTCTAGCCCGACGCGGGCATTTTGGTTTATATCAGCCGGAGGATTTGAATTCCCGCCAGTTGTTCCCCACCAAAAAATGAGAATCGAGAAGTCAATCAGATTGACTTTGCCGTCGCGATTCAAATCTGAATTGCTCGTTGCCTTGCCCTCGACACCCACATAAAGAGAGAGGATGCTACCGTATGTACTTTCTCTGCGCAAACTTCCTGTTCCCTCAATAAATCGCGCTTTAGCGGTATGGGTGTTCACTGAAACAGTTCCTGTGTCGAAAATAACTGACCAGTTTCCAAGTACATCTGATGTTGTCGTAAGCGTTTTTGAGCCATTATCAATGGAAACTTCGACTGTGGCATTCGGTACCGTTTGCCCGCTCAGCACGATATCATCTCCTGGATTTGGGTTTGCGTTTGAGGTTCGTATAGTCGGAGGAACCAGAATTCCATTCACCGTTGTCACTGCGCCTTGCGTTATGTCAAAGGTTGTGTTGAACGTAGCCGACCGTGTACCTGAAGAATCGTTTGCCCAGAAACTTAGCGATGCGGTGCCGGGGTCGGTCACGGTGTTAAAAAGAAATTCAGCTCGTGAGTTTGTACGCACCGTTCCCACGGACTCACCATCAATTAGAATGTTGACGGTAACATTCGGATACGCCTTTCCCTGTACCGTAACCTGCGTATCTCCAAGATCATTGGTTCTTCCTCCCGAGGATGAGTTGCCTCCGCCACCGACCGAACCGCCTCCCGCGTCTGCTTCCTCCTCGGTACAGTCTGCAGCGCAGTAATCATTACTGGTGTTGTTCCCATCATCACACTCCTCTCCATAGATTGTCTGAAGAATTGAGTCTCCGCAATACGGTGCCCACCTGCATGAGTCGGGGGTGCACTGTCGTCCCGCGATAGTTGTGCTGTATTCGCCGGTGTCGGCAGGAACATCACAATCTTCTCCCGCATTTATGATTTCATCTCCACAGATACTGATGAGAAGCGATGTTGTTGCAATGCTCGCCTGAGCAGTTGCAATGGTTGGCAATAGCACGCACGCAAACAACGTCGCACAAACAGTCTTTATGACGTTACTCATATTATCGTGTCCGCACACGTTTCAAACGTAGTGCGCGATTCACGATATAGCCACACACACCGAGAATAAAGAGTATGGGTACTATCACAGAAAGTTTGTGCGGTAGAGAAAGTCCGCTAAAACCAAATCCCGCTGTTTGAAGGGTACCGTAGGGTAAGACACTGACGTTCACTTCGCCGGATAATTTTATTTCTTCATCATTTTTAATTTCAAATCTGGCAAGATAACTCCCCGAAGGAAGTCTGGTTGGAATTTCAGCGAACACAGTTTCAACCTTGAATGGATCCACTGTATCGATACTTCCCTTTTTATGAGTTTCCTCAAGCAAAACTGATCCTGATGCATCATAAATTCTGAACACGACATCGCTTGGTGCAACGGGAACATTTCCAATGTTCTCTATAAGCATCTCAAATCTGATTTTACCGGGAAAATACAACCAACCTACTTTGTGTCCTTCATTGAGGTCGGTAATGCCAATTTTTCGTACTCTGAAATCCTTAATTTCTTTATCAATCACTGTTAAATCGACATCTATTTGCGCTCCGAGAGAAATGTTCACCGCACCTCCTCCAACCTTATCATCTGGGGAACCTGTTTTTATACGTATATTACCTGTGTACTGTTTAAAATCAGCATCATCTGGCACTTTAATTTTTACCGTCATGGGGACTTTCTGTTCTCCTTGCGGTAATAAAAATTCACTTCCTTCGGCGATTGTAATCCAATCATTTATTCCAGGAACATCAATGCTGATAGTTGCTTTCAGCGCGGTTGTTGGATCGCTCCGTACAAGAAATATTGTCTGGTCATATGTTGAATTGCGCGTAAGACTTGTGTTTGTGACATACGGGGGTGTAATACCAAAACCGGCGCGTGCTGTAGGACACATCAAAAAAACCAGCAATATAGCCACAAAAAAGAAATGACTAGATTTCATTTATGCAAACACACACGCTTTGTGCGCGTGCTCTTTAATTATCCTGCAGTTAAGCCATATACGCAAGAACCACTGTTGAATAACAGTGGTTCTTAAATAAGTTGGAATAGGCTACCAGTTTGCCGACTCGCCGACTTTGGCTGTAAATGTGTTTTCTCCTGTGTAATCTCCGGCGTATGTAACTGATGCCGGAACTTTAATTCCCCAGTATGCATCAGCAGTCGCTTGCGAAGAGGTTGCAGTAGACTTCGGTACGTTAATTTCAATTTCTTTTGGAGTTGTCGAGGAAAGTGTATTACCCGCGCCAAGTGCTGTCGCGTAAGAAACAGTACCCGTTGCAAAGACCTGATTGTACTCATCTATGGTCGAAGTCGCTGACTGCGGACAGGGCGTTGAATTTGTGTAAGTTGTACACATTGACTCACCCGTTACATCCTTGTCGAGACCGACATTGCCAGTTGCTGCTATTGTCGTTGTGGCATTGAGTGGGTCTGTTTGTCCTCCTGGTTCGAGTGCTCCGTATGGAATAGATAGTGTGTTAAGTGCAAAGGCAAGGAAACTGGTAACATCAACACCACTAGTACTTTCTGAAAGCGCACCAGTTGCTGCGTCATCGTCAATTGCTCTCACCTGCGCACGCCAATCGTTTGTTGAGTACTGTGTAGATGTTGCGGTACCATCAGTTGGATCAGCAACATACCAGAGCGGGAACGTACAATTCCACTCCATACTTGTTCCACTACTTCCAGCACATGAGGTTGTAGAAGCGGTACAACTCAAATTCCATGTAGTCGTTGCAACAGAATTTGGATAACAATTGTTTGGGTCATACGGTCCGGTGACTGGGCAAGTGGTTGAAGAACTATTGACGACTCCGGTTCCGTTTCTATAAATACTCAATTCGTAATCGGTAACCTCATCGCCATTGCTGCCGCCTACCGCATCGCAACTGTTGTTGTCATAGGTTGTAAAAGTAAGAACGAAACCTGTGGTTTGACCAGCCTCTTCTGTAAGAACAATGTTGGTCGTTGTACCGGGCTGGGATAGCGAGATTGTTCCCGCACCTACAGTCGGTGAAGCATTTGAAACGGTGAGAACAGAATCTGTACCTTGAGTCGTTGTTGCTTCAAAACCATGGCTATCAATAACATAGCCGAAAGCGCCATAGTTTTGATCTTGTGTCGGTATAACCACACTGTATGTAGCGGTTGCATTTGAAGGAACGAACGCTGTTGTACTTGCAAGTGTTGTGCCAGTGCAGGTATCAGTTGAAGTACTAAATCCTGCGGTTGCGCACACAAAAAGTTTTACGTAATCTTGAGTTCCTGAAGTGTCGCCGTCTGAAGATGTGCTTGTGAAGGTGACCACTTGACCAGGAAGAGTCGGTGAGTCGTCCCAAAAAGAAGTAAAGGATGGGCGGTGGTTTACTTCAAACGGAGATGAGTTTGTTGCGTTTGTTCCTTGAGTTGGTACCAAGTTGCATCGAGGAGTCACCGCATTTGAATCACAGATGAATGCGTACCACGCATTTGATTCAGCCCACGCATCGAGAGTTGTGGTCGCTGCAGTCGCCTGAGCACCGCTCGTGGTGGAAGCAGAGACTGCCCATTGCGTTCCGCCATTGCAGGTTGGGGCACCACCAGAAGTTGCGGTTGCGGGGTTGTTATTGCTACAAATAAGCAAATAGTATCTTTCGGCATTCGCATCCGTTGCGACAGCAACCCAGCTCACAACGTCACCAGCATTTGTAGGGTTATTAGAAGAAGATTCAATAAGTTCTGTCGAAGTTGCAGACCACTGTGGAGGGGTATTGAGTACGGTTACTGATGTAGTTGCACTATCACTTTGGGCAACTGCTTGATGTATTTCTTTGGCACCGAGATTGAAAATAAAAACAACAACAAAAGCAACAACCCCGATTATTGCAGTGTACACAGTGATTTTACCTGCCGTACGTAAACTATCTGTGCTATAAGACATGATGCTCTATGAACCTGTTTACACTATTGTAACCAAAGTGGTGATTTTCTGCGCATGAGTTATACACAGGTCTTTTATTCGTAGCGAATTGCATCGAGAGGATTGAGAAGCGACGCGCGCCGAGCCGGGAAAATACCCGTTAAATAGCCAACGGCAGCAGAGAAAATGGCAATAAAAATGAGAAATAGAGGTGGGAATGAAAAGAGGTTTACCGCCTGCCCCCCAAACTGACTTGCGGCAATATTCAACATGATATTCACAACAAATCCCAAGGTTACCCCCATCGCTATTCCAGAGACTCCTCCCATAAACCCGACCACGATTGACTCTGAAATAAAAAGAAGTTTGATATCCCGAGGCGAAGCTCCTAAGGTGCGCATGATTCCAATTTCCTTTGTGCGCTCAAGGAGTGTGACCGTCATGGTGTTAAACATGCCGATTGCTGAAACGAGGAGGGCAATACCGCCAAATGTTGCGAGAACGACCTGAATGCCTTGAAATATCTTCGACGCTTGCTCAACGGTCTTTGATAGTGCGGTAACTCTATATCCCGCCTTGATGAGTTCTTCTTCGACGATTGGTAAAAACTCGTTTGAAACCACCTTTACCTGCGCACGGTCGTAGTCTTCAATGCCGACATAATTGCGCAGTTCGGGGAGCATCATGAGCACATTGAGAACACCCTCTTCTTTGGTTATACCCTTAACTCTGAATTGCTTCTCAATGATAATTTCATTGATTGCGTCGGTGCCATCCGTGGCGGGAATGAGGAGTCTGAATGAAACTTCTTGCCCGATGAAATCTTTCACCTTATCATCTGCGATTCCGAATAGTTTGAGAACCGCCGGTGAAAGCATGACTTCGTTTCCGTTCCCAATATCCTCGTCTTTGAAGATTTCTCCGACGGTTGCGGTGATGCCGGCGTATCGTAAGTAGGCAGGTTCCGCACCTTGCAAAAATATGTTTCCCGTGAGCCCCTTATATGTAATGAGTGCGGGATATCGCGCGAGGGGCGCCGCATCTTCGATGTTTGGGTTTTTTTCAAATTCTTCGATTACGTCGTCATTAATAGTGAGGTTGCGCGCACCCGTTGCCGAAACACCAAGTGAGAGCAGGCTGTCTCCGAAGACAATCTGCTCGAGAATAATTTGTTGGAGACCGAAACCGAGACCCACGAGCACAACGACAGCTCCGGTACCGACGCCCATACCAAGAATGGTAAGCCACGTACGAAGCGGATTTGTCTTAAACATTCTGGTCGATAGTCGTGCGAGATCAGCAACTTGCATAATACTTTAACTTTTGTAACTTACGTCGACTCCGAGTGCAATGAGTTTTTCCATATATCTTGAGATATCATCTGCGATTTTCTCTTTTAACCCCAACCCTCCCTGACGCTCGCTGTCCGTGAGTCCGGCATTGAATCCCGCATCTCCAATAATTCCCGAAAGCCGGTCGGCGATGAGGGATGCCATGTTTTCAGACATTTTTTTGGTGAGTGGTATTCGGTGGTGCATGAGTAAATACTCGCGCACCCTCTCTGCGAACTTGTGTTGCTCGAAAAAGGCCGCATCAGACTCATTGTCGCTTCTGAAGCGGTGCACGTCATCTGCTTGCTTAACCAATTGTACTGAAAAATCTGCCATGCGTTCCGCCGTGGCACGATCAATTCCAACCCCACCCTCCTCATACTTTCGCATAAGCGCCTGCGTGAAAAGTTTTTTGTGAATTTTTCCTTTAATGAGGAGGCGGATTGCTTTTTCGAGGCGCACAATCTGGTCAAAGGTGTAATCCTGGGTAAGGTAATTCGTGAGACTTTTGACGCGAAGTGTGTCGACGGAATCGTACGGGAACAGGCGGGCAAGTTGCTCGAGTTCAGTGACAATGGTCTCACCCTCTTTCACCGGTTTAATTTGTTTTCTCTGCGGGTTCACCACCTCGCGCACAATAAAACCGTCTTTGAGATAGTACACGCGATGTGCATATGAAAGGTGCGCTGCATTGTGAGACACCATGATGATGGTCCGCATATCGAACGTGTTGATTTCATCAATCTTATCCATCACCTGTTGCGTCGAGACGGAATCGAGATTCCCGGTCGGTTCATCAGCAAGAAGAATTTGCGGGTCATTCACCATTGAGCGCGCTACGGATACGCGCTGTTGCTGACCTCCCGAGAGCATTGAGGGAATTTTGTGTGATACTTGCCCTACGCCAAAGCGGTCGAGAAGCGCTTGTGCGCGCCGCTCTCGTGTCGCTTTGTTTGCATCGCAAAAAATCATGGGGAGTGCAACATTATCAAGAACAGAAAGCGAGCCGATGAGATTGAATGATTGAAAAATGATTCCCATGACATACCGTTGAAAATACACGCGGTCTGCGGGTGGATACGAGTAAACATCATCTCC
>CAYMIV010000002.1:0-73405 GCA_964390945.1 uncultured Candidatus Saccharibacteria bacterium
GATACGAAACGCCCACAGCATTCTTCTCCATGCACTCTCGACCCTCAAGGAGGCAGTGGTTGCGTCTGATTCGGGAACGGGTGAATCCAATGTGGGACAGGACGAAAAAATTCTTGACGCGGGAGAAAATCCACCGGAATCCCAATAACAAATTACTATCAATAATATTCGTTTATGGTTGAAGAAAAAGATTCAATAGACACAACAACCTACAAAATGCCGGAGGGTCAGAGGATTAGCCATTCCCACCTCGGCCCGGTACTTGGGGTTCTCCTTCTCCTCCTTGTTGTTGTCGCGGCCGGTCTTTATCTGTGGGGGGCTGAGCTTCAGAAAGATGTGGCGAACCAGGAGGCACCTCGCGACATCATAAACAATGAACCTGAAACACCAAGGGCGGAGGCAGACATTCAAATTCTCGAAACATTGAGCACCTCCAATGAGATCGGGGCGATAGAGGCGGACATAATGAGTACCAATCTCGACACTCTTGATGCGGACATAGCCGCTGTTGAACAAGAAATGCGCACCGCAATAGAACCGTAGATATCGCTCACGTCTCCATAATCGACCGCATCCTGGGGGTGCGGTCGATTTAGTTTGCAATTCCTCGTATCTCATATACACTAGCGCGGTTATGACACACGAAGAATTGAATGCACTCACGCTCGAGAAACACCCTGGCTCTCTCGTGAAAATCACGGGGGAAATCCCCGCAACGTATGTGGAGAAGCACCGCATTGCGGCAATCAAACACCTGGGCAAAGAAGTTGAGATTGACGGGTTTCGCAAGGGGCACGTTCCCGAGCCCATTCTTATGGCACGCCTTGGAGACATGACGATACTTTCCGAAATGGCTGAACGCTGCCTCCGCGAGACCTATCCGAAAATGGTCGAGCATTTCAAGCTCGAAGTTATCGGCTATCCCGAAATCGGCATTACAAAGATTGCAAAAGATAACCCGCTCGGGTTTACCATCTCCGTTGCGGTGATGCCCGAAATCTCCCTTCCCGATTACGAATCGCTCGCAAAAAATATTAATGGGGGGCGGGAGTCAAGTGATGTGACCGAACCGGAAGTTGATGCACAGATAAAGGACCTCCTTCGCCAAAAGGTTGCGTACGAACGAATTCAAGAAAAGGCGAAACAGAAGAAAGAATCCGATGGAGTACCACACGTTCATGACAAAAACTGCGACCACGAAGGTCACGACCACGGGGACCACAATCACGCCCATGAGCATGGGGACATCGAGGTTCCGCGAGATGAAGAGGGCGAACTCATACTCCCCGAACTCACCGATGAGTACGTGAAAACTTTGGGAAAGCCCGGTCAGTTTGAGTCGGTCGCCGATTTTCGTGCAAAACTCAAAGAACACCTCATGGTTGAAAAGGCGCGCGATGTCGCTTCGCGACATCGCGCAAAGATTACCGATGCCATCATCGAAAAATCAAAGCTCGAACTGCCAAACATCATGGTGGATGCGGAAATCAATCAGATGTTCGCGCAAATGGAGGATGATTTAAACCGTGCACAGATTACGCTTGAAGATTATTTGGGCCACCTCAAAAAAACAAAAGACGACCTGAAGAAAGAGTGGGTACCCGCCGCAGAAAAGCGAGCAAAACTCCAGCTCATCTTGAATGCGATTGCACAAAAGGAAAACATCACACCCGACCCCTCCCTCGTAGACCACGAGGTATCGCACCTCCTTGAACACTACAAAGATGCTGACGAAAAGCGCGTCCGCGTGTATGTGACCTCCGTCCTCACGAATGACGCGGTCATGAAGAAACTTGAGAGCATCACGTAAGGCGAGTTGCTCTCGCGCTTCAGCCGCAGAGTTTTATTGTGGATTACGCAATTTCGAAGAGTGCCTTATAATTGTTTTGTTCATTACAAATCACTAATTACACACAAAAAATGTACTCTTTCATTAGAACTCGCTTGGTGTTTTCACTTTTTGCGATTGTTTCGATAGTTTTTTTCCTCGTTATTTTTCCAGCAATTTCAAGTGCGACAGAGACGAACTCGTCGCTTGGGCGCAGTGCCCGAGTTGACGCCACCTGCATGCAAACTGCGGTCGGTACTCGCGAAGAAAGTCTTCTTACCGCGTGGGAAGAATATACGAGTGACATAACATCTGCGCTTAAACAGCGAAAGAGTGCGCTCTATGACGCGTGGGGTGTTTCTGAAATTAAAGACCGAAACGCGGCGATTAAGAGCGCGTGGAAGTCGTGGAAAGAATCGTCGAGAAGTGCTCATGTACAACTGAAAAAAGACCGAAAGGCCGCCTGGGAAACTTTCAAAAAAACGGTGAGAACGAGTTGTAAAATCAGTACCCCGAAGGATGAGAGTCTTGGAAAAGACAGTTCAGGAACAATCTCTCTTTAATCAAACCCGCATAAAACCCGCCCCGAAATATCATGGGGGCGGGTTTTAACAACTCCACGTGTTGCTATCGAGAACGCGGGCCTGACCGTTCCTTGACTAGCGCAAAAAAGCATTTTGTGGTACTATTCCGCGCATACTCGTCCTGTTAGGAATTCTTCGGAAAATAATGGGGCACAATATCAGGTATTAGTTAAATTTCTAATAGAATGGAAAAACAACACACTTCCCCGCGCAACTACCTTGTCCCCATGGTCATAGAAAAGACCCAGGGTGGCGAGCGCGCATTTGATATCTATTCACGACTTCTCAAAGAGCGCATCATTTTCGTAACCGGAGGCATTGATGACGAGATGGCAAACCTCGTCGTCGCACAACTCCTCTTCCTCGAGGCGGAAGACCCAAAAAAAGACATCTACATGTACATCAACTCTCCTGGCGGCTCGGTAAGCGCGGGACTCGGTATCGTCGACACGATGAATCACATCAAGCCTGATGTGGCGACCGTGTGTGTCGGAATGGCAGCATCAATGGGTTCCATCATTCTTTCGCAGGGTGCGAGGGGGAAACGTGCGGTGCTTCCAAACGCAGAGGTAATGATCCACCAGCCATGGGGTGGGGCGCAGGGGCAAGCAACCGACATCGAAATTACTGCGCGACACATTCTCCGTACCCGCGAACAACTCAACAAGATGCTTGCAAAGGCAACGGGAAAACCGCTCTCGCAAATTGAAAAAGATACTGACCGCGACTTCTTCATGACGGCAGAGGAGGCTAAACGGTATGGAATAGTAGATGATATTTTGAAAGAATTAGAACACTCACTTGAAACCCCCGCGCGGCGAAGCCGCGCGGGGGTTTTGTTTTTCATTTTTTACTTTTCCTTTTTTATTTTCTGTATTCTCTATTTTTCGTCCTCATACTCATACTTCTCCCCCATAATTCACCACGCTCTCAAAATTCGACACTCGTGAAAATCTTTGGTACTCTGATGATGTCGATTATTGATTAGTGTTGTACCGTACGGCTCTGCACGCATTTCAGACACGCAGAATTCCTTCGACCTTCCGTTGTTTTATGTAGTGCACAGGCCGTATACGAACAAGTATGCCCACACAAGTTATTGTCGCGCTCTTATGCGCGGGCTTCGGTGGCATCGCTTTAGGATACTATCTTCGCTATGTTCATGCGCTCAGCAAGAAAGAATCACTCGAACTTTCCATTAAGGAGAGGGTGATTGAAGCCGAGGAAAAGGCAATCAAAATAGTGGAGAAGGCCGAAGCGAAAGCTGAAGCGCTCGAAAAGGAGATTAGGCAGGGACTCAAAGAGCAGGAGGAAAAATTGAATAAAACCGAAGAGCGACTCGTAAAAAAGGAGGAGCTTCTCGACAAACGCCAAATGGATGTTGATTCTGAGGTTGAGGCTGTGCGTCAAAAAATTGACCAGGTGAAGGAAATTAGGGCACAACTCGATGCTCGAAAGGAAGAAATAGATACAAAAATAGAGGCGGTCGCACGCCTTACGCAAGAAGAGGCCTACGAACAGGTCGTTTCGAGCATGGAGAAGCGGTATGAGCAGGACATCATGAAGCGTATACAAAAAATGAGTATACGGGGTGACGAGCAGTACGATGAAAAAGCGCGTGAAATTATCACCTCTGCGATTCATCGCATTGGAAATTCTCTCCGCGTCGACATTATGAGTTCGACCATTGAACTTCCAAACGAGGAGATTAAGGGGAAAATCATTGGAAAAGAGGGACGTAATGTGCGCGCGTTTGAGCGTGCAACTGGCGTTGATGTGCTTATAGACGAAACGCCGGGTCACATAACCCTTTCTTCGTTTGACCCGGTTCGCCGCGAGATAGCTCGCGTCGCGCTTGAAATGCTTCTTTCAGACGGTCGTATTCAGCCGGCAAAAATTGAAGAGGTTGTTGAAAAAGCACGAAAAGAAGTTGGCACGATTGTAAAAAAGATGGGTGAAAAAGCCGCATATGAAGCCGGCGTCACCAATCTGCACCCCGACCTTATGAAAATTCTCGGTCGTCTCCATTTTCGAACGAGTTATGGGCAAAATGTGCTCTGGCATTCTGTTGAAATGGCGCACATTGCCGCAATCATTGCAGAGGAGGTTGGCGCAGATGTCGCAATTGCACGAGCCGGCGCACTTCTCCACGATATCGGAAAAACCGTGAGTCAAGAGGTGCAGGGTACGCACGTTGAAATCGGTATCCGCATCCTCCAGAAGTACAATGTCGATGAGCGGGTTATTCTCGCAATGCGTGCACATCATGAGGAATATCCTTACGAAACTCCCGAGGCAATCATTGTGCAGGTTGCTGACGCAATTTCGGGCGGTCGTCCGGGTGCGCGACGTGATTCAATTGAAAACTACATAAAGAGGCTCGCGGAGCTCGAAGAGATTGCCACATCAATGCCTGGCGTTGAAAAAGCGTTTGCTATTCAGGCTGGTCGCGAGGTGCGCGTAATCGTGAACCCTGAACAAATCACCGATATCGAAGCGCACAATCTAGCACGCAGTATAGCCACGGATATTGAAGAGAAACTTCGTTATCCTGGAGAAATCAAAGTAAACGTCATTCGAGAATCGCGCGCGATTGAATACGCTAAATAGAAATTTACCCTAACACCGAGGCGCACGAAGTGCGCCTCGGTGTTTTCGTTTTATACTATTAAAAATAAGAACACAAAAATCTAATGAACGGTAGTATATTGCACAAGATATGGCGTACTATATAATTGTTTGTAGCCATAATCTTGGCACCATGTGCAGCGCACAAAAATTTACACGCCATAAGTACAATTTATACACAGTATGAATAAGGCAGACATCATCAATAAGGTACACGAGGTCGTCGGTGGCACTCGTGCAGATGCTGAACGTGCTGTTGAGACAGCAATCGATTGCATCGTTGACTCACTCAAGAGAGGCAAGGAAGTATCGGTCGCGGGGCTCGGTATTTTCTCGACAAAGACTCGTAATTCACGCACAGGTCGCAATCCACGAACCGGCGAGACCATCGAGATTCCGGCGATGCGCGTACCGAAGTTCCGCGCTGCGAAGGCGCTCAAGGACGCAGTTAAGTAATAACCTCCTCCTAAAATCACCGCGGGCTCACGGCCCGCGGTGATTTTTTCTCCGTGAGCATTGCGTAAAAAAATTTCATGGTATACTTATCGTGTAGCGGAGGTATTAATGAGTTTGGTTTCATGTACACCAAATTCACGCTATAGATACAACGTGGGGAACCACGGATATACGTCCGCTATTTCCCATCACACAAAAAGCCCCTCTCGGGGCTTTTTGTTTTTGTACTGAAAAATTAAAATCGCGCGTGTGCTTATACAGTACACGCGCGATTGCGCACTCTATTTCCGCCGAAACATGCTGGCAATTGTCTCCTCGATAACAAACACGAGCGGAATGAAGCCAGTGGCGGGAATAAGAAGGAATCGTGACAACCACTTCCAGGGCGCCGCGCCATAACTTTGAAACGGCGTTGCGAGGTACCCAAAAACGAAGGCGCAGCAAACGAACGTTCCCATTGCAACCCAGTACGTTTCCGGACGCAATAGATGCATTCGGTCCATGCGTTTTGCAAGAAGCACAACCGCCGCGCCAAACAGTATGATGCCGATCGCGCCAACACCGACAACGAGGAGCGCAATGTTGTCTGCGTCCCACCAGTCTATCGAACTGCGCTTAAATGTGAGGATTCCGGCGCCGTCACCAGCAAACGCCGCGGCATAGCCGACAGCGAGTGCAAGAATGATGAAAATAAATCCACGAGCAGGATGGACATCGAATTGTGTCATGTCTTCCTCCATGAATAGTTCAAGATTGGAGAACTTCTGATTCTAGTGTTACACGATGGGGTTTTAAGTCAATGTGCATGTGTTGCGTGACAGATTTTCCTTTAGAAAATCGAAGTGCTCTTGTGGCGAAAGGTGTACTGCTCCCGTAGGGAGAATCGAAACCTGACGGTCACTAAGATTTTCGCCGAATGGCGAATCTCTAAGTGCCGCGGGTCACGCCTCGCGTGTTCGTAAACTCACATCGCTCCGGCGGTTTCGATTACCCCACACCGTGCGCAGGCACGGTGTTCCCACCCGCACACAAAAAGACCCTTTCGGGTCTTTTTGTCTTGTGCGGGCGGGGGTAATCGAAACCCCGACTACTGCTTGGAAGGCAGTCGTTTTACCACTAAACCACGCCCGCATGTATTCTTTTGTAAATAATCGAAGTTCTTACAGAACCTGTACACCTTTTGGATATTTTACTTCGTTTCCCTCGTAAAATTTCTCAAAAGGTCTTGCGGATTGGGTCCTGTCCCAATCCTCACCCGACTACTGCTTCAGGGCAGTCGTTTTACCACTAAACCACGCCCGCGCGAGGTTCGGATGATTCTAACACAGGCGAATTAATGATTAAACCCCATGCTACAATTCTTGTGACATGATGTTTGTAGAATTATTGAATGGCGCACTCGTGAGCGTGCTGGTTGCTTATCTTTCCTTCACAAATGCACTCGCGAATATGGTGATTTCGATTGTCCACGAAACGAGACCGGGGGTTACTGAAACAATCTCTATCAGTACTATTTCTAATTCTGTATCGCAACCATCGGCTTCTGCCGAACTTCGCGAGTTGAGTTCTCGTCTCGCGCACGCCATAGAAAACACTGTTCCTCGTGTTTTGCTTGAAAATACGGACTTTCAGCAAGCGGCTCTCGGTGCCGCAGATTTGACTGAAAATTTTTCACCACGTAGTGAAGTTCCTGTTCGAGAACGTATAGAATCTGCACTTGTAAATGTTTTTTGCCAGTATAAAACCGAACACTATATCCGCACGACAACGGGGACGGGGATTTTCATAGACCCAAAGGGGGTTATTTTAACGAACGCGCATGTTGCACAATTTCTACTCCTCAAAGACAGTGATTCAAAAGTTATTGATGCCGGATGCATTATCCGTGTCGGAAATCCGGCGACGCCTACCTATAGAGCGGAACTTCTCTACATTTCACCGATGTGGATATACCAAAACGCCTCGCTCATTACGGAAGAAAGTCCGCGAGGCACCGGCGAGCGAGATTACGCGCTCCTTTATGTTTCCGATGCTGTCAATAAAAACTCAATTCCGGAATCATTCCCCTTCTTGTCGGTTGACACGGAACTTCTCACTATTTATACGAAGGGTATCGGGGCAATCACCGCCGGATATCCTGCGGAAATCCTACAGCGTGAAGGGGCGCGAGCAAAACTCGTTCCCGTAGTTGCTTCTACGACCATTGAGGATTTATTCACGTTTGGTAGCAACTATGCGGACGTCATGACCATCAGCGAATCACCGGTTGGCGAACAGGGGGCGTCCGGGGGACCCATCGCGAGAGATGACGGCTCTGTGATTGGGCTCATTGTAACGAAAGGAGACCAGACGAGCGACGGGTCTCACAGCCTCCGCGCCATCACGCTCTCCTATATTGATCGCACCATAGAAGAGGAAACGGGTTATAGACTGGCACAAAACATGCGTGGCGACCTCGCCTATCGGAGCGGGGTGTTCAAAAAAGCACTGGTTCCATTCCTCGCCAATTTGCTTGCGACTGAAATTTCACACTCGGAATGATTATAGAAAAACGCCTGGTTCCGCCCACGTAAGGACCCGTCAGCTTGCTGCGGGGATAGTGAGGCGGACGTTTTTACTCGTTCGTCGCAGAATGCCTCGTGGGCGTGCCCCGAGGATGAATGCGACATAAAATTTTAGTATCGTCGGTGGACGATACTTCTGCGAGCAAAAACGCCTGGTTCCGCCCACGTAAGGACCCGTCAGCTTGCTGCGGGGATAGTGAGGAGGACGTTTTTATTTGTTGCACCCTGTATTTCTTCTGTTGGCAGCATGGCGGAGTTCACCTCTTCTTCGGGCACTGCCTCTGTTGTCGTACCTGGTGTTTCGACATCTGCCGGGATGTCGTTCGGCAGTTGTGATTCAGAGAGTGGGGCGGTCTGCGTGAGTAGGTCAAGATCATGAGCAAGCGCCATTGCCTGCGCAATTGTTGCCTCTGCCCCATCGATATCATTGGCAGCGAAAGAGGTTGTTGCGCTGTTGATAAGCACTGAGAGTTCCGTCATGCCGAGCAAAACCTTTTCTGCAATTTCCACCCCCTCAAGAAGTGCGAGTCGCCCCGTGATAAGCGTACTTGTCGCAATAAGTGAGTCGAGGTTCATCTTTGCCGATGCGGCACGTTCTTCGATGGTAGGAATGATAGGAACGAGCGTTTCAAGTGCAACTGATTCACGAACATCGATATCAGTCATGAATACGATGAGTTTCTGAACAAGGCCGAGCGCACCCATAAGTTCTGACACAGCAGCGGATTCGTCGGTGGTGCGTGTATTTTCCGCTTCGAGAATAAGGCGGTCGATGTCTGCGAGGCGGCGAGTCATGTCGCCCTGCTCTTCTTGCGTAGCAATCTTTTTTACCACCTCGAGGAGTTCGTAGGCGCGCGTGGTCTCAAGTTCGATACGTGCCGAAAGACCATCATACGAAGGCGCAGTCGGGTCTTGGTTTTCAGCAACCCGTTCTCGGGCAGTGTTGACCACATCGATGATTTCGGCAACAGCCGCTTGAGATTCTTCTGTTGATCCGGTATCAAGTACCGCAGATTGTACTTCTAGCGCCGAACCGAGTGTGACCTGGGCAATTGCAGCCTCTTCCGCATTATTCGTCCGGAGCTCGGCGATACCATTCTGTGCGGCATCTGCGTGAATTTTAACGGTTTCTGCAAGTTCGGCACTTACCTCTTTTGTGAGTTTTCCTTCTTCCGCAAGAAGTCGTGCCTCCGAAATTCGCCGTTCCATGAGTTTGGTTTCGAACACAACTTTTTCATAGGGAGAATTTGCAAACTGGGATTGGATTTCTTCGTTCACACCAGTTTTTACGGCATAGAGAACGTCTCCCGGAACGGATTGTTCTGCGACAAAGGGAATGATGATGAAGACTATTGACGCGAGGACGCCGGCTGCAATGCGAACCGGGAGCGAATTGAATGGCAATATGAAAAAGTACGGTGAATGAATCGATTCGGCGGGTATTGATTCCGCTTTTTTCGGAAGCGGATGATATTCCATATACGACAAAACGCGCTCACGAAGTTCACGCCGTTCAAGCGCCCGCAATCGGACTTTTTCTGCATATTTTTGTAAATCAGTTTCGAAAGATTTCATGGTTTATGATTCGCGTTTGTCTCTTGCCTGTTCTTCGTGAAGCTCGATGCGTTCCCGAAGAAGTCGGAGCGCTCGATGAATGCGAACGGAAACAACATTTTCCGTCTCCTCAATAAGGTCGCTTATCTCCTTTGGTCCGAGACCGTCAACATAACGAAGCACGATGACTTCCCGGTACACATTCGGTAACTCATGAATGAGTTCTGACGCCTTCCGTGCATCAAGTGCGAACGTGAGCTCCTCAATGGAACCGCTTTTAAGTTCTTCGAAGGAACCTTCGTTTCTTCCCTCTTCAGCCAGAAGCGAGTCAAGCGAAACCTCTTTTCTCCTCCGGTACTCGTCAATGATGAGATTGTTGAGCACTTTGTAGAGAAATGGCTTATATGAATCAATTTCGCGCCCGTCGCGCAGATACCCCCACGCCTTAGTGAAGGTGTCGTGAACCAATTCTATTGAGCGCTCCCTGTCTGAGAGGCGATAGGCCGCATGACGAAAGAGTGCGTCAGCATATTCATCAAACGCTTTCAAAAAACGCTCCTCCGGACCCTCCGAAGGATTTTGACCTGTTTTCCTCCTAGCCTTTTTTGGTTGTACGGCCATGTGGAAACCATTATACGTGAAGACGGCTAAATTGCCGACTTCTTTCATAGAATTTACTAAAAAGCGCTAAATCCAGCGGTTTGTGCGAAAGAAGTACGCGGTGAGTGAAACCGCGGTCACAATAAGGACAATGATGAGCCAGAACGCGTGAGGATGATTTTGAAGCGGCAAAGTGACATTCATACCAAAAAGTGAGGAAACGAGTGTCGGAATGGTAAGCACGATGGTAAATGCCGTGAGCATACGAATGGTGTAATTGAGACTTTGGGTGAGGGTCGCCTCTGCGGCACTCCGAATATTTTGGATAGTCTTAAGGATTGACATCGCCGAATCAACGAGCTGACTTGCGTCAATGAGAAGGTCTTCGAGTACCTCCCTTTCTTCTGCGAACATGTGGATGTAGTTCCCTTTCGTGAGATGCTGGAGCCATGCATTTGTGGGAACAAGTGCGGAAATCGTCTCGTTGAGTTCCTGTTCCAAAAAAACAAGGCGCTGCATATCTCGGCCGCGAATACTGCGTACACGTCCGAGGTCGCGATACACCATACGGCGAGTTTTCGTGAGTTTTCGCTCAAACGAAACGATGAGTGCTGACATGAAATCGAGGAAAAGTTTTGTTTTTTGAATCGTTGCAAATTCACTCTTCCCCCCTATAAAGGGCGACAGGAATGGAACGTCTTGTTCTGCAATGGTAATAAGAAATGATTCACCAAGAATGATGAGTATTGGTGCGGTATCTATGTCAAGATCGGGAACATCACATGGATAACGAGTAAAAAAATACGAAACACTTCCCCATTGCTCAAAACGAGGAACCTCAAAAAAGTCCTTTATATCCTCAACAATTGTATGTTCAAGCGCATAAAGGTCGAAAATGCTCTTGAGTTCATTTTCAGTTGGTGCAACAACGTGGGTCCACACACCAGTGCGTGGTGCATCCAGCATTTCGAGTGCGCTATTCGATTGTGGTTTATAGTAATGGGCAATCATAATTAAACACTAGTCCCCCGCCAAGGTCGGGCCATTGGTTTTGCGAGGTTAATATTTGGTGTTTGTCGGGGAGCCGGGTGAGACAGTCCGCGCGGACTGTCGCAAGACCTTGAGCAGTTGCTGCGAAAGGTGTACAGCGACTGTAAGGCGGCGAACTTTGTTCGATTCCCTTTTCAAACATCAAAAACATTCAACGCGAGGCCGAATATTTTTGGTGTTTGTCGGGGAGCCGGGAATCGAACCCGGACCTCATGGTCCCAAACCATGAACACTACCACTATGCTACACCCCGAATTTTGCCAGAGCATATTAACACATAGCAGCATATTTCCATAAATATTATTCACAATAGTAAGATTGCGTGGTTTGTGGTGACAAACTGTATAGAGAGAAGAACTATTCAAAAAATATATTGGGTTTGATTATGATGTTTCACATGAAACTAATCAATAATAATATTTTCAATAATTTTGACTCTTGCATACTTTTCACGTGAAACAATTTTTACAGCAATGACATCAATTTGAAATTTGCCATTATAATTGCTTGAAGTTAACCAGGTTTCAATAACCCTTGCAATTCGACACAGTTTATCATTTCGAACCTTGTCTTCAGGGCGCCACGTTTCATGTGAAACCGCATACTCAAGATCAGACATCGTTTCATATGAAACAGATTTAACTTCAACAAAATGAACCACGTCGCCTAATAGCGAAATAATATCGATTTCACCCCATTTTTTGAAATAATTTCTTTCAACTATTTTGTGCCTCCTTGAAACAAGCCATTTTGCAGCGATATCTTCACCAATTTTGCCGATAATTTTATTGTCGGTCATCAAGATATTATATCATTCGATTAAAATTACTGGCGTGGCGTTTCACGTGAAACGTTACTTTCCAAATATGACGTGTGCACAACTAATTTTTACCCATATTTTAAGCCGTATAGTTAAGGACATTCAGTGTTTATGTCTATGTCCTTTATACACATATTAAGGTGTTTGTTCACAGTTCGATGGTGGTTTTGTGAATGTGCTATTTCGCCAAACTTTAGTTATGGTTCAGGATATTGGACCAGGCGTACATTCCAGGAGAATTCTATTTAACTCCTTTTGAGGTTTAAATTCGCGTGAATTTTGTATTTGATGTGCATTTTGAATCTAAGGCTCACACAGCGATTTTGATGCTTTCGGCGTGGCGAAGGATGGGGCATCGCCCCGATTCACATAAGCGAAACGACCTGAAAACATGTTCAGGTCGTTTCGTTTTGTGCGGCCAGGGTGAGAAGCAATCAATATTGCTTCGCAAGACCTTGAGCATGAATATGCGAAAGGTGTACTGCTCCCGTAGGGAGAATCGAAACTTACAGTTTCAGTGCAGGTTGTCGCTATTTTCTGCAAAATAGCTGTCAACCTTTTCGATTCTCCAGCCCAAAAGGAAAGTACCAGATGTAAAAACTGGTACTTTCTTTTTGTGCGGCCAGGGAGAATCGAACTCCCGACTAATCCTTGGCAAGGACTCGTTATACCACTTAACCATGGCCGCGAATTTATGGTTTATGGATTATAGTATGTTAGACAGAGGCATGCAATGGATTAATAGAAAACCCCGAATTATTCGGGGCGATTGTGGTTCATGAGATCCTGGAGCGTGAAAATGCCGGCAAAACTAAGGCACATTTGAATCGCAGCGAGATGGCGGTTCGCCTTCCCACACTGCGTTTCTACGTTGATATTCTTGAAGTTTTCAACAAGATACCTGGCGTGTGAAAGAATTTCCTGTTTAGTGCACGACTCAAATGTTCTTGACGGGTCTATTCGTCTTGGTTCAACGCCATATTCGATGAGGCTGAAGAACTGCTCGTATTTCGCGAGAATTGACAATATTTTAGCCGATGTCATGGAAATCTCCTCGGTGTTCCACGTGCAACACTACTTGAAGGAGCGGGGAAGTGCAAGGTGCACATATCCAAATGTGGTCACAAATCACTAGGTATCTTTGTTCGCTTCACTCCAAACATACTAAGTGTTCTCGACCCCACCTCGACATTTTTCTTTCTTTATTGAAAGAAAAATAAGCCTGCGTTTGAACACGCGTACGCAAGTGAAGCATTTCACTTGCTAGACTCAAAAACCATGCTTTCTTAAAAGAAAGGTTTTTGAGTCTACGCGTGTGCACCCACCAGGACTCGAACCTGGCACGACGGTTCCGAAGACCGTAATGATATCCACTTCACCATGGGTGCGTATTGGCGGTTCGCCTATCATACGTTTGACAAAGCCAAATTGCAATGCAAAAAGGGCTTTGAACTGCTATAATCGTCGCATGATAGTGCGAAACGACATCCCAAAAGAAGTCCAACATGTGGCTGATACCCTAGAAAACAGGGGATTTGAGGCGCATCTCGTTGGCGGTTGTGTGCGCGATATACTCCTTGGGAGAAAACCAAATGACTGGGATATTACAACCAATGCCCACCCTACGGAAATTGAGAGTCTTTTCCCGGAAACATTCATAAACAACGACTATGGTACCGTGGGGGTGGTTACGGAAAGCGAAGATTCCACCCTTAAAGTCATCGAGGTAACGCCGTACCGAACGGAATCAACATATTCTGATGCGCGACGACCCGACTCAGTTGAATTTGGTGTCTCGCTTGAAGAGGATCTTAAACGGCGAGATTTTACCGTAAATGCCATTGCGTATCGCCTGAGGGGTGAAGCAGTCGTTGATCCTTATGGGGGGCGTGAAGATATTAAGGAAAAACGACTTCGGGCTGTGGGGAAGGCGACGGAGCGATTTTCTGAAGACGCGCTCCGCATGATGCGCGCGGTACGGCTCGCGGTTGAACTTGGTTTTGTCATCGATAATGAAACACTCGATGCAATTGTTCTAAATAGTGCTAATTTGAGCCGTATTTCAAAAGAACGAATCCGCGACGAATTTGTTCGAATACTGGAATCAAAGCAACCGATGCAGGGTGTCATTTTCCTTGAAAAACTAAAATTGCTTCAGCACGTCGCCCCAGACCTTCTGCGTGGTATTGGGGTGGAACAAAATCAAGCACATGCATACGATGTGTATGAACACCTCCTCCGCACAATGCAGCACGCAGCCGATAAGGATTGGGTATTCGACGTGCGTCTGGCCGGTTTGTTTCACGATGTTTCAAAGCCCGAGACTCGCCGTTGGTCCAAGGAAAAGAACGATTGGACATTCCACGGTCACGAGGTTGTTGGGGCGAAAGTAACAAAAAAAGCCCTCCAGGAACTCAAATTTCCACGTGAAAAGATAGAAAAAATTGTAAAACTCGTGCGCTGGCATATGTTTTTCAGCGACCCAGACCAAGTGACACTTTCAGCGGTCAGGCGAACGATCGCAAATGTCGGGGAAGAGCATATTTGGGAACTCTTGCAGCTGAGGCGATGCGACCGTATCGGTACCGGGCGCCCGAAAGAACAGCCGTTTCGACTACGTAAATACACCGCAATGGTTGAGGAAGCGCTCCGTGACCCCATTTCGGTCAAGATGCTCAAGATTGATGGAACGCGCATTATGGAAATAACAGGGGAGAGGCCAAGTAAAAAACTTGGAGATACACTCCACGCACTTCTTGAGGAAGTGCTCGATGAACCAGCAAAAAATACGGCTGATTACCTCGAGGGTAGGGCACAAGTGCTTATGGCAATGAGCGAATCGGAACTTGCGGCTCTCGGTGAGGCGGGTAAGGCAAAGCGCGATGCTGAGGAAGCAGCCGCAATCAAAGATTTGGGCCGAAAACACCACGTTTGTTGAAATAGCGCTGAAGAAAATAAAAAGGCCCGAGGGATCGATTGCCGACTTTGCTCGGCGCCCGATCCTTCGGGCCTTATGGGGTGGATTGAGTCGTTGTGGGACGGAGTCCCTAAGGGTGGAGCATAGTGGCTCCGTACCCAAGAGTTGCGACTCATAAAAATGGTGATTTTCGTTCTACCCAAAAGATTTGATGTAGTCCGGTCCTCACCTGTGATGTACTTAGAGTTTTTTTGGAGGTATTAACTCAATTTTATAATGATCTCTTTAAGGTCCTAATCCCTCGCGGGACGGATGCTCGCCCTTTCTGGGCCTACCCATAGAGTATGTCTTATAGGTTTTCTTGTAAAGGACACATTGTGGATAAGTGTGCATAATCAAGGACAGTGTGTCTTATACGCGAATGAAGGTTTTTGATGTGTGATTTTGTCCTTATTTATAGCCACCTTTTGAATAGCGTCTTGCGTTGTGTTGACAAAATTAAGTATCGTGTGTTTGTGATTTGTGTGTTTTCACTCAATCGAGTGAAATATCGATTGAAACGGGGCAGTGGTCACTGCCGATAACTTCGGGGTGGATATTTGCCCGCCTGATAAATGGGGCAAGGTTCGATGATGCAAATATGTAGTCGATTCTCCAGCCAACATTTCGCTCGCGAGCCGCTCCCCAATGCGACCACCAGGTATAGTGACCACTCCCCTTGGTAAAGAGTCGAAAGGTGTCAACAAATCCCGCATTGACAAAGCGATCGATGCCAAGACGCTCTTCCCGTGTAAATCCTTTGCCACCCTCATTTTCCTTCGGACGGGCGAGATCGTCTTCGGTGTGTGCAACATTGAGGTCGCCACAAAAAATGACCGGTTTTTGTTTTTCCAACTCGGAAACGAACTCAAGATATGCCGGGTCCCACTGCGTACGCATTGGAATCCTGGAGAGATCGTCTTTGGCGTTGGGCGTATAAACTGTACTCACAAAAAAGTTTTCAAATTCGAGAGTAATCACACGCCCTTCCTTAGTAGTGTTGCCGTACACGTCGGTGAGCGTGTATTTTTCCGCTATATGCTCGGGAATACCAAGAATAACGCTATCCGGAGCCATTTTTGTGAAAATGGCAGTGCCAGAATAGCCGCTTTTTTCTGCAGAATTCCAATATTCATCATAGTCGGGAAGGTCGATTTCCGACTGGTGCTCGTGCGCCTTTGTTTCCTGGAGACAGAGAATGTCCGGCTTGAATTTCTCAATAAATGGCTCAAAAAGACCCTTTTTATGGATCGCGCGTATGCCATTCACATTCCATGAAAAGATTTTCATTAAGTTAGTGTACCAATTCGTATAAAAACATCGAGTATTTACGAAAACGCGCGCCATTTAGGCGCGCGTTGAATTCAACCTTGCTTTGATTAGCAGGGGAGGGCTTCGGGCTCCCAATCCCGAGCCATTGGGAGGTGCCTGCTGCCGAACCACGACTCGCTCTGAAGGAGGGCGGCAACTCCCGCCGGAAGATCTCCCTCCGAAACATGCGGGGAAACAGGGGTGGATTGAAATTCGTACTTCCGTGCCGCTTCGCCACAACGTGCGGGCATACGTGCTCCTTTGGTTATGGTACGTGAAAAAACGAGCTCCTCGCCAACATCAATGTACTCAGAATCGGCGGAATGGTATCACGGCCATCTCGCGGTACGCAACCGCTCTCCACTTTCTACACTGCAGAAAGTACTACGCGCACGACTGAGGGTGTAGTGTCCCCAGATTTTTTAACAAGTGATTTTTTTGTGATGATAGTATGGAGATATTACAAGGTGTAAAATATGTCATATGGGAGAGAAGGTCACCCACAAAAAGGAGAAGAAGAAGCCGAAGAAAGATAAGAAGAAATAACAAAATCGGTGCCCTTGCGGACACCGATTTTGTTATTTCTTCTTATGATCGGAGCAGTGTGAGTGACTATTCCTAATGGCACGAACCTGCGAGATCGGGCAGGAGGCACTTATGAGCGTCAGAAAATTAGTGACCTGGCGCAAGAAGAAATAGTCACGCGGTAATCGTGGGCGTCTTCGACGACTACGATTTTCGTTTCCTGAATAAATATTGTAGTCTATGCCACTATGACACGTACCGACGGACTCATAACGTTTCGAGATGTTTCCTTTGAATATACGCATAACAAGCCCATTCTCATTGGTGCAAATTTTGTCATACGCCGCGGATCAAAAATAACTCTCATGGGTCAGAACGGTGCCGGAAAAAGCACCATTTTTGGCCTCATCACCGGCACCCACTCTCCGAGCGAAGGAGATATCAATATATTACCAAGGACGACCATCGCGGTCTCGCGGCAGGTAATTCCACGCGACGAGCTGGATCTTACGGTGCGAGAATTTTTTGAAAAATGTTTCAAGGAGAAAATTTACGATATTGATCCGAAAATTGACGTGGTGCTTGAGGCGGTAAATTTCTCTGCGCCGCATGACCGACGCATTCGTTCATTTTCTGGAGGACAGCAGGCGCGCCTGCTCCTCGCGTCTGCACTCATACAAAAACCTGACCTTCTCCTTCTCGATGAGCCGACAAACAATCTTGATGTTGCGGGAATCGAGCACCTCACCGCGTTCCTCAAGACGTACTCAAAAACTGTTGTGGTTATTTCACATGATGCGGATTTTCTCAACGCATTTACGCATGGTGTGCTGTATCTCGACGTTCACACCCACCTCATTGAACAGTACGATGGAAATTATCATGATGTCGTTCACGATATCAAGGCTCGTATTGAAAAGGAAAATCGAAAAAACGCCCAGTATGCGAAGGAGATACAGGCAAACAAAGAGAAGGCGAATTTTTTTGCCATGAAGGGTGGGAAAATGCGCCTCGTTGCAAAAAAATTGCGCGAGGAAGCGGAGGAATACGAAGAGAACAAGGTTGATGTGCGAAGGGAGGACAAAACCATTCGACCATTTACAATCGGCATCCCAAAGGATTTACCACCCAAAATACTTACCATTCGTTCATATAAAGTTATAAAAAACCACAAGCCATCTGAACGAACCTGTAATATTACCCTCACCCGCAACACGCACGTGCAACTCGTGGGGCCAAATGGGATTGGAAAAAGCACGCTCCTCGAATCTCTTGCGTCAGGTCACGCAAGGGGGGAGACGGTGGCACCGCACGTAAAAATCGGGTATTACCGGCAGGATTTTTCGACGCTAAATTTTGATGATACGGTGTTTGAAGCACTGCTCTCGGTCATGGAGAAAAAAATTGAAGAGGAAATGCGCTCGTGCGCTGCTGGTTTTCTCCTCACGAGCGATGTCATGCGCACTAAAATCGGCAATCTTTCGGAGGGACAGAAGGGGCTCGTCGCGTTTGCTCAACTCGTACTCATGAAGCCGGGACTCCTTATTCTCGACGAGCCGACAAATCACATCAATTTTCGCCACCTCCCGATAATTGCGGATGCGCTCAATGCCTATCAGGGTGCAATGCTCCTCGTATCGCATGTACCTGAGTTTGTGGAAAAAATTCGCATCGATGAAATCCTCGACCTGGGGAACGGCTAATTGGAATTTCTATGGGAAACAAAAAAAAGAGCCGAAAAAGGATTGTGGTGAGTACCCCGCGTCAACAGCACTACGCGTACATTTTGAGCGAACCGGAAGGAAAAAACTTTGCGCCTGATTTCAAACCGCAACTCACTCCGGTGGAGATGCTCACCCTTGGTGTTTTCGGCGGTTTATATTTTGAAGACAGACCAAATGAATACCCGAAATCATGGTGGATAAACGCAAAACTTTCCGAAGATGGAAAAATGCATAAGGAGCTGAATTACTTTGGAGTATCTGCGAGCCAACCACTGTCGGTTTGGAAACAGAGGGGATGGATCCACAAGGACGACCCGCGCGGCTGGTTTGAGTGGTATTGCCGCTACTATCGTGGAAGACGCCACGAAGACGATGCGCGACAAATTAAACGTTGGAGAGCATTTGCGCGCCACGCCGCCCAGGTGGCTCACCACTGCAGAAGCGGGGATTCTTTTTGTAGGAGGAGGCAACGGCAAGCACTCCTTCACTGGGCGTATGATTCGCGCGCACTCTGATGGTTAGTTGCTGCCGCGCATCGGCTTTGCATGTCGGGTGCGCAACATGGTAATCTTACTGTCACATATTATTCAGAATCATTAGATATTTGAGTCATGGAAGAGACACAAGCACAGGTGGTGCGCGAGGCAGAGGTGGTAGAAACAGCGAGCGCGACGACGCCGGTACAGAATACGAAACTCAAAATTGCCGCTGCGATTATCGTACTCGGTATTGTGGTGAGTGGAGGTGTGTACTACATGCTCAATGTGCGAGCGGATACGGTAGCAATAGTGAACGGCTTCAAGATAACGCGCGACGAGTTTGATAAGAATGTCAGCATGATTATGCAGAGCGCAACGCTTTCTGGCGCTGATGTGGCAGACCCGATTGTAGTAAAGCAAATCAATGATCAGGCCCTCGATATTCTCATCAACAATGCTCTCCTCATCGAGGGGGCGCGGGGGGCCGGTATTTCTGCCGATGGCGCGGAGGTACAAACTCAATACGACGCCATTGTCGCGAGCGTGGGTGGTGCAGAGGAATTGGCAAAGCGCATGGCGGAGGTCGGCCTCACCGAGGAACAGTTGCGAAGCAATATTGAGGACCGGATTCTTGCTGACGCATTTATTGAGGCGCAAACGGATATTAAAAATCTTTCCGTCAGTGATGAGGAGGTGCAATCCTACTATGACACTGTCGCCTCCCAAATAACCGAGGGGACAGAAACTCCCTCGCTTGATGAAATCAAGCCGCAAATTGAAGCACAGATTCTCTCCCAGAAACAACAAGAACTCGTTACTGCGTTTCTCAAAAAACTCCGCGACGAGGCAACGGTTGATATAAAACTGGAAGAGGCGGTGGAGTAATTCTGAAGCAATTTTCTGTCGCCCCGAAAAGCCCCGCCACTGGGGCTTTTCGTTGAATAAGACAAAAGGTTTTGCTAGGCTACTTTGTATGGAATCATCTCAATACTCCTGGTATGCGTCGCTCATTAAGCCGGAGTGGGCACCGCCGTCATGGCTCTTCGGTCCGGTGTGGACCGTGCTCTATATTATTATTTTCTCCACCTACGGATACGTTTTTTATCAAGTCCTCACCGGGAAGTTACCAAAGACACTTGCCATTCCATTCATACTCAATCTTGTATTCAACTTCGCCTTTACCCCGATTCAATTCGGCCTCAAAAACAATCTTCTCGCTTCACTCGATATTTCGTTTGTTCTTGCAACCCTCGTGTGGGCGCTCATTGTTGTGTATCCACACGCAAAGTGGGTCGCGTTCGCAAACATTCCGTACCTGCTGTGGGTATGTTTTGCTACGGTTCTCCAGTTCACCATTACATACCTTAATCTCTAATGCCTCTTTATGCCAAAAGTAGGACAGCCTGCGCCGGACTTTTCTCTCCGCGACCAAAATGAGAATATGCACTCTCTTTCGCACCACAAGGGAAGGTGGGTACTCATATATTTTTATCCGAAGGATAGTACTCCCGGGTGCACGCGACAGGCGTGCGACATACGCGATGTGTATGGTGATTTTTTAAAACACAACTGTGTTGTATTTGGCATATCGACCGACAGCGAACAGAGTCATAAAAAATTTGTCGGGCGTTTTGCACTCCCATTCACCCTCCTTGCCGATGTCGAAAAGAGGGTGGTACGAGCATACGGAGTGTGGGCACCGAAAAAATTTATGGGGCGCGAGTTTCTCGGAACGCTCAGAACGTCGTTTCTTATTGACCCGAACGGAATGGTGGCAAAGGTGTACGAAAAAGTGAAGTCAACACTCCACGCAGAGGAGGTTCTCTCCGACCTCAAAACCCTCTCGCGGAACAAGGCGTGATTAATCCTTTGCGCTCATGATGATGCTCAAATCTTTTGAATCAATTGAGCCATCAACGTTGAAATCATATCGCGGGTCGTCGCCGGTCATGTTGAGTATGAAGATGCTCACATCGACGAGGGAGTGTTTGCCATCGCCGCTCAGATCTGTGTCGGGCCGCTCATGGTGAATGGCAATTCTTGCGGTGGTCGGCCCGGGCAGCGCAACCGTCTCCTGTTCGACACGCGCATTTTCAACGGCAAAGATTGCATCAATCGATTCTTCGAGCGGGACGTCAGTGCCAAGTCCATCGTGTTTTAGAATGCGGGCTTCAGAAAAATGGATAGCGGCATCACCCGCAGAGAGTGATCGGAACGTTATTGTAATGAGTGTTCCATCTCCTATGAACCCGCCCCGACGAGTTGTTCCACCAATGAAGCCGAGCGTGCCATCTCCATTTTCATACCATGGGGCGCGCGCCCACAGGTCGGCGAGTGAGGTGTTATAGTCAATCGACTCGACCGATAGTTTCGTGTGGTCGAAGCCGATGTCTCCCTTGAATGCATTCACCGGCACACCCGCAGCAATGCGTACCGAGACGGCGAATGTTTCACCAACCAACACCCCGCCGCGAAGCGGTTCAAGATACATGTCGGCAATCGGTTCCGTCGCAACGGGAACCACAAAGAGACCGATAAGGGAGAGGAAGGCAACGAGCGCACTCGCAATGAGCGCGCTTTGGGGAATCATTCCTCGGACATCACGTCTCCATCTGTTCATCAGATAAGTATAGCGGATATCAGACCGACCAAACACTTAACCTTTCGGGCTATTGGTGCCATACTTGTCGATATGCAGGATGATGAGTTTTACACGAACGAATGTGTTCACGGCAACACAGAGGCTTTCGGCACGCTCTATGATCGATATGCGGAAAAAATATATCGTTTTGTGTACTACAAAACATTTTCGAAAGAACTTGCCGAAGATATCGTGAGCGAAGTCTTCGTAAAAGCGCTCGAAAAAATTTCTTCCTTTGATGCAGGGAAGGGTTCATTCCCAACGTGGCTCTATCGAATCGCACGAAACGCAGTCATCGACCATTACCGCACACGAAAGGCGCTCGTTCCGATAGACGACGTGTTTGATGTTGCGTTCGATGAACGAACTGTTGAGCAACTCGACGCACTCCGCTCGCTTGCGCGCGTCCAAGAATTTCTCGAATCGCTGAATCCCAAACAGCGCGAAATCATTGTGCTTCGCATCTGGGAAGAACTCTCATATCGGGAAATTGCTGCTATTGTGGGCGGTACGGAAGATGGTGTGAAAATGGCATTCTCGCGGGGTATTCGCGAAGTTCGTGAAAAGTGCGGTCTGCTCGGGGTGGCGCTTCTCTATGCACTCTCAGCATCCGCAGCGTTACCTTTCAGCAAACTTTCGTAATACATACTATGAACACCTCAAACGACACAATCATCCTCGACATCCTGTCACTCGATCCGGAACTTGCTTCGCGGGAAAGCGAGATTCGCGATATTGTGGCATTGTTTGTAGGTGCGAAACCGACTGTAGAAATTGACGGGGTATTTCTCAATCGCCTCCGGGCTCACATTGTGAAACGCCCAGTCGAAAGGTCGATTCCATCGCCTTGGTTTCAGGCATTTATAATCCGCCTCGCTCCAGTTTCGGCAATTGCGCTCCTTGTGCTCATTCTTGCACCTTCGTTTCTTACCCGACCGAATGAAGTAGGCGATAGTTTAATGTCCGTACAAGAGGTCTCCCTTGAAACGTCTGCTCCACTAAGCGCGAAGCGTGCAGCCGAAGGACCGACTGCTGATATGTTTTCGATGACAAGCATTGAAAATGAGAATGTGCAGGAAGAAAGTTTTGCGATAGGTCCACAGATGCCGGGCACCATTGTTCATGTTGATTTTGTTTCGCTCCATGAGTGGGGATTCATCGGTATTCATGAGAATGCGGATGGGGTTTTGGGAATACTCGTCGGCACAAGTACCCTTCTCGCTCCGGGAGTCACCAAAGAAATTTCTGTTTCACTTACTCGACCTTCGAGGGTGGGAGAAACCTATTTTGGAATTGCGTACAAAGATAACGGAGATGGTGTCTTTGATGTGTCGGGCGATGTTCCCATTACTGACGCATCAAATGTTTCGCCCCTCACCACGCTCTTCTCGATTGAATCCTCGATTCCGCTGAACCGGCAATGATGCGAAGCGTTACCGTTTCCAGATGATTTCGTATACAAAAGAATAGACGATTTATTATTTTAATTCGATTGATTATGGAATTCTTTAAGACGATGACACAAAATCCGATGCGTTTTTTGAAGAGTGCGGGGGTCATTTTCATTGGACTCGCGGTGGTTGTCGTAGCACTCAACGTCATGGTCACAACCAGAGGCGGACTCGATGACCTCACGGTCGGTACTCAAAAAACTTCGGAAATGCGCCTCGACGAATCGATGGGTGTTCCGTCTCTCTCGATGCGAAACGTCATCGAGGATGAAATGCTGCTACAATCGCCGGATGGTGGATACACGCCGGGCGACACTGCGGAAGCGTTCGAGGTCAAAGAATACAACGTACGCATTGAGACGCGAAACCTCGACAGGGACTGCGGTGTAGTTCGAGCGCTCAGGGAGCGAGACGATGTTATTTTTGAAAACACCTCCGAATATGAGCGCGGGTGCGCGTATGCGTTCAAGGTTCGGCGGGGGAGTGTCGAGGATGTGCTCGGGGTGATTGCATCACTCGACCCACGCGAGCTCTCCGAGAATGCGTATACTATCAAGCGCGAAATCGATGACTTTACGAGCGAGGTACAAATTCTTGAAAATAAACTGGCGTCGCTCGACGCCACACTGAAAGATGCAGCAACATCGTATGGAAATATCACCGCGCTTGCGACAAGCCGTGGCGACGTCGAGAGTCTCGCAAAAATTATTGAGAGCAAACTCATTATTCTCGAACGTCTCACGTCCTCAAAAATCGAAACAGTGAATCAGCTCGAGCGGGTAAACCGCGCGAAGGCGGAAGCGCTCGACCGGCTCGAGTACACGCACATGACTGTTTCAGTGTACGAGACTGTATTCGCGGATATCGAGAACATTAAGGATTCCTGGAAATCAACCGTGCGGGAATTCGTACTTGAAGCAAACTCGCTCGCGCAGGATGTGAGCGTCGGGCTCGTGGTGCTCATACTTACGCTCGCAAAGTTTGCACTATATTTCTTCGTACTCCTCTTTGTCGCAAAGTTTGGATGGGCATTCACGCGTAAAAATTGGAACGATTGAGTCGTGTAAAGAAAAAACCGGGGACTTCCCCGGTTTGTCATGAAGAACGGTGCTGTTGTTCTGGGCTCCGAATATTCCTTGATGATGAGTGCGATGACCTCGGGCTCCCTGCTCTCGAAGGCGGTGTATGCCGAAACCTCACCAGTCCTTCCGCACGCACCGCGGAGCAACGGTTGGTCTTCGCGTGTCGCGGGGTATACCTCGCACTTGTACCATAAGGTGCCTTCTCGTTTCTTGAGTATGCTTTCGTAGTCCGAAAGTGAAACGCGCACCCCGCCCGCCGCCACAAGTGCGTTTACCGTGCGTGTGCGTGCGAGACGCTCGGATTTGTTGGTTGGCTTTCCGTGAATCTCAACAACGACGGCGCCGAGCTCCACAACAGCAACTCGATCTGATGTTCCGTACCATCGGTCTAAGAGGGTAAGACCGTAAAGTGACACCAGAGCAATGCCGACAGCAACGAGCGCGACGGCACACCCCATGACAAATACCGCGATTGGACTTAGTGTCGGGTATAATGCGTTGCGTTGTGAAGACACATCAACCTCCCCTATCACGTTTGACGACACGACTGTGCTCGGCGGGTATGATACCGCCAAGCTCGCAATCCTTGCGATAAAAATCTTCGAGTACCTTCACGACCTTTTGGTGCGGTACCTTTTCGACGTTGCGTACGCAAGAGCCGCCGAACTTTCCCTCCATGAAACATGATGCCGTCGCACCCTCTTTTGAGAGATTGAGTGCGCAATCAAAGACGAGCAACTCTCCCACTCCAACTTGTTCAAGTCCGGCGTGCTCGAGAGCTGTGATGATGTGCTCGGCATCCTGCGCGCTTCCGGACGAGTGAATGGCAATCCGAACAGATGGGAGTTTGAGTCCCGCTCGCGAAGGTGCGAGTAACGCCACTCTGCTTTTGGCGGGGGGCACTGGGTTAGTCGGCGCCTCAAACATCGCCACGAGACAAACAAGGAGCAGAATGACGAACAAAACTGTTCGTGTCGCCCGCCCCACATGCCCGCCCCGACGCACAACTCCGCGACCGTTACAAAACGCGCGTTTTGCAGACATTTTTCCTCCGATGAGTGAGTACAAAGTGCAGTTATCTTTGCGGATTATGCATTAATTATCCATGGGAGTCAAACTTTTCTTGTAACGCTCTGCGGGCTCGTCTGCATTGGTGTAAAGTAGAGACATGGAAATGGCGAACGAAAGACTCCGTGCGTGCATAGCGGCAAGTGCGGGGGGCGACCAGGAACATTACCGAGAACTCTATGAACATCTCGTCGATCGGGTCTTTGCATACGTGCGTTCACGCACTAACACACGTGAGCAGGCGACCGATACAACACAGGATGTTTTCATAGAACTTTGGAAATCCCTTCCACGGTTTACGTATCACTCGCGTGAGCAGTTTTACTCATACGTATACGTAATCGCCAAGCGACGCCTCGCGGCACTCTATGGAGCAAAACAAACCGAGGCGCTTCCCGAAGAAGAAATCCTTGAGGGCGAGGAAGCGCGTCCAGGTGACGAGACGAGTGATGCGATCATGCGCGCACTTGCAACACTCGACGAGGAAACGAGAGAAATAATAACTCTCCACCACTGGCTTCGGTACACGTTTAAAGAAATTGGGGACTTCATCGGGATGGGTGAAACTGCCGTACGAGTGCGCCACCACCGAGCACTCAAGTTGTTACAAGCACGCTTATCAAATGCATCGTATGAATAATCATAACGATATCGAAAAAGTACTTGCGGGGAGTGTTCCGACCCTCCTTCCTTCCGAGCGTGCACTGCTATGGGCGTCTCTTTCTTCAAAATTGGAAAAACGCACCTCGGTTCCATCCCCATTTACATTTTACGCACGCCATACATATATGGTTGTTTCCGCTGCACTCGTGGTCGCCCTCGTTCTTGGGGGTGGAGGAACTGCCCTTGCGTCAAATGCGGCCCGTCCCGGGGATTTGTTATTTCCCATTGACCGGGTAATCGAAAACACCCACCTCTCCCTCTTGCGCGACGAAAATTCAAGAAATATCCTCCGTGCGCAGTTGTCAGAAGAGCGTATTATCGAGCTTCGTGAAATTCTCGACGAGGAATCTGTCTCAGTGGAGGTGGTCGCTCCCGCGAGCGAAGGTGTTGCTACTGGAACTTTGTGGGGGGAGCGGGGTGGGAAAAAATTGAGAGAGAGCGGGGAGGGGAGGGTCGGGTTGGCTGTAAATGAAATCTTGTCCTTCCTTGACGAAACGCACGCCGACGACGATTCGAGGGTTCGCGTCTTTGAGAAGGTTTTTGGTGAAATCGAAGAACTCTCCCTTTCCGTAGACGTGGACGATTCGCGCCCGAAATTGGAAGATGGTGGGCGTGTCGAGATACGACGCGACGAGAGTCGAGGCAGTTCGCTTCGCGTCATGTATCGTGGAGACCAAATCCGCTTTGAAAAGAAGAATGATGAAATTCGTTTCCGGAACGAGGTTGAACGTACCACAAAAGAGAAAATATCCGACCAGAGGCTCTCTGACGACACGCGTGAAGAATTCGAGGTGGAGGTGGAGGGCGACGAAGACGGGGGTATTTCTTCGGAAAATGGGAGCATGGATCTTCGCTGGAACGATGATGATAGTGACGGTGGAGAAAAGGGGGATGATAGGGATGAGGATGAGGATGAGGATGAGGATGGTGGTGGTGATGATGATTCTGACGAGAGAGAAGATGATGATTAGCATTTCTCGTGATAGGCATATGCCCATTAATCTCATTAATGCGTCGAGTATTGCATTTTGAGAAGAGGGGGGCATAATTTCAACATGAAACGTATCGCAGTGATTTGTATCTCTATTGCGATTGCATTCGGTTTCGCTTTTCTTGTTTCGATTCAAAGCGCCCGCACTCCGACCCCCTGCTCCACAGACGCACTGCTTTGTCCCGACGGAACGGCCGTTGGTCGCATTGGTCCTCGCTGCGAGTTCGCGCCGTGTCTCACCCCAACTGCCTATGAGACCACGGAGCAGATTGATGCGAAGAGAGACCTCATTGTTCTTGAATCTCCCCCGCGCGACAGCGTCATTTCCTCTCCTGTCACCATAACAGGCAAAGCCCGCGGTTACTGGTATTTTGAAGCGAGCTTTCCCATCACCATCGTCAATTGGGACGGCCTCATCATCGGAGAGGGAATTGCGCGGGCGCAGAGCGATTGGATGACCGAGGATTTTGTGCCCTTTGTGGCAACCGTAACTTTTCACATTCCTCCTGACACACCGTATCATCGTGGAGCAATTATTTTGAAAAAAGACAACCCATCCGGGCTTCCACAAAATGATGACGCACTCGAGGTGCCCGTATTATTCAAATAATGCAATGTTCAATGTCATTCAAGTGGTGCTCGGCTATGCTCATAATCGCATCAGTACTCTTTCCGTTTTCAGATGTTCGCGCCGCACAATCAACCGACACGACTATGATTGAGCGCCTCTCTGCAATCAGTTCGTATCTTTCACGAACGTACGGCGAGCGTAAAGACCTTGCCCCAAGTGAGCTCATTGCTTCTATTCGCGCAGGAATAGGGTGGCTTAAAAACGCACAAGAAGAGTCGGGTCGCTTCAAGTATGAATACCTCCCATTTGAGGGAACGTATCGCGCCGACGATAATATCGTGCGTCAGGCGGGGGCACTGTATGCGCTCGGGGAGGTGGCGCGCCGAATCGACAACGACGAGTTGGGGGTGCGCAAAACGATGGAGCGTTCGATTCACTATTTTGAATCACTCGCGCGCCAGAGCGACGGGGGCGGATCTTGTATCGCCCCAACAAAAAAGAGCGTTCGCTGTCAGCTCGGCGCAACAGCGCTCGCACTCATCGGGACAATTTCATTTGTTGAATCCTTTCCCGATTCGAACGATGAGTACCAGCCGCTCATAGAATCGTTTGTTGCGCATCTCCTTGCATCGCAAAAAGCGAACGGCGGTTTTCGAAATTTATACATGGGAGGAAACACAAAAATCTCTGACGAAGAGTCGGCTTTTTCGAACGGGGAAGCGCTTCTCGCGCTTGTGCGCTATTACCGGCACGAAAATGACGACGCTGTGCGAGTAGCGATTGATCGAGCGTTCGCCCACTTGAGCGCCGAGCCCCTCGACAGCAATCTCTATCTCTGGATGATGGCGTCGCTCAAAGATATGCATGCACTGTGGCCGAAAAGTGCATATACGGATTACGCGAGTTCATTTACTTCGTGGCGCATGCAGAAAGCGAAAAATCTCACCGACCGCACCCGCAATTACTGCGCCTACGCGGAAGGTCTTGCGAGTGCTACGAGTGTTGTGAGAAAGGAAAACGATACGTATGCACCGCTCATCGCTGAACTCAATCTGCGGAACGCACGTAATTATTCGCTCCAAATAACAGAGAAAGACCGTTATCGTATTCTCACGGAAGGCGGTTTGCCAAAACTCAAAACACTCGCTGATGCAAAACGCGCACTCGGGGGATTTCTTACGGGAGATGGGGAGCCCTCACAGCGTATCGACTTCACCCAACACTGCATCGGGGCGTACGTACAGACGCTGGTCGATATTCTGGGAGAAAAACTATAATCGATTGAATTTTGACACGCAAAGAGCATAATGACACCATGACTCACCTCAATAAAATCCTCATACTCTGTATTCTTCTTCTCGTCGGCGTGATTGTCGCACTTTCCATACGAACGCCCATTGCCGTCGCCCCATCACCATCACAGGAGGTGCCCGAAACCACAAAAGAAGAGCGGGGACAGGACGGAACCCCGTCGTCCCCAAAAAATGATGCGGGCACCGGCGCGGGTGGCACGGTAACGCGTGACATGCGCAATCAAAACCTCAATGAGGTACCTCGCTCTCTCTTTGATTCGACCAACATCGAGGTGCTCGACCTTTCGGAAAACTCCCTCAACTCTGTACAGGCGGAAATACGACACTTGCAAAATTTGCGCGTGCTTAATCTTTCGAACAACAAACTGACGAATATTCCCGCGGAGTTGGGTCAATTAACCGCACTTGAGGTGCTCAATCTGTCGAACAACAAACTCACCGGGCTCCCCCACGAACTCGGTAACTTACAAAATCTCAAAACACTCGATCTTCGAGGAAACAACTATGCCAAATTTGATTTGGATATCATTAAAAAATCTCTTTCATCCGAAACGGTTATTCTGACTGACTAACGTTCAGCGGTGAATGTGTGGGGGTGCAACACCCAGTCCTCGCCCTAACCACGCGAATGAAATTTTTTATGAATATCGCGGAGGTGCTTATCAGTTACGTGCGTATACACCTGTGTTGTCGCAATGTTTGCATGCCCGAGGAGCGCTTGTACGGAGCGGAGGTCGGCGCCGTTGCTTAAGAGGTCGGTTGCAAAACTGTGACGAATCACGTGCGGCGTCACCTTCCGCGTAATACCCGCAATCGTTGCGTATCGTTTGATGATGCGCTGTACGCTTCTTGGTGTGAGTCGCAAATCTTTATTTTTCACCGTATCTGCTCGTGCTGTCTTGCCATATTGAATGAAGAGCGCATCGTCCATATCTTTTCGCTCTTTGAGATACTCACGTATCGCGGAGCGGGCGGTATCGGAGAGAAACACGACGCGCACTTTATCACCCTTGCCGCGGACCGAAAATTCGTCACGAGAGAGGTCAACATCTTCAACTGAAAGTCCGCACAGCTCAGAAACACGCAGGCCAGTCGAAAATAGAAGTTCGAGTATTGCACGATCGCGGAGACCCTGGAGCGTCGAGGCGTCAGGTGCTTCCATAAGCCGATTCAATTCCTGCGGTGAAATGAGGTCGAGCGAGCGTTCCGGAACCTTTGCAAGCTCGATGCGTTCCGGGTTCAGCGATTCGATGCCGCGTTTGCGCAAAAATTTAAGAAATGCTCGCAGTGCAATGAGATAATAATTTTGCGTTCTGCGCTTCAGCGTGTCCCGCTGTCTGCCGATTCGTGTTCCAGGTTGGCGGTTGAGCCAGAGCCTATATTCTCGGACCATATCCTCTGTGAGTTTTTGGGGGGAATCAACCTTTGCATACTCGAAGAAACGCGAGAGGTAGTGATCATAATTTGCGACTGTATGGATGCTTCGACCCTTTTCAATTTCAAGATATTCCAAAAATTGTCGCTTGAGTTCCTGGAGTGACATATATATGTATGTGTGGTGGATATATTGTACCGCAAAACAAAGCCGCCTCGCGTGGGCGGGGCGGCAAGCGTGTACGAGACTACAGCTCGTCAGGATCAATGAGGAGCGGGCGTCTTTTGATGTCTTCCCTCATGTGCGGCACCGAAACGATAAGCATCATGTGGAGAAACCCAACCGCGTAGCAGAGAACGCGGACAAGACCGCCGCCGTACGCCTTGAGTTGGTTGTGCCCCCTCATGCGGTCGACGTTTTTTTGGCGCACAAACTCCTTGAGCATTGCCTGGAAAACGACGAGGACTGCGTCATACCGCAGTTTCGCGATTTTTGTGCCAAGTTCTTCGAGGTTTTTTGCAGTCGGTACTTCGATTGGGTGTTTCATCGCACCTCCGGGAAGATTCCGCTGCGGAGTTTAACACACCAGATAAGGGGTTGCAATTAATGTCAATTTATGGTAAAGTAGCAACAACCTTCGCAGGTTAACGACTAACGGCGTCCGTGCGCACATCTACCGCACGAAGACGCATTTTTAATCACTATGCTTACGAAACGAAAGAAAGAGAACGCAATAAAGGAAGTGCGTCGTCACGATAGCGATACAGGTTCACCGGAATCACAGGTTGCGCTCCTCACAAAGCAAATTGATGAGCTCTCAAAGCACCTTAAGAAGCACCGGAATGACTTTCATTCGCGTCGTGGCCTCTTGCAGATGGTCGCAAACCGTCGCAAACACCTCAAGTACATCGAGCGCAAAGATGGGAAGACGTACAAGTCACTCATAAAGAAGCTCGGGCTCAAATAGATGGCGGTGCCGCGCGGACAAAGGTCCGCGCGGTGTTCGTCAGTGAATTCTCCTCTGGTATACTACGGGGAGCGTTCTTTTTAAGAAATGTGAGGTTTTTAAAGTCTTTTTTTAAATTTTTTTAAGTTTTTATGTCAATCATTAAACACAAGGAGCAGCGCGTTGCAATTTTTATCGACACGCAAAACCTTTATCACAGTGCAAAAAATATATACAAATCAAAGGTCAACTTTGATGCCGTCGTGCGCGCCGCCTTAGGCGACCGCAAACTGGTGCGCGCTATTTCTTATGTCGTTACTACAGAGAGCGGGGAGGAGCAGTCGTTTTTCGAAGCGCTCGAAAAAGTTGGTATCGAGGTCAAAACAAAGGATCTCCAAATATTTTATGGCGGGGCAAAAAAAGCGGACTGGGACGTCGGCATGGCAATCGATGCCATTAAACTTTCCCAAAAAGTCGATGCAATTATTCTCGCGACCGGGGACGGGGACTTCGTCCCGCTTGCTGAATACATTCGGTCACACGGCTGCCAGGTTGAAGTTATCGCATTCGGGCGTTCGAGCTCATCAAGACTCCGTGAATCCGTTGATGATTTCATCGACATGGATGACAATCCACGTGAATTTCTCATTGGCTACAAGAACGGCAGCCGTTTCAAGAGACAAATGAGACATGTTGTCGGGACCGATACCGACGAATTGTGATTTTGGGTTGGTGGGCGCGGCCATATGGTCGCGCCCATTTTCATTTCTATTTCCCGCGGCTTCTGTTAGACTGTCCCCATTACAAGCGGGCGGGCCCGATAGGTAGGTTTCAAGCGCGACGGTTTGAAATCTGAAATCGGAGCCGCCACATATAAGTAGGTATGGAAAAGAAGGTATATACGCACATCGTGGGCGGTAAAACACTTTCCGCAGAATTTACCAATCTCACCAACCAGGCGCACGGTTCCGTTCTGGTTCGCCTCGGCGAAACGGTCGTACTCGTAACGGCGGTGATGAGTGATCGTGAAAATCCGGGACTTTCGTACTTCCCGCTCTCGGTCGAGTTTGAGGAAAAATTCTATGCGAGCGGACAAATTCTTGGGAGCCGTTTCATGCGGCGAGAGGGTCGGCCGTCAGACGGCGCGGTTCTTTCGGCGCGTATTGTTGATAGGACTATTCGCCCTCTCTTCAACCACGCAATCCGCAACGAGGTGCAGGTAATCGTCACTGTACTTGCAATGGGTGATGATGATCCGGACACGCTCGGGGTTATCGGTGCCTCTCTCGCACTTGGTACATCAGATATTCCCTGGGATGGTCCCGTTGGTGCTGTGCGTATTGGGAAGCGAAACGATTCGGGTGAAATCATCATCAATCCCACCTATGCCGAACGTGAAGCGGGCGTGCTCGCATACGAAGTGCTCGCGTGCGGGAAAGACGGACACATCAACATGATTGAAACTGCTGGCAATGAAATCTCCGAGGCGGTGGTGGTGCACGCGCTCGAAGAGGCGGTTGCCATCAACACCGGCCTTGAGGAGTTCCAGAAAACAATTATGCGCGAAATCGGCAAAGAGAAACGGGGCGTTGTCATACACGAGGCGGCAGACAACCTCCGCTCGCTCTTTGATTCGACTATGCGAAGTCGGCTTTCTGAAGCACTCTTCTCAAACCGCTCTGGGAAGTCTCACCTCTATGAACTCAAGGAGGTGTGGCTCGATGAGGTCAAGACAGCGCTTCCGGAAGCAAGCGAAGCCGACGCTGGTGACCTTTTCGAACACGGTGTCGATGAGGAACTGCACAGGGGAGTCATCGAGCGTGGGAAGCGCCCGGATGGGAGGGGAATGGATGAGGTGCGCGAACTATACGCACAAGCGGGAGGTTTGTCTCCTGTTCTCCATGGATCGGGAATATTCTATCGCGGTGAAACGCACATCCTCACCGCACTCACCCTGGGCGGTCCAGACGATTCCCAAATTCTCGACACCATTGAAGAAAATGGCACAAAAAAACACTTCATGCACCACTACAATTTTCCTCCGTTTTCCGTCGGCGAAACTGGTCGCGTCGGGGGGCAAAACCGTCGCATGATCGGTCATGGCGCTCTCGCGGAAAAGGCGCTCGTTCCCGTAATTCCGAAGAAGGAGATTTTTCCGTATACTATTCGTCTCGTTTCTGAAACGCTCGCCTCAAACGGCTCAAGCTCAATGGGTTCAGTCTGCGCTTCGACCCTCGCGCTCATGGATGGCGGCGTACCGATTCTTCGACCAGTTGCTGGTATTGCATCGGGACTCATGATGGAAAATGATACAACTTATACTCTCCTCACCGATATCCAGGGGCCGGAAGATGAACATGGCGACATGGACTTTAAGGTTGCGGGAACGCGCGAAGGTATCACCGCAATCCAGATGGACGTAAAAGTTGCCGGTATTCCGGTTCCAGTTCTCGCCGAGGCGCTTGAAAAGGCTCGACTGGCGCGCCTCACCATTCTCGATGTCATTGAAAAAGAATTGGGTGCTCCTCGTGCGGACATAAGCCCCCGCGCCCCAAAGATACTCGTACTCTCCATACTTCCCGACCAAATCGGCCTCGTTATCGGTTCGGGAGGAAAAACCATCAACGGTATAAAAGAGGAAACTGGTGTTGATGAAATCACCATCGAGGATGACGGAACCGTGTTCATCACAGGGAAGAACGGGACTGCCGAATCTGCCCTCGCACGAATACAGGCACTGACTCGGGTATTTGAGATTGGCGAACGACTTGATGCAACAATAACCCGTATCGCAACCTTCGGCGCGTTTGCAAAAATGAATGAGCAGAACGAGGGACTCATCCACATATCTGAAATTGCACCGTTCCGACTTGAGACGCTTGACGGCATTCTCAAGGTCGGCGACGTAGTTCCGGTGATTGTCTCCAAGATAGAAGAAGGAAAGATCGGCCTCTCAATCAAGCGGGCGGATCCTGATTTTGCGCAAAAAAAAGGAATTAAACCGCCTGAGCGGAAACCTTTCCCCGAAAAGCGGGGATAGCCACAATCGCGCCCCAAACCGGGGCGCGATTTTGTTTTTTCGTGCGATACTTATAGGGATGGATGACCGCAAAAAGAACGACGACACGCTTGGCGTGGTGTTCAAAGATAAAAACGGGGAAAAACATCAGAAACTCGACATGGAAACTCCGCTTAAGGGCGGCGGGAGTGTGAGGGGCGCTTCGCTCCTCTCGACTGGTGAGGGAGTGTTTGATGTCGGTCACGCGTTCGGAAGCACCGATGATGTAGAGCGTGGAACAATAGTGACCGACAAGCGGCACGTGCACGTCAGCATCGGCGAAACACTCCGGAGCGCGTTTTCTGAGTGGTATGAAAAGACAGCGGCATCACTCCGTCGTGTTGAAGTTCTGCAAAAGAACCCGCCCGTGACCGTCGCGGCGCCGGAAACACGCAGGGAAGTAATCAAAGAGGCGTCTGGCTTCACCAAACAAGTTCCGAAAGATGATCACACCATCATCGTCGAAAAACTGAAAACACTCAACAGAGATGCTGCGCGCGTAACCGGCCGCCCGTTCTCGCTCAAGAGTGCGGGAGAAAATTCGCCCCCGCCCCAGTCCACCCCAGTCGGCACCCCGGAAAAAAGCACTCCCGATGCGGATTTCACGAAAAACAAAAGCACGCTGGATTTGCGCGCGCACGCAATCGCGCCGACTGTTGAGAAAAAATTCTCAGCACCCTCGCATGAACATCCTCATCGGGAAGAAATTCCCGCGTCAGGAATACCGCTCTTCAAAACAATTCCACGCGATGCGCTACCGCACCATGAGGACCGGGGAGCAACGCCGCCGCAGCCGATTCTCAATGGACACCCAAATCAGGTTCCCGAAATTGTGCACAGAGACCCGGCCTCTTTCAAAAAGGAGGGGAGTGAACCGGGCTGGTCATTCCTCCTTAACGAGACGGAGGACTCGCCGAAATTGGCGAATGTGAGTTTCCCAGAGTGGGATGTCGAGAAGCACATAACAGAAGTGCTCTCAAATCCGGCTCCCGACCCCAAAGACGTGGAGCGTATTGGGAGTAAACGAAAGGAGGTGGAGAGCGCACAAAAAGAAGCGGCACTCCGCGTGCTTAAAGAACGTGCCGCAGAGGAAGTGGCTCGACAGGAAGAGGCTGCGCGCGTGCGCAAAGAAGAAGCGGAACGTGCGCGAAAAGAAGAACTGGCACGCGTACAGCGTATTGAAGCGGAGTCGCGCGCAGCCCGTGAAGCCGAGATTCAAAAGCAGAAACACGCAGAGGAACCCGCGGCTCTGGCGCTGCGCCAACAACGTGCCGATGTCGAAACCATTCAACACACAAGTATTCGTACCGCCACCATTCCTCGGGAGAAGGCAGGAAAGTTTCCCTTCGCAACCGCCATCATTATTGCTCTGGTTATTGTTGGTACTGTTGCGGGAGTTGGTGCCGCCTTCATGGTGACAAAAGAGTCTCCCCAAGAAGCCGCAGTGCCGACCCCCACGCTTGTTTCTGCTGATGCAACTGTGGAGGCGCAGTTCAGTGCGGACCGCACGACCCTTATCGCCTCACTTGAGCGCGCGGTGGGTGATTCACTGGGTGAAATCACGCACATCGCAATCCGCGACGAGTCGGGGCTCCTCGTTAATCCGGAGACATTCTTTTCGTCGCTTGGTGCAGGCGTACCGGGTTCTTTTGTCCGCTCTCTTCGTGACACCATGATGGTGGGTTCCGTTTCACTCACCAAACACGAACTGTTTATCATATTCCAAACAAACTCGTTTGAATCTGCTTTTGCGGGCATGCTTGCGTGGGAACCTCGTATGCGCTCTGATTTCGCTCCATTGTTTGGAAAAACGTCAGATATGATTACTGACAGCATCGAATCGCGTTTTGCGGACGCAACAACGGCGGGAGACTCCATCAGAATTCTTCGGGGAACCGACGGTCAGGAAGTTCTCCTCTATGCGTTTGTGAATCGCACAACGCTCATCATAACGTCATCGACCGAAGCGCTTGCAATGATTCTTCCAAAACTCAAATAATGAATGCGTGGTATACTGTCCGCCATGATAGACACATCACACTATAAGGCGCTTCTTGATTCGGCGCTCGAAGAACTCACCGAAGAGCTCAAGACCGTTGGTATACACGACCCGCACAACCCGCAAAACTGGGTCGCAATTCCCGATACGACCGATGCGGATAATGCCGATATCGACCTTGTTGCCGATGCTGTCGAAGATGCCGATGAGCGTCAGGCGCTCGTTGCGGCTTTTGAAACCCGCTATAACAGTATTATGCGCGCCCTCAAAAAAATTGACGAAGGAACCTATGGAGCGTGCGAGGTGTGTGGTGCCCCGATAGAAACCGAGAGACTTGAGGTAAGCCCGGAAGCTCGAACCGACAAAGCGCATATGGGGGAAGAAGAAACCCTCGAACTATAGGTATGGCCATCGCCCGTGTTCACGCCGCTCAACCATCCGTACTCGGTGGAGATATCGTCACAATTGAAGCAGACCTCTCGCGAGGTCTGTATTCGTTTGCGGTTGTCGGTCTTCCGGGGAAGGCGGTCGAAGAGGCGAAGGATCGTGTCTCGAGTGCAATTAAAAATTCCGGATTCAATTCACCGAAAAGTGAAAATCAGAGGGTTGTCATCTCGCTCGCACCCGCAGACTTGAAAAAAGAGGGACCGCTCTTCGACCTTCCAATCGCTCTGTCGTATCTTCTTGCAAAAGGAGAAGTTCATGGAAAAACGGAAAATCGAGTCTTCGTCGGAGAGCTTGCGCTTGATGGAACGCTTCGCCCAGTGCGGGGAATTCTTCCTGTTGTGCAAGAGGCGGCACGTCGTGGATTTGAGGAAGTTATAGTTCCCCTCGAGAACGCAGAGGAGTCGGCACTCATTCCAAACATCATTTCGATTCCAGCGCGCTCTCTCATGGAGGTTGTGAAACACATTGATTCCTCGCGAGACGATCACCAAACCATCCCGGCACAACCGCCAACCCAAATCGCAACCGTCTGGAGCGAGGAGGGTGTGAGATTTGAAGATATTCGCGGGCAAGAAACTGCAAAGCGCGGTCTCATGATTGCAGCGGCGGGGAGACACAACCTCATCATGGTTGGTCCTCCGGGGACCGGAAAAACAATGCTCGCGCGGGCATTCCAAAGCATCCTACCGCCGCTTTCCACAAAAGAGGCGCTCGAGGTGACGGCGATACACTCGGTTGCAGGAACGGGTGAGGGTATTACGAGTAGGCCGCCATTTCGAGCGCCGCATCACACCGCATCACATACCTCACTCGTGGGTGGCGGTACACACCCAAAACCCGGCGAGGTTACCCTCGCACATCGTGGTGTGTTGTTTCTCGATGAGTTTCCGGAATTTGAGAGAAGAAGTATTGATGCACTGCGGCAACCTCTCGAGGATAAGGTAGTTTCAATTTCCCGCGTACATTCTTCGGCGCTCTTTCCTGCAGATTTTGTGCTCGTCGCCGCAATGAATCCAACGCGCGGAGGAGATGATGGTGGCGACTATGCTTCCCAGATGCTCACAACATACAAACAGAAAATATCAGGCCCAATTCTTGACCGGATTGATCTATGGCTTCCTGTTCCGCACATTGATTTCGAAACGCTCACGCGCCTTCGTGAGTCGACTGTTACCGGTCGAAAAACCGAAACGACTGTGGTGCGCGAACGAATTCTTGAAGCGAGGGAACGACAGCGCGAGCGCCTCAAGGGTCTCGGTATTCAAACGAACGGGGAAATGTCAGCTCGTGACATTGAAGAACGCATCGAATTATCAGAGTACGTTCGGTCACTGCTCAAAAATTCCGCTGAAAAATTGCACCTCTCGCCGAGAAGTTATCATCGGCTCATCAAGGTTGCACGTACGATTGCCGATCTCGATGAATCAGCAGAGATGACGACCGACCACGTACTTGAGGCACTCCAGTACCGAGTGAAGATGTAGAGTTGGTGCTCTACCTCTTTTCTACACGACCCTAAAATGGATTCCGTGCGCCTCGAACCTCAAAGTGCAGGTGCGGGCCTGTTGAGCGTCCGGTATTTCCCATTCCTCCGATTGCCGCACCCGTACTGACTTTTTGTCCTACCACAACATACACGCTCGAGAGGTGGGCGTAGAGGGTCTGTGTTCCGTTTCCGTGTTTGATGACGACGTATGCTCCATATCCCCCATTCCAGCCGGTCGCTTTCGCCACAATGACTTCGCCTGAAGCTGCGGCAAGTACTGACGAGCCGACAGGTACGCCCGCGAGGTCAACGCCGTTGTAACCGTGAATGCCTTGTGTCTTTGACGCGCCAGGGAGCGGGTTTGCAAAACTGCCGCTTGCCGAAACAGAACCGCTCGTCTTCGACGGTGATACGCTCCGTGCAATTGCGGGTGCGGCAATTGTTCCGTCGGGAACAACAATGGTGTCGCCCACCCGGATGTCGCTTGCGGAAGCGAGCTGATTGAAGTCGAGAATGTCGTCAACATCGCCCTTGTATTTTTTCGCGATAGACGCAATGGTGTCCCCTTGTTTTACGACATGACGCACGCCGGTAATGGGCAAGATGACGAGTGTGTCCCCGGGACGAATAAGGCTTGGAGAATCAATATCGTTTGCCCAAAGCACGGTCTTCGCGCTCACACCGAACATCTCTGCAATCTGTGAGAGGGTGTCGCCCTCGCGCACGATATAAACGCTAATTTCACCGTTCGGGGATTTATTTTCCACCCCGTCATCCCGAATATCAAAAATACCCTGCGGTACCAGAGCCCCGTCTTCGATAAGGATGTCACCGCCGCCTTTTGCCGGATTCGGGTCCGCGTGAAGGGCGGCGCGGAGAAGGGGAACGGTCTGCGCATTGTAGGATTGTGTGACTATCTCGTTTGCGCGCGCTTCGCTCCGAATGCTATAAGTCGCCGTGTATATCGCAGAATGTACAAGAACGGCAACGAGGAGGGGGACTGACAAAGAAACCGGTGCGTGCGATACGCGCCGTAGCATACGGTATGTCATCTGTCCCCGATATTTCCATTCAGAATGGAGGGGTTCAGAATTCGTAAGTTTGGATTTTATACGCAGTTGTTATGGTCTCGCCGCCGGTCTTCCATTACGGAAATTGAATGAAACAAAAAGAGCGATACTTGTGAGAACGCTCCAAATCGTATCCAACGCTTCAGGATACGTTACTTATGATAGCGGAGGAGGTGGTTGGGTCAACCTTGCCAGATTTTGTTGTCCACAGCATAGTGCGAAACGCTCATAATTGGCAAAGATAAGCCACAAAAGTGATATGGTCTTGTTCGTTTTTTTGTGGTCTAGTGTATTCTTTTGTTCTACCTTTAGTTTCTGCGGGATATTTGTTTTTCTCGTGCTATAGTTGTGTTCTTAGTGTCCATGAACCACCTTGAAGGTCTCAATCCAGCGCAGAAAGAAGCCGTTTTATACACGGACGGGCCGCTTCTCGTGCTCGCGGGCGCGGGGTCGGGGAAAACGCGGGTTATTACGCACCGCATTATCCACCTCATAGAACAGGGAATTGCCCCACAGAACATTCTCGCGGTCACCTTCACCAATAAGGCAGCTCGTGAGATGCGGGAACGTGTTTTTTCGCTTATGAAGTCGTCCTTCCCTGCATTGCGCGCAAGTATTGATTCAACACCCACAATTGCAACTTTTCACTCGCTCGGCGTCCGTATGCTCCGAGATCACCATGAGACCCTGGGCCTACGCCGGCACTTCGTCATCTACGATAGGAGCGATTCGGTGCGTGCAATGAAAAAGGCCCTTGAGGCAGGGGGGTACACCGATAAACAATTCGAACCAAGAAAAATCCTCGGCATGATATCGCGTGCAAAGGGAGATGCACAATCACCCGAGGATTACCGGACGAATGCACGCTCATATCCGGAGAGGGTTGCCGCCGATGCGTGGGGGCGGTATGACGCCGCGCTGAGGGGGGAGCACGCCCTCGATTTTGATGACCTGCTTATTAAAACGCTCACTATGTTAAGGAGCCATCCTCACATCCTTGCGGAGTATCGCGACCATTTCCGCTACATCCATATTGACGAGTACCAAGACACCAATAAGGTGCAGTACGAAATCGCTCGACTTCTTGCGGGAGATTCGGAGAACCTCTGTGTTGTCGGCGACGTCGACCAGAATATCTATTCGTGGCGCGGCGCCGACATAGCAAACATCATGCAGTTCGAGCGTCATTTCCCGAACGCAAAAATAATCATGCTCGAAGAAAACTACCGCTCGACACAAACCATCATTGCCGCATCAAACGACATCATCGAAAAAAATGTTAACCGCCCGCCAAAGAAAGTCTTCACACACAATCATGAGGGCGAGCCGATTGCGCTCTATGTTGCCATGAGCGCGGAAGAAGAAGCGGAGCATGTCGCGCTCACCGCAAAAAACATCATCAGGGACGGAGCGTCTCCTTCGGGTATCGCTGTTTTGTTCCGTACCAATTTCCAATCCCGTGCGCTCGAAGAGGCGTTTATAAACTTCGGGGTTCCCTACCAAGTCCTCGGAACTAGGTTTTTTGAACGAAAGGAAGTGAAAGATGTGCTTTCGTATCTCCGCCTTGCGCTCAATCCGGAGAGTGTCGCCGATCTTGCGCGCGTGATAAACAATCCGCCGCGCGGTATCGGCAAAGTGACGCTCCTAAAAATTGTCGAGGGGAGACGGGGAGAACTTACCGGTTCGGCATCGGAAAAGGTTGCCCAGTTCGAGCGAATGATGGATGAGATTCGCGCCGTCGCGCTCGAGAAGCCTGTCGATGAAACGCTGAAGTTTATTCTGAAACGAACAAAAATCGAGGAGGAGCTTGTAAGCGGAGGGGAAGAGGGTTTGGAGCGTCTTGAAAATCTCCGCGAGCTTGTCACCCTGGGGACCAGATATCAAGAACTTGAGCCACATGAGGCGGTTGAATGTCTTCTTGAGGACGCCGCACTCCAAAGTGATCAAGACGAACTCCGCGCAAAGGAGGAGCAGGACGCCGTTCGTCTCATGACCATTCATGCCTCGAAAGGTCTTGAGTTTCCCTACGTGTTCATTACCGGTCTTGAGGAGGGGCTTTTTCCGCATGAGCGGCTCTCGGACGAAAAAATTGATGAGGAAGAGGAGCGTCGACTCTTTTACGTTGCGCTCACGCGGGCGCAAAAAAAGGTATACCTGTCGTTTGCGCACCTGCGCACCATTTTTGGAAGCCAGCGAGTCAACGTACCTTCCTCATTCCTCACCGACATAAGCGAGCATCTCCTTGAGAGCAAAAACCCGAATGAGTCGGGATATGAGACAACCGTTTACCTCGATTGAGTTTTTTGCCGAACGCGATAGTCTATCGTTATGCGCATACCGCCCAAAAAATCCCTCGGCCAGCATTTTTTGAATAATCAAACCATTCCGAAACTCATGGCTGATGCCGCGTCGGTTGGGTCGGGGGATGTTGTCTTTGAAATAGGCCCCGGAACGGGCGTACTCACCGCAGAGTTGCTTCGGCGCGGTACAAAGGTTATCGCTGTTGAGGCAGACGACCGCGCTATTCAGGCACTCCGGAACACCTTTTCACAAGAAATACAAGAGGCCCGCCTCGAACTTGTTCATGCCGACATGCGTACCGCTCCGATTTCTTCTTTTGGAGTTTATGAACATGCGTACAAGGTGGTTGCGAACATTCCCTACTATCTTTCCGGCAAACTCTTTCGGGCGCTCCTCGAAACAGAATGCCAGCCATCGCACATTGTCTTTCTTGTACAGAAGGAGGTGGCGGAGCGCATTGCACGCGACAAAAAAGAATCACTCCTATCCTTGAGTGTGAAGGTGTTTGGCAACCCTCGCTATGTCAAAACGGTGGGGCGTGGTAATTTCACTCCACAACCCCGCGTTGATTCAGCAGTCATTTCCATATCAGACATTTCACACGACCGACTCCGTGGTGTGGATGCGCGTTTCTTTTTTGAGTTACTCCACGCTGGCTTTGGCTCAAAACGAAAGCAACTTCTCGGAAATCTCGCCACCCTGTTCCCGCGCAATATTCTCCAACACACATTTGAGGACGTGGGTGTTCCACCCGACATCCGTGCGGAGGACGTGGGTCTTGCGACATGGCTTGTGCTCGCGAATGCACTGATTGTCCACAGATCCTCCACAGGTAGTACAGTCTAGGGACACTTACTCTCAACAGATGTATGCACGCCCCGCATACCGCTGAGTCCTGGTATACTACGATGATGGTTTCGATTCTCAAACAATATGCCTATGTTGTGGGGGCGCTCCTCTGCGCGTTTTTTATCATTGGTCTGGCTCTCTATGTTCGTTCCCACGAAGACGGCGGCGCAGAGGGTGGGGTTATTGCTTTGCCCGCCCCTGACCGCACCTCGCTTGCGGTGCCCGATTCAGATGGTGACGGAATTCCGGACTGGCAAAACGAACTGGTAAAGAACATCATCGCTTCGGTGAGCACAACGAGCGCGCTCTATGACACGAACGCAACATATACGCCGCCAACAACATTTACGGGGCGTTTTGCGGAGGAGTTTTTCAAAGATTATCTCGTACGGAAGGGTTCGGGGGAAACCTTTGAAGACCCGAGCGCTCTGGTTGAAAATGCGGTGAATAGTATTGAAGCGAGCACGGGCGCTTCGAAACACTCTCGTCTCGATATCAATCTGATTTCCGACAGCGAAACCGAGGTGCGGGAGTACGCCAATGCCCTCGGGGCGATTATACTCGCTCACCCGACAGGAAGTACTGCTAACGAGGCGGTGATATTTTCAAAGGCTCTTCAGGAACAAAACCCCGGTGGTCTTGATGCTCTAAAACCGCGCAAAGAGGCGTATGAAGCGATTCTTCGGGAAACACTCCTTGTTCCAGTGCCCGAACCGCTCATTAGCACACACCTCGATATTTTGAATGCATATGAGGCTATTATTCTCGATATCGAGGCAATGGAATTGGCATTTGATGACCCGCTCCTTGCTCTTGCGCGCCTCAAGAAATACCCGGATGATGCCGAGGCATTTGTCCGAGCATTTAAAGAACTGTCTTCATACGTTACCTCGCGAGGCATTGTATACACTAAAGATGAGCCGGGGGCGATGCTTTACATTTTTGATGCGCTGAATATTTGAGTTTTGCGGGCACGCACTCTCAACACCGACACAATGTTCTCTGGGTCGGTGCTTGCTATACTTATTGTATAGAGTATGCGAACGCATATGGTTTTCTACGGAGTGCCTTGTCGTGAGTTTTTGCGTACCCGTCAACCGAACGAATCTTTTCTATAATGTCTCTGGCGCAATATAAAACCTTTGGAAAATTGTTCATTACAGGCATTCTTTCGTGTATTCTTTTACTTTCCGCATATACGCCTTTTCTCTTTCCGACACAGGTTGCTCATGCAATCCCCGTTGAAATAACAACCGATTTTTCCCTTGCGGGTCTCGGGACGTGGGCGGAGTCGATACTCACTACCGCAAACACGCTCATGCTTCGCTTCAAGGAAATGATACTCGACCCCGGCGTCTGGTTGTTAACCACAATCATCCTACAAAAACTATCGCAACAGATTATCAGTTGGATAAATTCCGGCTTTAATGGAAGTCCCGCGTTCGTCAGTGATTTTGGCGGATTTCTTCGCGACATTGCTGACAGAACCGCTGGTGAATTCATATTCGGTGGTGATTTAGGTTTTCTCTGCTCCCCGTTCAAACTCAACGTACAGTTGGCGCTCGATATCCAATATCAGCGGAGCCGGAATACGGATTTTAAATTTGATTCCCAGTGTACGCTTTCCGGTGTTGTGTCGAATATTCAAAACTTCATGGATGGTGATTTCTTTGCGGGGGGTTGGGATGGCTGGTTTGAGATGACCCAACGCGCACAGAATAATCCGTATGGTGCGCTCGTCCTTGCGCAGGAGCAACTCGCACTGCGGGTTGCAAACACCAAGCAACGGGAGACCAAACTGCTTGATTTCAGCAAGGGATTTTTCAGCCAGCGGCACTGTGAGAGCGGGGGGCCAGGCGACCCCCCCACATGCTGGACGGTCACACCGGGAAGTGCGATTGAGAATCAACTTAATAGCGCCCTCGATATTCCTATGGGACGACTGACTATTGCAGACGAGTTTGATGAGATTCTTGCAGCGCTGTTTGCCTATCTTGTTCCAACCATGCTTAACGGCGCAGGCGGTCTTCTTGGACTCACGAATGGTTCGTATGGGGGAAGCAGCGGGACATACTACACACAGCTTGCAAACGCTTCGACAACTTCCTCTGCACAGTGCGGAGCGGCATCAATTGGAAGTTACACAAGTGCACCAACCACCGACCTTTGCACCTATGGGGCTCCGTCGCCCGTGTCAGGATCGGGTCCGTGGACATGGACCTGCACCACTCCGCAGGGATCTGTTTCATGTACTGCAAACACCCAGTCTGGAGTACTGCCTCCGGGTGGAGGCGGTGGGGGGGGAGGGGCACAAGATTTTTGTTCACAATACAGCGATGTTATGGAGAACACCGCCACATGGGGAGACTATTCACGTCAACTTACCGGGCCATGGCGTACTGGTATTCTCGTATATGAATTCACTGTGCCGCAAACATTCGCAACATACTCGGGGGTCGGTTACACATCAATGGCGGAGTACCAGGGTCCGCCCCAATTGCGCCGCATGACACTTTCTCGGAGTAAGTGTGACTTCAGACCAACAGATCCGACTGGTGTAAACGGACCGTTTGAGGTCAGCACTGGGATGCAAACGACCATATACTGGAACGTTGGAGTTGCACCGCACTCGCTTATACCAGGAGAAACCTACTACATGAATTTTGCCAACGTCGACCCGGCTACCTCGGGAATAAGTGACTGTCCACAAAGTGCCTGCAATGCCGGATATAGCACCATATGGCCAAGCGGAGGTAGTGGTAGTGGAGGAGGCGGGGGGGGAGGTGGGGGAACGCCGGGAAACGGTGTGTGTGGTACAGCTCAGGGTGGTTTGTACTCAAGCGCACCAACAACAAATCTCTGTTTGTCGGGCACCGCATCTCTGCCGGTACTTAACTCCACAAGCCAGTGGTTGTGGTCGTGTGGATCCGGAACCAACATAGTTACCTGCACAGCAAACAATCCCGCAGGAACCCCTTCGATATCTACAAACATCACTTCATACGTCGCAAATCATCTTCCAATCACCTATAACAATGTGAATCCTGCAACCATGTCGTTACGAACATGGAATATCACAACCGGCGGAGTCCACACCACAGCTCTTCCGGGGTGGTCAGGAACCAATTTTGACGTCACATACCCCTCGGGTTTCTTTGTTGCAGGAAACAGTGTCGAGATCTCCATTATAAATACTTCAAGTAGTGCGCGGGTCGGTAACCTTGTGAGTTTCATTATACCAAGTGGCGGTGGCGGGGGGGGAGGTGGGGGTGGCGGTGGAAGTCCTGCAATCCCCGCGTTTCCGTGGACGGTGATGGGAGTACAGTACGCCTCACAGGCACAATTTGATGCTGCGGTTGTTGCAAACACCTTCATGGGGCAGGCTGTCAGAATAAACGGCGTCACGGTACTCTCGGGATTCGGACCGGGAATTGACGGGACATCACCATAAAAACCATGCGACGCCCCTTTGACAACAAAATACAAATTGGATTGCGGAATGCGGTTTTGGCGTTTCTTCTTGTTGGGGGCGTGCTGATCTCTCTGGGCGCAGCACAATCAGCCTGGGCAGATACTGTCGGTGATGCAGACATAAAACCACCCACAAACGGGGTATCAAACACAACCTCATACGGCAACCTCATTGGCTACGTATTACTCACACCCGCCGCCGGCATCACCTGGCTTGGCGGGAAGGCGCTCGAGGTGAGCGTGGAGAAGTTGGTGCTTGGGATGAAAAATATATACGACGGGGGGCTTGGTTACACAGTGGAAACGGTTTGGAAAATCGTCCGCGACCTCTGCAATCTTGCATTTATATTCGGCTTCATCTATCTCGGCATTCGCACCATCTTTGATTCTGAGAGCGCCAACGTGAAGCGTATGCTCGCCTCCATCATTATCGGGGCACTCCTTATCAACTTCAGTCTCTTCTTTGCGAAGTTCATCATTGACGTCGGGAACGTATTTGCGGTCAACATCATGACCACCCTGAGCATTGACGGGTCGAGCTTGACCTACCAGATTGCTGACACGCTTGGTCTCACCACGATTTATAATCCGAAGCAGAGCGGTGCAATCCTGGGGAATCTAACTGCCGGTGCCAATATCACGTTCTTTGTGATGGCGGCGATATTTCTTCTCGTTGCCGCATTTGTGATGTTTGCGGGGGCATTTCTCCTCATGATACGGTTTGTTGCGCTCGTTTTTATTATGATTTTTTCGCCTGTTCTTTTTGGGGCGACGGTGTTTCCACAAACCCAGCGCTACGCGAGTATGCTTTGGTCTAAACTCATCAGTTACTCGTTCTTCGCGCCGGCCTACCTCTTTTTGCTCTATGTATCGCTCGCCGTTTTAAACGGCATCATGACATCCTTTGGTAAAGGCAAGCTGGCGGATGCACTGCAGGGAACCGCAGGCAGCGCACCGACATCGGGGATGTTTGATGTGGTTCTTCTCTTTGTCATCTGTATTCTATTCCTCATCTACTCGCTCAAGATTGCACAGCAGCTGAGCGTCTTTGGTGCCGACAGGGCGATATCACTCACAAAACAATGGAGCGGAAGAGCGACAGCAGGACTTGCGGCTGCGGCGGGGCGCGCAACCATTGGAAAATATGCGCACTCTATGTCCGAGGATGAACGTCTGAAAGATCGCGCGAGCCAAAAGGGCGTACGTGGTTTTGTTGCTCGACAACAACTTAAGGCGAGCCGCGTTGTAGGTGATAGTTCGTTTGATGCCCGGAACACCGCCGCCGGCAAAGCATTGGGTTTTGAGGGCAGAAAGGGCGGATATACAACGATGAAAAAGGAAGTTGAGGAGAGGGAAACTAAATTTGCTCGATCGCTAGGTGAAATAAAGGATGATGATGTTGAGGTACAGGCACGAAAGAAGGAGTTTTCTTTCGAACAATCTCGTCTTCGAACACTGGAAGAGGAATTGAATAGAATTGATAAAAATGACGTTGGGGCTCGTGTGGCAAAACGTGATGAAATTGAGAAGCAAAAAGAGTTAATACAGAACTCACAGGTTGCGTTCGAAAGAGAAAAGCAGCGAAGAATCGTCGGGAGCACGTATTCAAAACCAAATCCCGGTGATGCTGCACTAATAAAAAAACAAAAGGACGATATTAAAACACTGATGAATGATATTAAAACGGAGTGGGATGTATACGTTCGGTTGCCTGATGTGGCAAAGGAGGGCCATCGCTCTGTGATACAAACCTTAAAAACCCAACTCGACAATCTCCAGTCAAAGCACGCTGAACTCCTCAAGAATCAGCCAGACCGTGGCTATGCTGGTGTGCTTGAGAGTAGTAAGCGCATAACTGCTTGGCCAAAGGGTCGTATGGTAACACACGAAAGGGAGGCGGGCAGGGCGATACGAAAAACTGCCGAGAAGGGATTACCGAAAGAAAAATAATTCACATTAGGCAATTTCTATGGAAATAACACGTGAAGAGGCACAGAAGATGTTGGCAATGCGACTTGATCAGTATCCTGAAACAAAGGCGCTCGTCAACTCACCCTCTTTTAAGAACAATCTTGCGCAGATTGCTGAGTTTTTTCAGGTTGATTCTGCCCTTTTGCCAATTATTGAAAACGAGGTGCTGGTCGTTTTGTGTTTCTACGCTCCACTTACGGAGCTCGCACAAAATATCAGCGAGAGTACCGGGTTGCCGGTGAACCTTTGCGAAAACATCGCAACAATGCTTAATGCTCTTGTTTTTTCTCCTGTGCATGACGACCTCGCTGCCTTTGAATTATTGTGGGAGGAGGAACTTAAGAAAACCACAACCGTCCCCGATGCAAATTCCGACCTCAAAGAGCGGCTCGATTTGAGACCCCAGAACGCTTCCGCTCCGTGGGGAGCATCACAACCCCCCAAACCCCTCACCCGTGAAGAACTCATGAGCGCCCTTGCGCCGAAGCGCACCATGACAAGCGACATTGAAGCGATGCGTGCAAAGACCGGGGGTGCAAGTATTGTCGAACCGCCGCCGCCACCCGCATCGCCCTCACCACAGTGACATGAGCCGCCCGAGAAGGTGGCTCGTGTGTTTTCCGCACGGGGAAGCGGCTCGTATGTGTTGTTGGTGTACAATAGCGTTATATGCGCTTTGAGGTGCCGCAATTTATTGAAGTTGAAGATAAAATCGTCGGTCCTTTGACATGGCGTCAATTTGTGTATCTTGCAGGCGGTGCCGGAACTGTCATCATCCTGTTCTTTTTACTGCCTTTTTTAATCGCGGCAGTTCTCTCAATTCCGTTTGTCGCCCTCGCGGGATTTCTCGCCTTCCACCAGGTGAACAACAGACCGTTTTCGTTTTTTCTTGAGGCGTTTTTTAATTATTTCACGAAAAGCCGCCTCTATCTCTGGAAGAAAGATGTCGCACAAACAATCGTGACAAAGCGCGAGGCGCCCGTGTCTGTGGCACCGAAAGTCATTCCCGGGAAAACAAACCTTTCTGCACTCTCGACGAGGTTGGAACTTAACAACATTCAAAAATAGCATGGATACGAACGTACCTTCCCAACAATTTCTTCCCATTCAGGATGTCCGCGACGGTATTGCGGTGCTTGAGAACGGGCAAATGTGCATCGTGCTCCTTGCCACCTCCATCAACTTTGCGCTCAAGTCGACTGATGAGCAGGAGGCGATACTCTCCCAATTTCAGACATTTCTGAATACGCTCGATTTCTCGCTTCAGTTTTATATTCAATCCAGACGGCTCGATATCCGACCCTACATGGAAATCCTCCGCGCGCAGGAAGTCCACCAATATAATGACCTCATGAAAGTCCAGCTCCGCGAGTACATGGAGTTTATTCGCGCGTTCACCGAAGAAGTCGACATTATGTCGAAAAATTTCTTTGTGGTAATCCCTTATACGCCCACCGCTTCCGTTGATACCTCGCAGCTCAAGAAGGTGCTCAATTTCGGAGAAAAGAAACAGAGTCCCGAGATTGACCCGGCGAAGTTTGTCGAACACAGAAGCCAACTTGAACAGCGAGTCACGGTTGTCGAGCAGGGGCTCGCGCGCATCGGTATTCGCACCGCGCCGCTCGGCACTGATGAGCTCATCGAACTCTATTATCACATCTTTAATCCGCAGGACATGTCGTCTGCACCGAAGCGATAGCGTATGGGAATATTTGATTTCATTGCAAAAAACATGCAGAGCAGGGGAGAGCCGGACAATCGCGCCGACGCGGACACCCCCCTCACGACGCGCGATGTTATCGCTCCGTCAGCCATCAGTGTCGGTCCGCGCAACATCAATGTGAGCGGAAAATTCGCCCGCGTCTTCTTTGCGGTTTCATACCCTCGATATCTCAACGATGGTTGGATGGAGCCGATTCTCAACATTGAACGCGAAATAGACATCACCATTGTCGTTCATCCCATCAACACAGCGGAAACCTTGAAGAAATTTCAAAAAAAGGTTGCCGAGGTGCAGAGCCAAATCAACCTCCGCGCGGAGCAGGGTATGGTGCGCGACCCACAACTTGATGCCGCGTATCGGAACCTTGAGGAGCTCCGCGACAAACTCCAGCAAGCGGAGGAGAAACTGTTCAATGTCGGTTTGTACATTGCGCTCTATGGAGACTCCGAGGCGGAGCTCAACAAGAGTGAGGCGGAAATTAAAAGTTCGCTCGATGCCCGCCTCATTTACATCAAACCCGCACTTTTCCAACAAGAGCAGGGTTTCCGCAGCATCATACCGACTGTTTCAGATGAACTCTTGGTGCACAGCAAATTCAACTCTTCGCCACTTTCCAGTTTTTTTCCATTCACTTCGTTTGACCTCACCTCAAACAACGGTATTCTCTACGGGATAAACCGCCACAACTCATCGCTTATTCTTTTCGACCGCTTTTCGCTCCCCAACTACAACTCGGTCACCTTTGCAACGTCCGGCGCAGGAAAGTCATACGCGATAAAGTTGGAAATACTCCGCTCCCTCATGTTCGGGACCGAAATTATTGTCATCGACCCGGAGCGGGAATATGAGTATTTGGCAGAGTCGGCGGGCGGCCGCTTCTTCAACATTTCACTCTCTTCGTCCCACCACATCAATCCGTTCGACCTGCCGATACCGCAACCCGATGAGAGTCCGGATGATTTGCTCCGCTCTCACATCATTGAACTTGTCGGTCTCTTTAAACTCATGCTTTCCGGTCTTACTCCGGAAGAGGACGCGATTATTGACCAGGCGCTCCGGGAGACGTACGCACTCAAAGACATCACTGGGAACACCGACTTCACCAACATGAGCCCGCCCCTTCTTTCCGATTTCGAAATGGTACTTGCGGGCATGGAGGGAAGCGAGTCGTTGGTGCAGCGCCTCTCAAAATACACAACAGGCACGTGGGCTGGGTTTGTGAATCAGCCAACCAACGTTGATATCAATCAAAAATTCATTGTCTTTTCTCTCCGTGATATGGAGGAGGAGCTGAAGACAATTGCAATGTATATCGTGACGAACCATATCTGGGGCGCAATTCGCCGCGAACTTAAAAAACGTCTTCTCGTCATTGATGAGGCGTGGTGGATGCTCAAGTCGCCCGACACAGCGTCGTTTCTCCACAACCTCGCCAAGCGCGGACGCAAGTACTATCTTGGACTTGCCACCATAACCCAAGATGTGGACGATTTTCTCCGTTCACCGTATGGCGTACCAATGATCACCAACTCTTCAATGCAACTTCTCATGAAGCAATCCCCGACAGCAGTCGATACGCTCCAGAGCGTATTCAACCTCACCGACGAGGAAAAGTTTCTTCTTCTTGAATCTGGTGTTGGTGAAGGTATTTTCTTTGCGGGCATGAAGCATGTTGCCATTAAAACAATTGCTTCGTATACAGAAGACCAGATTATCACATCAGACCCGTCTCAGCTCCTTCAGATACGGAACGCTCGGCTTGAGCTTCAAGGAAAATAATCATCTCAACACTACGCTATGCGGGAGCGTGAAAATGACGAATACACAGACGAGGAAGGGGTGCGAAATGCTGCCGAATATTCGGATTTTACCAGTGTGCCAGAGGACGGACCGGACTTGCCCGCGAATGAATCAACCATTGAACGCATCGATGCCACATACCGCTCACTCAACCGAGGCGCGTCTGGGAGAAGGAGCAACAGATATCGTTCTCCAGCAGCACGAAGGTTGGATGAGCGACCGGGGGTTGCAAAAGACGCCTACCGAAGGGTGCGCACGGTCCGCAATAACGCCAAAACAGAGGCTTCTCGCGTCTCTACATCAACCAATGTTCGTGACGCGGCACACAAACAATTCGCCACTCCACTGTCAAAATCCTCCGCCTTTCCTGGGGGTGGTTCGGCGGCTATAAAAACCACCGGGCGTGCCGCCGCTCGTTTTCTCATTATGCCCGCCGTGTTTGCGTATGGTGCCCAACTCGTACTTGGACTTATAGCGTTTGGTTTGGTTGGGGTTCATGTGGTTATTCAAGAAATGACGAGCGGGGGAGGTGTTGTGGCAACGGTGACTGGTTGGTTGCTCGAGGCGGGGAAGACCGTCGTCGGTTGGTTTGCTGACATTCCCGGATTTGATGAGATGGGGATGTTTTTTTGGTTTTTCGCCTTTCTTGTTGCGCTTTGTGTATTTCTCGGATACATTCTCTTTTTTCATTTTATAGGAATTTCCTTTATGGATTCTGTGACCGCAACAATCATTCTTTTTGTTTGTATTGTGCTCTGCTACGTGATTCCGATATTCCCCGGAGCCCTTATCTGGGTGGTATATGTTGTGGCGAAAGACACAGTGAAAAGTGCGCGGGAGATTGCGGGTGTGTGATAAACTTTACCTATATGGGCATTTGTTCATATGCGCGCATACGGTTGTTTGTTTCTATATTCATTGTAGGTGTTTTTGTTGCGTTCTTTTCTTCTTCCGCACAAGCACAGAGTTTTACAAGCCTCTTGTCGGGGGGTGGAATTTCTCTTTCTTCACAGCCATCTTTTCCTCTTCCGCTCTATCCCGTTTCTGTTTCGCTCGAGACTCCAGGGCTAAATTTGGCGGGTTCGAATATTGCATGGTACGTTGATGGTGTTGAGTTTTCGGAAGGAAAAAATATGCGCTCAATCACCTTTACCACCGGCGAGGTGGGAACGAAGCACACAGTGCGCGCACAAATCACAAACAATGGTGGTGTATCACAGGAAACAAGCCATTCATTTGTGACAACCAAGGTTGATGTTGTGCTCGAGGCCGACACTGTGGTTCCGCTCTTGTATAAAGGGAAGCCGCTTCCCACGCCGCAAGGGAGCGTTCGCGCCATTGCGCTGCTCCATGGTTTTAATGGTGACGCAACCACTTATGGGTATGATTGGCGCCTCGATAATAATTCACTGTATGGGGGTCCGGTCCAGGGTAAGCCGTTTATGGAGTTTGAGGTGCCGCCTTTTGGGAGACACAGACTTTCGGTGCAGGTGTATGATCGCCGCGGAACGTTGGTGGGTGGGGGCGGTGTGGAAGTTGCCCCAGTACAGCCAGAACTGTATTTTTATGAGGAACATGCCCTTAGTGGGATGAATATGCGGGCGCTTACCGCAGACTTTATTCTCGAGGGTGACGAAACAACTATTGTTGCATCTCCTTATTACACCGATAATACTAATGGGGGCGCGGCGGTTCACTCCTACATGTGGTCGCTTAATGGTGATTTGGTTTCAGCAACCGGTGACCGCCCCAACACACTGACGCTTCGTCCGGTTGGAGAAGGGGAGGGTTCGGCAAGGGTTGATTGCCGTCTTTCGGTCGATCGTACGATACCGCAACAGGTTTCGAACTCGTTTACAATTTACTACAAAAAATAACGTGTTTTTGGGAAATTGGTGTCGAATTGTTTATGTGAGTGTGTATTTTTGGATATGTTTTGGTGTGTGTTTCTTTGTCTTTACCCTCTCTGCATTTGCCGCCGATTACATCCCCCTCACCACCCTCCCTGGTTTGTCACCAAATACGCCTGTCACGAGCATTCCTGATTTTCTCAACAGAATCTACATCAGCATTATCGGGATTGGCGCCATGTTTGGAGTGGTAAAAATCGCCATCGCGGGTTTCAAGTGGGCGTTTTCAGACATCATTACCGATAAAGCGTCGGCAAAAAAAGACATTCAGGGTGTTTTACTCGGTCTTGCAATCCTTCTTATTCCTTGGGTTGTGTTGTACACCATTAACCCTGACTTGGTTAAACTGGATGTTTTAAATTCACTAAAGAACGCCCCCTCAATGGGCACCGGTTCTGGATCTGGGTCGGGTTCGGGGTCGGGTTCAACTCAAGTAACTGCCCTTTGCTCAACTCAAACTTTTGACTCGGGTGCGTCGTGCCAAACATGGTGTAGTGCATTGTGGAATGGTTCGTATAATGCGGGACCTCCGGCGTCTTGTACATATACAATATCTGTCACCCCTTGAAGTATTAAGATTTTATGAAAAAATCCCTTATCATCCTCGGCGCACTCCTCATTGTGGTGGTTCTTGTTGTGTGGGGATACCTCATGGTATTTGGAGCACCACAGAGCACGGCCGACATTTTTACCTCTTTTGGTATTCGTGGGGAAACACAAACAGATTCTTACAACACCCCACCTCCCGACACAATCTCACCAGTAACAGACAATGAGGTTTCAGTATCGGCGCTCCGCCAAGTTGTTGTCGGTATCGAGGTTGTTGGCGCGGTATTTGTGGGAGATGTGTTGCGTTTTGTTGAGCGAGGAACCGGTCACATATATGATTTGAATATTGTTTCCGGAGAAGTTAAAAAAGTAAGCGGCACTACCATACCAAAAACAAGCAGTGCTGTGTTTTCAAAAAACGGTTCCCGCGTTGCGATTACACACGAGGATGGCGGTGCATTTCTTACCACAATCGGGACGATTGATGGGGGTGGTGTTTTACTCAATATGGTTGGTTTGCAGCCAAATTCGGTTGAGGTTGTGTTTATTTCCGACTCTGTTGTGCGCTACCTTGAAACACTTGCTGATGGCACGGTGGGGGTTGAACTTAATCTCGACACGGAGAAAAAAACAAAACTATTCACCACACCTCTCAAACAGTTGCGGCTTGCGGTAGCGAGCACAACCACCTATGCGTACACAACCCCTTCATCGAAACTGCTTGGTTTTGTATATACGGTTGATGGTGGTTTGCATTATGTATCAAACGGCGGATTTGGCCTTCTTCCGGTCCCATATGGTGAGGGTGTGGTCCTTTCCACACTAACTGAAAATGGTGTTTTTACTTCGAGTGTTGTGGGTGCACAAAACACACCACTCCCTATATCCCTATTTCCGGAGAAGTGCGTCGGGAATCCGAAAACAAACACACTGACGCTTTATTGTTCTGCTCCCGCGCTCGCGCTTTCGGGTGATTATCCCGATATGTGGTACAAGGGGTTGGTTTCTCTCAAAGACAGTTTCTGGGAGGTTGACCCGGGTACAAACCAATCATTTCTTTTGAGTGATATGTTTTTTGAGGGTGGGCGCGAGATTGATGTTTCAAGTATTGGTGTAAGTGTGGACGGATCCTTCGTCTATATGATAAATAAAAACGACAACTCCTTGTGGTTGTATGATACAACCACACGATCCGAGTAGTTTTATTGGTGGGATGTTTGTTTGAGGCCTTTATGCCGAACCACATATTCCTGCAAAATTGCCATGATGTTGCTCACAAAGAAGTAAAGTGCAATGGCGCTTGAGATTGAGTATGCGAAGAATGTAATAAGAATTGGCATCATGTATCTCATCTGCATGTTCATACTTCTTGATATATCTTCTTTGAAGTTTGGTGCTGCTTTGGGGTCGCGTGGCTCTGTTTTTGGTATTGAGAGGTGTCCATGGAGGTACTGTGTTGCGCCTGCAAGGAGCGCGAGTGGTAAACTTTTTGCGGTGATGTCGAGAATCCCAAAGAAAAGCATTGTAATTTTTTCCGGGTTTGGAACAAACCCATAGAGTAGGGCTGTGTTTATATTGGGGAGCGGAACCCCTCCTCCATTTGAAACAGCGAGATAGAGCGCAATGATGATGGGAATTTGAATAAAGAGGAGAAGGATGCTCAAGAATGGATTTACTCCCGCGTTTTGATAGAGCTCCATTGTTTTAAGAGCGAGCTCCTCCTTTTTTTCCTTATATTTTTCTTTGAGGTCTTTGAGTTTTGGTTCAAGATCCCTCATTGCAATTTGTGTTTTTGCCGCCTTAAGAGAGATGGGGAGGAGAATGAGTTTTACCAACACCACAGTGAGGATAATGGCAATCCCGACGTCGCCTTTTGGAACGGCGTCAATAAAGAAAACGAGTGTGTTGTATACCGGGTCAAAGAATATGGTATGCCAAATTGTTCCAAACATAGTGGTGATTTTATGATTGTGAGACGAGGTTGGTAATGTGGGCGCGCAGTTCCGGTGGGGTAAGTGTGTTGATTGGTTTTTTCAGTATAAAAATATATACGCCGTTTTTTATTCCTGTTGTTCGTATTGTGTTGTATATTCGCCGGCGTGCTCTGTTTCGTTCAGCCGCAAGTTTTACGATTTTTTTTGGTATTACCACAGCGCAATGCAGTTTTGGGTGTTGTGAGTAAACACAATAGAGGTGTGGTGCGTGCGTGCGTCTCCCTGACGAAAAAAAACGATTGAACACCTCTCTCGTCAATCGTTCTTTTTTCTTCATCATGGGTATAGTCTACGACTATACACTAAGTTTTGCACGGCCTTTTTTGCGCCGCGCTTTGAGAACTTTTTTTCCTTTTTTTGTTGCGGAGCGCACAAGATACCCGTGTGTTGTCGCTCGCTTCTTCTTTTTTGGTTGGTATGTTTGTTTGGACATGTTGTTTGTCTGATTTCGCCACTCTACACTACATGGAAAACAAAAGCAATCTTTTTTTGTTCTCCACACGTTGTACACAGTGGTTGTGCAGGTTTGTTTTTTATATGGCGAATAATCAACTATATTTACACTTTTCCACAGGTCGGTATAATGTCTGTCATTACATTTGTTTTTCAGATGAACACTATGAGTTATCTCCCAAACACATCGACAAGTATTGTTCAAACGGAACAAATTGATGTTAAAAAACTTTGGGATGATGCGCTTGTTAATATCGAACTCTCGATAACACCAGCAAACTTTAAGACGTGGTTTCGGGACACCTATATTCTCTCCCTTGAAGACGGCACTGTTTCACTTGCTGTTCCGAGTGTTTTTGTCCGGGATTGGGTCAGTGATAAGTTTCAGGCCCTTATTTTAAAGACGCTTCGTGATTTAACCCCGCATGTAAGGAGTATTGAGTATGCGGTTGTGCAGAGAAGCGATAGAAAAATAGAATCCTCAAAAAAACAAACAGTGAATGCGGCTCTTCCTCTCGAAGAGTATTACATAAACAAGAGCGACAATTTGAACCCAAAGTATGTATTTGAAACTTTTGTTGTCGGTCCTTTTAATGAGTTGTCTCATGCGGCGGCAAAAACTGTTGTTCTAAAGCCGGGTATTGCATACAACCCCCTCTTTATATATGGAAAGACTGGGCATGGAAAAACCCACCTTATTCAAGCGGTTGGGAATCAGTTGAAACGCGTTGGGAAGAAGGTATTCTATGTGACGAGTGAGCGTTTTGCGGTTGATTATATGAATTCTCTCCAGAGTGGAACGGCGAATAATTTTAAGGATAAATATCGCCAATATGATGTTTTGATTATGGACGACGTACAGTTTCTTGCAAATAAAGAAAAAACACAAGAAGAACTCTTCCATCTTTTTAATGCAATGCACGACAACAACAAACAAATTGTTTTCTCGAGCGATGTACATCCTGCGCTTATGTTAAATATGGAAGAGCGCCTGCGTTCTCGTTTTTCACAAGGAATGATCGTTGATATCCCGTCCCCTGATACGGAGTCGCGTGGGGCTATTTTAAAGTCAAAAGCCGCCCAAAACGGCATAACCTTATCAAATGATGTTGTTGACCATCTTTCTGGAGTAATAGAGGGAAATATTCGAGAGCTTGAGGGTGCTTTAAATACCATTCTCTGTCAATCACAACTCCTTGGTAGGACACTCACACTCGATGAGGTGAAGGTTCTTATTAAAAATAGTACACGGCCGAGAAAATCTCTCGCTGTTTCCGATGTTGTTGACAAAATCGCCCGTTTTTATGATGTTGAACCAGCGAGTATTTATGAAAAAACAAGGAGGAAGGAGGTTGTAAAACCCCGTCAGCTCATTATGTACATTCTCCGTGAAGATTTTCAAGTTTCATACCCTGCTATCGGTCAAAAATTGGGTGGTCGTGACCACACTACAGTTATTCACTCGTGTGAAAAAATAAAGCGGGAACTTATTGGCGACACAGACCTCGAGGATGAGGTTTCCCAAATACGCACACTCCTTAAGTAAGGTGTGGAAAATGTGTGTTTTGTTCTTTACAGATTGTGGTTTTCCTGTGTTCTTTCGTTTCACTCTATAAAAATAAATTATTTATAGGGCGTTACTCACATTATTATTATTCCTTTGTTTATAAAATACACATATTTATACAAAATTGTTTTAAAAAATATGTTGTATTTATTGTATAAAATCCACAATCCACACATCCACACAACTAATAATAAAATTGTTTTTTAAAAAAAGAAAAATAAAAACACACTATGCACATCACTTTAGACACACAAGAATTTAAAAATGCCCTTGATGTTGTTGCTCGTGTGAGTACAAAGCACATTACTCTCCCCGTTCTCCAATGCGTTCTCCTTGAAGCAACAAAAGATACGCTGTTTTTTAAATCAACAAACCTTGAAATTCATATTGAGGTGGAGATACCGATAAAAAACACCACACCGGGAACTATTGCAGTTCCCGCCGTAACACTTCTTCAAATAATAAACCTCATTAACCAAAAAACAATTTCAATCTCAATTGAAGGTGAAAACCTTGTTATTGAATCACAAAACTCAAAAACAGAAATACGGAGCCTCCCACCAGAAGACTTCCCAAAAATACCAAAAATAGAGGAGAAACCAAAAAAAATAAAAGGCTCTCAATTTGCTCTTGGTATAAAAACAACAGCCTTCACAGCATCACAATCATCAATAAAACCGGAACTTGGGAGCGTATACATATATCAAAAAAAAGAGAACACACTCACCTTTGTTGCGACCGACTCTTTCCGTCTTATGGAAAAAACTGTCGCTCAACCTCATGTTGTGTTGGATCATCACCTCCTTATACCATTTAAAAACGCACTCGAGATGGCGCGTGTCGCGGAGATGTCTGACGAGATTGATTTATATGTTACTGAAAACCAATGTGCTCTCCGGGTAAAAAACATATACATAACAACACGCCTCATAAACGGGACTTTCCCTGACTATGAACAAATAATTCCAAAAGAATATGTTTCACATGCAACTATACACACAGTTGATTTTATTAATTCCTTAAAGAAAACAAACATATTTCTTAATAAATTTTTACAGGTATCACTTATACTTTCAGGAAAATATCTCACTCTCTCATCCCAAAACACCGAAAGCGGCTCAACAACAGAATCAATTCACGCGGCAATAGAAGGTCAAGAAATTACACTTAACTTCAACCAAAGATATTTAAGCGAAATAACCCAATATTTAACTGATGAGAGTGTATGTTTTCACTGTGCTGGCATAGGAAGGCCAATGGTTATTGAAAACCTACATGACCGCTCGCTTCGATATTTAGTGATGCCTATGAACAAATAATAATGAGAATAAAAAAAGAAGGAGGACCCATTAAAATAAACAACCTCCTGGATGTTTATAAAAAAAGACTCAAGGCGCCGGAGAGAACAGTAATACAAACATTCCAAGAGGTGGTTTCTGATATTTTAAAAATATCTATTCCCGACGCACAGTGTTCCTATTCACCAAACACAAAAACACTCACTATTCGAAACAACGGTCAAGTTCGGAGCGAAATACTCATGCATAAAAAGGAAATACTCACACACCTTAAAGGGAGATTAGGGGAAAAAAACACTCCAAAAGAGGTGTTATAGGAATTACTCGCTCTTTTTTTCGCTCAAAACCCCAAGAAGTTGTTTTTTCCAAAGATCCACAGCATATTCCCATCGGGAATATTGCGGGTCGGATTCCGGGTTTTCAGGTATAAGGCCATTTGGGTCGTCCCTTTTAACATAATAGAGAATTGAGTGTGCCCCGGTAATAGAGTCTGTAATATTTGCATCACCAACACCATTGTTTCTTTCTGAATCAAACCAAACTCCACGAAGCACAGGTTTTACTGTACCTGGTGTTGGGATTGGTTCCGTAAAAGTTTCTTTTGGTATTTTTGAGAGAGCAACATCCATAAAAGCCCTCCACATAGGCGTAATAATAAGGCCTGAAATTTCACTCATAGACCTATTATCATTGTTTCCTGCCCACGCACCAACCGCGAGGTTAGGGGTATACCCTATTATCCACGCATCCCGCTTATCATTTGTGGTGCCTGTTTTTGCCGCAACATCACGGTTTGGGAAGTATAGAAGGGAATTTGGACCATAAAGAGGGGTTCGTGCGACGTTGTCAGAGAGAATATCTGATATCTTGCGTGTTATTTCCTCATCCATAACTCGGGTTGGTTCACCGGAATATTCTTTAATAACAGAACCTGTATTATCCTCAATACGGAGAATAGAGTGTTGCTCATTTTTCACACCCTCGTTTGCAAAAACACCATACGCCCCAACCATATCGATAAGGCGAACCTCACCACCCCCGAGAACCAGTGTTAAACCGTACTGGTTTGGATTTGTGAGCGTGGAAACCCCCAAATCACGCGCTGTTTTAATTGAGGGAGCAATTCCCGCCAAATAAAGTGTTTTTACAGCAGGAACGTTTAATGATTGAGCAAGCGCGTTTCGCAGCGACACTGGCCCACGAAACTTTTCATCATAGTTTTTTGGGGAGTAACAATTATCCTGTGAAGTAAAATTATCCATCGGGCAAGCGGTAGAAAATTGTGTTTCCAAATCAAATACAACAGTTTCCGGAGTATAGCCCTTACCAAACGCGGTAGCATACACAAACGGTTTAAATGCGGAACCTGGTTGCCGAAGCGCAACAGCAATATTGTAGTTGCCGTCAATTTTAGTATCAAAATAATCACGAGAACCGACCAAAACAAGAACTTCTCCGGACTTCGGATCGACAGCTACCAACGCACCATTTTCCGCATTAAATGTTTTTTCATTATAGAGGGATTTCTCACGCACAATCTCCTCCGCAGCCTCCTGGAGTTCCCAATCGAGGGTTGTAATTACACGAAGACCGCGCTCCGCAAGTGATTCTTCCCCATAGAGTGCAGCAAGTTGTTCCCTAACATACATAACAAAGTGAGGAGCACGAATTCCTGTTGCGGACTGCGGCTTAAACTCAACTTTTTCAGCAACCGCACTTATATACTCCTCCTCAGAAATAAAACCCAACAACTTCATTCTTTCTAAAACAAGGTTTTTTCTTTTCTCAAGCTCATCAACATGGTTCCCATACGGAGAGTAATATGTCGGGAGTTGCGGAAGGGAGGCAAGATACGCAGCTTCAGCAAGAGTCACGTCCGCCGCCTGTTTTCCAAAAAACGAAAGGCTGGCTTCTTCAACTCCATAAATAGTTCCACCATACGGCGACTCGTTTAAATAGTGGGAGAGAATTTCTTCTTTTGTGAGTATTTGTTCAAGGCGGACTGCGAGTATAGCCTCTTTAATCTTTCGAGTAAGCGACTTCTCTTGTTGGAGGATTGAGTTTTTTATTACCTGCTGAGTAATAGTAGAACCACCAGCACCACTAAAAGGACCACCACCATTCTTAATGTTAGTAACCATTGAACGGAGAATTGCGAGTGGGCGCACCCCACTATGTTCAAAAAACGTATCATCTTCAATTGCAACAGATGCATTTTTTATATGCCTCGATATTTTTTCATACGGAACAATCGTTCTCCGCACATCTTGATGAAGGTCATAGAGTAGAACCTCACCAGTTCGATCAAAAATCTTTGTTGACTGGAGAACCCGGCGTTCTTCAAAAGAGGAGAGATCCGGTATATCGAGTGTTGAAATCCATAAAAAAACACCGCCTGCGACAACAAAACCACACGCAACAAGCACCACAAAAACATCAACAAGAAACTCTTTCAGGTTATGTTTGGTGCGCCCAAAAAGGTGCAACATATTGCAGATAGTAACATCCTATTGCACAAACAAACAGTGCTTTGTTTTTAGAAAAACCACCAAAACAAAACTTGTGCAAACCACAGCAGGGCGGGGAAAGAGGTTTGGATGTTTTTATAAATCATCCTCATCGTCAAACGAGTCGTAGTCATCCACATCACCCTCTTCTTCCTCAAGCGGCAAATCACCATCCTTCGCATCACCATCAAAGACTTCAAGCGACTTCTCGCTTTCCGGGGCGGCCATCAAACCATGATCTTCAACTTCTTCATCCACCAAATCATCACCCTCAAGTTCATCAAGAACCGAATCATCCAATTCGTCCTTCTCCTCTTCCTCCTCAAACGAGTTCGCCTGCGCAATATCAAACATCATACATGTACTCATTAATAATTCGTTTGGTATTTTTATCAAAACTTTTCGGGTTATGCAACCCAAAAACAAACATCAACTCCGCTCATGAGCCAAACAAGTAATCCCGACAGCAATCGCATCATACTCATCATCAAGCGCACCCTTTGGAACGCCGGAGATAAGCCGATTTACCATATCATATACGGATTGTTTATCACTCTTTCCATATCCGGTCACAGCAACCTTAATCTCTTGCGGACCAAATTCACGAACAACACAACCAAAACAACGCGCCACATATACAACAACACCACGCGCCTGCGCAACACCAATAGCAGTCCTGGTGTTTTTGTTAAAAAAAAGCGTTTCTATCCCGAGTATTGTTGGTTTATACTCGCTTAAAATTGAGGAAATAGCGTTTCCGACAACAAAAATACGTTCTGTAAGCGAGTCAGAGCGGTTGGTGGTGATACATGAAGAATAGAGGAGCGTCTCCACACCGTTTTTTTGTTCTAAAACAGCAACACCAACCCTGTCATAACCAGGGTCCACTCCAAGAACACGAACAGATTCCATACTTATTCAAAACCAACCTCCGGCGCGGAGTCTGCTGTTGTGAATATGTCCTGCACGTCCTCATGTTCCTCAAGGGCTTCAATGAGTTCAGCAAGTTTCTCACCATCAGCATCCGAGAGTTCAAGGGGAGAGGAAGGTATATACCCCTGGGGTGTTTTCATAAACGCCCACAAAGCAGATCCAGCACCACCAAGTTGATAGCCGTGCTTACTGAGCGCGTGCCTGATTTCCGGTGTGGTGCGGTTTGGGTTGTTTGTGACCGCAGTTATGAGCACAGCAGCACCACCAGGACCGTATGTTTCATAAAGCACCTCAACCAAAGACGCTCCCTCTGCCGCCTTACCCTTCATTACAGCACGGTCTATATTTTCTTTCGGCATGGAATCTCTTTTTGCGCGGTCAATAGCCGCCAAAAGCCCCGGGGCGGCAAGGTCACCATGCGCCTTTCGTGACTCAACAGCAATGAGACTGGCGTGTTTTGAAAAAATCTTACTCTTCTGTGAATCGGACGCCGCCTTTTTGTGTTTGATTTTACTCCACTTGTTATGTCCTGACATAAAATATAATTACTCAGCAAACTCTAAAACAACCGCCTTTTGCCCCGAAACCAGACTGACAAAACACTGCAATACAACAGTTGCCGTAGTGTAACGTCTCTTTCCGCTAATGGGAAGAGTTTTTCAAATGCTCGTATGCCGCAGCAGACGCGGTGCGACCGCGGGGGGTTCTCTCAATGAGGCCGAGACGAATAAGGTACGGCTCAATAACATCTTCAATTGTTGACATTTCTTCACCAGTTGCCGCGGCGATGGTGTTAAGCCCCACGGGTCCACCACTAAACATTCTCACTACAACATCCAATACAGCCCGATCCGGAGACCCAAGACCAAGCGAATCGATTTCAAGGAGGGCAAATGTTTTTTCAACCACAGCAGCGTCAAGATTTTTCTTTTCGAGTTGTGCCAAATCCCGGCACCGCTTCAAGAGGTAGTTTGCGGTTCGTGGTGTTGCGCGACAACGGCGCGCTACACAAGAAAGAATTTCATAACTTGCAGAAACAGCAAGAATTTCGGAAGACCGACGGAGGATTTCTGTTATTTCTTCTTCAGAATAAAACTCAAGCCGAAACGTACCACCAGAAAATCTCGATCGGAGCGGAGCAGAAAGGAGCGAAATTCTTGTTGTTGCCGCAACAAGTGTAAAGGGTGGCAATTCAAGCTGAACTGTTCGGGCGGAAGGACCCTTGCCGATAATAATATCGAGAACCCCCGACTCCATCGCAGGATATAACACCTCTTCAATTGTCTTCGAGAGACGGTGAATTTCATCAATAAAAAGCACATCACCAGGAGCGAGGTTGGTGAGAATTGCGGCGAGGTCACCAACACGTTCAATAGCGGGTCCCGAGGTCGTCCGCATATTTGTGCCGAGTGTTTTTGATACAAGATGAGCGAGGGTGGTTTTCCCCAACCCAGGCGGACCATAGAGGAGGATGTGTTCAGCAGCATGACCACGCTCGCGTGCCGCAGTAAGAAGAATTCGCAGATTCTCCTTTATTTTTGTTTGCCCAACATACTCATCCCAGTGTTGAGGGCGAAGTGTTTGATCGAGGTTTCCCACAGAATCGCGCCCAAGACCCCTTTTTTCAGAAAATTCTTGCCCCATAGACGCTTATTGTATAGAAAAAAACACTAAAAAGAAGCCCAAAAAAGTCTTGACAAAAACCCATACTATGCTAGAATAGCCCGCAAATGTTCATTCATCACTGCGTTTCTGCGCAGCGATGTTCTCTCTTCAAAAGGTCACATAATATCCAGAGGATAACCCTCTAAGTAAACTTGGTATTTCGAACGAGGGTAGTTTGGTGCTCGCCTTGAGCGTGACCACTGAGCTATTCCTTAGTCCCAAATGCCACTTTCATACGGAAGCATTTGCTTAGAGGGTTATCGGCTGGATGTTCTCAACGTGCACAACCGGAAGAAGGAATTTCTCATCGGAATATAGCACACAAAATAAAAACAACCCCCTTGACCCAAAAAGAAAACCCATTTCTAACGGGCGAGACGCCTTTTGATATTAAAACCCCTCACCCAACTCGTTTTTGATTCCATAGAGATCAACAACGCGAGCGAGTTCATCAAGTGATGTAAATCCCGCGAGCGCTTTCATAACGCCGTCCTGCTGCAATGTGGGTATCCCTTGTGGTTTTGCCGCCATGCGAATATTTTCTTCCCGCGAATCGCTGACAATCGCTTCCTCAACAGCCTTATCAACCATAACCGCTTCGTAGATTCCCATTCGTCCCTTATAACCACTGTGTCCGCACGCATCGCACCCCGCGGCTTCATACACTGTTTGGAGCGCAACTGGTTGTTCCATAATTCTCGCAATAAGTTTTTGTTCCTCCGTATTCGCATCGCGTGAAACACGACACGCCTCGCAAAGTTTTCGCACAAGGCGCTGACCCAATATGAGGTTGAAGGCGCTTCCAATCATTCGCGAATCAACACCGAGGTTGATGAGGCGTGGAAACGCACCTACGGCGCTATTGGTGTGGAGTGTTGAGAACACAAGGTGACCGGTGAGGGCTGCATGAACCACGGTTTCCGCAACCTCGCGATCGCGGATTTCGCCAACCATAATAACATCCGGGTCCTGACGGAGGACGGCGCGGAGCCCGGCCGCAAACGAATAATTATCACTGACTTGGGTCTGCACAATGCCGGGAAGTTTGTATTCGACTGGGTCCTCAATTGTGATGATTTTCACTTCCGGTGTGTGCACTGCTTGGAGGAATGCGTACAGCGCGGTTGTTTTTCCCGACCCGGTCGGTCCTGTTGTCACAATCGCGCCGTTGGGGCGCTTTAATTCTTCCGCAACAACTTCTCGAAGCCGCGACCCGAAATTCAAATACTCGAGTTTGAAACTTCTCGCACCCGGGTCGAGGAGACGCATAACAATAGACTCTCCATACCCCCCGGGAATGACCGATGTGCGAACTTCAATTTTCCTATCCCCGATATCGAATGTAAAACGACCGTCTTGCGCCTCGTTTCGTATATTGAGTTTGAGCCCCGAGAGAAGTTTGAAGCGCGAAACAATGAGCGCGGAAAGGCTCTTCGGAATCTCAACCGTATCCCAAAGCACCCCGTCGAGGCGAAAGCGAATGCGTGTTGCGAGAGATTCCGGCTCAATATGAACATCGGATGCGTTGAGCGCGAGCGCACCGCCGAAAAGTACCCCGATAATCTGTGTGACCTGCTCTTTCCCCCCGTCGTGCTGAATATTTGCAATGAGTGATGCGACGTCAAGGTATGAGTGAATTTTTTCTTGGAATAAAAGAATTGAATCCGCATCGACATCGAGTATTCCGCGCTTTACCGCAGAGGCGTTCTTTATGTCGCCATATCGGCTCCACGCATACTCAAGGCTTGAGAGCGACACCATGTACACGTGCGGGGTGAGGCCGATATTTTTGACACGATCGAGCATCTCGAGTGTTTCCGGATTCTTAGGGTTTCGAATAGCAATAGAAAGCGTATCGGTGCTTTTTGCAAAGAGTGCGACTTCCGCAAATTTCGCGTCCGCTTCGCTGATGAGGGTAAGTGCGTCACTATCAATTGCGAGACCTTTTAAATCGATATAGGGATACCCGTATTTCGGGGCAAGGGTGCTCACGAGCGCCTCTTCCTCGCGGTGGTGAAGCTCGGAAACCTTTGATTTTTGAAGATTGTCGTCAAACTGCATACCGTAATGGTACCACTTAAAAATGAGCATATAAGCGGTTATTGAGAGATTGACAAAATATTTGCTTATGATATAATTTAAGCAGTTTCATTACCCAAAGAAAGGATGTCACCCATGAAGGTGCTCGTTGCAGTGGTCGTTCTGGCTTTGTCGGGGTGTGCTGTCGTCCCGCTGGTTCCCCACCATCACAACTACACGGGCGGGGTGCGGGTGGTGACGGAGCGGAGCTGCGTCGCCGCAAACGGCCACACCCGCTGCACGGTGCGGCGAGTGGATCCCCGCCGGTACCACTGGTGAGGACACGCAGAGATGACCCGCGTCGGGCAAAACCGACGCGGGGTTTCTTTTTCTCAATCAAATCGGTTTTCGGTGGTAGAATGCTCCCATGAAAAGGTTGGTGGTTCAGAACGAGCCAGAAACAAGTATCGTCACGCGCGAGGTGATAGAAAGCCTCTCGGGGGGCGAGGGGGCGAACGTCCTCGCGCTTAAAGGTGATTTGGGGGCGGGGAAGACAACGTTTGTACAATTGCTCGCCCAAGAGCTTGGTGTTCGAGAACGCATCACAAGCCCGACGTTTGTCATTATGAAATCGTATGCAATACCGAAACACCCACACTTCTCAACTCTCGTGCACATCGATGCGTATCGTGTCGAAGACAACAATGAGATGCGGGTGCTTGGTTTTGATGAGGTTGTTTCAAACCCCGCAAACCTCGTGTGTATCGAGTGGCCTGAAAAAATCGCCGACCTCATTCCCGAAAACACACGCCGCATCGAAATCACCATAGACCCCAAAAGGGGGAGACTCATTACCTATGACGAGTAAAAAAACAGAATCAAAAAATCAAAAAACCCTCGTGCTTCTCGACGCCCACGCGATTCTCCATCGCGCATACCATGCGCTTCCCGATTTCACCTCTCCAAAAGGGGAGCCGACCGGCGCGCTCTACGGCGTTGTGGCGATGCTCCTTAAAATCATTGAAGAGCTCAAACCAGACTATATTGCCGCCTGCTTCGATCTCCCGAAACCGACATATCGGCATGAAGTATACGATGGCTATAAAGCAGGGCGCCCAAAAACAGACGACCTTCTTATCGCGCAGATTGAGCGCTCGCGCGATGTGTTTGCCGCGTGCAACATTCCTGTTTTTGAAAACCCGGGTTTTGAGGCAGATGACATCCTTGGTTCGATTGTCGAGCAGGTGAAAAGCAATAAACAATTACGCACCATCATTGCGTCCGGTGATATGGACACACTCCAGCTTGTTGATGGAAAAAGGGTCATGGTGTACACCCTGAAGAAGGGAATCAACGACACCATTCTCTACGACGAGGACGCGGTCAAGGCGCGTTTCGGATTCGGTCCAGAGCACGTTCCCGATTACAAAGGTCTTCGCGGCGATCCTTCCGACAACATCCCCGGTATCAAAGGCATCGGTGAGAAGGGTGCAACTGAACTCATTGTGAAGTTTGGAAACATTGAGTCGCTCTACAAAAAACTTAAAAACAACGAACGCGCGGTGCGTGGTGCGGGCATGCGGGAACGCACCATAGAACTCTTAAGGCAGGGAGAGGAGGAGGCGCAGTTTTCGAAAATGCTCGCAACAATCAGGCGCGACGCCCCGATACATTTTTCACTACCCGCCACAACCTGGCGTGAGGGGCTCGATGCCGATAAGGCGCTCATGCTTTTCAACGAGCTCGGTTTCCGCACATTGAGCTCCCGATTCCAAAACCTTTTTGGCGGAACAGCGATTGAAGAAGAAACACCACACGCGAGCGTTAATCTTCGAGAGTTTAAAGAAGCGGCACTCGCGCTCTGGCTTCTTAACTCGGACACAACAAACCCGACACTCGATGACGTGCTGGCTTATGGCAGGGTGTCGAGCGGCGCCATGTCCTTTAGAGATGCGAGCGACATGCTCGTGCGGGATGTTAAGGCACAAAAACTTGAGCGGCTCTATTGCGAGGTCGAACTCCCCCTCATCAGTGTTCTTGAGCGCATGGAAAAGAGCGGAATAAAAATCGACACCCAGTATCTTGCCGCGCTCTCGAAAAAATTCCACAAGGAACTCGCCGCTCGCGAGGAGGCAATATATGTCCTCGCTGGAACAAAATTCAACATCAATTCTCCGAAACAATTAGGCAATGTCCTCTATGACACCATGGGGCTGAAGCCGAAAAACCAGAAGCGAACAGCAACGGGGCAGCGCTCTACACGGGAGGCGGAACTTGAAAAACTCAAAGACCAAAGCCCCATCATCGACGAAATACTACGGTACCGCGAATTGCAAAAACTTACCTCGACCTACGTCGACACCATACCGGGCATGGTTGGTGCTGACGGCAGGCTCCACACCACATTTCTACAAGCCGGTACAACCACCGGGCGCATGTCGTCTGAAAACCCAAACATTCAAAACATTCCTGTTCGTACGGAGGAGGGAAGGGCAATCAGACGATCCTTTGTTGCTGAAGAGGGTTTCACGCTCGTTTCCATAGACTATTCGCAAATCGAACTTCGCATTGCGGCAATTTTGTCGGGTGATGAGCGGCTCCGCGAGATTTTTATCAATGGAGAAGATGTGCACCGCGGCGTAGCCGCACGCGTGTTCGGCGTTCCCGAGACGGAGGTCACCGCGGACATGCGCCGGCGAGCGAAAGTCATCAACTTCGGCATACTCTATGGCATGGGAGTAAATGCACTCCGTGCGAATTTGGGAGAGTCAACATCGCGCGAGGAAGCACAGGAGTTTCTCAATGCATATTTCAACACCTTCACTCGGCTTGCAGAATATCTTGAGGAAACAAAACGAGAAGCGAGAACGAAAGGATACACAGAAACACTTTTCGGCAGAAGGCGGTATTTCCCCGGAATGAATTCTGGCGCACCCATGATACGCGCGCAGGCAGAACGCATGGCAATTAACGCGCCGGTACAGGGTACGGCAGCCGACCTCATTCGTATTGCAATGGTTCACATTGACTCATTCATTCAGGAGCAGGGCTGGGAAAATGATGTCCGTATGCTGCTCCAGGTCCATGACGAACTCGTGTTTGAGGTGAGGAATAATAAAACAGCACACGTTGTCCCGCACCTCATTCACCTCATGGAGTCTGTTTTGGATGTTGAAGCAACGAGCGGCGTCCCCATTCTTGTTGAGGCGAAGACGGGTAAAAACTGGGAGGAAATGGGTTTGTTTGAACGATAAATATGCTCACTGTTTATTTCGGCAAAGACGCTATCGAAGTACGAAAAAAGGCCTTTGATCGCGTTCGAGAAATAGAAATGGGCGGTACATCGGTGGAGCGCATAACAGCAGAGGGGTTTGAAAGGGGAATGCTTGCGAATTGTGCAGGCGCCTCTTCACTTTTCTCAGGACCCCAGGCATTGCTCCTCGATACTCCAACGGAAGACCCGGAAGTATTTGAAGAAGTTCTCCAAAGTGTCGCCGCGCTCACAGAGTCCCGCAACACATTTCTCATCATTGAAGGACCACTTCTAGCGGAACAAAAAAAGATTTTTGCACAGGCGGGGGCAACGTGCATTGAGGTTCAGGAGAACGAAAAAAAAGAATTCAATGTGTTTCTGGTTTCAGACGCCCTCGCATCGCGCGATAAACGTACGCTGTGGTTATTGCTCCAGGCGGCGCGTCGCGAAGGCGTCAGCGCGGAAAACATCATCGGCACTCTCTTTTGGCAACTCAAAATACTTCGCCTTGCCGCAGTGACAAAAACAGCCGAAGAAGCGGAACAGAAAGCATATCCGTACAATAAAGCAAAGCGGGCGCTCGGCAAGTTTACGAAGGGAGAACTTGAAACACTCTCCGAATCAGTACTCACTCTCTACCACGATGGACATCGGGGATTGAGAGACATTGATATCGCTCTCGAGCGCTGGGTACTGGAGTTGTAGTGAATACTCACAAATCTGTCCGCCCACCAGGGATCGAACCTGGGACCTTCTCCTTAAAAGGGAGCTGCTCTACCGGCTGAGCTATGGGCGGATATGTTACTCGCTGCGGACCCCCTCCTTAATAAGGGTAGAGAAAGCGGGGCATGCTCTACGCGGACCGAGCTGAGCTATGGGCGGGAACTGAAAACGCGCATTTCTGCGCACGCAAACTATACCACAGAGCGCACTATTGTCGACCGGCTCAAGTTTCTAGAAACCGTGCGGGTGAACTTCTTTGGTGCGTTTCGGCACCCACGCAAACCCGATGAGCATCAAGAGTTCGGTGAATGTCCCCGCAAGGTCGAATTCATACCACGCGTGCGAAAATTTGTAGCGATATTGGTACGCGTGGTGGTTGTTGTGAAACTCTTCGCCAACTGCAAGGCCGTACGTCGGCACATTTTTTGCATCGCCGATTTTTGCAAATACGCCACCCTCTGCACGTGTCTCGCCGTCGCGGTATCGAGGGACGCCCCACACGTGCGCGACGCCATTGATGAACCCGGCGGCGATAATGGGAATAATGAGCATCTGAATCGGCCAAATGATGAGTGCGGGGAGGCCAAAAAGAATAAGTTCAACAACAAGCGTGGCGCCGACGCCGAGCGTGCGATGCTTTCCTCCATACACATTTCGCTCAAGCCAGTCATCGGGCGTGCCGACGCCGTATTCGGCGAGAAGGCCGGGATTATTTCTTCCTGCTTCGGTATAAATATCGGCACCCTCAAGCATTATTTTTTTTAGACCGAAATATCGGGGACTGTGCGGGTCTTCCGGCGTATCGCACTTCGCGTGATGTTTCCGGTGGATGGAAACCCACTCCTTCGTCACCATGCCGGTGAAAATCCACAAAACGAAACGGAAGAAATGATCGAGCGGAATAACATAATCAACCGCCCGGTGCGTTTGTGACCGGTGCAGGTAGCAGGAAACGCCGAGGAGTGTGAGGAGTGAGGTGACGAGGACAAACAGAACAAGGAATAATGGCGACGGTGAAAGCACCCCATGGAGGAGGTATGAAAGAATTGTTTCGAGTGACATAGGACCCCAGTATAGCACCAAAAACTGTTTAAATTGGGAGATCGAAGGCAAATGCCCCGGCACCGGTTATGAAGAGCGAGAGGGACACACCAATTAAAATAACCCAGAAAATCCGCTCCGGAATGAGCATGGTCGCCATTTTTCCCCGCAGGTAGAGGAATTTGAGGGACAAAAGAATCGACAAAAGCGCAGCAATTTGGGTTGCAAGACCGAGCACAAAGAGCGTTCCGATGAGTATTTCAAAAAAGCCCACATACCAGGCAAAAAACCAACCGAACGGGAAGCCCGCCGCGCTAAACTGTTCTGCAAACAGCGACCGCCCCTTGAGGTGTCGAATCCCGAGCGCAAGAAGTATGAGTCCCGCAAAGACGCGGAGTATTGCATACGCAAGGAGTGCCAAAAATTGGATGGGGAAGAGATTGAGCATGTTGCGATATCAATATATCATGGCGAACACACAGAGAAAGCATATGAAAACATACATCATCCTCAACAACGTGCGGAGCGCCCACAATGTCGGTTCCATATTCCGAACCGCAGATGGAGCAGGTGTCACAAAGATATTTCTTGCAGGGTATACTCCGGCCCCCGTCGATCGCTTTGGCCGCACGAACGAAGAGATTAAAAAAACATCGCTCGGAGCAACCGACTTTGTTGCCTGGGAGACTGTCGAGGATTCGGACGCTCTTTTTAAAAAACTCAAAAAGAAAGGCGTTTCACTCGTTGCGGTCGAACAAAAACCGTACGCTGTCGATTATCGTTCATATGTTCCCCGGGGAGACGTTGCCTATGTTTTTGGCAACGAGATTGACGGGGTTCCGGATAAAATATGCACCGCGGCGGACGCAACGATACACATTCCCCTCTATGGAAAAAAGGAATCGCTTAATGTTTCTGTGTGCGCGGGAATAATCCTCTTTGGGAAGGCTCTCCCGCAAGACTAATACTCAACGTAGTCAATAACCAAGTCATTCTCGTCCATGAGCCGAATGATTTCGCGCTCCGCTCTCCACAAATCATCGTCTTGATCAAGGTACACGCGCCAGCCGCCGGGGTTATCAAAAAACGGATCGTAGCGGTGCAGGGTGACGCACTCATTGTGACCGATTGCCTTGTCGAGGAAACGATTGCAGTCTCCCGAGAGGTCGGCATCATCAACAGCGTCTTCATCGAGCGGCGTACACTGGCGCAATCGTTCTACGAAGTCGTAACATGAATCGTCATCGAGGTCGATGTCGCCGAATTTTTCCATGTCGTCGAGCGGTCGCGGACAACTGTGCGAAAGGGAAGGGTAAAATGTTTTTTCCGCCGAAAGGTACCCGGTGCACATATTCTCCCTAAACGATGCATCAATCGGCGATTCGGTTGTGAATATGCGAGCCTGTTCGCCCGGTTCGAGTAGAATGTCACTCAAAACCGGCGAGCGCCACTTCTCCACCACCCGGTCGCCCCGGGGTATTGCGTCGGTTTCTTCAGTCACATAACTCTGGAGGTACCAGTTTGAAATATTGATTGCCTTACTATTTTTTGAATTCGCTGTGATGGAGACATATTCATACAGCGGGTCTTTGTTCCGTGCGGTACCGACCCCGAGTGTTACTGTTTCCGCATAGGGCGAGATGGGGGAGCGGAGAGTAAGTTCACGTACTTCGGCGGAGAGTTTATCGAGTGAGCGGTAGAGCGACGCAAGTTTGCTCTCGATTTTTTCGTTTGAGAGGCGGGTTGTCTGTCCCTTCGGTGCAACAATAGGAGAGGGTGTGGGCTCCCCATAACCCGAAGAGTTGGATGTTCCTCCACCCCACGAATCGGTTCCCGAGACGTCCCCCGAGCCACCCGCAGGCTCTTCGGTGGTAGACACGGAGTTTGGTGATGAAATAATACTCGTGTCCTCAAGGACGTCGTCAAGCGCGATTGACCCGCTTATGGGGTCCGTGCCGGAACCGGGCTTTGCTCCCCCTCCAAACATCCCACTCGAAAAGCCACCACCCCGTGCGAGTGCAACAACGAGCAAAATCGCAAGCACCCCCAACGGAAAACCGACACCGCCTCCACCACTACTCCCACCCTTTTCTGCAGCCATATGCTACATAGTATCACCAAAAAGTGAGGACATCTCT
>CAYMIV010000003.1:0-5534 GCA_964390945.1 uncultured Candidatus Saccharibacteria bacterium
TCAAAAATCACAAATTATTACTTCGTAAAATTTGTGACCTCACGGGGAATCGAACATTACATGTTCAGTACGGGTTGTCGATATTTCAGTCCATGTTTTCCTGAAATATCTGGCAACCCCTTCGATTCTTTTTGACAGTGTCCCACACTGTCAAAAATCACAAATTATTACTTCGTAAAATTTGTGACCTCACGGGGAATCGAACCCCGATTTGTAGGATGAGAACCTACTGTCCTAACCGTTAGACGATGAGGCCGGATTTGAACCGCATAGTTATAACAGATTTATCAGCGATAATAAAGACCAGCGGCACAATGATTGAGTGGAATGCGTATGAATTTATGCTATAGTGCAGCCCTATGCGATACATGATTGCGCACATGATTGCCGGAGAAGCCAGGGAATATCACGTGAATTTGAGCAGAGCGCTCGCCTCCGCATACCGTCTCCGTCCTGTGACAGCCAGTATCGACCCCCACCTCACCATTAAGGCACCCTTTGATGCCTTGAGCACCGATATTCACGAAGTGGAACTCATCCTCGAGCGCTTTGTGCGTTCACGCAGTCCTCTCCAGTACTCGCTCGGCGGTTTTGGAAAATTTGACGACCGCGTCGTGTACATGGATGTACACGCCACAGATGAAACGGTCGACTTTGTCCGTGAAATCCGAGCAGAACTCAATCAGTTGCCGTGGATTGAATTCAAACCCCATGAACAGACCGATGTGAAACTCCACGCAACACTATGCTACCCAAGAACAGCCGAACAGGCGGGAGAGATTGTGAGCCGACTTACCGAACGTGGCGGTAAGAATTTCACTGGGTCATTCGACACCATCGCGCTCCTCAAAAAGGGAGAACGGCGCTGGGAAGTGTATAAGGAATTTCATTTCGACTCATCTACTGAATTCGGTGCCGACGCTCCGCTCGTCATATAGAGCGTCCCGCGCCACTCCTGTATAATAGTGCCCATGACTCAATCGCGGGCGCTCGACATACTCCGTACGGGAGCGAACATATTCCTCACAGGAGAGCCCGGCTCGGGAAAGACCTATGTGCTCAATGAGTACATTGAATGGCTCGAAGACAGAGATATTGCGGCAGCGGTTACCGCTTCAACAGGCATTGCCGCAACCCACATCGGGGGCATGACCATACACTCGTGGAGCGGTATCGGTGCGCGAGAACAACTTACCCGCTACGACATTGACGCCATCGCCGCAAAAGAAAAAACGGCAAAACGCATCAAGCGAGCAAAGGTGCTTGTCATCGACGAGGTCTCAATGCTCGATGGACGGGTGCTCGATATGATTGAGGTTGTCTGCCGTGCAGTACGACAGCGCGAAGAGCCGTTCGGCGGGCTCCAGGTTGTACTCGTTGGTGATTTTTTCCAACTTCCTCCGATTGCGGTGCGGGGAGATGTGGCGCGCTTCGCCTTCGAGTCGCGCGCATGGGGAAGTGCGGGGTTCCTCACCTGCTACCTTACCGAACAGCATCGCCAGGAGGACGAACTTCTCCTTGGCCTTCTCTCGGCTATACGAAAAAACGATGTTGAGGAGTCGCACTACACGCTTCTTTCCGAACAAACCGATATCGGATACGCCGATATCGAGCCGACAAAACTCTACACGCACAACCGCGATGTCGATTCGGTCAACCTCGAACGGCTCGCGGAACTCTCGACAGAACGAGCTTCGTACACTATGGAGGCACGGGGGAACAAGATGCTCCTCCAAGGACTCGTCAAAAGTTGTCTCTCACCCGAAGTGCTCGAAGTGAAGCGGGAGGCGATGGTTATGTGTACAAAAAACAATTTCGAAGCGGGATACGTGAATGGTACTCTGGCGCGCGTTGTTGATTTTGATCGCGAGGATGGATTTCCCATTATAGAAACGAGTGCGGGACGTTCTATCAAGATGTTGCCGGCGACGTGGAGTGTCGAAGAAGATGGCAAGGTGCTCGCGGAGGTTACCCAGGTGCCGCTCCGTCTCGCGTGGGCGATTACCGTTCACAAGAGCCAGGGAATGTCACTCGACGCTGCTGAAATTGATTTGCGGAACGCATTCACGTACGGACAGGGCTATGTTGCGCTCTCGCGAGTACGCTCGCTTATGGGGATGAAGATTCTCGGCATTAATGCGCAGGCCTTGCTCGTCGACCCGCGAATCGTGAATCGCGATGAACGCTTTCACGAAGAGTCGGATGACACCGAATTTGTCTTCAGTGAAATGGAGCAGAAGGATTTGGAAGACATGCAAAAAAACTTCGTCAAAGCGTCGGGTGGAAGCTGGGAGCCGAAAGACAATACAGAAAATGGAACAAGGAAGAAATCAAACCGACTCTCGAAAGAAAGTACGTACGAGGAAACGCGCTCGCTCGTTTTGAAGGGGTTTTCGGTTCAAAAAATAGCAGGGGAGCGAAAGATGGCGCTCTCCACGATATGGTCTCACATCGAGAAACTTGTCGAAGGCGGAGCACTCTCAAAGGAAGACATTGAACGTCTTATTCCCAACGCGTCCGTGTGGCCCGCTACGTATCGGGAACTTTCACGCGCATTTAAGACGGAGGGCACCGAGAAGTTAAAGCCCGTGTATGAGGCGCTCCATGAAAAATACGATTATGACACCATTCGTCTCGCGCGCATTCTCTATACGCAGAGCACCTGATTATGTGGCGCATCAGACAACGCAGAAGGCAGAGAGTGAGAAAAACTTCCGAGCGGGAACGCGCTCACTACCGCGAACATAAGGAACACGCCCGTTCGCTCGTTCATGAGCGGCTCGCATTCTGGAACACAACGTACGCGTGCGCATGGAATCGCGTCGCCATCCGCAATCACCGCTCACGGTGGGGAAGTTGCTCCTCAAAGGGAAACCTCAACTTTAATTATCGCATCATCTTTCTCCCACAGCCCCTCATCGATTACATTATCGTTCATGAACTCTGCCATTTACTCGCATTCAATCACTCGGCACTCTTTTGGAATCAGGTGGCACGAGCGATTCCCGACCATCGTGAACGTCGCGCCGCGCTCCGTGCGCTCCCCGCTCATTTTTTGTACACTCAATAAACCATGATTGAAAATCCCCCGCCTATTCTCCTCATTGATAAACCGGTAGGAATGAGTTCCTTTGACGTCATCCGTGTGCTCAAAAAGCAAGTCGGAAAGAGAAAAATGGGTCATGCGGGCACGCTTGATCCCTGTGCGTCGGGACTCATGATAATCGGCGTTGATGCGGGCACAAAACTGCTCACTGAACTCATCGGACTCCCCAAAGAATATGATGCGGAAATCCTCATCGGAGAGAAAACGACAACGGGTGATCGTGAGGGAAATGTCATAGAGTCGCATGATGTCCCCGCCCTCGATGAACATGCGGTACAAAAAGTACTCACCGAAATGCATGGCATCATTCGACTTCCTGTATCCGCATATTCAGCAATGAAGCGAGGCGGCGTGCCGTTTTATAAACGGGCGCGGGCTGCTGAACAGAGAGGAGAGCGTCTCGCCGTCGTTCCCATTCGCGATATGGAAGTGGGGGAGGCAAAACTCACGGGGCTCTCGTGTTTCAACAATCGTTGTATTGCGTCCGTTCATTTCAGCGTGGGAAGCGGAACGTACATACGTTCGCTTGCCGAAGAATTCGGCAGACGACTCGGTTATCCTGCAACCCTACAAAACCTGCGGCGCACAAAAGTAGGCGAATACTCTGTCGATGATGCATCAGTACTCGACAATTGAAAAGACGTTCCCGAGGGAACGTCTTAGGGTGTCTCACTTCACGACGGTGAGCTTCGGTCTTGGGTGAAAGCGCGGAATGGGAAAGGGACATACGCTTTCCGACATTGCGCGAATCACATCCTTCACCCGCTTATTCACTTCAAGCTTTTCACGACCGACTGGCTCTGTTCCAACGCTGTGAAGTCCTGCTCTGATTTTAAATGTGAACTTGATGGTGTCGCCGTGCTCCGTGCACTCGTATTCTCGCACTTCCGGAAACGGGGAACGACGGAGTTCCTCGGCGAAGCGGTAGAGTTTTTCGACTCGCGTCCCTGCATCAACGCAGACACTGACTTCGTGAAAATCGTGTACATTGAACCGAACATCGACAACGTGACTGTCGCTTTTTGCCGGCATCATGTTAATTCCTCCAGAACTGAGCTGACAGTATAGTGATATAGAAATGAATTATTGTCAATACAAAACCCGGAGCAGAGTGCTCCGGGCCTTCATTGCGGCGCCTGAAGCAGACGCATTGCATGAATGAACTCGCACATACTTTTTTCGAGGGCTTCAATCCCGTCCTTATCATCCACCTCGTATCGGATGAAAATTACATCATCACTTTCGTGCAAATGACACTTGTAGTTTTTCTTGAAACCTAGCTCCTCAAGTTCTTTGGATATTTTTGTGAGCGGCTCTTTAGATTCGTATTCGGGAATCGCTACTTGAATTACGAAAGTTCCCGGATATGCGTTTACATTGAATACCGCAGACCATCGAATTTTTTCGGGCATCTCATTCCTCCTTCTGTATCCTATTCAATTATTGAGCTACCGTATACAGATGTCAACAATAAAAAAACCCGGAGCAGAGTGCTCCGGGTCTCGTGAACAATCTCAATTGTTCACGGGGTGCGTGTGTTCGTTCGCGGGGTATCCGTTGTAGATCCACCACTCTGCGATTTTGTGCTCTCTTTCGAACTCGCGGAGCATCGCGTTCTTCTTTCGAGCAGCAGCTGCTTTCGGTCCACCTCGTTTTCCTCCCGCCTGACTCATGATTCGGTGGAGGGCAGGGTCGGTACGAGCGAGCAATCGCATGTACCGTTCCTTTTCCTCGGCGGTGAGTCTGTTAAACTCACTTTTTTTCATGCTGAAACTCCTAAATTTGACCCGCTTTATTATATCATAAATTTATATAAACGCAAGTTTTTATGTACAAAAAAACGGGGCAGTTACGTCCCGTTTGAACCTTCTTTGAGCGGATTTTCAAGCTCGATTCAGTTTCGTTCATGAAGTATTCGCGCGCCTGCGCTCACGGTTCAACCCCTCCCACGCTCGCCTCTTGGCCTCGGTGAGGATGTTTGGGGGAACACTCGGGTTTGAGTTGCGCTGGTCACGAATGTCAATCTTTCCTGTGAGGTGAAGTTCGCACCACCCGATACGGCATGATTCTGAAAGCAGAATGGTCGTTTTATACGAGAGCAGAAATCCTTCTGCTTCAACAATGACGGTGTATGGCGACACAGACGCAATTTTGATTTTCACCGGTGCACCCCACGAAACCAATCCGGTCGTGCGATGAAATCAATTAGTGCTTTCATGATTTCGAGTGGCCCTGCAGTCATTGTCAAATTAAGCGGCACATCGGCGCGTCTCTGCTCGCGTGCAGCCGTAAGCATGTGCGCAACGCGAAGTTGTTCGGCGTAGCGCGCAGCGTCTCTTTTGCTCAGCATCTCTTTGCGGTGCGCCGATGTTTGGCGACGCACGACCCGACCCTTTCGCTTTGCCGACTTGAGTTGTTCCTCATGCCG
>CAYMIV010000003.1:5544-31969 GCA_964390945.1 uncultured Candidatus Saccharibacteria bacterium
GTTTGGATTTTGCCGCCTGACTTTGCTTCATCTCGGTCCTTTCAACGAACAGTTCTGCTTGTACTATGCGCTTTAATAACAATTTTGCAAGATTAAAATCGCGAGGGAAGTCAATCTCCCTTCACTCTGAACACTTCTTTCTACGCGAGGAGCTCTTCGACAACCTCTTTAACGTCTTTTCCGTCAGCCGTACCCTGAAGTTCCTTCATGAGGGAACCGATAAGTATGCCCATTTTTGATTTGTCGGTTACACCCATTTCTCGAATCCTCGCTTCGACAATCGGACGAAGCGCTTCACGAGACATCGTTGCAGGTAAATACGATTCGAGAATGGTAAGCTCCTCCTTTTCCGGGTCAGCGAGATCGTGCCGATTAGCAGCCTCAAACTGCAGGATGGACTCTTTGCGTTGCTTTGAAAGCCGCTTGATGACGGAAAGCACACCGGCATCGTCGAGGATTTCCTGCGGTTTCTTTCCTGTTGCGACGAGCTCATTGGTGAAGGCAGTAAGCATGCTCCGCACCGTTCGGAGCTTCGCGTCGTCATGAGCCTTCATCGCCACTTTCAGTTCTTCTTTGATTGTTTCGTGCAGCATATGTGTTTCAAATACAAATTAGTATCTGAATAGTAGCACGGACAAGGCGTGATACAATGACCGCATGCAACCGGTTGAAATACTTCTCGTGGCGCTCATGTTTTGCGTACTCGGCGTCCTCGTCTACGTATTTTTCCTGCGCGAGGGAAAAAAAACCGATGACTCACAGGGCATGCTCTTGCTTCAGCAACGTATCGATGCGCTCACCGCAAAAATGGACGAGCGCATGAGTGAGACGAACGACAAGATGTACGCTTCTCTCGAGCGCCAATCAGATATGAGCCGCAAACTTGTACAAGAAATTCGCGACAAGGTTGAGTCGCAACTTATGGGCGTTGTGAAGGGTGTCGCAGAGGTTGGAGAGAGCTCAAAGCAGGTGTTTTCTGTCGCAGAACAACTAAAACAACTTCAAGATGTACTCAAGAACCCCAAACAGCGTGGCGTTCTCGGTGAGTACTATCTCGAGGCGGTGCTTCAGAACGTACTTCCTCCGGGAAGTTATGAAATGCAGTATCGGCTCGGGCAAGATTCGGACGGCAAGGAATTAATTCCCGATGCCGTTGTATTTGTGAAAGACAAAATAATTCCTGTTGATTCCAAATTCTCGCTTGAAAACTACAACCGATACATTGAGGCAAAGGAACCGCTTGAAAAGACGGCATTTGCGAAAGCGTTCATTAACGACCTCAAACTACGTATTACAGAGACCTCAAAATACATTCGTCCAAGTGACAAGACGACTGATTTTGCATTTATGTTCATTCCGCACGAGGGTATTTACTATGACTTGCTCTCAAATCCTGCAACACTTGGTGCGGAAGAAAATCTTATTCAGCGCTCGGCAGGGAAGTACAAGGTCATCATTGTTTCACCGACGTCATTCCTTGCGTACCTTCAAACGGTGCTCCAGGGACTCAAGGCACTTGAAATTGAAGAGAAAGCAATCGATATTATCAAGAATGTCGAAAAGTTGGGGGGACACATTGCAAAGTACGATGAGTACTACCACAAGCTCGGAAAGACGCTTGAGACGACGGTGAACCACTACAATGCCGGATACAAAGAACTTGTGAAGATAGACAAAGATGTTACCCGCATCACGGGGCAGGGAATTGATGTCGACCAACTCGCGCTCGACAAACCCCAGATGGAGGAATGAGATATAAAAAGGAAAAGAGAAAAGCGCGACTCAGGGGTCGCGCTTTGTAACGGCTTCTTCTCATTTTATTTCGCTGAGGTAAGAAGATTTTCCGTCAACGCAGATTACCCTTACACTGTCGGGTGCTTCGACCCAATCGATAATTGGCACGTGATTCGTTTCGATTCGACTGATGTTTTCCCAGGCACCACAGAACTTCGCTGCCTTCGACAGCATGTCTCTGTGGACAGTGTCGCCACAACCGGCAAGGATGAGGAGTGGAAGAATCCACAGAATCTTTTTCATCGACTTCTCCTTTTTGAGCTTTTCCGTAAGTGCTACTTTACAATTGGATAGGTGATGTGCGCACCGTCCTTGCAGACGGCGATGTAATCATTGTTGTAGAGAGTCGTGCGGTAAATACGCAGTTCCTTCACGCCGCTGTGATGACCGGCACAGTCTCGCGAAGCGCGCTCAATGGATGAGTCGCTTACCACAAGCGGGAAGAGGTGGAGCGAGGCGAGTACGCAAATCGCACCGACGACGAAGTACAGAAAAACATGTCCCCATCCGGGGTACTGTTTTTCATTCGGAAGCATGACGTTCTCCTTGTGAAAGTACGAACAAAAAACCATAAGAACCATACCACACAACCCGCAAAACGCAAGGTTATGACCAATTCTGCTCCGAAACCAAAAGAGCGCCGTAACAGTTGCATATTTTGAGCATTTCTTGTATTATCTCGGGCACTTATGGCAAAGAAGGCAACCACAGCAAAAAGCACCGAATTCGCGGTCATTGAGACCGGTGGAAAGCAGTATATGGTTTCCGTCGGCGACATTGTCGAAGTAGAACTTCTTGGTGATTTGAAAGAGGGTGACAAAGTAACCTTCGACAAGGTTGTTATGGTGGACAACGGCACGGATACGACGATTGGCGCCCCCTACATCAAGGGTGCAAAGGTTACCGCCACCTATGAGGGCCTCAAGAAGGGAAAGAAAATCAGTATTGTCCGCTACAAGGCAAAAAGCAATCGTGATCGCAAACTTGGACATCGTCAGAAATACGCAAAAGTGAAGATTGAGGCCGTCAAATAACTTTAAAATTCAAAAACCCCGCGAAATGTATCGCGGGGTTTTGCGTGGCGCAACGTGGTTTTGCTACGCAGCGCGCGTTCCTGCCCCGTAGAAATACTGCAGGAATGCCATGCGCTCGTCTTCGTCGGCAACGATCTCTCTGGCACGCTTTTCAGCAACATCGCCAAACATACCGAGTTCCTGGAGGTATTCCAGTACGTCTTGGAAGAAATCCCGTTCGGTGAAGTTTTCCACGATATACTCCTTTCGAAAAAAGTGCAACGTATAGACCGCTATCTATAACTCTCTAACAAGAATACAAGTTTCTTCAAGGGTGTGCAAACGATTTTAATCAATGTCTGTTGCGAAAAGCATTCGTGATTGTTTCCGGGTCGGCATACTCAAGTTCCGAACCAGTTGAAAGACCTCGTCCGAGCTCTGAAATGGTAATGGAATATTCTTTGGCAATATCCCGGAGCAGCGATTCGACATAGCGAGCGGTATTTTCACCATCTGGATTCACCGAAAATGCAATGATTATTTCTGATAAACCAGCTTTTGCGCGTTCCTCAACAATGAACTTAAGTGCTCCTCCGCGAAGTCTTTTTATGTGTTCTGTGTTGAGGAGAGGAACGGTCCCGCCGAGCACGAAGTAGTACCCGTCGTACGTCTTAGACCGCTCTATGGTGTCGAGGTCTGATTCGCGCTCCACAATCATAAGTTTTGAAGCATCCCGCTCCGCGCTGCTACAGAGCGGGCAGCGTTTTGTTCCATTTCCATTTACAAAAAAGCGAAAACACGAATCACATTCGGTGACGTGGCCCTTGATGTTCGAAATGAGTTCGGCGAGTTTTGCGACCGAGTGTGAATCTTCGGTGAGGAGATGATACGCGAAACGGCGCGCCTGACGTGAGCCAATACCGGGGAAGCGTTCAAACTGCTTAATGAGCTCATCAAGAATTGTCATTTTGGCGCATTAGAAATCATCTTGGCCGCCGCCGTCGTTCCCATGGCGAGTGTCGAGATTAAGAAAGCGGACATGCTTGTCGTCAAAGTAGAGCTCGGCATACCCAACCGGACCGTTGCGATGTTTTTCAACGAGAATCTCGGCGATATTCGGGCGGTCGGATTCCTTATTAATCTTGTCGTCGCGGTGAATGAACATAACAACATCGGCATCTTGTTCTATTGAGCCGGAATCGCGGAGGTCGGAAAGACGAGGTTTGCCGCCCCGCTGTTCAACGGCTCGGGAAAGTTGAGAGAGCGCCACGACGGGAACATTGAGTTCGCGCGCGAGAATTTTGAGTGAACGTGAAATCTCGGTGACTTGCTGTACCATGGAGTCACTCGCGCGAGTCGCCGTCGGGCTCATGAGTTGAAGGTAGTCGACAATGAGAAGGTCGAGTCCGTGTTCGTTTTTGAGGCGGCGTGCCGAAGAGCGCATCTTGAGGATGTTGTTGCCGGGTTGGTCGTCAATGTGAATAGGGGCCTCTGCGAGGCGCGCCATCGCGGCTTGCACCGCTTCAAATTCATGATCGCTCGAAAGTTTTCCCGTTCGAAGTTTCCATGAATCGACCCCGGCTTCCGCGGCGAGCATGCGGTCAACGAGTTGCTGGTCGCTCATTTCAAGTGAAAAAATGCCAACGGATGCGCCGCCGATAAGTGCCGCATTACGCGCAATGTCGAGCGCAAATGTCGTCTTACCCATTGAGGGACGCGCAGCAATAATGACCAAATCTGATTTCTGGAGTCCGGCAAGAAGATTGTCGAGCGCATTAAATCCTGTCGGTATGCCGCGCTTTGAATCTTGCGATGAATTCAATGTCTCAAACCTGTCCCACGCTTCCGTGAGCGAGCTGCCTATCGGGGTGAATTTCTGGGTTGTAGGCGCATTCGTGACCTGGTAGATTTTTTTCTCCGCTGAATCCATTGCTTCTTCAACATTTTCCGGGTCAGAATATCCTAATTCCGCAATTTCGTCGGCTGCACTGATGAGCCCGCGAAGGATTGATTTGTTTTGCACCAGTTCTGCATAGTAGAGTGCGTTCGACGCCGCAGGAACCGTTTCGACGAGTTCGGTGATATAACTCGCTCCGCCGGTGCGCTCGAGAAGTCCGCGGTCCTTGAGTTTTGTCGTAATCGAAAGAATATCAATCGGATCACCCTTCATAAAGGTATCGAGAATGGCACGGAATATCTCTCGGTGTTTTTCTGCGTAGAAAGATTCAGGGTACACCGTAACTGAAACATCGTGCATCGCTTCCGGTTTCAACATGATTGCGCCGAGAAGTGCGCGTTCGGCATCAAGGTTTTGAGGCGGGGTGCGCAAGAGACGACTCTTGGTTCCTGTTTGTGTTGAGATTGCTCCGTCCGGCATGGTGCGACAATTGTATCACGGAGGGGAGATTTACCTCAAAACTGTGGAAAGGGAGGATAGAGAGGGGATAAAAGACCAAAAGCAAAAACCAAGACTAAAACAGACCTTAGACCAATGACTGGGCAAAAAAATAAAAACTAACCAAGACTAAAACCAGAAACAATTACCCTTAATTTTTGGTCACGCGGGGGCCATTCGGAGTGTCTTCGAGTGAGTAACCTTTGAAATTGATTGCTTCGCGAAACCTGTCCGCCTCTTCCCAATTGCGCGCTACGCGCGCCGCCTCGCGCGCGTCAAGCAAGCTTTGAATTTCTTCAGGGACTTCTTCAGGTGCAACAATGCCGAGTTCACGAATGACATCATCAAGCGGGTCACAAAGCCCGATGCCGAGCACGTGGTCGAAGTCTTTGAGCGTTGCAACCTTGTTTTCAGGTGGCACATCCTTATCTTTGATGAGTTCCCAAACAATAGATACTGCCTTAGGCGTATCAAGGTCATCGGTCACTGCTCGTATGAATTTCTCCTGATACCGCTTTTCGACTGAACCGACTTTGTTTTTATAGTCCTCATACACATACCGCTTAAGACGAAAAAGCGCTTGTTTCGCACTGGTAAGCGCTTCAAATGTAAAATTCATCGGTGAGCGGTAGTGGCCGGTGAGAAGCCAGTAACGGTATGCTGCAGGGCTAAAACCTCGCGTTTCAAGTTGTGAGAGACCTATCGTGTTTCCAATGGATTTCGATATCTTTTGATCATCTAATCTGATGAATGCGTTGTGCATCCAAATCTGTACATACGGTCTACCAGTTGCCGCCTCAGCCTGTGCCATTTCTCCATTGTGGTGTGTTGCAATATGGTCGATGCCACCCGTGTGGATGTCAATCTGTTTTCCAAGGGACGCAAAGACCATTGCGGTACACTCAATGTGCCAACCAGGGAAACCTTTACCCCAGGCGCTGTCCCATCCAAGGAGACCTTTTTTCCAAAGTGCAAAGTCCGCAGGGTGGTGCTTTTCAGGGTTTACATCGACGCGTGCTCCACTTTTAAGTTTTTCGATGTCGATATTGCCGAGTTTGCCATAAGTGGGAAACTTTGAAATATCAAAATAAATACCGTCAGAGGTTTCGTAGGTGTAGCCCTTTGATTCGAGAGTCTTGATGAGCGCAATTTGCTCCTGTACGTATTCGCTCGCTCGCGTATACGTTGTTGCGTGCACGACATTGAGCGCCTCAAGGTCATCCATAAAAGCTTCAATAAATCCGTCAGAAATATCATGCATCGCCTGAAGTGTGGGCGGTTTCTTGGCGCGTTTTAGGGCGATCATCATTTTGTCTTCTCCTTCGTCGGCATCAGAGGTAAGGTGTCCAAAGTCGGTTAGATTGATAGTGTGTTTCACTGCATATCCTGCATAGGTGAGTGTCCTCTTTAAAATATCTGAAAATACATATGAGCGAAGATTACCAATATGCACATAGTCATACACGGTAGGACCGCAGGAGTATATCGTCACGCAATCAGCTCGAAGCGGCGTGAATAATTCTTTTTTCCCTGAAAGGGTGTTGTACAGTGTCACGGGATGCTTTGCCGACGCCGGTTTTGATTTGAAAAAAGAAAACGGGAACATAGTGAGTAGTCTAGCAAAAACGCCCGCAAATGCGAAACATTTGGGAGACAGCATTCTTCGTATTTCAAAGTCGGGAGGCAGAGTGGGGCGTCGGCGCAAATCATTGTACGAAGCAATGCTGGCCTTCTTTTTCATTAGGAATAGAAAAAAGACAGGGCAGAAGTCATTGTCGCTACGCTTCTTATTTTTGGGTCACATCCAGCGTCTGTACTTGAAAAAAGCGAAGAAACAAAGGGCGGCGGTAACCATAATACCGACGATAATCCAAAAATCGCCCGGATCGCCGATAATCGGTGTAGATACCGTATTCATGCCGAAGGTTGATGTGAAGAGAGAGAGTGGAAAGGTCACGAACGCCATAATGGTCAGTATTTTCATCACCTCATTCTGCTTGGTGGTGAGAAGCGCAAAATTTGTTTCCCGAAGGTCACCGAGCGTTTCAAAAAGCGTGGTCAATCTGCGAACGAGGTATTCGTAACGATCTTCAAGACCTTGCATTTCTTCCACGATGCTGTGAGAAAAAAGTTTTTCAAAATGTTTTCGGGTATCGATTAACACGTCTGCATGCGCACGGAGGATGTGGCGGAAAGTAATCATTCGTTTGCTTATTTTAGATAATTCAAAAATAATTTCCTTTTCTCGGTCGAGCGCAATTTGTCCCTCCACCTCGTTGAGTTTCGATTCGAGATAATCGAGTTTTGAACCCATTACCCCGTACAGTTCATTCATGAGAGCGATAAAAAGATGTGCACCGCTTAACGCAGTCTTTGATTTCTGAAGTGTCGTGAAAACCTCAAATTGTTTTTTGAAGCGATCGGTTGCTTCCATGTCCTCATACTGCACGGTGATGAGCGCATGTTTTGCAACAATGAATTTTATTTCATGGGGACCTTGCATATCGGTACGCTTCACAATAGGAAAATCAAGCGTAATTTTAATCGCATGATCAACCTGGATCGATTCGTTCTGCGGTACGGGCATACCGAGATCATCGAGGAGGGCGGGGGAGATGTCATATTCTGCCATGACCTCCTGAACCTCGTTCGTCGTGGGATTTTTGAGGCACACCCACGTCAGTTTTCCTTGCGTATATCGTTCAACCATGTGTAAATTCTATCACGTTTATCAAATCCCCGCGGACATTTTTGTGTAAAGAATAGAGTGTGCGATAATCAAGCAACATCACCCATGAGTACTGACGACCATCGAGTAATAAAAGTTCCGTCCGACACCCCCCTTGAAACACAGGCAGAGCAGGATGCGATTTCGCAGTCATCCGCTTTTTCACTCCTCGGAATCGGTCTTACCGCACTTCTTGCGACTGCGACGTTCTTTTCCGGCCTGTATATCGGATCGGGAAGGCACTTTCAGGCAAATATAGGTTCGCTCTTTGAGGAACATCAGGCCACCGTCGATTCGAATGCAAACCTCACGCAGTTCTGGGAAGTGTGGAATCTTCTCGAAGAAAAATTTGCCCCCTCTACGACCACTGAACCAATTACCGCAGAAGATCGCATCTATGGAGCGATTGGCGGTCTTGTTTCGTCGTATGGCGACCCCTATACGATATTCATGCCGCCGCAACAGGCTGAACTTTTTGAGGCTGATATTTCAGGAAATTTTAGTGGTGTCGGCATGGAGGTTGGCATCCGCGAGGAATTAATTACCGTTATTTCGCCGCTTCCCGGATCACCTGCCGAAAAAGCGGGAATATTGGCGGGAGATATTTTGGTGAAGATTGATGACACCTCCACCGAACACATGAGCGTCGATGAGGCGGTACGTCTCATTCGCGGAGAGGAGGGAACGGAAGTCAGGCTTACGGTGCTTCGTGACGGAACCGATGAACTCATCAATATTTCCATCATACGCGATAACATCACAATCCCGACAAGTAAAATTGAGGTCAAGGGCGATGCGTTCATCATTACGCTCTATAGTTTCAACGCACTCGCTGAGTCGGAAATGCAAAACGCGCTTCGCGCATACGTGGAGAGCGGAAAGCGCACATTGGTCCTCGATCTTAGAGGGAATCCCGGCGGGTATCTTCAGGGTGCCGTAGGTATTGCGAGTTATTTCATCCCGCTCGGGAAGGTGGTCATCCGTGAAAATTTTGGAGAACAAGAGGAGGAGCACGTGTACCGAAGTTATGGAAGAACCCTCGGCAGGTTTGCGCCGGAAAAAATGGTGGTGCTCATCGACGGCGGTTCTGCATCTGCTTCAGAAATTCTCGCTGGTGCGCTCAAGGAACACGGTGTTGCAACTCTTATTGGGGAAACCACGTTTGGAAAGGGCTCAGTACAAGAACTCATTGAACTTTCTGACGGATCGTCGCTCAAAGTCACCATTGCCCGATGGCTGACCCCGAATGGCGTTTCAATTTCAGAAGGGGGACTCGCACCCGATATTGAGGTCGCGCGCACCCCCGAGGACCGACTTGCGGGAAATGACCCGCAACTCGATGCGGCAATTGAATTTCTAAGCCATTAATTCAAGGAAAGTTTGTACGCGTTGAAGAAATGGGTATGTTTCTGATATGATTGCGTGCGCATTTAGCAATTCGTTTTAATCAGCGAAACCCATGAACTATGTGAGTGGTAGTGATGATAAAACAAAAAAGGCGGAAAATACACCGGAGTTGATTATGGGCGTAATTGGAGAAAGGCCGTTAGTCGGCTGTATCTCGCTGGGGGAAGTATGAAAGTCATTCTCCTCAAGGATGTTGCTCGTCTCGGGAGACGCGGCGAAATGAAGGAGGTGCCTTCCGGCCATGCACAGAACTTTCTTTTTCCAAGAAAACTGGCGCAACCAGCAACACCGGAAAACATGAAGCGCGCCGCTGAACATGTGTCAAAACGCGAAGAAATGTCGCATGCTTCAGAAGAGTCATTTGCACAGGCACTTGTAAGACTTTCAGGAATGCAGGTTGAAATGAGCGTCACGGCAAACGAGCAGGGCCACTTGTTTAGGGGGGTAAAGGTGGAAGATATTGTACGCACCCTTCAAGAACAGGGAATTTTCATTCCGCATGAAGCAATTATTCTCCCGCACCCCATAAAGGTGCTCGGTGTCCACGAGGTGAAACTTGTTATGGGAAACAAGGAGGGTATACTCATGCTCTCACTTATCAAAAATTAAATGTATGGCAAATTACAAACATATAATTGTCGCAATCGCCACATCGGCACTCATACTCGGACTTATTGCGTGGTGGATTGATTCAAGAGCAACACCAGCTGCCGAAACACTCCTCGAAAACGCGGAAACACTTGACGGACCGCTCACACCCGAAGAAATAGCCGTTAGCAAACCAGCAATAACAAATTCTATGAATCGAATCGCACTATTTAACACCAACAAAGGAGATATTAAAATCGAACTCTTCGAGGACCAGATGCCGATTACAACCGGTAACTTTATAAAACTCGCCGAAGAAAAATACTATGACGGAACCAAGTTCCATCGTGTCATAGACGGGTTTATGATTCAGGGAGGCGATCCGAATTCAAAGAGCAGTGACGTCTCGACCTATGGACGCGGAGGCCCAGGCTACACCATTCAAGACGAGTTTGTTCCCGGAGAACTCCTCACCAATAGGCGTGGCACCATTGCTATGGCGAATACCGGTCAGCCGAATTCGGGTGGCAGTCAATTCTTCATCAATACCGTCGATAACACCCAGCTCGATTTTGACAAACCTCCATTTACTTCACGCCATCCCGTTTTTGGTCGCGTCACAGAAGGTATGGATGTCGTTGATGCGATTAGCACAACAGCGACTGGCGCCGGAGATGTTCCGACTGAACCCGTCATCATAAACTCGGTTACCATTCTCGCTCAATAAATAAATCGAGCGAAAGATACCGACCAAACAAAATCGCACGGGCCAGTGACCCGTGCGATTTTCAAAACGCATTTTATTTTGAGGGTATGACATCAACAACCTTCTTGGTGAGCGTCTTTCCATCGAAACGAAGTTTTTGAGCATTTCGAAATGAGACCTTGCCACTTTTCATTGCAAAAAGCGTGTGGTCGGAACCGACACGGACATTCTTGCCCGGCTTTATCTTGGTGCCGCGCTGGCGCACAATGACTTCGCCAAGTTTAACTGTCTGTCCATCAGAACGCTTCACGCCGAGGTATTGCGCGTTTGAGTCGCGGAGGTTTTTTGCTGATCCGCCAGCTTTTTTTGTTGCCATGGTTGCTGAATATCTATATTACGTATGATATGGACTGCGTTTGAGTCAACGGTCACGTCGCATACTGTAGGTAGCATGAAACGTTTCGGTAAAGTGGTACAATTCACCCAATATGGCTTTAGAGAGTGAACCGCGACCTGTCTCAAACGGGGCAAGTATACAAGGAATTTTCTTAAATATCAAGCGCTTTTTCGGGGACTCGGACACCCTCATCGCACTCGTGCTCCTCTGCGTTTCGATGTGTTCATTCATCCTCGGCAGGGTGTCCGTCCTTGGCACAGGAGCGTTCGACATGTCACAAAATAACGCTGAAATCATAAGTTCCATTGATGAATCTATCACTCTTAAGTCGCAAGAACCGCCTCTTATTGAATCATCCGAAAGAGTAAGCGCAACAACCGCCGAAATACCAATCGTAGCATCGAGCGGGCAATACGTTGGGTCAAAAAATGGTACGAAATATCATTTGCCGTGGTGCGCAGGTGCTCAACAGATAAAGGAGGAGAATAAGGTGTGGTTTAGTTCCAAAAAGGAGGCGGAAGGGGCGGGGTATACACCAGCAGCCAATTGCAAAGGCATCTAAACCATAGCGTTTTGAGCATTTCGTTGTTGCTTCACAACTTTTACTCCACGCGCGGTATAAGTATATCGCTTGGTCGTGAAAGTTGTTCGCGCCTAGAACTGCATCAAAACGCTGTGGTTTATACTATTTACGCAATGCCACCTTATCCTCGCATGTGCGTTCGCACTTGTTTCACCACTTCGGTGGGGGTTGTGTTTGATTTAACGATATACTCATCACTCCCTTGAGCCACTGCGTGCACAATATTCTCGGCATCGCTCATATTGGTTAGGTAAATGACTTTTGCGTGTTTACCCCACGCATCTCTGCGTATTTTATTTATCGCCTCGTGTCCACTCATGCCCGGCATCATGATGTCCATAAGAATTGCATTGGGGTGGACAGAGAGCGCGAGTGCAACACCCTCGGTTCCGTTTGATGCCGTGTAAACCGCAACACCCGCATTACTGAACGCATCGGAGTACATTTTGCGGATATTTTCATCGTCCTCAACGATAAGTACCGAAACCTTACTCATATGCAGAGTATATCACTCAAAAGACAGCACTCACCACAAAATCGGTCCCATGCCGTTCTTAACCAGATAGTCATTCGTCTTGCTGAAGTGTTTGCATCCAAAAAATCCCGAATGTGCAGAGAACGGTGAAGGGTGGGCGGCTTTGAGAATCAAATGTTTTGAGGAGTCTACGAGCGTTTCTTTTTCTTGTGCATACTTGCCCCAGAGGAGGAAGACAACGTGCTCTTTTTCATCAGAAATTTTTTTGATAACCGCACCGGTGAATGTCTCCCAACCAAGACCCTGGTGTGATGCGGGTTTACCAGACTCCACGGTCAAGGTTGCGTTGAGAAGGAGCACGCCTTGTTTTGCCCATCGCTCAAGGTTTCCACCGTCTGGTATTGGTGTGCCGATATCGCTCTCAATTTCTTTATATATATTTTGAAGCGATGGGGGAGTCTTCACCCCATCTAGTACAGAAAAACAAAGTCCGTGCGCCTGACCCTTTCCGTGGTAGGGGTCCTGTCCGAGGATGACCACTTTCACAGTGTCAAATGGACAGAGTTCAAAAGCACTGAAGACGAGTTTTGGAGGAGGGTAGACACTTTTCTCTAAATACGCCTTTCGAACCGTTTCGGAAAGCGCTTTGAAATAGGGAGCATCAAATTCGGAAGTGAGTTCCTTTTTCCAAGACTCATTGATGACGACATTCATTGGGCTTATTGTACATAAAAAAAGCCCCGTACATGAAGCAGGGGCATTGGGGGACCGGTCGCCGGCTGGTTGGGAGATTGCCAACTGCAGGCGACCGGGTACTTCAGGTGCTGATTTATAAGTCCTACAGAACTTCCCCTGGAAGAGGGGCGAAAGGAGGAGTTTTCTTGTCCTCCAAGCGCACTTAGATACTACTACGAAACTTCTTTGATGTCAATTCACCAACTAAACAACCTAACGCAGAGCTTATTGTTGTGTCAAAAATATTCATACTTTATACTCATACGCATACTTATCATGCTAATCATCGACATCGAAGCGTCAGGCACGAATTACGGTAAGCATTCCATCGTGTCGCTTGGAGCGCTTGATTTTGATAATCCGGAAAACCGTTTTTACGGCGAGTGCCGCATGTGGGAAGGTGCGCATGTAATGGACGACGCGCTTGCCGTGACCGGATTCTCCAAAGAGCAGATTACCGACCCCTCAAAAATATCTGAAGGGGAACTTGTGCAACAGTTTCTCGAATGGTCACAACACATGGGCGACCGAACCCTCGCAGGACAGAATGTGTCGTTTGACCGAGACTTCCTCAAGGCAGCGTGCGATAGAGCTGACCTCTCCTATGATTTTGCGCATCGTACCATAGACACGCATACGCTCGCGTGGATGCATATGGTGAAGGACGGGCTCACGCCCCCCATAGACCCGGAGCATCGCCGATCCGCCCTTAACCTTGATGCGGTCTTGAATTATTGCGGAATTGAGAGTGAGCCGGAGCCTCACAATGCGCTTACCGGAGCGCTCTGTCACGCTGAAGTCATATCTCGTCTTCTCCATGACAGAAAATTACTTCCTGAATTCGAACGGTTTGAGATACCCTGGCACGCCGCATAGACACATTCAACAGGTTTCCACAGATATCTCGCATGCCTGCGTGGTACACTGTGTGGTATGAAGTCTACCAACAAGATCCTCGAGAAGGGTCCAAAGAAGAAAAAAACATCTGGTGAGAGAAAGAATCTGCACTGCCGCATTATGACCGACCTCTTCGAGACCGAGGACGCGATTCAATCGTGGCGCATTTTCCGTATCATGTCGGAATTTGTTGAAGGATTTGAAATACTCCGCAAATACGGAACCGCGGCAACATTTTTCGGTAGTGCACGCTCGCGCCCCGGAGAACCGATGTATAAGGCGGCTGAAGAACTTGCCGCAAAACTTGCAAAAAGCGGATTCACCATCATCACGGGAGGAGGTCCGGGTATCATGGAAGCAGCGAATGTAGGTTCATTTAAGGTTGGCGGGAGGTCGGTCGGACTCAACATCGAGCTTCCGATGGAGCAAAAACTCAATCCGTATGTCACCGAATCGGAGAATTTTCATTTCTTCTTTTCACGCAAGGTCATGCTCTCGTTCGCGTCCGAAGTGTACATTTATTTTCCCGGCGGATTCGGCACACTCGATGAATTGTATGAAATCATCACACTCATACAGACAAAAAAGATTTCGCGCATACCCGTCGTGCTTTACGGCAAAATATTCTGGACCCCACACCTTGAGTATTTGAGGGACATGCTCGTAAAGGAATACAAAACTATCGACGCAGAAGATTTGGAGATTATGCATCTTGTCGACAGCGTTGATGAAGCATATGCGTACATTATCGACAACGTCGACGCATACGCACCCAGGCAGGTTTAAAAGATAAAGGAACGACACATGGAGAAACAGACGAAGGCAGCCGCAACGAATCGAAAAAAAGCATCCGTATACAGTAAAAAATTAGTTGAGCATGCACGCACGCCGGGGTACGCACATCCCGAATCGGCGCTCCATGCTCCCTTCGATAGCAAGGTCTACTCTGCGACTGCCAAAAAAATAGCGCACCTTAAGGGCATCAAGCACCTCGTTCTAATCGGAATCGGCGGTTCAAGTCAGGGGGTTGAGGCGGTATACGGTGCACTCAAAAACACCGCAAGCGCCACACTTCATGTGCTCGATAGTATTGACGAAGATCGCATAAACGCCTTTGATGCACTCCTTAAAAAAACCAAACACCTCTCGGACATTGCCTTTGTCATCATCAGTAAGTCGGGAACTACAACGGAAACTCTCGTCAATGGAACCACCGCTCTCATGCGAGCAGAAAAACGCTTTGGTGCGGATGTGTGGAAACGCGTTGTTTTAATCGGTGGTGAGTCGAGTGCGCTCGCGTCATTTGCAAGGAAACGCAAGGTCATCTGGGTGTCGTTTCCCGATGCGATTGGTGGGAGATATTCTGTTTTTACGTCCGCCGGAATTGTCCCACTCATGCTTCTTGGGGTCGACACGAAATCATTTCTCGCTGGTGCACGAAAATGTGTTGAAACAGAAACGTGCAACGGTGGAGTCGATGGCGCAACGGCACTCGCAGAAGCAATGACGAATGGTATGCACACACTCAATCTCTTCGTCTTCGATCGTCGGCTCGAATCGTACGCATACTGGTATCGTCAGTTGCTCGCAGAAAGCATCGGCAAATCTCACACAAAGAGCGGCAAACCGTTTACGAATGCCATACTTCCAATAGTTTCATCAGCGACCGACCTGCACTCAGTTGCACAACTCTACCTTTCAGGATCACGCGGCATTTTCACGAGATTTCTTGATGTGGAGCGCCAGAGTGATGCGCTGCCCCTCGGTAATCACGAACTTCTCGAAAATACTCCTTCACTTTCAATGACAACCCCGTCCCGCGTCATGGATGCGATTCGCGACGGAGTCATTTTTGCGTATGTTGATGCAGGCCTTTCACATGAAGTACTCGTTTTACGACAGCGCACGCCAGAGGAAATCGGACGAATCATGGCGCACGCGATGTCAGAGGTCATGATTCTCGCCAACCTACTCGGGGTGAATGGGTTTGATCAACCGCATGTTGAATCGTATAAAAAACACACGCGGCAATTATTGAGCGAATAAGTTTATCACTATGTATATACTTTTCGATATCGGCGGGACCAAAACTCGTGTTGCGCGTAGCGAGGATTTGCGGTCGTATGACGAACCGATTAAATTTGATACCCCAGAATTTTATGCCGAAGGAATGCGTGTTCTCATCGAGGCGATTGAAAAACTTTCTGAAGGAAAACAAATAACCGCGATAGCGGGAGGAATTAGGGGTCCGCTCAATCATGAAAAGACAGGCATCGTGAGTGAACGAAAACTCATTGATTGGGTGGGTCGCGCTATAGTGGGCGACATAAAAACGCATTTTAACGTGCCCATCTTTCTCGAGAACGACACTGCCATTGTCGGGCTCGGAGAGGCAACCTTCGGTGCAGGGAAGGGCCATCGCATCGTTGCATACCATACGGTTTCTACTGGTGTGGGCGGCGCTCGATTTGTGGATGGAAAACTTGATCAGGCGAGCATGGGATTTGAGCCGGGGCACCAGGAACTTGATATCGACCGTTCGGTGCTTGGTCACCATCTTCCACACACACTTGAAAATTTGGTTTCCGGTTCCGCTCTCGAAAAGAGGAGGGGGGTCAAACCATACAAAATCTCTCAAGACGACCCGGTGTGGGACGAACTTGCGCGGTATTTGGGCTATGGACTTAAAAATACAATCGTATACTGGTCGCCCGAAATCATCGTTCTTGGGGGCTCGATGGTTGTGGGTGATCCCCGAATTTTCCTTGAGGATATAGTCAGACACACCAAGGAGGTGCTCGGTAAACTTGTGCCATGTCCGTCAATTGTTGATGCGCAACTTAAAGATGAGGGCGGTCTTTACGGTGCAATGGCGCTTCTTCTTCAGAAAAAGGCTTAAAACAACAAGAATTTATTCCAACTTCAAAAACAATTTTTTTGAAGTTGTTGGTTTTTTAAGGTTGGTTGCCTTAAAAATATAGCGAAAAACAAGGATGAAAAATGTTAATATGGCTTAAAATAAAGATTTTATAAGCATTGACACACAAAATATCTAATTGTGTAATTTGACTTTTGAGTTGAATGTGATAGAATATAAAAAGTAACGGCAAGATGCCGTTTTTTGTATGGAACTGCCATACAAGGGCGCACAATAGTCGATATTCGGGTCTATTCGCACCGACCCAGCGCCGTTTAGTTGGATAAGACCATTGGCTTATATTATCGAGTTTACTTACTGCCATTTTGGCGGTAACGAACGTCGTCGCAGTGCCGGTAACGGACGCTGCGTATGGGAACATTGCAACAAGCGAGACTGAAATCAGTGCGGGGAAGAGTCCGGATATTTCAGATACTGAGCGTATCGTCCGTGATTACTTCAAGGATTTGCCGGTTATGGTCCAGATAGCACGCTGCGAATCAGCATTTCGACATCAGTTGTCGGACGGCTCAATTTTAAAGGGTAAAATTGACTCAGCCGACACAGGTGTTATGCAAATCAATGCACGCTATCATGGCGACAAAGCCGGAAAACTCGGCCTCGATCTCACAGACATCTACGACAACATGGCATATGCTCGCGACCTCTATGAGCGCGAAGGGACTACCCCCTGGAGCGCCTCATCTGCCTGTTGGGAACCCCACATTGCAATGCGTTAAGAGCAAAAAGACCTCTTTTGAGAGGTCTTTTTGTTTGAGTGGCTGGGCTAACTCGTATACTTTGCTGGCTGCGTCTTTCAAACACTCACCGTCACCGTATATACAAATACGACTCGTGTTTTCAATCCTTGCCGCCTTGTATCCAAATTCGCCCAGCCACTCAAAAGAGTATGTTTATTTCCCTAGTTTCCAACCGTCGCCGGCACCATACGCCATTGCGTAAAGAAGTCCGCCTAGTATTGAAAGGTTCTTCAATGCTGCGGTTAGTTGACCAGCATCCTTGACTGGATTGTGAACGAGAAGAACCGTAAGCACGAGAAATATGATGAGTGCACCTGCGGCAAGACCGACACGGTAACCCACGATGAGCATCGCACCGCCGATAATTTCAATGAGTACAACGAGCCACGCGAGAAGCAGAGCGACCGGCAAATCCATCTTTGCGAGACCTTCTGAAAAACCAGAAACGCCACCTTCACCGGTCAATTTTTTCCAACCGGATACAAGGAACAAAAGTCCCAGGAGAACTCGCCCAACGAGAACGCCGTGCGTGCGAAGACAAGTTCGCTGTGAATCAGACATCATTAAATTCATATGTATATGTTGAGTTTATGAGGTTAAAGAGGCCATCCCCACCTTTGCGGACGACCACCACTAGTATACCATGAACAGAATATGCGATTTTGGCTTATGAAAAGCGAACCCTCGTGCTACTCAATAGACGACCTCAAGCGTCAGAAAATCGGTATGTGGGACGGGGTGAGAAATTATCAAGCGCGCAATTTTATGCGACAGATGAAACGCGAAGATGGGGTACTTTTTTACCACTCATCGGCGGAGGAAATCGGCGTAGTCGGCATGGCACGGGTGGCACGGGAAGCATATCCGGATCCGACGCAATTCAAAAAGGGAAGTGAGCACTATGACCCGAAATCAAAGAAAGAAAGTCCGCGATGGGATGCGGTCGATGTTCGCTTTGAGAGTAAATTCGCGAAGGTGGTGACCCTCGGCGTTCTCAAGAACGACCCATTTTTTGAGACGATGATTGTAATCAAGCCCGGCGTGCGACTTTCGATACAACCAATTTCCAAAAAGCACTTTGACCGCATCGTGCGTTTGGGCGGGGAAGGAAGAAATAAGATATCACCATGAACATAGTGGTCGGAGCACGGTATCGGCACTACAAAAACGGGAAGGAGTATCGCGTTATTGCGACCGCGCACCACAGCGAGACTCTCGAAGAGATGATTGTGTATGAAGCGCTTTACGATTCTCCGGAATTCGGTAATCATGCCGTATGGACAAGACCGCGATGGCTCTTTGAGGAGCGAGTGGAGTATCAGGGGGTGTCGGTTCCTCGGTTTGAGCGTATTTCGGACTCACCGTAGTTATACAAAAGTCATGAACGGAAAAATCGGATTATTTGATTCAGGAATCGGCGGGTACACAATTCTACGGGCCGTTCGTACATTATTGCCTCATTATGATTACGTGTACTACGCGGATACGGAGCACGTGCCCTACGGCGACAGAACCGAAGAAGAGGTTTTTGCACTCACAAAAACAGGGGTTGAAACTCTTTTTCATGAAGGTTCCGAAATCGTACTCGTTGCATGCAATACCGCTTCTGCTGAAACGCTCCGAAAACTTCAAGACACGCTCATACCCGACATCTATGGATATCGCCGCATACTCGGTGTCATCATTCCGACGGTTGAAACGCTCATAGAACATAAAACACAAAATGCACTTCTCATCGGAACAAGGCGCACAATTGAATCCCACAAGTATGAACGTGAACTACAAAAAAGAAATTATGCCGGCACGTTCACCGCTGTTGCAACACCACGACTCGTTCCGCTCCTTGAAAACGAATCACGTGACGAAGCGGTCGCCTATCTCGATGGCGTGCTCTCCGCCGGGGTAGGGCAGTATGACACCATCGTACTCGGGTGCACGCATTACGCGCTCCTCAAGCGTGATATCCGACATCGGTATTCGAATAAAGAGGTCATTTCACAGGATGAGATTATTCCAGAAAAACTTTCCGGTTATCTAGCACGACACGATGAAATAAAATCAAAATTGACACAAAACGGTACCGAAAAAATAATTCTCACAAAAGATGGAATTGAGTATCGGAAGAAACTTGACGCCATAAGCGTAGAGGGAACAACGTAGAGCGCATTACACTATGTGTCGCACAATATATCTTTTACGACACATACTATGGCGAATCCCCCCTGCTCTGTAATGTTGAAAAACAAAGGTGGTTTGTGCCATTGCTGTTATGTGCAGCAGAGTTGGCTTTCGTTCAGGCCGGCAGAAATTATCGATGATTGCAACCACCTTCCCCGAGGTGGCGCTTGTGGAAGTGCCTTTTGATTTCTGAGTAGACAAATCGATTGTGCTGTTTTATCCCCGTTCCCATCGTGGGCTTGAGGCGGGCGTATAGACCCGTCGTGATTACCGTGCGGGCAGATATACCATCGGGTCGATATACGCATCAGAGGCCGCGATTGGCGTTGTTGCCGCCCCGCAACTCGTTACAGTTTTAATTTCATTGAATTTTCGAACGCTTACACCGGCTTTTGCATACACGGTAAAGTGCAGGTGCGGACCTGTTGAGTAACCAGTGTTTCCTGTGTATCCGATAACGTCGCCTGTAGAAACCTTTTGACCGGGGACGACGCTAATGACACTCTGGTGAGCGTAGAGTGTTGAAAGTCCGTTTGCGTGATCAATGAGAGTCCACTTGCCCCATGAATAGCAACCCGGCACAAGGTCGGTATCGCCGGTTGCGCGAACGACTCCCGTAAGCGGCGCAAATATTTTTGTGCCGCGAGATGCTCCGAAATCGACGCCGGGGTGGTATGGACGGCCTCCGTAGACTGATGCATTTTGCTTTGCAAATTCCGTACCACCGAAGAGTTGAGTGATGATGACATTTTCAAGTGGCCAATTGAACACCTGCGTTCCCTTCGGAGGTATGGTGTTTGGGTCAAGGATAAACTGCAATTGTGATTCAAAATCACGAAGTTCTTTGATAATCAATTCGCGCGCCGACTCTTTTTCTTTAAGCAGTTTTTGATATTGCGCCTCTTCATTCTGTGTTGATTTGAGAAGTGAGTTTTTTTCAGCGCTGTTGCTTACGAGTACCTTATTTTGGTCTGTGTACTGATTTTTCAAAGCAACAAGTTCTGTTCTTGCTTCGCTTGTTTCTTGATGTTTTTCCTCGAGGAGAATTTTTTGAGAGGCAAGACTCTTCACTTTATTGCTCATAAAGGAGCGAACTTGTTCAAGGTTTTCAATGGCGCTCCAAAATTCAGAAAGACTGTCGTGCTGGAGGAGCACAACAATGAATGATTCGTTATCCGATTCATTCAATCTTCGAAGCGTTTCGGCAATCGCAGACTCGTTTTTTTGTATTGACTGTTCAGTCTCACCAATCTCAAGAGAAAGTCGTTCAAGTTCCAAATCTTTAGAACCGATTTTGTTCTGTGTGTAACTAATGTCGGATTGCACTTTCTTTCGTTCAAGTGCGAGTTGGTTGATTGCCGACTGAAGTGTTTTCTTTTCACTTCCCACCTTCTTCAGTTCCGCCTGAAAGCCGGCTATCTCTTTTTCAATCTGGAGAAGTCTGTTATTGCGTTCATCAATCTGATTTTTGAGTTTTTCAATTTCCGATTCTTCCGCGCGTACTGGAAGCGTGGAAGAATGCACAAGCGCGGTGATAATCAAAAAGAAGAACCCGAAAACCGCAATCGGGTACGCGCGTGGATACAATTTTTTAAAAGTTACGCTCATACAAATGCTTCTCGCGCGAGAAGTGAGCGATCGGATTCGGGTCAGGCATTAAGCCGCCGATTCGTTGCGCACATGTAAAATTGTATCACAGGCAGTTTGTATTCTTTTGTACGACTCGCCCGAACCGATGATTGAGATTACGGTAAAGGGATCCGGTGACCTTTCCCTCCCCGTGAGTGCAACGCGGAGCGGCCAGAGTACCTCTCCCCTTCCAACTTCTTCGGCGTATTCCCAGATGCGAGATTTTACCTCTTCCGGCGTTGCTTCTTCACTGATGGTGGAAATTATCTCCGCCAACTTTTGTAAACGAGGGAGTGCGTCTTTAATTGATGTATCATTCTTCCACTTGAGCATATCGGGTTCCGGTTTCGGCGCTGCAAACGCAAAATCATATTCTCCTTTTTCAGCCTCTTCGGTAATTTGTGAACCGACCGCAACCCGTTCTCTGATAACTGGTATGAGTTTAATGAGGCGCTCTTCCCCATATTGCGGCAGTGCGCGTACCGAATTCGGCAGACGGTTTTTTACCATGTCTCTGTATCGCTCTGCATCAAGGCGCATGAGATGCTCACGATTGAACCACTTTAGTTTTTCGATATCAAAAATTGCGCCGGATTTCTGAATGCCGGAGAGATCAAATTCCCGTACCAACTCATCGAGCGTAAATATTTCCTTGTTGGTTCCCGGATTCCATCCGAGAAAGGCGAGATAATTATCGATTGCTTCCGGCAGAAAACCGTCATTGAAGTATGAGTTCATGTGCACAGTCCCGTTTCGTTTTGAAAGTTTTGAGCGGTCGAGTCCGAGCAAAAGCGGAAGATGAGCATAGATGGGTCGGCGCGCACCGATTGCTTCTTGAATGAGAATTTGACGCGGTGTGTTAGAAATATGATCTTCACCCCGAATGACGTGCGTAACCTCCATTTCGTGATCGTCAACGACAACGGTAAAGTGGTAGAGTGCGCTCTCAAGCGAGCGTGCAATGACAAAATCACCGAGCTCGGTGGTGTCGAAAGAAATTTCTCCTCGTATTTCATCCTCGAATGTAATTGTGCGATTCGGGTTCTTGAGACGGACAACATCAGTGAATGTGCCGGGTTCAGACTTACTTTCTTCCCGAGAGAGATATGCGGTCTTCTCTTCAATCGCACGCTCCAGGTACCCTCGATAAATCGCTGCACGATCAGATTGCCGATAAAAGGCATCCCAGGTAATGCCGAGCGCTTTAAATCCCTCCAATATCTCAACCTCATACTCCTTCTTGCTGCGCACCGGATCGGTATCTTCCGACCGCACAATGAAGGTACCGCCGGAGTGGCGTGCAAATAGAAAATTATAGAGCGCGGTTCGTGCCGTGCCAACGTGGAGGTGACCAGTAGGACTGGGTGCCATTCGCGTCACCACATGTTCGGTAGTTTTAATCATATTTAGTGCAATCTGCAGATAGCAAGCGTAATATCAGCCATTTTTTCAGCCGCATCTCGAATGCCGAACGATTGCGCTCCGGCTGCCATTTCGTTGTATATCTGCGGGTTCCCAATAATACGTTCTAATTCAGCCATGAGCAAATTGTCACTAAGATTGACTTCCTCCATGACGAGAGCTGCGCCTGTTTTTGCATAGGTGAAGGCATTGGTATGTTGATCGTGACTTATTGTTTCGGGAATGGGAATGATGAGAGAAGGTTTTCCATGAACTGCGATTTCATGAATGGCGCCACTCCCTGCTCTCGATATGATGATTGTCGCCGCATGGTATGCATCGTTGAGCGCGTTCGGTTCCAGAAAGGGTACCGCGTGATACCGTTTAAAGAGGTCGTCCTGTGGTATGAGTTGGCGAGCTGTCGCAGAAACGATATTAAAATTCTTCTTCCCCGTCTGGTGGATGATGGAAAATCTCGGCAGAAGTTCATCAAGAGCATCGAGGATGAATTCATTGAGTCGTTCAGCACCTTGCGAGCCGCCCAGTGCAAGTATCACCGGAGTTGACGGATCAATACCGAATCGTTCGAGCATGGAGCTTGATGGCGGTAACAACAGCTCATGACGGATGGGGATGCCGACGAGATGCGTTTTGTGTGCAGGAAAATAGCGAGCTGCCTCCTCGTATGCAACAAGTACCTCCCGAGCGAAGCGGGCACCCAACTTGTTTGCGCGACCGGGTAGCGCATCTGATTCGTGGACGATTATGGGGATGTTGAGAAGCATGCCTGCCAAAACAACCGGGACGCTCGTATATCCGCCTTTGCTCACGATAACATCCGGATAGATGAAAAATAGTTTGCAGAGTGCAACGATAACTCCGTAAAGCGTTACAAAAAAATCAAGGTAATTGAGGATTGAAAAATATCGGCGCTGCTTACCTGCCGGAATGCGTACAAAATGTATTCCCCGATCCGCAAGTGCATTCGCGTCGTATGGTTCGGGTCCGAGGTAGTGGAGTGTCGGCCGTTCATCGCTTGCATTGAGTGTTTCCGCAAGACTCATAAGCGGATAAAAATGACCACCCGTTCCTCCTCCCACAAGCGCAATATGAATCTTGCTCGATGTCATGTCGTTATTAGTATTATGGTATCACGATGCATTAGGAGGGGCGCTCATATTTCGACACATTCAGAATGATTCCGAGGCTCGCGAGCGTTGCGAGCAGTGCCGTTCCTCCATGGCTTATGAGAGGGAGCGGAAGACCTGAGAGCGGAGCGAGGCCAAGCATACCTGCAGTATTGAGCAGTACTTGCGTCATAATGAGTGTGACAAGACCAATGACAATAAGCATGCCGAAAAGATCTGGCGCGTGCGTTGCGATGCGGTAACCGCGAAATGTGAACGCAAGAAACAAGACTAGTAACAGCGTGCTTCCCACGAACCCGAACTCTTCGCTGTACACTGCAAAAATAGAGTCGCCGATTGGTTCCGGAAGATATTCAAATTTTTGAATACTCTGTCCGTACCCGCGTCCTACGAGCCCGCCAGAACCAATCGCGATGAGTGATTGCCGAATCTGATAACCGGAACCCTGGGGGTCCGGCGTTGGATTAATAAATGTCATGATGCGGTCTTTGACATACGGTCGCATATACGCGAGAGCGGCAACGAGCAAAACGCCGAGAATAAACATGAGCACCACATCGCGAACACGTCCGCCTGCGACAATGAACATGGTAACGGACGCGGCGGCAATAATGAGGAATGTGTCGGTATCGGGCTGAAGGAGCATCACCGTACCGACTATGCCGATAAGGCCAGCAAACACTAGTGTGCCCGATCTAAATTCATGAAGTCTCCCCTTCATACCCGAAAGCCACGTTGCCATATAAATTGTAAACGCAATTTTCAAAAATTCGGCAGGTTGGAATGTAAATCCTCCTATATGAATCCAACGTTTTGCGCCCCCAGCCTCAAGTGCGAGTTGCGGAATAAAAACCAGCAATGTGAGCACCAATACAATAAAAAAAATATAGAACGCATACTGCCTCCAGATGCGATAATGAATTGAGCTCGTTATGAAAAGCGCAAAACCGCCCCCAACGATACCAAAGAGGATTTGACTGAAGGCAACCGACGAAAATTGTGCTCCGGTTCGAGCGAGAAGACCGAGCGATGCGGAGGTAAACACAAAGAAACCAATCACCACAAGAATAATGGTAAGGAGTAGAAGAGTTCGATCTATTCCCCGCCGCATAGGGTTAGAATGCGATTACTAAAAGAGTTCCGATAATTGCGAACACGAAGCCGAGCACCCAATACCGCATGGTGACTTTCGGTGCAGGCCACCCAATCGCCTCAAAGTGGTGATGCAGGGGTGCAATGAGCAAGACTTTTCGTTTGAATAATTTTTTCGAGAGAACCTGCACAATATCGGAGAGTACGGTGATAACGAGCAGTATGCCAATGATGGGAAGCACGGAAACCCCCTCACCTCCCCCAAGCACGTCGGTCATAAATGCGACAATGGTGAGCGTCATGGTGAGTGCCATGATACCCGTTTCGGTCATGTAGAAACGAGCGGGCGGTATGTTGAACCATAGAAATGCAAGAATTCCGCCGACGATTGTTGCGCAGTACGCGGCAAGATCGACTTGATTTTGATAGAGTGCGATTGCTGCATACGCGGTAAAAATGAACATGAGAGTCCCACCCGAGAGACCGTCGATACCATCAATGACGCTCGAAGAGTATATAGAGATGGCAACAATGATGAAAAACGGAATGAAAAAGATTCCGAGATCGAGCGTACCGAAACCGATTAATGAGACTTCATGGACTCCAAGTTTTTCATAGAACCACCACGCTGAAAAGAGTGCGGTGAAGCCGACGACAACAAGGCGTTGAAACAGGGGGAGTCCGCCTGCAAAGTGCTTTCCCGTACCGCGTACAACAAGTAAATCATCGATGAACCCGACGATTGCACCAATCATGAGTGCCGTGAGCGGAAGCCACGTTTGGGAACGGCTAAGAAAATTCAGTTTATCGAAAATGCTCTGTGGAAAAAAATATTCCAAAAAGGATATCCATAGTACTGTGATGAGAACCGAGAGCCATATGACGACGCCGCCCATGCGGGGTGTACTCGTGTCTTTCTCTTTATGCAGTGAATCGAAAATAGGCGTTTCTCCGCCTCCATAGCCGAATCCTTTGCCTGATTTTTTCTTCCACATTTTATACGCATAGAGGTAGTGCGTGACGAGTGGTGTCACAATAATTCCAACGATGAAAGCAAGTGCTGTCGGCGCGAATACTTTGATGAGTGATGCTTCCATACGAAAGTGATTATTGGGTGTCTGAAACGTATAATCGCGCTCGGTCGGCAAGCAAACGCGCGTCTGCAAAGCGGTCCTCCTGGGTTGAGCCGAGAACGACAACGACAATGGGATGATTTAAGCCCGCATCAAATGCGATGATGAGGTTCCCTCCCGCGAGCTCGGTGTACCCGGTTTTCGATGCGATGAGTCCCTGAATCTCATCAACGGTGTTATTGGTGTTTTTTACAATGTGATATTCGCCACTCGTATTATCGACGGTGGTGAGTTCGGTTGTCGTTAAAGCAACGAGGTCAGGGTATCTCGTGAGAATATATTCAAGGAGCAGTGCCATATCCCGCGCGCTCCCGTACGCTCCCGCCTTTGTTTTTGAAATATCGAGACCGGTGACATTATAGAATTCAGTATTCGAAAGACCAATTTCCTCCGCCTTAACATTCATCGCCTGTATAAAGACCCCATTTGAGTCGGTGGTTTCGGTGAG
>CAYMIV010000003.1:31979-70709 GCA_964390945.1 uncultured Candidatus Saccharibacteria bacterium
GCATCAGGGGTGAGCGTTGCGCCCGCCGCAGCAGAAAGTGCATGCGCGCCATCATTCGAGGAAGTAACCAAGGTGAGGTTGGTGAGGTTGCGAACACTGAAAGTTTCCCCGTCACTGAATCCGCTATCACCCGATTCACGGATTGCATCAACAGAAATGCCGATTTCAGCCGCCTCATCCAATAACTCATGTGCGACAAGCGCAGTCATGAGTTTTGTAATAGATGCGAGCGGGAGTCGCTCGTCGGCATTTTTGTTGAACAGTACTCGCTGTGTTTCAACATCCCATACGAACGCAGCTTTCGCACTGAGTGAAATGTCATCAAAGGCGTGAGATGGCACGTGTTCGGATTGCGCGGTCTCCGCGATCGTTGCTTCGATACGCACCACATCGGTACTTGGTTTCTGAAGTCTCATGAGCGTTGCAAGGGTTCCTGTGTATGTGGAACCGAAGACGACCGCAAGAATGCCGAGCGCAATAATCAGCTGTCTGACGACCGGCACATTGCGCTCCCGCAATTCAGTTGGAACGAATGAATCAACTGTTTCAGGAACTGTTTCGTTGTCGTGCGATGGTTCAGTCATGGTGTTAATTTGCAACAGTCGTTTGGGACTCATCGAGTCGTTGTTTCTCAAAGACATCGAGCGTGTTCATGATGTCTTCAAACTGCGGAAGTTCCTCCCGTTTCGTGACACCGAGATGCGCCATCAGTGCGGGTGTCGCTGCGTACAAAAAAGAACGCTGATCGCGGGGGTTGCTTCTTCGTTCGATCAGTCCTCGAATGAGGAGATTTCGTAGTATGAAGGATGAATTGACCCCGCGTACGTTATCAATATCCGCGCGCGATTGCGGACCACGGTAAAGGATAATGGCAAGTGTTTCAGCGCCCGCTTTCCCGATATCTCGTTTCAAATCATCACGGCGGAGTTTCTCAATTGTTTCAGCAACTTCCGGCGCCGTCACAAGTTCAACAGAATCCTCAAGACGAATGAGGCGCATCCCGCCCGACTGTAATCGTGTTTCAAGTTCTAGAAGGGCCGAATTGATTTCTTGCGTATCGACATTAAAGATTTGAGCGAGTGCACCGACGCCCATCGGCTCTGCTTCGTAGAATAAAACCGCTTCAATATGTGACGAAAGTTGTGTGCCGTTACCCATTTCCGAATGCTCTACAAACTCATAATGCTGGTTCAGTCACATGCTTCACACCAAACCATGCCCGATCAGCTCGGGGTATGCTCAGAGTATACCAATAATTTCAATGTATTTCTTATCATCTCTGTCGATAATGGAGATCACCTATTAGATGTATCGTGGAGTTGTGCCGGTGTCTCGCTCGATTTCTATGTCCATGAAATGTGCGGATTGCGTTACCAATACCGCTCCCTGCTTCACCATTTCAAGCACGGCAAGGAATCCGACAATGACGGTCGCACGTTCCTTTGCATCGCCGGTGAAATCTTTGAATTTAAATGTCAATTGTCGTTCGACGCGTTCTTTGAGTCGGTCGATCATTTCTTCGAGCGAAACAACTTTACGAACTTTCACTTTTGGAGGCTCAATTTTTTGCGGAAGACGCGTGATAACATCTGCTATCGCCGTATTGAGAGAAGCAACGTTTGTGTAGGAGTCTGTTACAAAAAGCGGAGTTGCATCAAAAACGAATGTGCGCTCAAAGAGCATTCTCTTTCCGAAATTCTGCTCAAGAAGTTTTGCCGCATTCCTGAAAATTTGGTAGAGGCGGAGACGATGCTGCAAACTCTCAACGCTCACTTCCTCCTCTTCGGTGAGTTCAAGAATTGGGAGCAATGATTTTGATTTTATGAGGAGAAGCGTCGCAGCAAGTACGATAAAATCTGCTGTTTCAGGAAGCATGTTCCGTTCCATGAGCGCGACATATTTCATGAAATCGTCAGTGACAGCCGCGAGTGAAATATCGTTTACAAGAAGTTTTCGCTTTTCGACGAGATCAATGAGCAAATCCAAAGGACCCGAATACACATCGGTCACAATTGAAAACCCACTCTTCGGTGCCGTATTCTTCTGCTCCACGTCTGTCACATCGATATTTTATCACGCATCGTAAATTCATTTTTGCGCTATCCACCAATGCTTAAAAGCGCTCCGCAATTTTTATGAGGAGGCGTACGGGTTCCCCGGTCGCTCCGCGTGCCAGTTTGTCACTCACGACCGAGGTCATGCGCGGTGCCATGTCGATGTGCACCCACTTCATTCCCTTCGTGAAATGCGACAGGAACATGCCCCCGTTTATCGAACCGCCATACTTTGAATCCCCGGATGGAACATTCGCGATATCGCCATGCACGCCCCTGGTGTATTGTTTATACTCTTGCCAGAGCGGTAACGGAAAAACATAGTCTCCGCTCTCCTCTCCGAGTTCACGAAATGAATCTTCAAGTTTTCTGTCCTTTGTCATAATGACATGTGCATGTTGTCCGACTGCGACAAGCGCCGCACCGGTGAGTGTTGCGATATCTACAACAAGCCTGGGTTTGTACCTTCGTGCATAATGAAGTGCGTCTGCAAGAACGAGTCTTCCTTCTGCATCGGTATGAAGCACATCGACTGTCTTCCCCGACATCATTGTAAGGACATCACCTGGGCGGATTGCGGAATCTGAAATTGCATTTTCTGCCGCAGGAATGAGACCGATGACATTTTTTTTCAGTCCGAGTTTTGCGATAGCAGCAAGAGCACCGATGACTGCGGCTCCGCCTGACATATCCATATGCATCTCATACATCGACATTCCCGGCTTCACCTGAAGTCCACCCGTATCGAAGGTAATTCCCTTACCCACAAACACAATCGGTCCGCTCTTTATGTCGTTATTTTCCCCATTTCCCTTTTTCCTTCGTACCTCTCCCCGGTATTCAATGACGATAAATCGCGGTTTATCCTTCGCGCCGCCGCCGACGCCTAAAATTCCCCCCATACCGAGCTTTTTTATAGCCTTCTCATCCAAGGCGGTTATGGTTGCTTTGGTGCCCTTAAGAGCCAATTTTGCCGCTTCGGCGAGGTGTTTCGGTGTTAGGTCGCCACCTGGCGTGTTAGCAAGGTTGCGGGCAGTATTGACACACTCGGCAATTTGTATTCCTTTCGAAAATCCTGCTTTTGCCTCCTTTCCCGCATCTCCAACAACACACACGTCTTTAAGACCTGTCTTAGTTTTTTTGCTCTTGTACGCGGTGAATTCGTAATCGGCTAGAATCAGATTCTCTGCGAGGTTTTGGTACGTCCACCCGGCGCTCTTCTTGCTGAGACCGGTAAATGTGCGAGCGTCAAATTCGAGTGCAATTTTTTCGAGTTTATATTTTTTTGCTGATTGCACCACGCCACGGACGAGTGTGCGGAATGTTCTCGGTGTTATCGCTTTGCGCTTTCCGGACACGATTTCAAGCATCGTGAATTCTCCGTTTTTGACGAGTTGCTCGACACCCTTTTCGACGAACACAACGAGGGTGTATCCTTTCGAAGGTTTTTTGTTACTGAGGTTTAGTTTCATTTGGTTTTGGAACGTTCACCATAATACCGAGCTCGACGAGTTGTTCGACGCCCACTTCTGATGGTGAATCCATAAGGAGGTCTTTACCTTCGCCTGTTTTGGCGAATGCAATGACTTCGCGGATATTCGGTTCATTCTGGAGGAGCATCATAAGACGATCAAACCCGAATGCAATGCCACCGTGAGGAGGAGTGCCTGATGCGAGCGCCTTAAGCATATGACCAAAGTTATTTCGGATTCGCTCCGCTGAGTACCCCATTATTTCAAATACTTTCACAAGCGCCTCGGGGGTGTGATTTCTAATGCCGCCCCCTCCGATTTCGTAGCCGTTCATAACCATGTCGTATTGAGCTGCAACAATTCCTCCAATGTTCTCCTTTGCGAGAAGGTCTTTGATGAACTCAGGTTTGGGCGCGGAGAATGGATTGTGTGTGAAAGTCCACGCACCCATATCGGTTCGCTCAAAGAACGGGAAATCGATGACCCAGCAGAACGCGAGGAGATTCGGGTCACTCTTGTCCTCACGGATGTCCGGCTTGTCTGAATTGTATTTTTCCATTGCTTCAGCGTACGTAAGGCGCGGAAACGGCACCTGCTGAATGCGCTTTTCAGGGTAGAGTGTTGTAACGAGCTCGATAATCATTTTTTCGTTGATTGCCATCACATCCTCCTGCTCAACGAAACTCATTTCAAGGTCGATTTGGGTGAATTCAGGTTGGCGATCGCCTCGAGTATCCTCATCGCGGAAGCACCGGGCAATCTGGAAATACTTCTCAAACCCCGCTGACATGAGAAGCTGTTTGTACTGTTGGGGAGATTGCGGAAGTGCGTAGAACTTCCCTTGGTAGAGACGCGATGGGACGATGTAATCGCGGGAGCCCTCCGGGGTCGACTTAGTCATATTCGGCGTCTCGACTTCGGTAAAGCCCTCTCTCGAATAGAAGTCGCGGATGAACTGAATCGCCTTGTGGCGGTTCCGTATATTCTTTTGCATGCGGTCACGGCGAAGGTCAATGTAGCGGTAGCGAAGACGGATGTCCTCGTTTACATCTCTGCCGTCACCTGCGGTATCAAAGGGTGGTGTGTCGGCAGCATTCAAGATTTCAATCTTGAGAATTTCAAGCTCAATATCACCGTTCTGCTTGTCGGTTTGCACGGCTCGCTCAGGGCGCTTGTTCACTTTTGCATTCACTGCAACAACCCACTCAAGACGGATGTTTGTTGCAACGGTGTGAGCTTCAGTCGAGTTCGGCAAAATGACACCCTGAATTCGCCCCGTCATATCGCGGAAATCGAAGAAAACGAGCTTTCCCTGATCGCGGCGGCTGTCAATCCAACCCTTGATGAGTACTTCCTCACCGATGTGCTTCCCCAGGTCTCCGATGTATGTTCGTTGCATATAAGAATTTGGGAACGAAAAACGCCCACTATTATTGTTCTAATAATATAGGGGCGGTTTGGGCCGCGGTGCCACCCTATTTCCCCGCCGTATTCGGCGTGAGCGCTCTTGATCTCGCGTAACGTGCGATAACGGAGAATATCTCTACCTCGGTGGTTGTCAGCCACTTCAGCGGTATACGTAAGATTCTATAAGGATAATTTTGAACAGTCAAGTAATCGATGTCACAAGCTCTTTCTATGAAACACATAGGGTTACCCTATGACAACATATAGAAATCATTAAGCAAGACCGATGCTCTTCCTTACCATCGTCATCTTTTTTGACGCGCGCTCGCGCGCCTTTTCAGCACCCTCTGCGAGAATATCTTTCACATCCTCGTCGGTTATTGCATCGCGCTTCTCGCGCATCGGGGCGATGACCGCCTCAATATCCTCAATGAGAATTTCCTTAAGATTCTTGTATTTGCCTCTGAACTCTTCATATATGGGTGCAAGTTCCTCTTCAGTTTTGAAGAGGGTGTGAATTGCGTAGACATTCTTAGGAATGTCACCGCTTGAGTCGGTAACAATTCCCATAACCGCTTTCGCTATTTCACCTTTTGTACCAAAAAGCGGGACAGTGTTTCCGTAACTTTTCGACATCTTAAGTCCGTCGGTTCCCGGAACGATGCCAACACTTTTGAGTATTTTTTCCTCAGGCATCTTAAACATCTCACCGTATGCATTATTGAATTTCATCGCCGCTTCGCGCGCGTACTCGATGTGCTGACGCTGATCTTCACCGACAGGTACAACATCGGTATCATAGAGGAGAATGTCTGCAGCCATGAGCATTGGGTAGTTGAAAAGACCAGCCGTTGCTTCGATTCCCCGTGCGACTTTGTCCTTGTACGCGTGTGCCTGCATGAGAAACGGAATTGAAACGAGACACTCGAATATCCAGGCAAGTTCGGTGTGTTCAGGGATGTCTGATTGTTTAAAAAGAATAACTGACTCTGGGTCGATGCCGACGGCGATGTAGTCTTTGACGATGTTCACGGTGTCTTCCCGAAGGAGTTTTGCATCGCGCACTGTCGTGAGCGCATGAAGGTCGGCGACCATGAGGACACTCTCATAATTGCGATACGAATCAACAAAGGGTTTAAGTGCACCGAAATAATTTCCGATATGAAGTGTCCCGGAGGGCTGAAGTCCAGTGAGAAGTCGTTTTTTGTTGCTCATGAGAACATAGTAGCAAATCAAGCGCGCAATATGAATAGAAAATGAAAGCAAACGGTTAATTGACGCGTGTAAGTGAAAGTGCTCTAATGGACCCGGCTAATGATGGAGAGAAAGACATGACAAACGTGATTGTTTTTCCAGGATTAGTGTACAAACTCAAGGAACTTCGTTCATCAATGCAGAAACTCAATACTGAGTTCCCTGCCACACAAGCCTTTCTTAAGTGGCGTGGACTTAGCGAAGTGCAAGAACTCGATAAGGCGGGCGTTCGTTCACTCATTGCTCATCTCAAGGAACGGCATGCGCATCTCTGTCGCTAAATCTAACCCCGACCTCGGTCGGGGGTTTTCTTAACGGATTTTTATCATAGTGCTGGTGATATACTTCACACATGACTCACGATGTCATCTTTCCGATTTTACTATCGCTCCGCATTCATGAATATACAAATCAGTTTGTACTTGAACTGATTTGTGCATTTGTCATTGCAGTCCTGCTCGCCCTCCACTGGCGTCGCGATGCATACGTGTTTGCAATCGCCCTCATGAGCACTGCTTTTGCCGTGTTCACACTCAAGGAGATTTTTGCCGTCCCGCGCCCCGACACCGCACTCGTTGCGGTCGATGGATATGCGTTTCCGAGCGGTCATGCGGCGTTCACTATGTTTTTTGCGATGACCATCTCTTGGATTATCATGCGTCATGCCCGGATACGAAATCACCGCACGTACATCCTCGCCGTGCTCCCGCTTTTTTTGGTCGCGACTATTGTTGGTTTTTCACGAATAGTTATCGGGGTTCATACGACCGCTCAAGTAGTGGGCGGGTTTGCAATCGGAATAATTATTCCGCTCATTGTCTTTTTTATACAAAGAAAGGTGGTCGTGGTAGCAACCGAGGCTAAAAAGTGACGCCGGCTGATTCAATACAGGACATCAGTTCTGGCGTTTCTGTCCACCCGCATTCGCCCGACGCCTGTCGTTCGCACACAGCGGTACGGTAGCATGCGTACACCGCACTCCATTCGCAGGTGGATATCGCGTCTTGCCTATCGGTGCATAATTGTCCGCTGCATCCTCCAACAAAGCACTCTCCCGATTTTTGGGGTGGTGAAACAGGGTCGATTTCGACAGGTGGCGTTTGGGGAGGATTAGAAACAGGTACCGGTGATTCTTTAATCGGCACAAAAATTGCACGCCCTTCCTTGCCGAAGGAGAGAACGAGTTCATTATGCTCGTTGAATTCAAAGTGATGCACCGCAGCGAGCATAGAAGCGAACGTACTCTCTTGTGAATTCTCGCAATACATCAGGGTCGAAACGAGTGACCCGAATGTGAGTGAGTATCCTTGGAGTTCATAGGTCCCACCCATCGAATTACAGTCTGTTCCCACCGACACGTGGCTGTCATCTATGAACGAAAGCGTAAAGGTGTCGGAGCTCTCTGGTGTGGTAACCGTTCCATATACTTCACTCCGAATCCACTCCCATGAATGTGCAGAAAGTGATACGCGGTTATCGTCAGACTCACCTTCGAAATCTCGTACTAATTCGCCTATTTCTTCCGTCTGCGGGTCGTAGTGTATCCACACACTTCGTCCGAGAGAGGGTGGGACAGAAAAATCTTCACCAGGATATCGTTCCGCGAAGTTTGCAATCACTTCCCCTCCCCTGATTTCAATTGTCTGCGGGGCTATCCGATCGCCAAGAAACATGGCATTTGTGCCTTGGTAGGAAGTCCCGTCCTTAAGTGCGGCACCGATATAAAAATATGTTCCAGTTCCTCCGCTTTCTCGCGTGAGATACAAAACTGCATCCTCGTCACCATCGCCATCGATGTCGGCATACTCGGGTGCGCCAAATGCTCGAAATATCTCGCGCGAAGCGCTTCCGGGCGCCACAGGTCGTTCGAATATGCCTTCTGTGAGAGTAATTGGTTCGCCAGAAAATGTGAATGTTGTATTAAGAGGATCAGTCTTCTCCATTTTTGAAATCTCCAGCGTTTCATCGGGTTGAGTTTTCATAAGTACAAACATGAAAAAATAAATGAAAAAACCGGTGAGCATGAGCAGTGCAACTACAAGTGTGCGCGATGATACAAACATAGAGATATGCGAGAGCACCTACATCGAATAAATTGTCCACTCCCTGGATATAATCATACCATCGTAAAACATGACACCGCAGTGCAACTTTGTTTGCGTACTCTGAGACGATGCGGAAGAAAAAAGAAAAGGGCCCCGACTGCTTGGGACCCGCACCTCGAGTTACTTTTTGCGAACGCTTTGTTCTTTAATAAACATTCGGTCAAAATTTTTGACTGCATCCACATTACGAGGATTGCATTTCAGCGACCACGCATACTTGATGAGTATTGCATGTATATGCATCTTGTACTGTGGACTGGCGGCAAAGCGAGTGCCGTGTCGCTTGAGTTCCTCATCAAGAAAGCGCTCTTCTTCGCGACCGCGCTCAAGGAACCTGTTGCTCATGACGCCGAGAAAATTTCCTGCTTCCTTCGGAGCATTCAGAATTTCAGGGTCGGTGGCATTGTGGAGCAGTGCGTGGACAAAATACTCCGCGGCCATTTCAATGTCGCACTGTGCAACATAAAACATGCCCATGAATCTATCCGCGTGCGCGGCGCTAAGGCCAGTCACCGCTGGTGAATGTGCATGTGGCGGCGCACGAAACACCGCTTCTCCAGGAACGGAAAATTCTCCCGGACCCTTTTGAATCAGCGGCTCGGCGCTTCCGAATGATGCAATGAATATTGCGATTATCAACACTACGCAGTGTGCGAACATTTTTCCGATACAGGAGCGCATGGAGTACCTCCAAATGAACAAGTATTGAAACCGTTCGAATAGTAAACCATTCAAGGCGATACAGCCAGCGGTCTTGTTTCTTCGCCCCCTCCTCGTTGTGTATCTAGTAATCTCTGCTATGCTCGAATATGGCAATCAACTCGTTCTTTACATATAAAGGAGTCAGGTATGCTCGAGTCTATACGGGTCATACAGGGGGGGATGGGAGTTTACATTTCAACACCATTTCTTGCCCGCGCGGTAAGCACATACGGTTCTGAAAACAGAAGTCTCGGCACCGTTTCTGGCGTTGCTGCGCCACACGTTGTTGCCCACATACTCGGAAGAGGTGATCCGGGCAACCACTACAGGAGAGCGCTCTCCCACTTCCCATTAAAGCGAGTTGCAGAGCGGATCATCGACAAGTACTTTGTACCCGACGGCATTTCTTCTGGCGATCGTTACATCAATGTTCCGGTATTCAGCGTGCATCCGTCACGGGAACTCATTGAACTGACGATTGCATCGAATTTTGCGCTCGTGTGGCTTGCAAAGGAGGGACACCCCCGCCCGATAAGCATCAACTATCTTGAAAAGATACAACTGCTCCACCTCTACAGCATTTTTGGTGCGATGCTCGCGGGTGTCGATGCGGTTACTGTTGGCGCTGGCATCCCTGTTCAAATACCACCCATGCTGGATGCTTTTGCCGATGGAAAACCTGGAAGTTATCGTGTACTCGCACAGAATGCTACCGAGTCAATAACGCTCCACTTTGATCCTGATGAGTATCTCGACGCAGGCGCACAAAGACTCAAACGCCCCGATTTTATTCCTATCGTCAGCTCTGACAGCCTCGCGGCGATTCTCGCAGAAAAATTACCGGGTGGCATCCAGGGTTTCGTAATTGAGACCGCAGTTGCCGGTGGGCACAATGCCGCGCCTCGCGGCAATCCAAAGCGATTCAATGAACGGGGCGAACCGGTTTACGGGGATAAAGACAAAGTCAATTTTGAAAAACTTGAAAAAATTGGCATCCCGTTCTGGGTCGGCGGCGCGACTGCTTCACCTTACGGGGTTGATTCGGCAACGACGGAAGGCGCGGCGGGTATTCAGGCAGGGAGCATCTTCGCACTCTGCAAAGAGTCGGGTATGGATTCGAAACTCGCCTCTCTGGTACGGAGACTTGGCTTCAGGGGCGAACTGGATGTTTTGACCAGCCTCGCATCGCCGACAGGTTTCCCTTTCAAAATTGTCGACAAATTGCCCGGTACGCTTTCAGACAGAGCTGTGTATGAGAGAAGGAAGCGCATCTGCAACGCGGGGTACCTCGTCACGCTGTACAAAAGACCCGACGGCTCAGTTGTCACCATGTGCCCCGCCGAACCATCCAAAAAGCATGTCAAAAAAGGAGGCAGCGAGAAAGACACGCTTGGGAAGATTTGCCTATGCAACGGCTTGCTCGCAACGGCTTCGCTTGGAAACCCCGGTGAACCGCCGGTGGTGACCTTGGGGGATGATGTAAGCTTTCTTCACCACCTCATGGGACATGAAGACGATACCTATTCTGCCTCACAAGCACTCTCGTACCTCCTTCACTCATAGGTACATTTCAAAGCCCGCGAGATGTTCGCGGGCTTTTTTACGCTTGAGGGCACTGTGCAAACTGGTGTTGATTCAGACTAAATATCGGACGCCTTCTTCCAGGCGGTGATTGTTTTAGCATTCACTCGGTTCCCCGATTCATGTACTCTGTGCATGATGAAACTTAAAAACGCATGCGCCTCCTTTTCCGAAATCAACAAATCAACGGAATGGAGAATTCTCGTGATGAACGCATGGTTGTGGTTTGCGGGCACAAGCCAATGGTCGTTCTTCAGGTAGAATTCTCGGACGCGCGCCAGTGCCAAAAGCATATGAGCGCGAATTTTCGCGTTCTTCCAAATTATTGTTGTTTCCGATTTTGAAAGGTCGAACGAACAATGAACGCCTGGGCTTTCTTCGAGCGGAAATAGCCACAGAAGAGAGTCGTGTTCGCTTTCAAATTCGCTGTCGGACAGTGCGAGTATCTGCGCGTGAGTTCTCCCTGTTTCGTCAACACCGTATCCCTCAAGAAATGCAAGCAACTTCGTGCTCATAGACGCTTCCTCCTGGTCAAATCTCTGTTGAACGTAACATGGATTTTTTTGATATTCAAGAAATTTATGAACAGACAAATTTTTACCATTTTAATCACAAGCCCCACTTTCGATGCTCATCAGAGACGCAGAGCCGAAGTGATATCTGATATGATGGAGGGGTACGTTCTTCGACGTCAACCGGGAGTGGTCCCATGAAAGCAATGGTGTGTTGGGTTCGTGCCCCGCTCACGCCGGGGGAAACAATCTGGTATATCATTGGATGTACCCCGTTGATTTTTTTTCTGTGGTTTGTTCTGCCCATAATCCTCGGCACTCCCATCGTATGGGAATATCTTGCCATGCCGCTCGGCGTACACAATATAGCTGTTTTGCTAAGCCGAGCATTAAGCGAGGAAATCCTCTTTCGCGCAGTTCCCGTCATTGTGATTCTTGCGCTGTTTCCGAAAAGCGAGGTGCTTGCACTCTCGGTGTCACTCCCTGTGGCATACCTATTCGGAATGTGGCATGAGTGGGTATATACGACGAACATCTGTCTCGGTCTCGGCGGCCTCGTTCTTTCTGTCGTCTATCTCAAATGTGGTGGTTCCCGTAAACAGCCGCTCAACGGAGTCTTGGTGTGCGGAGGCATTCACGCGACATGCAACCTGCTCGTTGCCGGCCTTGCGCACGCGTACATAAAAATCTGAATCAGATTTTATCCGCATGACTATGCGGGTTTTTCTTTGCAAACGTGTCCTTTCATCACGCGGATTTCATACGTGACAACTCACGGTGACAGGTATATAGTCCACACGGATGTTGTTTGAAAAGGAGTGAGTCATGAACATTTACGCTTCACGGTACTTCGTGCTCGCTTGCGTTTTGCTCACGTATCTGGTCTTCGTCGGTACGGGACATTTCCTGACTCTCGTCATTGTGCTCATCACAATCTACTTTTTTTGGGAATATGTACTGATTCCGCAAAGTGAAAGTCGAAGCGAGGAGCGAGTATTGAATGCTCTCGATTTGTATCAAGCGGCCCGGTCCGTCCATGAAAGTCGGAATGCAACAGAGTTATTTTTGAAACGCAATCATCATGAAACATTTGCGACGGCACGCGGCAAATCAATGTTACTGCATCATCTCCGCGCGTATGAACAGTATCTCAATCGAATCGGTTGCATGAGAAATGCAATGGGTATCTACAATGATGCATACTGGGTACAGTTGCAAAAACTCTCGGTTGACTGCGTTGGTGAGAGAACACTTCCTTCGCTTCCTCATCCGCGCAGTAAACTGCACCCGTATCTAGACAACGCGCGATAGAGCAAGTCTTGTTTTACCACGCCCCTCTCACGAGGGGCTTTTATAAAAAGTACTTAAAAACGGGCCAACCATTGGTTGGCCCGTACAGAATCATTTCACACTTTCCGCTTCTTTCGTTTCGGGATGATTGTTGCTTCACCGTGCGCAATGGGTCTGTGCGCACGACCTCCGTGCGAAACAGTCTTCACTTTGAGGTGTCCTTTCTCGGTAAGCTCTTTTGCTTGAGCCGACACCTCGATGTTGAGCGGTCGCTGTCCGGGGTGATCGAAATGAAGCACCTGCTTCACATAAAGGCACTCTTTCCATGCCTTGGCGAGCAGTGCAGAAATTCTCCATGCAGAAACAAACACACAGAGCCAGTCCTCGTCAGCAAATTCGCCGTCCTCGATGAGGTGTGCGGTGAGGCGAATTACGATGCGCTCCTTGCCGCTTTTCTTGCTCTCCGCCCACACCTCAATGGAACGAAGGTGCGGATTGCCACTTTCGGGCTCTGTAATGATGATGCGGTGAAGCTTGTCATCATCAAGAAAGACAGGGCTCAAGAATTCAATCTCAACCTTGTTTGGAACGAGGGTTGTTCCCTCAAGTTCTTGCTTCAGCGCTGCAAGCGCCTGGGTCGCACCGTCCATCCCGTGCGCGATGAGCCCTTCGAAAAGCGGATGTGGTTTGGTGAGGTGAATCGGATTGCGGTCGCCCGAAGCCTTTGCGGCACGTCTTGCGCGTTCAAGCGTCATTGCCGCACCGGTATACTCGCCCGGCGCACGGCCACGCTTCACCGATTTCATGAGACGGCGAAACTCGTCAAATCGCGCGTCATGCACCTTAATGGACGACCGATGATTCGGACGCCGCTGCCAAAGTGGCGCGTAGAAATGTTCAAGTCGCTTCCAAATGTCCAGGTAGGTGTTCCACTGCTCTTCCCAATATTTCAGTACATCGTACGCTGTTCTATAGTCTGGCGATGTCGTTTGCACTGTAATCTCCTTTAAAAGGAACATGTCTTCCCGTATCCATCGTATGCCCGCTATCTCTATTCTGCAAGTTTCAAAACCCTCCAGGACATCGGAGGGTCAATGGAGAATGCGGTATGTATATTTGCTAGCGCTTCATTCTTCCCGACACAAGAGAAAATTCCACCGTAAACACGGAGCCCTTTCCTTCACCGGCTGATTCCGCCCATATATGGCCACCCATTGCGGTAACCATTTTTTTTGCCACATAGAGACCGAGCCCCGTGCCCGTGACGTTGATGCTGTTTGCATTTTTTGCACGCACAAACTTTTCAAATACGTCACTTATGGTATCTGCGCTCATGCCGACGCCGGTGTCACGTATGGCGATGTATATTTTCTTTTTCTTGATATCGTCGTGAGCCTCGACAGTAATCGTTCCCTTTTGAGTATATTTCATCGCGTTGTCGATGAGATTTGTGATTACCTGTCGCGTCTTGCCTACGTCAGCGTGAACAGCGCAACTTCCGGAACAATCTGAGCGAAACATGATAACGAGACCCTTCTTGAGAGCAACTGGCCGCATTTCATCGGCAACCTTTTCTGTAAGTTCTTTTAGATTGAAATCACTCATCTCGTACTTCATGTTTCCCGACTCAATACGCGACACGTTGAGGTAGTCTTCAACTGAGAGTGCCATATATTTTGATGATTCCGCTATACTTTGGACGATTTCTTGGGCTTTTGCGGGAAGTTTTCCATACGAACCCTCGGCAAGCATTGAGGCATATCCGCGAATGGAAGTGAGGGGACTGCGTAGTTGGTGTGAAGCGATTGAAACAAACTCTGATTTCATTTTATCGAGTATTTTCAAACGTTCGTTTGCTTCCTGCAGTCCTTCAGCGAGAAGTGCTATTTTCTCCTTTTGTTCAACTTCTTTTTTCACGCTTCTTACGAGGAAGTATCCGCCGAGCAGTGTGAGAAGAAGCGTAATCCCGACAAGCACCAAATTCACGGTTGACTGAACAAAAAGAAATTGCGAGCCGATGAGAATAATGAGCCCAGCAACAAGCGCTTGCGTCGCAAGCATCTTAATGTTGAACGCTTTAAATTTCACGATGAGATAAGCCAGTATCACCAGAAATATAAGCATTCCGATAGGTCCAATAAGATTTATCTCGAAATTACCCATTGTTTCACCCAGATAATCGGATACAGCAAGGAAAAACAAAAACGAAATTCCTCCGAGCATCACGTAGATGTTCTTTGCATTACGCGTTTGCACATAACGCCTCATACAGACAATACCTATTGCTCCAGCGATTAAGAACGGAACAAGATAACCGTACAGAACAAAGAGCGGACCGATATCTGCCTCACACGTAGCAAGGTTAAACGAAGTCATATTGAGCTGGGTGGGAAGAAGAAAGATGCCAGGCAAAAGTAATCCAATCAGTGCCAGTTTTTGCGCAAACGGAAGGTCCTTGTTGTTTACAAACGAATAGATGAAGTAAAAAAGTATCCCAGAAAGGATGAGGAATGAAAAAGTAACCATTTGCCATTCAAAATGAACGATTGGCGCCGGCACAGTTATCCACTGAAGTATTTCATTGAAAAGATGTGCGCTAAAAAAAATACTCAATAGGAGCAGGAGTTTGTTCGGTAATGTAAATCCAACGCGTTTATAGAAAACCAAAAGACCGAGCGCCAGAGAAAGAAGTATGATGGGAAGGTACGAATAGTACAGAAGATCCGGTGCGAGCGTCGTATCAAAAACCCCCAAGAGGTTCGTACCCCCGGAATCCAAACACTGAATGTGGGGCTCAGTTATCATATCTCGTCATTCACGTTGTCGATTACAACTGGGTCGGATTCATTGTATTGAAAATCCTCAAGAACGACGGTTTTGTAAAACACCGCGACAATCGTGAACCCAACCAAAATTATGGTGAACCACAAAAGAACTTTTGACTTTCCGTCCATACTGAAAGTATAACATCTCTAGACACTACACAAGGAATCTATCCTCCTCTTCACGGTAGCAGTGCGGATTCAATAATTTTATAGAGGACGCTTGGGTAAGCTTCCCAGTCTTTCTCTTTTTCCATGTTCGAGTCCACCAAACACACAATGAGCGGCTTGCGCCCGAACTTCTGTTCGATGAACGAAAATGCAGGATCGAGCACATTGTGTACAAAGTGACACTCTTCAGGGTCTTGCGCAGGGTTAAACTCGAACATAATTCCATGCACTAAGAACAACGCAAGCAAATTTTTATAGTGCGCAACCAAGTCACCGCGATGGTTCCGGTCTATCCATTCCGCATCATCAAGAATTTCAACTTGATTCGGATATATTTCTCGAAATAGATTTGTGTGAAATTCAATCAAATTTTGACCCGATTTCGTACGGATATCTTTCAAACGTCGACCTTGTGCGCTGTCAAAATCGACGACGGAAAATTTTTGAAATATTTCACGTTTATCATGCGTCAACATTTTTACCACAGACAGTTTTCCAAGAGAACGCTTCAAAGAATTATTTGAAACAAATATATCTTTGGTATCTTGACCGATGACCATGCGAAGTCCGTATGGCTTCGCAAGCTCAATAAACCGAAGCGTTTCGAAGTTTGGTGTTGCGACATGTCGAGCGAGATAGAAAATCGGTCCATTTTTAAAATGCTCCGGTATATCGTATTTTAAAAAATCTTCAACTTCATGAACAAAACCCGCATCCTCCCTTCGGAGAGCAATCTCTACAACCGCCTCGTTGAGGGGTGTGTAAAATCGTTCGATAGAAACAGAGTCGTTTCCACTGTCGAATGCGCTCATGTTGGATTTCATCACTAAGAAAATTAACAAACGTCGCCGCCCTCATTTATTCCAGGTGCAGAGAGCGCATCTTACTAACATTGTATATCGCGGAATACATTATTGAACCTCCCTATCTGAATATGAGTATGCTGCCGAAAAAAATAATGGAAATACCCGCCACCCTGCGTGTTAGATTTCCGCCACTCAATGCTTTTTGGTGCTCGTGTGAACCGAAAAATCCAAGCACGAAAGCGATTGCGAGAAGAAGTACCGGCTGGTATGCAACAGTGCTCTGAATGAGAGCCGTTGATGGACCGTATACTATCGCGGCATAGTACACAAAAACCGCAATATTATCGATAATTTCGTTTCCCGTATTGAGTGCAATCGCTCGATAACGTTTGCGTGTCCAAAATGTATTAAACTGTTTACGATACGCGGGAACTATTGCCCAAATGAGTAAACCAGTTGCAAAACTTGACATCGCTGTCCAGAAGGCGCTTCCCCAGTAATTTTCCTCGAGAGCAGCATCCTTAAAAACAAAGCCCGCAAGCGCAACTAAAAACGAAGAAAAAAGCATGAGTGCAATGCCCTTCCAATTGATATGAATTGTTCCCTTCCCGCGCTCCTCATTCACAAGTTCCATATTGAGGATGAGTGAACCCGCGAGAATAACGATACCGGCGATAAGGTGCGCTGTCGTCGGAATTTCACCAAAAACAAAAAAGCCGAGAAAAAATCCGAAAATTGGAATGGTCTGTAAAAGAGGAGGCGCAACCATCTCATCGGCATAATCAAGTGCGTAAAGATAGGGGATGAGCCACACAATTTCGATGATACCGACGCACAGTGCGGCGAGGAAACTCCCTAAACGAAAAGTGATACGCTCAACTCCGCCGTCATATCCATAGAGTCCAAAAATGATACAAAGAATGAGAAGCGCAACAATTCCCGTAAACAATGCGGAGATAAGCACGAGCGTACCGACCGAATCCGAATCCCCCGTTTCAGGAGAACTTGTTGTTCGAAGTAAATATTTGTCGATATAAATGGCACACGCCCATGCAAATTGAGCGATTAAGACGAGGATGAGCCAAAAATGTTCCATGAGATATGTCTACGCGTGACTGAGTGCCACCTGCGTAATTATGTCATCTCGTATCTAGACGATAAACCTTACAAATATTTTCTTTCCTACGCGCAGGGTTGCGGGAGCGGTGACGGCGAATGCGGGGTTGCTCACTATCTCGCCTGTATCGATGTGTGAAATGGCGCGCGATTCGAGGAGGCGGCGTACTTGAGATTTTGATTCGATAATGCCATTTGAAACGAGCGCATCGATAAGGAGCGTCCCATGAGGAATATGGTGTTCCGGGATATCATCAGGAATTTCTTTCTTTGAAAACTTCATCTCCCAATCACGTGCGGCATCGCAGGAGGCATCCTCACCGTGATACATTCGGACAATTTCATGCGCGAGCTTCATTTTAATGTGCTTTGGGTTTTCCTCTCTCGCGAGGAGCGACGCATATTCATTGACTGTTTCCATGGGGACGCGCGTGAGCAGAGTAAAATAGCGGATGATGAACTCATCACGGACCGACATAATCTTACCGTACATATCGGATGGCTCGTCAAATAGATTAACTGTGTTGCCGGCGCTTGAACTCATTTTACTTCCATCAAGCCCTTCAATGAGCGGATTCATGAGTATGTCTTGGGGTGGTTGTCCATAGAGTCGTTGCAAATCGCGTCCGGCGAGAAGGTTGAATCGCTGATCTGAACCGCCGATTTCAACGTCCGCACGTATGCGGACGGAATCATATCCCTGCATGAGCGGATACAGCAATTCACGCATTGAAACTCGTTTTCCCGAATCGAGGCGCTTCGCGATATTTTCACGCGAAATAAATTCGTTAACAGAAAATACGTCAGCCTGCCTCCCTATTTCATGGTAATTCAAATCGCCAAGCCACTCACTGTTACGATATATTTCCGCTCGCTCAATATCGATTATTTTGCTCGCTTGAGAAATGTATGTTTCAAGATTGCGGGCAACTTCATCTTCACTCAACATCGGACGTTCACTCTCCTTGTCTGATGTATCTCCGATAACAGCAGTGAAATCACCGATTATGAAAACAATTGTATGACCGAGATCTTGAAAATCCTTGAGTTTGAGAAGAGGGATGGATCTTCCGAGATGAAGATTTGGACTTGTCGGGTCGATTCCAAGTTTTATCCGTAGAATCTTTCCTGAAAACAACCTTGCTTTCAATGATTCGAGGTCAATTATCTCGAGCGTGCCGCGCGTGAGCAGCTCATTAATTGTATCGACGTCTGTGTTGCTCTGTTTCATCGCTCTAATCTAACAGATTATGGACCCTAAAAAAAGTCACAAAATATTCGTTGTTAACGTTCTCCTATGCGGAAAGTCTTGATTCGGTGAACACCATGACATGTTCGTTCGGGTATGTGTGTACGGTATACGTGCGGATTTCATCTTTCAAGACTGTGTAAATCTCTGTCGTTGCCTCTTCTTGAATGTAGTCACGCGAAGGAAAGATGTGCTTTAGAGAAATCGCGTGCATGTCGCTCATGTTCGAACGTAAGTCCGCGAGATGTTCCGTGCCGCGCTTCCAGTTCTCATAAGAAAAGGTGAATGAATATTGACGCTTGTGAAGCGTTGAGGTAACCGGAACCGAGTGGATGTTTGGCAGAAAATCGTGTGCAATGAGATTTTCAGGATTATCGACTCGGACATCGGAACAAGCGCAGATTTCGGAAATGATTTGACCAGCATGTTCAATACGCACGAAATGGCTCTCACCCAATATGGCGATATTTAAATGAACATCGTTGTGTACGACAGAGGTGTGTTCGAGAACAGTAAATTGTGACATCTCGAAGTCACCCCTGAAAAGATAGAATCTGATTGAGCCAGCGCTTTGATTCGTGTAATCAATCATGGAGGTATTATACAAAATAGAGGCCGATGAGTGGGACAATAAGCCAGAAAAAGAACCTGTTTTCCGGCGCGAAGAGCGCTTGAATTGGGGAACCGGGCGTTATGAGGTCGGTAACAGGGAGTACGTTGTAACTATACGTCATCACAAGCACGGTAGCCATTGCTGAAAGAAAAAGTTTTTTTCCGAGCCCACGCATCGGCGGTTCTCGATAGTCAGTTGGCATGAGGTGGCGAAAAAGAAAAAAACCGGCTGCTGAAAATATTGAAAACAGAACAATCATTACGATAGCATCTCGCTTCGTTTCATTGCCGTTAAAAAATAAATCAAAATAAGGAAATTCAAGCGCTATGAGGAGTCCGAGATACAGCGCCAGTATAAGATTTGTTATCGTTTGCACACCACGAACCACTGCAACAGCAAAAAAAGTTCCGAAAATAGCCAAGAAAAATATTGACTCCTTTAAAATGCCGAGTATCGCATCAGCTCCCATTGACCAATTATAGACCTTCTCTTTGCAAATCCTCAACGAGTTTTCGTGCTGTTCTGGATAACTTTTTCGGCATATCAATGTTGATTTTTACCAGAAAATCCCCCCGTCCTGAACTTGAAGGAACCCCCTTTTCGCGTATGCGAAGCAATTCGCCATGTTTCACTCCCTCGGGAATTTTAATTTTTACGGTGCCGTCAAGCGTTTCGACTCCATGCATGCCCCCGAGAAGTGCATCAGAAAGTTTTATTGAAATCGTTCGTATCAGATTATTTCCTTCACGGACGATTTCGTGGTGCCGCGCAACATGAATTTTAATGTAGAGGTCACCTGAAATGCCGCCCTGTACCGCTTCTCCGCGGCCAGTCATACGGATCATTTCTCCATGTTCAATTCCTTCAGGTATAGTAATATCTACACGGTCTTCCATACGTCGCACTCCTTGCGCGTGACAATCAGGGCACTTCACCTTTGGCACTTTTCCAAGCCCCCTGCACGTAGCACATTCGCGAACAGTCGTAAAATTTCCAAGGATGCTCTGCCGGGTTTCGCGAATTTTTCCATTACCATTGCAGGTTGTGCAGGCAATCATTTCGCTTCCTTTTGCGGCACCAGTGCCAGTACATGTTGTGCAGGCACCCATTTTCATAAGTTTCAGTGAGCGTTTTGTTCCAAAAATTGATTCCTTGAACGTGAGTTCAATGTCAACTGAGATATCATTGCCACGTGATTGTCTTTTGCCACTCCGTGCCCCGCCGCCAAAAACATCGCCAAAATTTTCAAAGATATCATTGAGATCAAATTCAACACCTTGTCCGCCAAAACCACCCTGCCCGAACCCGCCCCAGTTGAATCCGCCTCCATGCTGGTGCTGCCCGTTCATTCCGCTATAGGAGCGACCGTAGGCATCATATTCTGCTCGTTTTTTGTCGTCGGAGAGGACAGAATACGCCTCGCTAATTTCCTTGAATTTTTCTTCATCGCCAGTTTTTTTGTCGGGGTGATAAGTACTTGCAAGTTTGCGGAACGCCTTACGAACTTCGTCTTTTGACGCTGTTTTTGAAATGCCCAGAATTGTATAATAGTCCTTCATGACGTTGTAATAAGCCGTTTTTTTAAGTCGAGCAACCTACATAATCTCGTAGGCTGAACAATTTTGCGTAATATAGCACATCTGCAAAAAGACGCACTTATTTGACGATATCAAGAATCCGTTTTTTGATTGTTCTCGTCTGTGACCTCGGCATCGCGTACATTTTCTTCTTGTTTTTCAGCCGTCCCACCTGGTGCGCCCGCTTCAGAACTTTGCTGCATTGCGCTCCCGATTTTCTGCATTTCTGTGCTCAGGTGCTGCGTCGCATTCTTGATAGCATCCACATCGTCATTGTCTTTTACGTCGCGAAGCGACTTGATTGCTGATTCGATTGAAGTTTTCACATCATCGGGAATTTTATCCTTGTATTCGGTAAGTGATTTCTCGGCTGTATACATCATGTGGTCGGCTACATTGCGTGACTCAATGAGAGTTTTCTTCTTTTCGTCTTCTCCGGCATGTGACTCCGCATCTCGTTTCATTCGGTCAATGTCCTCTGCTGTCAGACCTGAACTTGCTTCAATGCGGATTGACTGTTCCTTTCCCGTCGATTTATCCTTCGCAATAACCTTGAGTACGCCGTTGCTATCGACATCAAAAATTACTTCGATTTGCGGAAGCCCTCGTGGTGCAGGAGGTATTCCATCGAGAATGAACCGCCCGAGAGATTTGTTGTCTGCAGCCATTGGTCGCTCGCCCTGCGTAATGTGAATTTCCACCGATGTCTGATTATCGGCCGCAGTTGAGAACACCTGATCGCGCTTTGTTGGAATATGAGTATTTTTTTCAATAAGTTTTGTAGCGACACCTCCCATCGTTTCGATGCCGAGAGAGAGTGGTATAACATCAACAAGCGTGATGTCATGCACATCACCTTGAAAAATACCTGCTTGAATCGCAGCTCCGAGCGCCACAACTTCGTCAGGGTTCACTGTCTTGTTTGGTTCTTTTCCGAAGAGGTCACGCACCGCTTGAACAATAGCAGGCATACGCGTTTGACCCCCCACGAGAATAATCTCGTCGATGTCTTCTTTCTTAAACGGCGACGCCTCAAGAGCACGTTTGGTTATTTCAATAGATCGGTCGACAAACTCGTGCGCAAGTTCTTCAAGTTTCGCACGGGTTAATTTAACCAACATGTGCTTTGGCCCGTTTGCATCAGAGGTAACAAACGGAATATTAATTTCCGCCTCACCAGTTGTGGAAAGCTCGTGCTTTGCTTTCTCAGCCGCCTCATCAAGTCGTTGGAGCGCCAGAGGATCAGAACCCAAATCAATACCTTCTGAACTTTTAAATTCTGCAATTAAGTGGCGAACGATTTTTTGATCGATGTCTCGGCCGCCCATGTGTGCGTCGCCGTCGGTCGACTGAACTTCGACGACATCGTCGCCGACTTCGAGCACGGTAACATCAAATGTGCCGCCGCCGAAATCATATACAACGATTTTCTCATCCTTCTTTTTATTGAAACCGTATGCAAGTGCTGCTGCAGTCGGCTCGTTGATGATGCGTCGGACCTCGAGTCCCGCGATTTTACCCGCATCTTGTGTCGCCTTGCGTTGTGCGTCATTGAAATATGCAGGCACTGTAATGACCGCTTCAGTGATTTTTTCACCGAGCTTTGCTTCAGCATCTGCTTTGAGTTTTGAAAGAATCATCGCTGAAACTTCTTCAGGACGATAATCTTTCTCCCCCATATGTACAAGCACGCCGTTGTCAGTGCCCTTTTTTACTTCATACGGTACGATGCTTTTGTCGCTTTGAACTGCGTCTTCGTCAAAATTGTGACCCATAAAGCGCTTAATGCCATAAATGGTATTTTTTGGGTTTGTTACCGCCTGACGTTTTGCGATTTGGCCAACAAGACGTTCTTTGGTTTTTGAAATAGCGACAATTGAGGGAGTCGTTCTATTGCCCTCAGCATTTTCAATAATCATCGGTTCTCCCCCTTCAATAATCGCCATCGCCGAGTTTGTCGTACCGAGATCAATTCCTAAAATTTTTGACATACGCTGTATTGTATTACTGGTTGATAATGTCCGATAAAGCCCCAACGGTGACCTTGGCCGGACGAAGCACTGTATCGTTGCGCTTGTATCCTTTCTGCAAAACTTCAACAATCGTATCAACGAGTTTGTCATCAGCGACCAGAACGCTCGTGAGTGCCTCATGTTCATGGGGGTTGAAGTGGGATCCCTTTGTGCTGATTTCCGTCACGTTATATCGGTTAAGAAAATTGGTGAGTAGTGACCGAATGCCTTCAATGCCCTTTTGCCACACTGGGTCTAGTTTTTCTATCGATTCCTTATGACTCAATGCGGTGTCAAAACTGTCGAGAAGCGGAAGGAGGTCGATAAGAAAATTATTTGTTACTCTTTCAACATCCCGTACAGACTGCTCCTCAATACGACGTCTACTATTAAGAAAATCAGCCCTAGCTCGTTGGAGATCTTCCATTAGTTTTGCTCGAGCCCCCTCTGATTCTTTGAGCTTCGATTTCAAAACCTTTAATGAATCTCCAATATGTTCCTCAATTTCTCCGATTTCGCTTTCTTCCCACACCCTCTCTTGTTCATTTTCTAACTCAAAATCACTTTTTTTCTTATTCGTATCATCCATAGTTCGTGCATTATACAGATTGTTTTTTTATATGTCAAAAATGGCTATGTTAGGTTCTCCATAAGGAAAAATGCCCCAGAGAGAGGCATTTTTCGTGGCGTATGATTAGCGTTTGCTCCACTGCGGACGTCGACGAGCCTTCTTGAGACCAAACTTCTTGCGTTCTACTGCTCGGGGGTCTCGCTTCAAAAAGCCCCCCCTCTTCAGAGGAACACGTCGATCAGCTTTTTCTTTCACGAGTGCTCGTGCAATTCCAAGTCGTATCGCTTCTGCTTGTGACGAAAGTCCACCTCCCTGCACTTTTGCTGAAATCTCATAGGTTTCAATACCCGCATCTTTTGTTGCAAGCACTGAAAGTAAATCTTTCTGGAGAGCGGTTGCCTTAAAATATTCGGCAATTGGTTTTTCGTTGATGATGACGCGTTCAGTTTTTGATGGTGTTATGCGAACGCGAGCAGTAGCCGTTTTTCTTCGACCGATTCCTTCAGTGTATTGTTTTGCTGTCATATGGATATGTTATTCACTTACTACGAGATTCTTCATGCGTTCCTTATGGAGTTTGTTCTTTGGAAGCATTCCTGAAACAACCCGTCGTACAACTTCGCCGTAGCCACGTCGCTTCGCCAAATGTTCAAGTGTTTCAACCTTTCGACCACCCGGGTAACCAGAGTATGTTTGAAATTCAGTCTGACTGCGCTTTTCAGAAATATCCAAAAGACGCGCATTGGTAACGACCACAGTGACAGGAGATACCATATGCCGCTCTGCATTCGTTGCATTTTTACCGAGAAGGAGTGATGCAATCTCTGTTGCCACGCGCCCCAATCGTTTTCCCTCTGCGTTAATCGTGTACTCCATTTTTTCTGCTCCGCCGAAAGTCTTATCTCGTGAAGAAGCAGTAGTATTTTTGTTATTCATATGTGTATCGTTTTTCATCTAAGAAAATTTGCAGGAACTTTTACTAAACAAACTCAATGACCGCTTCATAACGTCCTGCTGAAGTTTCTCCCATGCGTGTAATGCGGGTATAACCGCCTTCTCTTGTCGAATACTCCTTTCCAATTTCATCAAACAGTTTTTTGAGAACTGACGCTTTTGGCTCGCCAAGTTTTGTGGCGGCCCTTCTTCGAGCAACGACCGTTCCCTGCTTTGCGTATGAGACGAGTCGTTCTACATACGGTCGAAGTTCCTTTGCCTTTGCTTCCGTTGTCTTTATTTTCTTGTGCTCAATTAGTGATATAGCAAGACCGCGCATAAGTGCCGTGCGCCCTTTTCTATCTCGATTGAGTCTCCGATTTGCGTTGTGGTGTTGCATAGTAGAGAATTAATCTTTCAACCCGGTATTCAGTTTTTCAAGTATGGTTTCAATTTCTTCAAGACCTTTGGGGCCAATACCATCAAGTGCAAGTATGTCGTCTCTTTTCTTACGAACGAGACCGCCAACCGTACGAATGTTTGCATTTTCGAGCGCTGAAAGTGTTCGTGAGGTGAGATCAAGCGTTTCTATGCGAGTTTTAAGCACATCTGAATCGACTGCCGAATCATCGGTCTTGTCTTCTGCAACAATTTCTCCACTCTCCTTTGCGGGTGTGGTTATTTCATCCTGAAAACCGATAATAGCCTTCAGTTGATGAATCATGATTTCTATTGCTTTTTCTAGCGCTTCGCGAGGTGACAGCGTACCGTCTGTCTCAATAAAGACACGGAGACGATTATAGTCGGTACGATCTCCGACGCGCATATTCTCCACCTCGTAATTAACTCTACGAATGGGAGTGAATACCGCATCAAGTGCAATGGTACCAATATCTACCTTGTCTTTTTGGTGAACCTCTCGAGGCACGTATCCAAGACCGTGTTCAATGGTGAGTTCAATCGAAAGTTTTACACCCTTTGAAGTAATTTCGGTTATTTTTTGCTCAGGATTGAGAATTTCAATCTGACTCGGAACCTCAATATCACCCGCCGTAACAACACCGACCTCATTTGCCTTAAGAGTCACAACTGTTTTTTCGTCCGAATGCATCATGATTCGAACTTTCTTAAGATTAAGAAGTATTGTCACTACATCATCACGTACACCGTCAATTGCTGAAAATTCGTGCTGTACGCCGTCAATCTTTACTTGCGTGATAGCAGCCCCAGGAAGCGAGGAGAGAATGATTCGTCGAAGCGAATTGCCGAGCGTGTGTCCATAACCCGGATAGAGACCATCAACCTCATATACTCCCTGAAACTCCTCTTCGGAGATAACACGAGGCTTCGACGGTAATGCTACGCTTTTTTCTAGCATGGTACGTTGCTTAGTGATAATTATTAACGGCTGTAAAACTCAAGGACTTGTTGCGGATCAAAAATCGTCTGCGCCGGTTCATATACCGGTTCAGACTTCTTTGTTCCAGACAAATTCTTCAGATCAAATGTAAGCCAGTTCGGTACTGCGGCCTGTACGTGATTTTCTGCAAGACTGACAAAAAGTGCGCTCTGCTTGCTTCCCTCTCTCACTGAAACGACGTCACCGATATTGGTTTTGTAAGAAGGCACATCAATTTTCTTTCCGTTGACGTGTATATGACCGTGTGAAACCATTTGGCGTGCGAGACGACGTGTTTTTGCAAGCCCGATTCGATACACAACATTATCAAGACGAGACTCAAGTCGAGCCATAAGGTCCGCTATCGGTTGTGCTCCTCGCTCTAACGCTTCATCAACGTAACGTCGAAGTTGCTTTTCTGTTATTGAGTAACTAAAACGCAATTTTTGCTTCTCAAGAAGTTGTCGTTTATAGTCCGTCATCATCCCGGGGCGCTTCGTTTTGTTTTTTGATGATCGCGCTTCAGACAACGCAAACTTCTGTGTTTGGGTTTTTTCAAACACAGAGGCCCCAAGTCGCTTTGCAATTTTATATTTTGGTCCGATTATCATAAAAGTGTTGTTGCTTAGATACGTCGTTCTTTAGGTGGTCGAGGACCATTGTGCGGCACCGGTGTTTGGTCTGTTATTTTTGTTATTCCAATACCCTTTGAAGAGAAACCGCGCAGCGATGATTCGCGCCCAGCCCCAACACCCTTGATGACGACCGCAGCATCACGCATTCCCATTTGTTGGGCTTTCTCACCGATAATCTCACCTACTTTCGCAGCCGCAAAAGGTGTTGATTTTCGTGAACCCTTAAAACCAAGCGTACCGCTCGAAGCGCTTATAAGCGTGTTGCCCTTGCTGTCGCAGAGTGTCAGAATCGTGTTATTAAACGTTGCCAAAACGTTAAGTATTCCTGTCGCCACCTTCTTTTTTGGTAAACGCGAAAGCGCTCGTGATGTGCTACTCACATCCGATCCACCACCCTTCTTAATTATTCGTTTCTTACCCATAGGAAATAATGTAATTTAAGGCGATTTTATGTCTTCTCAAGTTTTCTGCGTCCGGATCCCATCGTTTTCTTGACACCCTTAAGCGTGCGGGCGTTCGTTTTCGTTCGTTGTCCTCGAGCAGGAAGTCTTTTGGCGTGCCGAGTCCCGCGATACGCCTGAATATCCTTTAGTCGCTTGATGTTCCCGCTTACCTGACGCTTCAGCTCGCCCTCAATCGTAAATGATTCCACTTTATCTCGTATGGCATTCTCTTCGCTCGTAGATAAATCAGGCACTTTTTTTGAAGCGTCGATTTTCAATTCTTTAAGAATGCTCTGTGCGCGCGAATGCCCAATGCCATACACTGCTGTAAGCGCATACTCTAAACGCTTTGTGTCAGAAATTGTGATACCTGAAATTCTCATAGTGTGAGCTTAACCTTGTCGTTGCTTATTGCGCGGCTTCTTCTTATTGATTACGAATATCTTGCCTTTGCGTCGAACAATTTTGTCGTCCGGACTTATTTTTTTTACTGAAGATCGTACTTTCATGATATTAAAGTCGTTTAGTGATTCGTGCTTTTCCTCCGTATGGTTCCGGGACGACGGCGACCCTGTCACCTACCAGGACTCGTATCTTGAATTTCCTCATTTTGCCTGCCAGATAGGCAATAATCGGCTTTTCTTCCCCGTCTATCAAAACACGAAAAAGCGCATTAGCAAGCGCCTCCTCGACGGTACCGTAGACGAGATCATCCTTGTCTGATTTTTCTTGCATCAAACGGCTGTGAGTCTAACAAAAACGCAACAAAACGTCAAGGTGTGCTATACACAGGTCAATCGATCGGGTCCATTCTCAAGGAAGCTGAGCATCGAATTAATCCTGGTTTTCACCAACAATGGGTGTAATTGTAATTTTGTTTGCGTCCTCGGGAAACGAATTTTTCCAAAATGGCTTTATATCAACTTTAAATTTGGTAATCTCAGGATATTCCTTGTATATGGAAGATTCAAACGCTGTTTTGGGAAGACCGAGCAAATCAGTCTTTAGTTTATCAAAATTCAATGTCCAAACGATGCGGGTGGTTCCTTTCAAATCAAATTCAAGAGATTCCAACTTTGAGATATCAGCAAGAGACGTCGATGCGTTTGTATATGAAAATGTAAGTGTCATGGGATTCGGTATTTCAACTGATGAATTCTCAAATCCACTCACGGTGTGTCGTGCAATGTACGATGCAAACTCTGCTTCGGGAAAAATCGGAACATGCAAGTGCGCCGTCTCTTTAATGGTCGCCATATCATCGCCATACTTTGTCGCCGGCTGTTGCTCGAAGGCAAAGGTGACTGCACCGGGATAAAGTATGAAACCAGCTGGCCTTTCTGTTTTTAGGCGTTCAAGAAGAGCATTTCTAAGTTCAAGCTGCAGTGCCTGTTCTGCCGTCTTGAATTCATCCTCATTTATCATGAACTTTTTTCCCTCATAACCTCCTCGCATTTCATCAGTTGATTCAGCATACACTTTCTCGTATTGGTCGCTCCCTTTAAGTCCGGGAATCGTAAATCGACTCGATTTTATGTTGTACTGCTCGCCAGTACCATCGGCAAAAACATCCGCGGTTATAACTCCTGGTGATAATTCACCTTGCGCGTTCTTTGTTGCTCCCGGCACCTCAATTGACTCCTTTATGCGGTAAATATAGCCTTCGGGAGACTCGAAACGGGTGTTTTTGATGAGTCGCTGCGATGCAGTGCTGTATGCGTTATAAACCAAAATTTTTCCTGTCGCGCGTTCAGATATTGTTTGCTCACCCGATGCCTTGACCTGGCGCTCGCCACTTGCTTCAAGACTCAACAATTCATAACTCAATTCACCCGCGCGAGGACCTTGATATCCAACAAACGTTGCCTGTACGGTCGAATCCTTGTATTTGGGATAGACGGTTATTTCAGCACCGCTTGTCAGCGAATTAACAAAAATTCCTACCACAAAAATAACCACTACTATGACAAGTGAAACCAAAATTCGCTTTTTTCGCTCCGAATTGCCATCGAGAATGTCAATTGTAGCAACATCTGAAAAATTAGCGGTTGAATCTATCGACTCAGTGGACGGCTTTGGTCGACGTACCGAAATATCCTGTTTCGGAAGTACGGTGTTTTGTTCAATTTGTGGTTTTCGAGGTCCCGTCGGGCGGATATCCTGAAGATTCCATTTTTGAGACATAGGTACAGTATAGCTTGTTAATCCTTTGGCTCCTCTTCCCCACAGTGGATTTTGTGGAAAAATCTTGCGGCAATGGCGAGGCGCACATCCGTACCACTATGCGAATCAGGATGTTTAAAAAGTTTGTTATCTACATGGAGCATGGTGAAATGTTCCGAGGTGATGTTCTCAAGTTTTTTAAGTACTTCAGCACGCACAAAATTTTCAATGCCCGGTTCAGTGAGAACGACGACAGTTTTTGGAATTGCCCTGCGATTAATTATGGTACTAAAAAGTTCCGATAGTTTCATGGCATAGAGATTCACGTGAGTTTCGATTGCGTTGCGAGCGGTTTCATTGAGTGTGAGTTCAGCATACCCTCGAAGCATTGAAAGTACATGTTCCGGTGACAGGTTTGTTTTTGCAACAACATCGCGCACGAGCGTATGTGCTCCATAGTGGATTGAGTGCGTTTCAACAAGCGTACCATGTTCGACAATGCCAATTTCAGTAGACTCGCCCGTAACGGAAACAATAACTAAATCTTTAGTCTCCTTAAAAAAATCTCTTAATACGCAGTACGTGACAAGCATGCCAGTATGTGTATCTATTGCAGTTTCAGTAAAAATTTTGTCGCGAACATCATTAATCGATTCAATGATATCGCGATGCATAAAACCGGTGATGTGTGAAAGTGACAATGATTTTCCCTTAAGACAATGGGGGTCACTGACACTGTAGCCATTGACGCGAATATCAACGGTGGTGTTCTCTACAACTGTAAATCCATCTGTAACAAAGATCGCTTCATCATCTGAGGGGGCATCAAGCCCCTTTTCTGCCGTGAGAGAAAGATCATTGATGAGGTCGTCTGTTATCTGAAAATCTTGAGCATCCTCATACGAAACTTCTCGCGAGAGAGTGTAAGCCCACGGAGCAGAAGCGATAAGGAAAATTTTACTGATCCTCGCCCTTCGATCATCGTCTGTGAGTGCCTGAAGACCGTCTTTTGAAAAGACGAGGCTTGCCGAAAAGAGCGTCTCGCGCATCTGCTTCAAGCGCTCAGTTGCTTCAGGTGATCCGGTGCGCAATCTCATGTGAACCCGGTGCGCAAAAATAACACGCGGAACTGAAGTTCCTGATTCGCTTTTGATAAGCGCTATACCAACGCTATCTGATGAAACATCAAATAATGCTCCGTAGTGCGGTTTTGCCGCTGAAGAGAACACAGAAAGACCAAACATACCATCAGTATACCGCGAACGATTCGTCGGCGTGCGGGTAATCTACAGGTGTGATTGCACGTCACGCAAGTATCGCTTTAATTCTCCGAACGCCGGCAGACGAAGATTCTTCTTTAATAATTTTGAACGTACCCGTAATCGAACCCGTTGTTTCAACATGGGGTCCACCGCACAATTCGCGCGAATAGACCGTACCGTCTTTGCCGGTAATGGAATAAACCTTTACCTCATCAGGGTAACGTTCCCAAAAACTCCCCTCAATAGTCTCATCGTTTTGAGCGCGCTCCTTCGGCATTGTCTCTATCGTAACGCGGGCGTCATTCTGTATCGCCTCGTTTACATACTGTTCGACACGCTTCAATACTTCCTCAGATATTTTTTCTTTGCACGTGAAATCAAAGCGCATTCGCTCATTGGTTATGTTTGAACCCGCCTGGTGGACATCCGCCCCCAGTTCTCTTCGGAGACCTGCAAGGAGAAGGTGTGTGGCTGTATGATACGCAATAACAGTATCCGAATGGTCGGCGAGGCCTCCCTTGAATTTTTGTTCCGCCCCTGCACGCGACTTTTCGCGGTGCTCGTTCATTAAATTCTGAAATCCACTGCGATCAATAGTCAATCCTCGCTCCGCCGCAATCTCTTCGGTGAGTTCCACCGGGAAGCCGTAGGTTGTAAAGAGTTCGAAAACATCCTTGGCTGATATTTCCTTCTTAAGATTTATACGAATATCGTTTATACTCTTAACTTTTTCTATCGGAACTCCGCTGATAGTTTTAATTTTTTCAACAGGAACATCGTTGATTGTTTTAACCACACGGAAAAATTGACTCAACCCTTTTTCGAGTGTCCTTCGAAATTGCGTCTCCTCCGCCTCGATAGCGTCGAGAATTTCACCTTCATGTTCCTTGAGGTTTGAATAGTGTTCACTGTATGTTTCGATGACGGAGCGAGCAAGGTTTTTAAGTTCTCCTTCTTTGATTTTGAGAACGTCAGCAAAACGAACGGCGCGACGAATGAGGCGTCGAACAAAGTACCCCTGTTCGGCATTTCCTGGAAACACACCATCCCCTATCATAAACGTTGCTCCGCGCATATGGTCTGCGATGACTCGAAATGCACGGAGATTTTCCACATAACGTTTGTTGGTAAGTTTTTCAACATGGTCGACTATGGTTTTCAGCAAGTCGATAGTAAACACATCAGCATTGCCGTTCGCAGCAGCCGCTATACGTTCCAATCCGCCGCCGAAGTCAACATTCTGTTGCGGCAATTTTTCAAATCCGTGTGCTGTTTTGACATATTCCATGAACACAGAATTGCCGATTTCGAGAAACCTCCCGCAGTCGCAATTGGGGTGACAATGTTCACCGAATTGCGTATTGTGCGGTGTTCCAAAATCATAAAATACTTCACTATCGGGACCGCCAATTTCTCCAATCGGCATGTTGTTCGGTTTCCCGGCTCTACTCCACCAATTTTTAGCGGAGTCATAGTAGAATATGCGCTCATCATCGTTGATGCCGCGCACACCCCCACTTTTTTCGCTGCCTATATGAGCGACGTGAGCCGTTACACCCTTTTCAGAAAAAAGCGCTTCCCACAACTCAACGGACTCCGTGTCTTTGGGGATACCGTTCTCTTCATCTCCTGCAAAAACCGTCACAAATATTTTTTGAGGATCAAGCCCGACTTCGTCGGTGAGAAACGAAAAGAACATGCGCAACTGTTCCTTTTTAAAGTAATCTCCGAGCGACCAATTTCCGAGCATTTCAAAAAATGTCGTGTGTCGATTGTCACCGACCTCATCAATGTCCTCGGCCCGAAAACATTTTTGAGAATCTGCGAGACGTACGCCTTTTGGGTGCTTTTCACCCATGAGATACGCAATAAGTGGTTGCATACCGCTCCCGGTAAAAAGAGTTGTTGGGTCGTTATCCGGCACGAGCGCCGACGAGGGAATGATTGCGTGACCATTCCGCTCCATAAACGCAAGATATTTTTTTCTTATTTCATTTCCGGACATACAATGAGTTGCAATTTCACACTATACTAAAAACCCCCCAAGAAACAAGAGATGCAGTGATTGTTGTGGGGCAAATGTTTCTGTCGCGTTCACATCGTTGTTTGTGATAACGGCGACATTAACGAACAATCCCTTCCCCCTTTGCGTTTACAGGACCAGCCCCGACGATAATAAGATTTTCAGGCACAAGATATGTTTGCAGCGCGCGGTTTACTTCATCGCGCGTGAGCGACTCCACGCACTGCATTTCACGTAAGAGGTCGTTCTCGGTTCGCAGGCTCAAAAGCAGTGCGTGATAAAACCGCAGTCTTCGGCTATTCGATTCGTGCGCGACACGAAACTGATTTTTATATATTTCTTTAAATGTTTGAAGTTCATGAATCGTGATTCCTTTTTGGATGATAAGTTTCACTTGGTGGAGTGTTGAGGCGAGCCCCTTTTTGAGATCTGGTGCGGTGAAAAATGTGAATATCTTCCAGTGACCTTCCGTATCCCTGGAAACATGCTCTGCGTGCGCGTATATGCCGTATGTCAATCCTTCTTTTTCTCGAACTGTGCTCATGAGTCGACCAGAAAAACCACCCACCTTTCCTAGTACGGCAAGACCGAAAAGAAACGGCACATAAGCCTCGTCATTGCTGTGCATAGTCAAATATCCGCCCATTCGCACCTCAACATTGGATTTTCCCGGAACAGTAATGAATTCGGAGTGTACGCCGTTTTTTAAGGTGTGCTCAAAGCGGTACCGTATCTGACCAGCGGTGGTACGCAGTGTTGACACAAATGCTGCAATTACATCCGCGGTTTTTTTATCGGCAACGACGGATATAAACCACTCACCTTTCAAAAGATCTGCTTTCAAGTCGGCAAGTTTTTTATGGTTGATTGCATTGATTGCAACGAGCCTCTCTGTAAGGGTATCGGTGGCAAACTGTGAGTTACGAGGATATACGATATTTGAAAACGCAATATCGGCAATTATCTTTGCATCATCGTGTGCCTCGCGATTTTCTTCACGCAAGAGTTCACGAATTTCATTGATGTGCTTCTGCGCGAACACTGTTTCGTGAAGCACCTCGTGCACAAGTGTCAACCCATGTTTAAATTTTTCGCGCTCGGCGCTGAAAGCGAAGTGAATAAAACCATCGCCCGATGACACGGAAAAAAGAAGCCCATGTTTGCGAATGTATGAGTCTATAGCCGAGTCTGTTTTTTTTCTCGTTTTCTTGAGAGCCAGGTGCTCGTATGTGTTGAGGAGTGCTTCAGAATGTTGTGTGCGATAGCCGGGAATTTTAACAGAAAAAATTGCCCTTACGATGCGGGGGTCAATGGGTGTTATTCGTTGCACGGTCACGGCACCGTGCGCAGTGCGGGAAGTGTATTTCATGAATCATCGTTTGAGTTAATCGTTCCCACGGTGCACTGTGATTTAATGAGATATTTTTTAAATGCCTGTTGTATCTCTTCGGGTGTGATTGAGAGCAGTTCATCGAGGCCCTCGTCGAAACGCTTCCAGTTGCCTGAAGCAACGTACTCTGCAAGTTGGGACGCCGTTTTCAGTGTACCGTCGCGGCTGAATAATTCGCTCGCATGAACATGTGAAATAAGTTCTTTGACACGACCTGGCGGAATCCCCTTCTTTGCTACTATACCTATTGCTCTGAGAATAATACGCTCAATGTTGTTGTAAGAGGCGCTTTTTGTTGCCGTTATATTGAGAAATGCGAGAAAGGGATCTCGTGTTGGATAAAGACTTCCAGTAACCGCCGTTGCGTACCCGCGATCGACGAGGGCGCGATGCAAAACGCTCGTCTTGCCATCCGTGAGGTGCTGCAAACCGAGATGGAGTGCAACCCAATCTCTTTCGGTGAATGACGGCGCCTTCCACGCAAGTGTAAGCGCACGAATTGGTGTATTACGAAGAAGGTCGACGCGTCGTATTCCCTCCTGCGCCATTTCGGGAACGCTTACCGTGGTTTGCCCTACCTTTCTTCCCGGAAGAGAACCGAAAGTTTTGTATATCTCGCGCAATAGAGTGTTCTTGGAAACGTCGCCGACAACAATCACGGTCGCATTATCAGGCCAGTAGAATCGGTCATAAAATGACTGCAATTTTTCGACTGTGTAGTGTTCTATGTCACTCTTGAAACCAATGGTGTCATGGTGATAGCCGTGCGATTGAAACGCAGTTCCGACCACATTCCAATCGAGAACAGTTTGAGGGTCGTTGAAATGCATTTCGTATTCGCTCAACACATTTGCACGTTCCGGCTCAAATTCCTTTTTGGTAAGTTTTAGATTTCGCATCCTATCCGTTTCGACCGCGAGCATATCAGGAAGATACTCGGAAGGAAGATTAAAGTAGTATGTCGTGCGATCAAGCCATGTCGTCGCATTGAGAATTGCTCCCCGTTCTTCGAGAGATTTCCAAGTCGGACCTTTTGTGCCCGTATCCTTAAACAGCATGTGCTCGAGCATGTGAGCAAGGCCGGTTTCATGCTTTCCCTCGTGCTGTGAACCTACTCCGTACACCATGCATGTTGTAACCGCTTCACCTTTCCTCATTGGTACATATAAAACGCGCAATCCGTTCGATTTCAAAACAAATTCCGTTATTCCATTTTTTTGTGCGAGTCGAGCAAAGTATCGCGATGGGAAGCGTGTATCAGACTTACTCTTTGCTTTTTTGGACATGCTCGATGAAGTTTTTATACTCATTGAAGACGTGGTTGAATTCAGCGAGAATATCACTCTTCAGTTTCCTGTTCAACACATTACTAATTTCCTGATACATAATGACGCGCTCCTCGAGTGAACCACCAAAATCCGAAGCGAATTGAACGTGGTTGACATAGTACTCCTCCACTACGCACCGCATGTTATGAATTTTGTCAGCAGCAGCAATCATGAGCGAGCCGTGCTGGGCGTTTTTTAATTGTTTGAGATATTCACTCTTTTTGTCCTTCCACGCCGTTTGTTCTCCGTGTGGTGCTCCCGGTTCCGTCACGCCGAGTACCAGTTCCATAACGGTAGCGCCAAAATCATCATGGAGTTCGCTTGCCGTGTAGTCGGTGTCTTCAAGCGTGTCGTGGAGGAGCGCCCCGATTATGATATCTTCGTCGTCTGTGTAGTCGGCAACGAGCATCGCGACGGCGTAGAGGTGGGTGACATACGGAAAAGGCGTCTGTCCGCGCCTCACTTGACCCTTGTGGAGGACAGATGCTGCGCGTATTGCTTGTTCAATGCGGTATGAATAACTCATGCGATATCGTCCTAGCGCTGTTCTTTCGATTTGTCTTCGAGTTTATGCTTATCTGCAAGCGCTCGCGCGATCATTGAACGCAAATTGGCGATAGTGCTCGAAATTTTTTGTAATTCAGAATGGATGCCCTGTAACGCGTTTTCAGCGTTTCGTTCGTCAGCATCCGCCTTTTCTTTCGCCTTCTTTGCTTCTGACGCCCTGTGTTCCGCATCGGTAAGGTTGCGCTTAATTCGCGCCTCCTCGCGTTCTTCAGTTTGAAGTTTTTTTTGAAAATCAGCAATGTTCCGTTCTACTTGTTGAATTTCACCTGATTGCATGATTATGAAATATTACGTGTTGATTCTGCTATTAACAACTGCCGTTTTGCATCCTCACCGCCCCTATTATAACCACCGAGTGTGCCGTCCGCACGTATTACCCTATGGCATGGTATCAGCGGATTATAATTTTCAGACATGTAGCGCGCAACGGCGCGTGCGGCATGTGGATTGCCCGCCATTTTTGCCACCTCGCCGTACGAGCGTGTTCGACCAGCGGGAATTTTTTTTACTATCGCGATGACGCGGCTTTTAAACGAAACGTTACGCATTGCCGTTCATGCTTTTATGGAGTGTGAATAATTTTTTACCGCACGCTTCTCGGTAAGGACAGTACTCGCAGGATTCACCTATGGGGGGTACTGCTTCACTCTCGAGACACTTCTTGATATCGCGGAGAGTCGGTTCAATCCAGTCCGTTTCGCCCTGCGTGGAGACGAGTGTCGTATCGAAGTGAAGCGTGTTGTCGAAAACATCAAAATCCGTGCGCCCGTTTGCATAAACAAAATAAGCAATTTTGCTAACCTCAAATCCGTTTTGTTTCAAAAGCCACTGATACACTCCAACCTGTCGTTTGTATTGTGTCTCCCACGAAGAATCCGAGAGGTCGAGTATCCGACCTTGTTTTGAAGTTGCTTTATAGTCAACGACAATAAGTGAGTCGTTGGGGGTTACCCAGATATCATCGACAGCTCCCGAAACAATCAGTCCGGTTTCCGTATGGTGGTAAGTAATTCCTTGAAATGCATCGCGCCAGATGTCGAGGTTCGGGTGGGCGAATGGAACGGCGTCAATGTTGTATTCCTCCATTATTGGGTGGCGGGTCTTGTTCGCGCGATGCGTATCGAACTCCTTTTTGAACAACGCGTCAACAGCTATGTTGAGATTGAACGATGGCATTCCCGGACGTTTCGTACCGAGTTTGTTATCAAGATAGAAACAGCGTGGACATTCTATGAATGAATCGATTTTCGAACGTGAAAGTTTCCACTTCGAACCACCATAATTCCAATCTGCTGAACGAGTCGGATTATATTTTTTCGCGTACTCTGCCATTGTCAAAGAAGTATATCACCGAACGACAGGCACGAAAAAGCCCCGAGGAGTGGGGCTTTTTCTCAAACAGAAATTATTGCGCTTTGAAGTTCGCCGATACACCCTCGATGAGGAGGTCGTCGTTTAAATCAAAAACCTTGTCACCGTTACTACTGTAGTACACAACTTGGTAATTATTACCCGCAGTAGTCGCGCGGAGTAGATTTACCGAAGCGGGTGTGAGTCCCTCATCAGTATTAAAGCGCGCCGCACCAAGAATGTTTCCGGATACGCCGCCGACATAATCGCGCACGACAACCCATCCTGCCATTGCAGGATATTTTGACTCTTCAAGTACAACGACGGGTCCAGCGGGTTGATCTTTAACTGCAAGTTTCGCATCACCCGGCTTCACATCACTTACCTTTGGTGTTGTTTTTTCAGCCGTTTCTTCCTTCTTTACTTCAGCAACCGCACCACCCTTCTCTGCCTCATCCTTCCTTACCTCTTCCGTATCCGCTTTTTCTTCATTTGGAACAGATTTAGTTTCTGGACTTGCAGAAAATACCCATACGAGAAGACCTCCAATGAGTAATCCCGCAATAAATGCCACCACGGTTTTTTGTCCTTCCTGTTTTTCTGCTTCTGACATATGAATCAATACGATAACTCCGATAATTACGTCGGATTATAGCATTAAAAAATATTGCTGTGCGAGGCAATTTAATTAGGTCACGGAGAATGAGATTTTGTCAAAGCCCTTATTTTGAGCCACAAAGTAGTGATGCCTCTTGCAAAACATCCTGTTGCTTTTGTCTGGAAAGACCAATTGAGTTGAGAATTTGCGGCTTTCGAATGAGTTCGTCGCACGTCACAATACCAACCTCAAGCAGTTTTCGTTTTTGAGTTACCGATAGTCGTGTAATGACCGGTATCGGATAGAGCCCAGAACGCTCGATTCTTTGCTGTAATGAATTACCACGCGGGTAATCCCAACTCAAAAGTCGCAAACCAACGCACTCCGCATAGCGAATCGCCGCTGAGGTAAATTTCGTGTTTGTAATTACAGAAAGCGCTTGTATGCCGCAATTATCTCCTTTGCATGAAGGGTGGGAAGTAATGTCGAGTAAGCGTGCGTACGAATAAAGAACAACCTGCAAATCAGACTTTACACCCGGGTGCATATGAAACTTTGCCTCTACAACAAAACTATCATCGGTTTTATATGCGGCAAGATCAATTTCATGTGTCACGCACTTCCCCTTGATTAAAAGTCTTTTCTTAACTCTGTATCCCTCTGCTTCAAAAAGTTTTCCGAGAAAATCCTCAAATGGAAACCCTGTTGGCCCCAATTCATAAACCGCCCTTCGCAATGAGTACTTTGCGGCAGCAGGTTCTGCCATTTCACGCAGCATTTCGAACGCTTTTTGATATATTACGTGCGTATGCTCGCCTTCGGTAAGCGTTGATTCAATGCGTGAAACTATCTTTTCTATTTCTTTGCCGTTTGCTCCTGCGCTCCGCAACGACGAACGGAGTTTGTTGACTTTAAATTCTTCGAGCGTGCCGTCCGCTTTTATTATTTTCATACAGGTAGTACTAGGAAATTATTCCGCCGCCGATGCACACCTCGTTGTCATAAAAAACACATGATTGACCCTTTGGCGGTTGTTCTATGTGCGTATCGAGCACTGTAAGCATAACACACCCGACCTCTTCTCGCAGAGAAGCGGTGAACGGTTTTTGTCGATATCTGAATTGAGCTGAAAGTATCTGCGGGAGCGTATTCGTTCGAATGACGCAATCCTTAAGTTTCAGTGTGCCGCTTCCCTGTGCTACAAACAGAGGCTTGTCAGAAACCGTAATGGTGTTGCTTTGGTGGTCTTTCGAAACGATATAGTGGGTTGCGTGAAGGGCTGAAGATGGTGCGATGGTAAAACCGTGCCGTTCACCGAGGGTGTA
>CAYMIV010000004.1:0-63946 GCA_964390945.1 uncultured Candidatus Saccharibacteria bacterium
CTTCAAGATAGTATCTGACACTACCCCGTAAAACATATGCTCTGCATATGTTTGGGTCCGACTTCTGGTCGCTTCGCGACCGGATTTAGGAGGAAAGACGTAGCCAGGATAAGACAAAAGAAAGTGTTTGTCGCTGATACAACAAAACCGCCACTCGGCGGTTTTGTTGTATCAGAAAAAAGTGCAGAAGCACTTTAAGAAAGTCACCCCATGATTATTTAGAGAATGTAATCAGGTTGTATCGGCGCAGCACCACCAATGCCGAGCATGGTAATGAGGAGATTCACAATACCCCAAAATGAAAAAAGAATCGCAAAGGCTGCCAAACTATACAATGCAAAACGCTTCGCGCGCTCACGTCCTTCTTCGCTCTCGCTCTGAATAATGAAATAGCGAGCGGTGTTCCACACGAAGAAAAGAAAAGCAACCGCAAAGAGAAAGGGAACAATCGTGTTCGCAAAAGCGGTAATGTCGCGTAGATAGGCCTGGACCGTTCCTGCTGTGGGGGAAGGCATATACGACCAGTATATCGCATAGAAACTCTTCAAAGGAGACGTTTTCCATATTGACAAAATAGTCATATATGCTATAATAGAAACGGATTTTGGTATTTTTGCATTTCAACTCACTGGAGAACGAAGATGGAAAACAACCTCATTGCACTCCTCTCCCGCGCGGTTGGCATCTGTGCCATGCTGCTCGGGTTTCTGGGGATCTTCGGGCTCGATGATCCGAAGTTCGAAAATTCCCTCTGGCTCACCGCCACCACGGCACTCGGCGCGTTCGCGCTGATGTGGTTGGGCTACTGGCTCTTCCGCCAGGGCGGCGGAGAATCCTTCATCGACCGCAATACGTTCAAGAATTTGCGGGGGTAGTATGGACCCCCATGAGATTGAACGATTCCGAAGACGGAAGGCGGTGGAAGATTTCACCTTTCGGCTTCTTGGTAACAGTTTAACGGTCGGAGGGATTCTGACTCCGCTCGTTGCCATCCTCGAGGCGCAGACGGGCGCGACGTCATGGGCAACGCAGGTTGTTGTCTACGGCGTCGCCGTCACCCTGTTCCTCCTGGGTAACAACCTGAGAATCTGCGGAGGGAGACGGTCGTTCTTTGATCCACCGTGGAAGGTGTGAAAGTGGCCGAGCGTTTCGCGCTCGGCCATGTTACTGAAGGAAGTTCAAATGCTCAAAACTTTTTTTGAACTACTCAAGAAGGAGTTGCGGGCACTCTGCTTTTGGACGGGTATAACTACGCTCGTTCTAAGCGCCCTCACACTCTTTGTGCTCGTCGACCCCATCACAAAGGAGGGAATGAGTGAGAACGTTGCGTTTCCGCTTCTCCTGTCGCTCGTCGGGCTCATTGGAGGCAATCTCCTCTGGGTACTTGCGGGCGAACACACCATTTTCAAGCAGGAGGATTGATATTGAAAAAAGAAACAAGTTGACCCCGGCGCATCTCCGCGCCGGGGCTCTTTTATTTCTATTCTTCCTCCTTTTTTTTCGACTTTGTACTCGTGTGTTCCGGGTACATCAACCGCTCGTACGCCGTCATGATGATGGTGCGCCAGAATTCGTGAAGTGCGGCAAACCACTCTCGAACCATGATATTGCTCCTCGAGACATTAGGGAACTCCCAATGCAAGTATGCGCTTATTATGCTGTGTGTCAAAAGTGGTCGGCAATTAACATATAAATACGCCGGGAACATAGTCCCCGGCGTTCGTCGTATCGCTCAATCCTTCTTGCGCGGTCTGGTCTTGTACTTGCCGCGAATGAAGCCGCGGAGACGGCGATTCCATGCCGCGTTGGTTTTCGTGGAGCGATGTGCCCTGCGAAACTCACGCTTCCCGGACGAGCGAATGATGCACGGTTTGACGAAAAGCAATTGTGCCTCCTCGATGTTAGCCGCGTTGATGCGACCACAGTGAAGAGTAGCGCATCGGCACCTCTTGTGCAACAAGCGATGATTTCTCAAACACGAAATCCCTCAAAAAATTTGCCATTTCGTACCGCCCTAAGAAATTCAATTCTTGTTCCTTATAGAAACCGTAAATCTTCGAAATATTTAGTCACCTCGTACCACACTTTGTGCGCGTTCAAGGGGTCGAACCTTGGACCTTTCGAGTATCAGTCGAATGCTCTACCAACTGAGCTAAACGCGCACAAAGCGAACTACGTGCCTCATATAATTACACAAAACACCATCGATGCAAAATCTTCGAACGGCACGCCATTCCTGCAGGAAATCAGTCGAATTTCTTACAGAAACTGTACACCTTTCGCAACGACTGCTCAAGGTCTTGCGGAAGTCCCCCGGACTCCCTCACTCCACCAACTGAGCAAAACGCGCACAAAGCGAACTACGTTCTTCCATTCAGTGCAGGGATACTACCAAAATACGGTATTTTGGGCAACGGCAGTACTCGGTATACGAAAACACCCCACCTAAAGAGTGGGGTGTTTCGGGAATCATTTCGGAACAGGATTCGCCACCTCAATTTCATCGAGACGTAGTTCAAGGCGTTCAATGCCGGAACTGATATCGTCGAGCTCTTCTTCAAAACGCATAGTGAGTGCGTATGTGAAAAGCGCGAAGCCAATGAACAATATCCATGCAATGTACGGAAATATTTTGTACGATTCTAATGTGTGTCCCATATCAGAGAATTATAGCAGGTGTGCGTTTTTGGGCTATGGGGTGGTGTTTAAAATAATCTGTCAAAGACGCTCAGAAAACCGAATGCATACATTGTTTGATTCAAAATGGTCCCGAGCATGAGCGGAAAGATAATGTGAGAATAACGATATCCCATAAGCCCAAGCGGTATAAGCATCGCTTCGTTGGGAATTGGCATACATGCTGCGTACAGAAAGATGCCGGGGAGTATGAGACGATGATGCTTTTGTTTTAGAGAAACGAGTTGCTCATGAAATTTGGGAAAGTGTGCCGCCGTCGAACGCTTCCCCCACCGACCGATTTGGTATCCAAGCAAATCGGCAAGCATGGTTCCCAACACGAGAGCTCCGACAATCGTTATCATGGAAAAATGTGCTGCAACGAAGACCGGAGTAAAAGATGCGGCTGGAACGGGGACTGCGAGGTTGAGTCCGCCCACAAAGGCAATTACAACCATTCCGAAAACACCATATTGTCCAACAAGCGAACGAGCAGCTTCATTTGTGGTTATGTATTCCGCAAGAAAGAACGCACTCGTAATAATGGTGATTATCAGCAAAACGAGCCCCACAAATTCGATGGTGTGTCGAAGTCGCGCCATAAAAGAAGTGTACCATGAGTGAGTTTTGCGGGTTCCGTCGTCGTGCTATGATGCCCAAACCATGGAGCATTGGAAGAATTACTTTCGGGGCAAAAAAATAACTGTCATGGGACTCGGGCTTTTGGGTCGCGGTGTTGGTGACGTTGCCTTTCTCGCCGAATGCGGGGCGGAACTCATTGTAACTGATAAAAAAACAAAGGAAGAACTCAAAGAGTCTCTCGACAAACTGTCAGCGTATACCGATATTCACTTCGTACTCGGCGAACACCGTGAAGAAGATTTTAGAAACCGGGACCTCATCCTCGTTGCAGCGGGGGTACCACTTGATTCTCCGTATCTTGTGGTGGCGCGTGAGACGGGTGTGCCGCTTGCGATGAGTGGTGCATTGTTTGCAAAACTTTCCGGTATTCCGATTATCGGTGTCACCGGCACGCGAGGAAAATCGACGGTGACCCATATGATTCACCATGTGCTCTGTGCCATTACAGATTCACAAAAACTGGATGACCTAAGCCTAAACCATTCCGAAGGAATGGTCGGCCCTAGAGCGACCGCGCTCGGGTTAGCTCCAACAACTCCACGGTGTGGAGTTGTTTTAGGTGGTAATGTGCGTGGCGTCTCAAATTTGCAACTGCTCAAAGATGTAGAGGAAGATTCAATTGCGGTGATGGAACTTGATTCGTGGCAGCTTCAGGGATTTGGATGGGAGGGTATCAGCCCCCACATCGCGGTGTTCACTTCTTTTATGGAGGACCATATGAACTATTACCACCACGACATGGCTGCGTACTTTGCTGACAAGGCAAACATTTTCGTAAACCAGAAAGAAAGCGACGTTTTCATCACTACACCGGAGGTGTTTGAACGAGCGAAAGTGTTTGCGCGAGGAAGGGGTATCACGCTCGGACAAGAAGTCATTCTTGCAGACTCGTCGCTACTTCCCGATGACTGCATACTCGCGATGCCCGGTGAACATAATCGCCTCAATGCCGCGCTCGCATACGAGGCGCTCAAAGCGACTGGGCTTTCCGATGAAGAGATTTTTGAAGGACTTGCGACATTTCCCGGAGTACCAGGGCGGCTCGAGTACTTGGGCGAGAAAGATGGTGTAAAAATATACAACGACAACAATGCAACAACACCGACCGCAGCGCGCGCGGGAGTTTTGGCGGTCGCGAGTGGAAGGAATGTCATACTCATTATGGGCGGAGCAGGGAAGGAACTCGATATGTCACCACTCCTTGAAATCATTCCTGAATACTGCAAAAAAATTATCTTACTTCCCGGAACCGGAACCGACTCCTTCATAAAATTGATGGGTGACACTATTCCAGTTAACTGGAATAGTGTCACTACGCTCGAGGAGGCAATTAATAGTGCTCTCAAAGATGCTGAACCAAAAGATGTTGTTCTCTTTTCGCCTGCGTTTGCGTCATTCGGGATGTTTAAAAATGAATATGACCGCAACGATCAGTTCGTCGACGCGGTGCGTCGAGTACTATAATCGTTGCGGTCAGTAGTGCTAGCCGGCGATGAACTGCACGGCTTTCCAGAGGGCCCACATGAGACCTGCGGCGGCGACCATGATGGCGATGGCATTGCGTGCGCCAATCATCGCCCCCAGACCACTCGGGTGGTCTGGTGACAGTTCGGGGCTAGGATCGTCCCCGATGAACCAGTTGCTCTTCATGTTTCTCTCCTGTGCTATGAACCTGTTTTATTATAGCACATCAATAAAATTTGTCAAACTTACATTATCCAAGGCAAGCATTAGAAAATAGCCGTCACAAAAATGTAACGGCTTCAATCCATCGGGTCTTCATGTCCTTCGGGTGACCACAATCATGTTCTGGCCTGGACGATTCGCACGCACACTCGCTGTCCGAGCGTCGCTATAGGTATCGATTCCATCGTGCACGATGCATTCTCGCTGAACGCCGCCGTATTCCTCGAGTTGTCTCAAAACAAGTTCTTTGAGGTCAATGGTTTGTCGTTCATTGTCGGGAACCACCGCCTCACCCCATGCCTTCCGAAGCGCTGCACAGATTTCCGGGTAATAATTGTTCGGAAAATGTTCCGCCGCGATACCGGTGGTTATGACGCCGCGAAGCGATGTTGTCTCAATCCCCAACTTCCGCATTTCGAGAAGCACATTTTGAATAACGCTTTCCCCGACCCCTTCGCCTCCCGCATTGTGAAGTTGATCCCTTCCGCAATGTGCAACTGCGACCGGTCCCTCGGAATCGTTCCACAGAACAAGGGTCGGGCAATCCCGCGTCATCGTCACGACGCTGATTTCTAATGAATCAAGTACTGTGGCGTCTGCGCGAATGAATTCACTGTTCATGACCACCCACCCCCGAGCATGCGCCATTGTGAGATTGTTGATATGTACAACTTTGCGCGAGGCACTTTTGTGAGTGTGACTAGGAAGTCTTTGCCAAATGATACGCTTCGGCAGGTTTTGCTTACTCCAGGAAGAGCGAATGAGCGTGGCTATTTCCGATAGAATTGCCACGATGTGCGGCATTTGCGGTTCATCCTTTAGCACGCCCCCAAAACTGTGTATCGCCACGCGACCTGTGTGGTATTCAAAGATACATTCAGACATGTTGTGTCCTTTCATGCTTTGGTTACAAATTTTCTGATTTGATACTATACTGCACGTGCGCCATGTCAAATAGAACCGCTCCCACACTTGATGATTTCACCGCCATTCACTTCGTCGGTATTGGGGGTATCGGCATGTCCGCACTTGCACGATTTTGTCTTGGCGAGAAGAAAATCGTGAGCGGTTCTGATCGTGCGCCGTCGGACATTACGCGAGCACTCGAAAAGGAAGGCGTGAAAACGTACCCATCGCAAATTGCCGCAAACATCACCGATGACGTTGACCTTGTCGTTTACACCGAGGCGATGCCACAAGACCACGAAGAACTTGAGGCGGCACGTGTGCGGGGAATACCGATGATGAATTATTTTGACGCGCTCGGCATGGTCGCGAACGAGTACTATCTCATTGCGATTGCGGGGAGTCACGGCAAGACAACGACGACCGCGATGCTCATCGACATTTTAGAGGATGCGGAATTCGACCCGTCAGCGGTCGTCGGCTCACTTCGTTCGCGAACGAAATCAAATTTCAGGGCAGGGAAGAGCAAGTATTTCATCGTCGAGGCATGCGAGTATAAACGCGACTTCCTCTCGCTCACGCCCGATATTCTCGTCATTACGAACATCGAATACGAGCATGTCGATTACTATAAAACCCTCCGCGATGTGCAGGAGGCGTTTCGGGAATTTGCTGCGCAGGTCAGAGAGGGTGGGGTAGTCATTCTGAATTTTGGCGGCGAAAACATGGCGCCCATCCTTGAGGGGCTTTCCGCACCCATCATCGATTATGGAAAATATTTTGATCCCACACTCAAACTCAGGGTGCCCGGGGTACACAATCAGTTAAATGCCGCGGCGGCTACAGCCGCCGCGGCACACGCAGGCGTATCTCGCGATATCATAAAGTCCTCACTTGAGAATTTTAAAGGCACGTGGCGACGATTTGAGTATAAGGGCGAAGTGAACGGTGCGAAGGTATATGACGATTACGGACATCACCCGACCGAAATACGCGCGACTATCCAGGGTGCGCGCGAAATGTATCCCGATAAAAAAATAACGCTTGTATTTCAACCGCACACATATACGCGCGCCGCGGAACTCTTTGATGATTTTGTGACAGAATTAGGGAAGGCGGATCGCGTACTCATGGCACCTATATACGCGGCGCGCGAACAGAACACACTCGGGGTTTCAAGTGAGAAAATTACGGAACACATCAATTCTCAGGGCGGAAACGCGACAACACACAATTCATTCGACAACATTGTTGCGGTTCTGAAGCGCGAAAGTACTGAAAACGACCTCGTTCTCATTATGGGGGCGGGCGATATTATCAATATCTCGAAACAACTTTTTGTATGAGCGGACTCCTCTCAGTTGTTGCAACGCCGATTGGCAATCTTGAAGATATTACGCTTCGGGCACTTCGTGTGCTGGAAGGAGCGGAGTATGTGCTGTGCGAAGATACGCGGGTGACGGGGAAGCTCCTCGCGCACTACGACATCAAAGCGAAGCTCAAACGATATGACGCGCACGCTTCAGACAAAGTGCACGCAGATATCATTCGCGACCTTGAAGAAGGAAAACATATCGCGCTCGTTTCGGACGCCGGGACACCCGGAATTTCCGACCCGGGGGTATTCCTTGTTGCGCGAGTTCGGGAAGCGCGAGTAGCGCGCATTGACGCCATCCCTGGCCCTTCCGCACTCACTGCGGCATTCTCCATCGCAGGCATTGCCGGAAATGAATTTATTTTCCTCGGCTTCGTGCCGCAGAAAAAAGGTCGCGAGACCTTCTTCAAAAGTCTTGCAGCATATGAGGTGCCGGTCATCTTCTATGAGTCTCCGCATCGCATCATGAAAACACTTGAATCGCTTGTGAGCACCGGCGCGACTATTCCGGTTAACTGGAACATCAGTGTGGCGCGCGAGCTGACAAAAATACATGAGGAAGTGGTGGCAGGAACGCCCGAGGAAGTACTTCAGTACTTCAAAGACCACACCGACCACGTTCGCGGAGAGTTTGTTGTGTTGGTGAAGAAAGATTAAGTTTTCCACATTTTCGCGAAACATTCGTTTGTGCGTTATACTAGCGAAATGTCACGCGAATCATCCGTTTTTCTCTTGGGAATGTTGGTATTTCTTACACCGTTTCTGGGCGTGCCAAATGACTGGAAGGAGAAAGTTTTTATTGTCTCCGGCGCGTTTCTAATGGTGCTTGGATACAGTTTGCGGCGCACCGCTTTTCTTCACTCAATCGATGGAGGGAATGGGGAGAGAAAGACCGACACTTTTGTTGAAAGCCACCGTGTTCGGGAAAATCCAATGGAAACAAAATCAGACGCAGCACCTGAAGAAGTTTCCGTGACAGAATAATTGTTTGCACTATGTATCGATACGGTGTTGTCGCTTTGGGAACGGTGGGGATATTTGCGCTCTCGCAGTATGTACTCACGAATGCGGCGCGATATGAATACACTGTTCGTTCCGCACCTGAGCCAACGGAAGTGGCAACAACAACAGAACAGGAGCGGGAACCGCAGGACACGAGGAAAGCCATCACGCATGTTCCGCTTCCCGAAGTGGTGAAGGCAATATACATGACGTCGTGTGTCGCCGGAACAACTGATTTTCGAAACCGCCTCGTATCGCTCATAGACGAAACCGAAATCAACGCGGTGGTCATTGATGTCAAAGATTACTCTGGCACCATTTCATTCCCACCGATTTCTGAGGACTGGAAGCCGGCCTGGCAAAATGCACGGTGTGGCACAAGTGATATGGAAGCATTCATTGCCTCACTCCATGAACGGGGGATATTCGTCATCGCTCGCATTACAGTTTTCCAAGACCCGTTCTATGCGCCACTGCACTCTGAATTGGCGGTACAGAAGCGGGATGGGAGCGTATGGCGCGACAACAAGGGACTCGCGTTCATTGATGTTGGTGCCAAGCAATACTGGGATCATATTCTTGAGTTATCAATCAACTCATACAATATTGGATTCGACGAACTCAACTTCGATTACGTTCGATATCCTTCAGATGGTCCGATGCAGGACATTGTTTTTCCAAAAAGTATGGCGAGCGAGTATGGAAGTGATAAACAAGCAAACCTCGAAGCGTTCTTCAAATATCTCAATGAGCGCCTCGATGACGAATCACTCTTTGCATCAGTGCGCCATGAAAATACCGGGCGATCGTCGACGACCCCTTGGACATCGGTTGACCTCTTTGGTATGACAACGACGAATTTTGATGACCTTTCAATAGGGCAGGTGCAAGACAGAGCTGCCCCATACTTTGATTTTGTGGCACCCATGGTATACCCGTCCCACTACCCGAAGACATTCCTCGGACTCGGGAATCCGAATGACTATCCGTACAAGGTGGTTCACTACGCAATGAGTGAGGGAGTGAAACGAATGACGTCTACGACGACACCCACGCAAGGATTTCTTCATGAGCGTTTAGGCACAAGCACTCCTGCAGTGTACATAAAGCCCGCATACACTGCGGATAAATTCCGTACCTGGATTCAGGATTTCGATTACGGCGGCGACTATGATGCGGCAGACGTGCGCGCGCAAATTCAGGCGAGCGTCGATGCGGGGGTCAAAAGTTATATGATTTGGGCGCCGAGCAACATATACACAAAAGAAGCACTCACACCTGAATAGGGCTACCCTCTGGACAAAACAATCATACTATTGTACCGTCTGTAAAGATTCCAGAGAGGAGGCAATCATGAGTCAGACTTCCATTCACGGTATTGCAGCAGGAACACCGGCCCGGGACATGGGGGACAACGACCTCATTTTCTTGTGGTCGCAGGCACTTCGGAATCGTGGTCAGAATGACGAGACCATCAACGCGGTCTTGGACATCGTGCGCGGCAAACGCGACGCGGTGTCGGTGGTTGAAGAGCGTCTCGCGGATATCGCAAGACAGATGGCGGAGCGCAATCTCTTTGCCGCCCACTGTATCGCTTGACGTTCCGTAACCCCAGAGTCCCGTACGTCGGGGCTCTTTCTTTTGTTATACTTTTTGTATGTCCTTTGATCCAAACAAAGTCACGTTTTTTGCGCGTACCGATGCGCGGGGAAAAAATGTCACCTTCGGTATTAAAGCGAAAGACCGCCAGCGCCATGTATACGTCATCGGAAAGACGGGCATGGGTAAATCAACCATGCTTGAAAATATGGCGATTCAAGATATTCAAAACGGCGAGGGGATGGCATTCATCGACCCGCACGGCTCCGCCGCCGAAAAATTGCTGAACTATATCCCCGAGAACCGCATCAATGACGTGCTCTATTTTGCGCCGTTCGATACTGGATATCCTGTGTCGTTCAACATTATGGAAGACGTCGGTCCCGACCGCCGCCACCTTGTCGTGTCGGGGCTTATGTCGGTCTTTGAAAAGATATGGGTCGATGCATGGTCGGCACGCATGGCATACATTCTCCAAAACACGCTCATGGCGCTTCTCGAATATCCCGACTCAACTTTGCTCGGAGTAAACCGCATGCTCTCCGACAAGGAGTATCGCAAGAAGGTTGTCGAGAATGTAAAGGATCCGGGAGTGAAAGCGTTCTGGGTTGATGAATTTGCAAAATACAATGAGCGGTACATGCAGGAGGCGGGTGATGCCATAAAAAACAAGATTGGGCAATTCACCGCAAATCCCATCATTAGGAACATTATCGGACAGCCCAAATCCTCATTCGACATTCGGAAAATAATGGATGAGAAAAAAATCATCATCATGAACCTTTCGAAAGGCCTCATTGGTGAAACGAACGCAAACCTTCTCGGATCCATGCTCACGACCCGTGTCTACTTGGCGGCAATGAGTCGCGCCGACCTCTCGCCGTTTGAGATGGATAAAACGCCCAACTTCTATTTTTATGTTGACGAATTCCAATCTTTTGCAAACGCAACATTCGCAAACATTCTTTCCGAAGCGCGCAAGTACCGCCTCAATCTCACCATCGCGCACCAATATATAGAGCAGATGGAAGAGGAGGTGCGGAACGCCGTTTTCGGAAACGTGGGATCCATCATCTCGTTTCGCGTGGGACCGTTTGACGCAGAAACTCTCGAGACGATTTTCTCGCCGCAATTTTTAGCGACCGATATCGTGAATCTTGGATTCGCGCAAATCTACCTCACTCTCATGATTGACGGCATCGGCTCAACGCCGTTTTCCGCAACAACGCTTCCTCCGATTGAGCCACCCACCATGTCATGCAAAGACATGGTTATTGCGGCAAGCCGTCGACAATTTTCACACCCGCGCTCGGATGTCGAGGAGCAGATACACAAATTCCACGAGCCCGTTATCCCCATAAAGCACGCACCTCTTCAGGAAAAAAATTCGGTCGAGAGGCGCTTCGTTCACACCGAAAAAGAGTCACGAGAAACGAATGCGTCGCACGTGCAGCAGCATCGCGCCGAATCATCTGCGCCCACAATGCCGCTACGGGGCGAGGTGGCGAAATCTGAGAGGGCAATTGCGAAAACCAACACGAACGTGATGCGCTCGAACGGACAAGAACGAAGAGAGGAACAAAAAATTCACTCCGAGCGCCATGAAGAGAAACAGCGTCTGGAGCAGGGTGGGACTCCTCGCGAGCACCACCCAAAAAAGGCGCACCTCGGTGATCTTCGCTCGGTCCTAAAGAATATCGTTCAAACCGAAAAAACAAACAATGTCCAGAAAGCAGATCCTCGCGCATCGGAAAAGGAGGAGAAGTTTAAGGAGTCTCGCGGAGAGTTGCGGAATCTTTTGCAGGATGCGTTGAAGACGCAGGCTCACACTGCACCAACACCTGCGTCTCACCCCACCCTCGAAACCAAACCAGACATTACGCCAGTGCCCATGATGCGGGTGCCTGAAATAGAACGGAAAGAGCCTCCTCTCGAGCCACCTCAGAGTGCCTCACAACAGCCGTATCAAGACGATGGCGCAAAACACTCCATTACTCCCCGCGAACTTGAACGCATGATGCGGGTTGGAACAAACGATAAACCCCCGCTCTGATTTGACAGAAAGACAAAATTTCGCTCTAATAGTGGGCAGATATAGTTTCTCTACATCATAGCCAGAAAGGCTTATATGGAACAGGTTCAAAAGGGCTTCCTTGGCTTTTCCGAGGCAGAAACTCCCGTAACAACCAAGCCAAACTCGGCCGCTCACGAATCCCCCAGGTTGGTGGTGAAAGAGTTCACCTTTAGCGAGGCATGGTGCGAACTCTTTTTTAGAATCAGCGGTGACAAGAACTTCAAATTCCACCATTCGAGTGGTTACGGAATTGTGCAGGGGACCGCAATACTCACTCAGATGGGAACAATGGTGAGCGAGGTGATGCCTGGATACGTGCCGGTTGACTTCTTGGGAACGTTTCCAAACTGGGTACACATCGGCGAAACTATCACCATCACCATGGAGCGCCTCGATCATGGTCGCGCCAAGACCAGGGTTCGCTTTACGACCCGCGTCCTGGACTGCATCGTTTCGACGTGCGAAGCAACCCTTGTCTCCAACAGGGTGACCGGACTCAAATAAGGTTTGGAGAGCGAACTTCAGGTCGCACGACGCACCGCGTTTAGTGCGACCTTTTTTCATTTATTTTTGTTACTATAGGGAATTATGACAGCGCGGAAAACGATACTTGTTACAGGCGGGGCTGGTTTTATTGGCTCGCATCTTTGTGAGCGGCTTGTACTTGACGGTCACCGCGTTATCTCGCTCGATAACTATTTCACCGGTTCGATAGAGAACCATGTGTCCGGTGTCGAGTACCGCACCGGCCACACGAAGGATATTGCGGTCCACATTCCTGAGACACCAGACATCATCTATCACCTCGGGGAGTATGCACGCGTAGAAAAAAGTTTTGAAGATATTGAATTTGTGTGGGATCTCAATAAGCTCGGGACATTCGCGGTACTTGAATTTTGGCGACGCACCATGTGTAAGCTTGTGTACGCAGGTTCAAGTACTAAATTTGCAGATGACGGAGAAGGAAGGGATCAGAGCCCCTATGCATGGTCAAAAGCAACCAATACTGAGCTTGTAAAAAATTATGCTGAATGGTTTGGTTTAAGATACGCAATCACCTATTTTTACAATGTGTACGGTCCGCGTGAAATGGCAGGTTCATTCGGTTCTCTTATTGGAATTTTTTCACAGCTCTATAGAAATGGCCAGCCACTTACCGTAGTGTCTCCTGGTACTCAAAAACGAAATTTTACACATGTGTTTGATATCGTCGACGGCCTCACGCTTGTAGGCGAACGTGGGGTGGGGGATAGTTTTGGTATCGGGGCTGATGATGCCTACTCTGTACGTGAAGTGGCAGACTTCTTTGGAGGAGAAGTGCTTATGATGCCGGAGCGTAGGGGGAATAGAGCGACTTCTTCTGTCGATAATGCCCGGACAAAAGAGCTCGGATGGTCTTCCAAACATTCTCTTCCTGGATACATTGAAAGTATAAAGAAAGACATTGTAGTCACACCCCCACAAGAGCGTCGAGTCTTAGTATTTTCAACGACATTTTTTCCAGATGCTGGAAAGGCTGAATATGCGCTCTGCGATCTTATGAGTGCAATGCCGAATGTTCACTTTGATGTTATTACGACAAAATTCTCTAAGACAGCAGGAAAGGAATGTCCGGTGCAGAACGCCACACTCCACCGTGTCGGTTTTGGAAATAGTTTCGATAAGTACCTGCTTCCGTTTATGGGAGCAAAAATCGCACGACGACTTCAGAAGCAACATTCATATCTTTTTAGATGGGCACTTTTTGCGAGCTATGGAGCACTCGCCGCACTTTTCTCACGTACCTCTAAGAAGCTTCCACTCCTTATCACTATCGCTGATCAGAAATTTGCAAACATCCCACTCCCGACCCGCATGGTACTCAGTCATATTCTCGGAAGGGCAGACCAAGTATATGCAGACGACACACATGAGGTGAAAGCAGCACTGTCACTCTCAAAGCGAATGACGATGATTCGATCGATTGGTAAAGGCGATGCGTTTGCAAACCAGATTCGTTTTGCGTATAGCACGATGCTAAAAAAACGCACCACGCTATGAAACACAATCGCATTCTCATTTTTTCAACAGATGACCACCTCTATCCTGCGGGTGGGGCGGAGCAGGCAATGGGAAATATCACAGAGCGACTTCCCGATATTCAGTTTGACCTCATCTGTGCGAAGCTGCGAAAAGGTGTTAAAAGTTTTGAGAGGATAAAAAATGTAAACATTTATAGAATGGGTTTTGGGATTCCCAAAATCGACGGAATTATCCTTGCGCTCATCGGGCACATTGTTGCGCGGCGGCTTATGAAGAAATATCAATATGACCTTATCTGGTCAATCATGGCGAGCTATGGTGCGTTTGCAGCAGTGCGTGTAAAGAAGAAAACAGGTTTGCCATTTCTTCTTACACTCCAGGAAGGAGATTCGTTTGAATATATCTACAACAGAGTGAAATATGTGCGTAGGCAGTTTAACGAAATTTTTGCCGTAGCGGATGGCATCCAGGCAATTTCACACTACCTTCTTAAGTGGGGTCGAGATATGGGATATAGAGGAAATTATGGAAAGGTTATTCCGAACGGAGTCGCAATTGAGGCTTTTGCACAGCCACGTTCGGCGGAGGATGTTCACCGTACCCGTGCCACATTCGGTTTCCCTGATAATGCCACAATTCTCTTTACGAGCTCGCGTCTTGAAAAGAAAAATGGTGTGAAAGACGTCATAGAGGCGCTGGCGCTTCTCCCTGACACAGTATGTTTTGTCATTTGTGGAAGCGGTTCGCTGGAGGGTGAATTGAGAACGCTCGTTGAAAAGTACAATCTTCAGCAACGGGTCAAGTTCATGGGTTTCGTTGACCCGTCAGAATTACCGCTTCTCATGAAAGCGTCAGATATCTTCATTCGACCCTCTCTCACTGAAGGGCTCGGAAACGCATTTCTTGAAGCAATGGCAGCACGTATGGTGGTAATCGGGACTGCGGCTGGAGGCATTCCGGACTTCCTCACTGATGGGGAGACTGGGTTTGTGGTTGGCATTGAAGACCCCGACAGTATCAGGAGCACCGTGCTCAAAGTTATTTCACTCGATGCTCATGCAAAAGAGGACCTGCTGCATCGTGCAGAGGAAATGGTTCGGGAAAGGTACGAATGGAATTGCATCAGTCGCGAAATGGAAACACTCTTTAATGCACTTGCACCATGACGTCCGCAATTATTCTTGATAGTCATCTGAAGAGCGCGCTTTCTGCGGTGCGGTCACTCGGTGCGGCCGGAATCTTTGTCTCTGCCGGTGCGGAACGAGGTACCGCCATGGCGCTCCATTCAAAATATTCGAAAACGCGATTCATCTACCCCTCACCGCTTAAAGACACCGCAGGTTTCATTGGGGCGGTGAAAGAGGAGGCCATCCGAATGGCGAAACGGCCAGTCGTGTATGCTTTTTCCGATGCGACATACCTCACGCTCTTTGCGCACCGCGAGCGACTCGCCGACTCAATGATACTCGTGTTCCCTGAACTCTCGTCCGTTGAAATTGCATTCGATAAGGCAGCAACCTATTCGCTTGCAAAAGTGTCTGGAATACCAACCATCACCACGTACACACCCGAATTAAAGGAGGAGGTCGAGCATCTCGGAACAACACTCACATTTCCTGCTGTGGTAAAACCGCGACGCAGCGTCGCCTGGGTAAACAATGTTGGAAAAACCGGTACGGCGTCGTTCGTTCACTCAAGGCGGCAACTCATAAAAAATTTTTTCGCTCTCAAAGAACGATTCGGCGAATCACCGCTCGTGCAGGATTTGCTCATCGGCGAGGAGTATGGCGTTGAAATGCTCGCCTACAAGGGTGTGGTACACGCCATCGTCACGCACCACCGCATTCGCTCACTCTCACCAACCGGAGGCGCATCGGTCCTCAAGGAGACGGTTCAGTCGGGTGAACTAAAAAATTCCCTCGAAACGTATGCAAAAATTCTTGTCGAGAAACTCTCCTGGTCGGGCCCCATCATGGTGGAATTCAAGGTGGACAGCGATTCGCGCGAACCAAAACTCATGGAGGTAAACGGTCGGTTTTGGGGCTCCCTCCCGCTCTCCGTTGCGGCGGGTGTTGACATGCCGCACCTCTATTACTATCTTGCGACGGGAAGCGGACTTCCCGAGAATGCAGTCACTGCGCGTGATGGGGTGATAACGCGGCACTTTCTTGGCGATATCCGGCACCTCCTTCGCGTACTTTTCGTTCCAAATGCGATGCGAAAAATTCTTTACCCGAAACGAAGCAAAGCGCTTGCTGATTTTTTCTCGATTCCACGGGGGACGAAAAGCGACGTGTGGTCCCGCTCTGACATGAAGCCCACACTCATGGAATTTGTTGATGTGTTTCTAAAAGCACTGCACTAATACCTCTCTTTATCGCACCGCTCGCTTTGCGCACACTACGTTAATCTTCCACGGTCGTATAGAATTAACGTAGTATGAAAAATGTGAAGATTAATAGCAAAGCATTTCAGAAAGGAAGCAGGGTCCATGTTGAGGGGGTAATCCTCAAGACCCTTGCTGTTGCGGGGTTGGTAAGCATAGCCGTATTGGCTCCGAATGCATTACAACTTCTCAAATATCTTGATGGCGGAAGACGCAGAATGAAGGAACCGAGATTCATAATGAATGAGGCACTATTGCGACTGCAATCAAAGAAACTCATTGTTGTTTCCAAAGACGGTAAGTACCGTCTTACAAAAGAGGGTGAACAACAGTTGCACCGCATTGAATTCGGAACACTCCCTCTCCCGAATGAAAAGTGGGATACAAAATGGAGAATTGTCTCTTTTGATGTGAGTGAGAAACGGAGAAAATCACGAGACCAACTGAGGTTACTGCTTCGCCAGGTTGGTTTTGTGCGCCTTCAGGATAGTGTATGGGTCTACCCGTATGATGTGAGGGAGGTGGTAGAACTCATTAAAACAGCAAACTTTCTCGACAAGGAGGTCTTGTATATGACTGTGTACACGACCGGGAACGACAAAGTACTCAAGTCCCACTTCAAACTCTCATAGGAACAATTACCTTTATTTTCAACGGTCGTACAAAATAAAGGTAATAACCAAGGTAATAACCAAGGCGATAAACGTGTGGTGGTTTCTGTCTTTCGTGTATACTTTCGCTATGGAAATACAAGGATTATTGCACTGCCATTCCAGTTACTCATATGACGCAAAACTTTCACTTCGGGAACTCCGCGAATTGTGCATACAAAACGGAATTCACTTCGCTTGCATGACTGAACACACGGATGAGCTCACGAAGGAGCGTGCGGAAGAATTCGTGCGCGAGTGCGAAGCATTATCCGACGAGTCATTCCGTTTCATTCCTGGATTCGAAGTGCCGTACAAAAATGCGCACATCCTGATGATCGGCGCACGAGAATTTGTCGTGAATTATGCGCCAACACTCCCGGTGCTCGATGAGTGGATAAAAAAAGCGCAATTTGTCGTGCTCGCTCATCCGGTTAGAAACAAGTTTATCGCCGAGGACGCGCTCGCAGAGCGCCTCGACGGCATTGAGGTCTGGAATCAACAATATGAGGGCAAGCGCGTTCCTCGACCGCGCTCAATCCGATTGTTTGAAACATTGAGAAAAAGAAAATCAACACTCGTTGCAACGGGCGGCATCGATTTGCACCGAGATGAACACATGGGTTCTCCGGTCGTGACACTTTCCGTCGATGCGCCGAATGAAGCAGCGATTATTGAAAAACTCAAATTGGGAATCTTTGCGGTATCGTCCCCGCACGCGCGATTTTTCGGACTCCTCACCAATGCCGACGAACTTATGCGGAAGCATCGCTTCGAAAGCATAATCTCCGTCGCTGTTATTGGCGCTGGCAAATTCACCAATAAAACACTGGCGTATTTGGGATTGACGTTACCCGCGTCACTCAAACGCGCGGTGCGCCGCTCGCTCTAATTGTGTTACAATTTCCGGACGTAAATACTCCTGAATGCTAGAAACGAATTCAAAAAAGGGCACGGTGGTTATTTCTGTGGACCTTGAACTGTCGTGGGGAAGTGGGGGAAAGCATAGTTACGTGCCGCTCCACGAAAAAGAACGGGAGATTTTAAATCGGTTTCTTGCGCTGTGCAATCAATATAGTATTTCTTGCACGTGGGCAACGGTCGGAAATCTTCTTCTCAAAAATCGCGAGGAGGCGAAACGCCGAGGCATCGTTCTCTACGGGAGAGCGCCCCATATATATGAACAAGTTATCGGTACCGGGAATTCAGCAGAGCACCTATGGTTTGGCGAAGACATTGTGCAGAGCGTTATTGATTCACCCGTTCATCAAGAATTGGCAAGCCACTCCTTCTTTCATACACGCGCACCTGAGGCAAATCGATTAGATTATAAACATGAACTTATTCAGGTAAGACAGCTAGCGAAAGACAAGTTCGGAATCGATATCGTGTCCTATGTTCACCCCCGAAATTTGATAGGACACCTCGATGTGCTTAATGAGGTTGGTTTTAAAAATTACCGAGGCAACGATCGAATCAGTTCACTGCCCAAGATTCTTGGCGCGGGCGGAATTACGCGCCTTATAGAGGTTGGTCTCGGTCTCGCAATTCCTCCCGCACAACCACATGTCGTTGATTCCGGACTCGTGAATGTACCCGCGAGTTACTTTTTGGCAACGACTCTCTTTAAGGAAGTACATCCTCCGGTGTGGCGTACCGTATCTCAATGCAGAAAAAGTATCGAAGAAACAAAAGGGGGAGGAATTTTTCACCTCTGGTTTCACCCGCACAACATTGCACGAAATCAACCCCACTGGTTTTCTGTTCTTGAGCAACTCTTTTCGTATATATCGCAAAAACAAAAAGAGGGAAGCGTTGCGGTGATGACTATGGGTGAAGTAACACGAAGGGTAAGCGAATATGATGGTACTCATTCTTGACGCTGAAACAAGAAGCGCACTCGCTGCTCTCCGCTCGCTTTCGCGGCGAGGAATTGATGTTGTTGCGGGTTCTTCGAATAAAAACGCTCTCTCCTTTTCTTCTCGGATGTGCACAAAGCGATTTCTCCACCCCCATCCCGGCAAAGACAGGAAAGCATTCATCGGTGCGATTGAAAAATTTCTCAAAGAGAACTCGGACACGCTCTGTATGAGTTTTACCGACATTACCACCGATGCGCTACGCGATTGCGCAGATACGGAAACTTTCGGACATAATTTTGTTGTTCCGCAATCGCAACAATTTTTTCAAGCAACAAATAAGCGCATCCTTGCGGAAATCGCCAGCTCGGTTGATATTCCCACACCCGAAGAAATCAATCCTGAATGTTTTACTGACCCCGCGAGAGTGGCAGACATTACCTATCCGGTCATTATAAAACCAGCACGCTCCGTTTCCTGGAAGGAAGGGAAAGCGCACAAGGATACTGCACGAGTGATACATACCGCAAAGGATCTGCTTGAACAACGCGACTACTTTATGAAGCATGCTTCAGACGTTCCTCTCACGCAAAAAATGCTCTCTGGTGATGAATTTGGAGTTTCGGTATTGGCTGATCATGGGGTTCTCAAGGCGTGTTTTGCGCACAGGCGACTTCGTTCCATTACCCCGCATGGGGGAGTTAGCACGCTTCGAGAAAGCATTTTTCTCACCGAAGAGATGAAAGACATTGCAGAAAAACTTACCAAAGTCCTCGAGTGGAACGGGGTCATGATGATAGAGCTGAAACGAAACAATGAGACAGGCAGGCTTACGCTCATTGAAATCAATGCGCGTTTTTGGGGGTCGCTTTTTTTAGCCATTCAGTCTGGGGTGGATTTTCCATACCTTCTCTACCTTCAGTGGTCGGGCAGGGGTAGTGAAATTCAATCACCTTCGTATACCGTCGGTACACGCGCACGGCATTTAATCACCGACTTCAGCCACTTCTACGCATTACGATGGGGTGCCTTCTCACCCAAAAAAATTAAGGAGTTCTTTACCTTCTTTGGAAAAAATCTATACTTTGATGTGTGGTCACTCAATGACCCCCTGCCGGGATTTGTCGAGCTGTTTCAATTTATGAAAAACAAACTATGATAGTACGCGGTGTGTATCATGCGCACTCTCGATTTTCGGGTGACGGGCATTTTTTATTGTCAGAACTGAAAGAAGAGTTTAAAAAGAGGGGCCTTCGATTCGTCATAATGACAGAGCATGCAGAAGACCTGACTCCCGAACGTTACCGAGCGTTTTACAGCGAGTGCGCAGCACAGAGCGATGAAACATTTCTATTCATTCCGGGTCTCGAGGTTCCTTTTGAAGGAAAAATACATGTCGGTTGTTTTCCAGCTGCGCCCGCATATGACGCGGTGCCGCTCTTTGCTCCAGGTATCGCCGCCATGCGAGAACATGGCGCAATCACTATTTTCCACCACCCGTCAAAACAAAGTTATTTTATGACGCCGGATTTCAGGCGTCTTCTCGACGGGGTTGAGGTATGGAATTCACGATATGAAGGAGTCTGTGCCCCGAGCAGGCGAACGATTGAATTTGCCAAGGAACACTTCAAAGACAACCTGTTCCTCGGGGGCCTTGATCTTCACCGAGAACAGCAGTTTGGCGGTCCCTGTCTCGAGGTTCGTGTCGAATCGCCCACGGTTGGAGAAATAACCGACGCCATTCGGTGCGGTAATTTTGCGCTTGCGGGACGATTTTATCGTTTTGATAAAAAGACATTCCTACGTCCGAGCAATAGAGTGTGGTATCTTTTGGTTCGATACTGCTATGAAGTGTTGCGGTATCTTCGAAACGCAGTGACACGATTACTTCGCGGGCGATAACAGAGGTTTCCGGAAATATACATGAACGCATCACAATTCAAAAAAATCATATTTTCCCTCACTCGACTGATTACGTCTCCCTTACGAAGTCTTTCGTGGGTGCGTCGGGGGCACCTGCTTGTCGATCGTTCAATTATCGACACCACATATTGGTTTCAGGGGAATCTTTTACGGCGATCACTCATTGATGTGGTTCCGGAAACGAAGAAGGCGGAAGTTATCTTACCGCGGGCATTCGACAGAACATTCGGCACTTCTATTACGACGCACGAGGCGTGCGCACTTGCCGCAATTGTGCGTGCACTGCATCCTGCAAAAGTTCTTGAAATTGGGACTTTTGACGGAAATACGACGCTCTTGTTTGCGGCAAATCTTGAAGGAGATGGTTCGGTCGCAACTGTTGATTTGCCCCCGGATTTTGATTCAAAACGTGATCGCGGGAAGCTCGGGCACGATGGCGTAAAGATCAATTTGACCCCGCGCACTCTTGTCGCTGGGCAATATCGCGAAGATCCGCGAGCGCAAAAAATCACACAGATTTTTGGCGATAGCGCGTCGCTCGATTGGAAAACGTTCGGCGGTCCATTCAACCTCATTTTTATCGATGGGTGTCATACAGAGATATATGTACGTACCGATTCACAAAACGCAGTTTCGGTGATTGCGCCCGGCGGCGCAATCGTGTGGCATGATTACGGAGTGATACCCGACGTGTCTCGTGCCGTTGACGCATTTGCACTTGAACACCCCGAGTTTACGATGTGTGTGATTGAGGGAACTCGTCTTGCGCTCGGTATTAGAAAGGCTAAGTGACATTCTCGGACAACTCAACAATGTCTTCGAGTGAAGCACTCCCCATGCCGTATGTCTCTTTGAGTATTTTGTAGTGAGCGAGTATTGCTTCGAGGTTTTTGAAGTTCCTCTCCTGGTTCACTCCGAAATTGTGCGGGTGCCACCAGAGATGGAACACCTCACCATTCTTTGCGGCATGTGTCATTGCTTTTTTTATCCTGCGCATGCGCAAAGGTTCAAGAAGTGCGAGGCGCGGCATGAATGGGCGGAGAAATCTGCTTGCGGGGATGTTACGTATGCGACCTTTCGTCGATGAGGGAAGCGGATACGTGTGGTGTCCGCTTATGTTTATGTAGTGGTCGAGAAGGCGAAGTCCGCGGATAAAGAGCGATTGTTCCTTTTTTACTCGCGCGCGATAGAAAAAATGATTCTCATTTCCACGATATGCGCGAATACCCTTTGACTCGCACACACGGAGTGCCTCCTCACTCCACTGGTTGCGAGGAAAGACCATGGTTGTGGTTGTGACGCCATACGTCGAAGCAATCGTGTGGTGTGCATCAAGATCGGCAGCAAAAACACGCTCGTTATTCATGTCACCGTCAATGCAATAAAAATGCGAGAAGGTGTGGTTTCCGATATGCTGATGCGGTGTTGCAAGAATTGCTTCGACCAACTTCTGTCCGAAGTGGTACGGGTCATCTGCTTCACTGTCGCCAATTACGTCCGTTTCGATATGGTGGTATGTCGATATGCGCGCGTCTTTGTATTTCGGTCTCAGTTCTTTCGGTGGGAGGAGCGACATGAGTCCAGCCCTGCTTCTCGCCATGAGCATCCCAACCGTTGCCCATGTCGCGTGAATGTCGTACTGTCTGAAGAGTTCGAGCATTCGAGGAATTGCGGTCCGCTCACCGAGAATGTTCGCACCATATTCTTGAAGCGTTTGTACGTCAAACATGCCCCAAAAAAGCTCAAAATCCAGTGTGACAACAAAATACCCATTCTTGCGTTCCATGTGCCTACTATACCCCAGTTTTAAAGGCAAAACAGCGTATCCTGCGTCAGTTTCTGTGTGTTAAAGTAACTGTCGTTTCCATGAAAGCAAAACCAACAACAAAAAAGAACGTGCTCATAATTGGTGGGGGGACCGGGACACACACTGTTCTACGGGGACTTAAGCGATATACGGATAGCATTAATTTAAAAGCGATTGTCACCATGGCGGATTCTGGAGGTTCGACAGGAAGACTCCGCGACGAATTTGGTTTTCTTCCGGTTGGTGATGCGCGAATGGCACTTGTTGCGCTCGCGCGCGATGGCGGAGAATACGACCATATTTTGCGAAAACTATTTCTCTATCGTTTCCATAAAGGAAACGGACTTTCCGGACATACGTTTGGAAATCTGCTCCTCGTTGCACTCACGGATATTTTGGGGAGTGAAGAATCCGCCATACATGCGGCATCCACAATCCTCGCCTCAAGTGGCGAAGTGATACCAGTGACTGCCGATAAGGTGAATTTGAAAGCCGTATACGATGACGGGCGAGTTGTGGTGGGAGAACATGAAATTGATATCGGTCTTGGCTCTGAAACTGGTAGTAAAATCCAGCACATATCGCTCGAACCGGCAGCGCGACCGAATGCTCGAGCGCTCGCGGCGATAGCCGAGGCGGACCTCATTGTGCTCGGTCCGGGTGATCTATACACAAGCATCCTCGCCGCCTGCATCGTTGACGGAGTTGCCTATGCGCTCCGGCATACACGAGCACACATTGCGTATGTTTCGAATCTTATGACACGAAACGCCCAAACGAATACAATGGGAACTCGAGAACATGTCGCTGAACTTGGTCGGTACATCGGTAGATCGCCGAATTCGGTACTTGTGAATACCGCTCCGTTTCGAGAAGATCTTATTGCGCTGTATCGCGAAGAGAATGAACATCCTGTTACGCATAATCTTACCGACAGCAGTCTCAATATAATAACGGGGGATTTTCTTGCGAGTGAAAACATCGTCCGAGAAAAGGGCGATGTGGTAAGGCGAAGTCTGATTCGCCACGACCCTGAAAAATTGGCTCGTGGTATTATGCGACTGATATAAATATGCGACTCTGTATTGCGACACCACTCACCGCACCCGATATCGGTGGTCCGGCAACATATACCGCCTTTCTTCAAAAACACGCTTCCGCGATTGGGGTGACACTCACAACGGTTTCATTCAGAGATGTCAGGTCGTTGCCAAAGTATATTCGACACGTTCTCTATTTCATGAAACTTCTGTGGCACGGAAAATCGTGTGATGTTATCTATGCGCTCGATACGGTGAGTGTCGGTTTTCCGGCACTCATCGCTTCAATCATGCTCCGTAAGCCGTTCCTCCTCCGCGTTCCAGGTGATTACGCATGGGAACAGGGGAGGCAGCGGTTCGGTCTCACCGAGACTCTTGATGAATATCTCGTTCCCGAGGTCCGACCGAGGAGTGTACGACCCTGGAGTGTACGGATGCTTGCCTCTATACAAGCGTACGTCGCTCGACGTGCAGTACGTGTTGTTGTCCCGAGTGAGTACTTGAGAAATGTTGTCATGATGTGGGGTGTACCGAATGAAAAAATCATACGAATATACAGCGCGCTGAAAGTCATTCCGGTCGTCGAAAAAAAAGAAGACCTTCGAGCCGAATTTAAATATGAAGGTTTTGTCGTCGCAACTGCGGGACGACTCGTACCGTGGAAAGGTGTCGATGAACTAATTGCTGCAATACAAATTCTTCGGACTCAAGGAATGCACGTGCGGCTTGAAATCTTCGGCGAGGGTCCGGAAGAAACACACCTGAAAAATCATGTTCATGAACTCAACCTTGAATCATTGGTCACGTTTCATGGCAGCGTTGATCGCGGCGCGCTCGGGAGGCGACTCGTTGCGTCGGATGTTTTTGTTCTCAACACCTCATACGAAGGACTTTCGCATCAAATACTCGAGGTGATGAACCTCGGTACACCGGTTGTCACGACTCCCGTTGGTGGAAATCCCGAATTGATTTGCGATGGAGTTGAGGGACTTTTTGTTCCCGTCAATGACACGACCGCGCTCGCCGCAGCGCTCGCACGGGTTGGTGGCGACGAGGTTCTTCGAGACACCCTCATCGAGAATGCGCGTAAACGCGTGTGCGGTTTTCATGAAGATGTCGTTATCCGAGAATTTGCCGCCCTTCTCAAAACATTTGTATGCACATAATCACATTGAGCATCGGGCGAAATATCCTCAAGAAGGGAAGCAGAGAGCGCGCCCGTATGCACCTGTATGCGACACATCTCGACGCGCTCCACATCGTCATACTCTCTCGAAAGGAGCATGGGTTTTCCGGCGAGCGACACGAGGAAAATCTGCACCTCTATCCGACCAATTCGCGCTCGCGAGTGGGAATGCTTTTTGATGCATACCGTATCGGGAAGAACATACGAGCGAATATGCGAGGCACAGAGAATTGTGTTGTGTCTGCGCAAGACCCGTTCGCACTTGGTCTTATTTCGTATCTCTTGTGCTTAGTCACTCATGCGCAATTTCACGTACAAGTACACGGTGATTATTTTTCACCGCACTGGGGCACAAACCCAATGCTTCGCGGTTTTTGGCGTATCGTTGCCCGATTTCTTTTTACCCGTGCAATCCGAATTCGTGTTGTTTCCGAACGCATAAAAAATTCTCTCATTAATAAAGGGATTCACAAGTCGCGTATCACCGTGTTGCCGATACGACCTGAATTAGAATCTTTCTTGAAATCTCCTCGCTTTGAACGGGGGGGCAACGTCCTGACGTTTTTAGCAATGAGCAGATTCTCTTCTGAAAAGAACATACCGCTCATCGTTGACGCATTTTCTGTCCTTCATAATGAGTATCCCAACATTCGTCTGCGTCTTGTCGGTGATGGTCCAGAAAAGGCGTATGTCGAGAAATACATTCAGAACGGCGGAGCGGCAGAGGCGGTCACCATTCTTCCCTGGACTGAAGATGCTGTCGGGGAAATGCAAAAAGCTGATATTTTCCTTCTCGCCTCAAGGCACGAAGCGTACGGACTCACACTCGTGGAAGCGATGGCATCGGGTCTTCCGATAATAACAACCGATGTCGGCTGTGTGGGAGAACTCGTGAAGAATGGCGTTCATGGCATTGTCACTCGCGTGAATGATAGAAACGCATATGTTTTGGCTATGAAACGCATGGTAACTCATGAAGATTTTCGCAGTGCGTGCGGCAGGGCGGGAAGAGAGACTGCGGAGATTGTGGCGCGCACGAGCGCTCACGAATATGCGAAGGCGTGGGTAGCATCACTTTCTTGACGTTGAGGCGGGCTATAATAGAGAAATGGGAAGTGTACCTCGCATTGGTGACGAATTTCCACCTGACTCCGCCGATAGCGCGGTGGACGTGCTTAATTCAGCACTCCATGAACGACCGGCATATCAAGTCAGGAAACTCCAGAAATTGAAGCAACATGAAGCAGTTTTGCCAGAGGCGTCGGAGGTTTCCAAGCTCGCCGAACAACCCACCACTGAAGAGCGCGAAGTGCAAGTTGAAGTTCATCAAGCCCTTACAAGCGAACCGCTCATCGAACACTCTTCAAACAGAAGTAGACTTCGACTTCTCATACTCACACGTGACCTCTCAATACTCAAAACACAAGATATCGCACAGCGTCGGCTTCTTGAACTCGCGGGGCGATTTGATGAGGTTCATGTCATTCTGCTTTCGGGTCGGGGCGAGGGTTCCCGCATCACGGTTCGTCTCGGGCATAATATTTGGATATACCCGACCTATTCTCGGTACTGGTGGCAGTGCGGTATCGATGCATATCGAATCGCAAGAGAACAACTGGCGTTTGCCCAAGGATTTCGAGCCGACATTATTATTGCAGAAGATCCATTTGAGAGCGGCGTGGTTGCTTGTCTCGTTGCCGAGAAGTACGGTCGCCCTGTCCAGATACATGTTCTTGAAGACATCTACGATCCTGGATTCACACTTCTCGACGAACACAATGGATTGCGCCTCTTTCTCGCGATGTATACATTTTGGAACGCAGATTCTGTTCGCACGATTTCCGGATCACTTCAAGAGAAAATCATGAAACGATATCCGAGCCTTGCACAAGTTACCGAGCCAATTCCGCTCTACTACAATCTCTCCGCATGGCGAGATTTTATTCCAGTATTTGACCTCCATGTGCGGTATCCGCAGTTCAAGTTCATCATGCTTCATTTTTCACGCATGACCGCACTCTCTCATACCGACAAGGTCATCGCCGGCGTAGCGGAAGCACTCAAACAATATCCGCTCATAGGACTCGTTGTGGTCGGAACCGGGCCATTCCGCCAAGTTTATGAGAAACAGGTAATCGCGCTCGGGCTTCAAAATCAAATTCTCTTTGAACCGATGCCGCACGCTTTGACATCTCACATGAAAACAGCAGACGTACTCATCCATGTTTCAGAAGACCGTGATGAAGAAGACCTCATTCTTCAGGCTGCAGCAACAAAACTTCCCCTCATTGCCGGAGCGCGAAGCATCGCGGGCGAACTTTTCTTGGACGGCGATTCGGCATATATTTGTACGGAAACCGATACGGGGTGTCTTAAAAGCAAAGTAATGCTCTGTCTCCATGACAGTGGACGGCTTGAACACATGTCCCTCATGGCGCAGCAGACCGTATTCGAGCGAATTGAGCAGGATTTCGGGGTTTATGTTGAGGCGTTTCAAAAAAGCATAGAACGAGGTCTCGTTTCGGTGAGTTAAAGTGTGCATGAGACTTTTGATTACCACGCAGGCGATTGATAGAAATGATCCCATCATGGGTTTTTTTCACAATTGGGTCGCCGAACTGGCGCGGCATTTTGAACACATTCATGTTATCTGTCTTAAGGAAGGTGAACATGACCTCCCTCCAAACGTGCAGGTACATTCTCTCGGGAAGGAACACGGAGAAAATCGTTTGAAGTACCTCCGTTTGTTTTTTTTATACGCATGGACGTTGCGGCATGAGTATGATGTCGTCTTTTCACACATGAATCCTCACTACATCGTATCCGCGGGGTGGTTGTGGACGGTGCTTGGAAAGCGAATGTTTTTTTGGAGAAACCACGCAAAGATGAATGTGCTGACACGCATCGCGGCGTTTTTTTCTCATCGTGTCTTCTACACGTCGCCTTTTGCATGCACTCGGGTTTTTAAACATGCGCTGCAGATGCCGGTTGGCATTGACACACGAGTATTCATGCCCGACACGTCGGTGGTGAGAAAAGAACACTCGGTTCTTCTCTTGGGCAGACTTTCCCCGGTAAAACGACCGGAGATTTTCATGGAAGCGGCAGCATATCTTCAAGCATATGACTTTCATTCCTACGGTGATGATATGACCCCAGCTCGCGCATATGCGAGAGAACTCAACAAGAAGGCGGGGGGGAGAGTGACATTCCATCCCGCGATTCCAAACCACGAAACACCGAAGGTATACAGTGCATTCGATGTGTACGTGAACCTCACGCCCGACGGGAGCATGGACAAGACCGTGCTTGAGGCGGCGGCATGCGGAGCTCTCGTCCTTGTGGCGAATCGCTCCTATGAAACGTATGTGCCGAGCGAATGCATGATTCAGGAATCTTCGCCGCGCGCGCTTTCGGAGGGCATTCGAAAACTCGCAGAAATGCCTGAATCACAAAAATCTGCGTATAGAAATCAGCTCCGCGATATGGTAGAACGTGAACATTCGCTCGAAAAACTCTCGGAGAAATTAGTAACAATTTTCAATGATGGAAACTAACACCCCAATTCACTTCACCGGACTTAATAATTGAGTCACACAGTTACATACACTATGAATTTCAAATTTGATTATCATGATTAATTTTATTGGGGTCGGCGCTCAAAAAAGCGGTACATCGTGGGTATATGCGTGTCTCTATGAACATCCCGAAATCTGCGCACCGATAAAGGAAATCCATTTTTTCAGCAGACCACGTTTCAGCGAAGGCAAAGAATGGTATGAGCAACATTTTCGGAACTGCGACCCGGGGAAGATTCGGGGGGAGTTCTCGACCTCATACCTCTACGCGAAAGAGGCATCGAATCGCATCCATGACTATTATCCTGGGGTGAAAGTCATTGCAATTTTAAGAAATCCCATTGAGCGCGCATATTCACAATATAGAAATGCCATTAAGGCGGGCGAGATCACCGAGGCGTTGTCGTTTGAGGAGTACGCCGACCGCGAACCAAGTGTCCGCGAGCAGGGGCTTTACGCGGAACAACTTGACCGGTACCTCGCGCTCTTCCCAAGGGAGCAACTGCTTATCTGCATATACGAAGACATAAAAAAGGATTCGGTTGGGTTTATGAAGCGCATCTATCAATTTCTCGGAGTTGATGACTCGTTTGTTTCAAGCATGGTCCACGATGAAATCAACGTTGCGCGTACGCCGAAATTCATCGGTCCCGAACGCGTGATGCATCACGCGGCTGAATTTCTTCGCCGACACGGTCTTGATCGCTTAGTACATGTGATACGGAAGGCGGGAATTCCCGACATGCTCCGTTCTTTCAATACAAAAACTGAAAATGGGAAACAGGAAAAACCTCCGTATAATCGTGATGAGCTTGCTCTGTATTTTGTTGACGATGTTGTCGCACTCTCTCGAATCGTCGGGCGCGATATGCGCGGGGAATGGAATATATGAATCAAACGCACAAACACAGCCTCCACACACTCCGTGATGTCATCATCTTTTTCTTCTCGATAACCGGCATTGCGCATGTCTATCGAGCACTGCTGGGCAGGAAGGGACCGCTTGTCCGCGTCGTGGTCTTCCACGATGTGCCAGACGCCGTGTGGTTTGAGTCGATGATTCGTACGCTTACCGCAAATTATTGTATTGTGTCGCCTGATAATTTTAGAGCGGGTCATTTTCACGACGGCTGCACCAATGTGCTCGTTACGTTCGACGATGGATATGATACGTGGCTCTCGATTGCGGCGCCTCTTTTAAAAAAATACCGCGTACAGGCACTTTTTTTCATTAACTCGGGACTTCTCGATGTTGCAACAGATGATGGGGCAACAAACGCCTACATGCGCTCCCAGCTCTCCGTATCACCGAAAAAGCCGTTAACGTGGGAAGGGCTCGCCAAGCTCGCGGGCGAGGGGCACGCAATCGGCGGTCATACTCGCATGCATGAAAATCTATCCGAACTCGACGACCACATGCTCGATGCAGAAATTGCATATGATAAGGATCAGCTCGAAGCACATCTTGGGAAACCAATCACTGACTTTGCGTATCCTTTTGGAACTGTGGTACACATATCCGAATCCGGTATCGACGCGGCAAAACGGGCAGGGTACGCTCGCGCATACACGGCAATAAGCCGTTTCGTGCCGGCGGGTGAAACTTTCCGCATTCCCCGAATGTGCATAGAAACAGGTCTTTCGCCCCGCTCGCTCAAGCGCTGGGTGGACGGTGCGTATGACCTACTCGATATGCTTAAAGACCTATGTGTGCGATAAACGGCATCACGACAGAGGACGTTCTCCTCGTTGAGCGAATGAACGCGAAAACCGCCCACCGCGGACCCGATGGCACTCGTGTTTGGCGCGGGAGGGGAGTGACGCTTGGTCACAACCGTCTCGCCATCATCGATCTCTCCGATGCGGCGCTTCAACCGATGCAGAGCAACGACGGTCGATACACCATCGTTTTTAATGGTGAGATATACAACTATCGTGAATTGCGCGCGGAACTCGAAGGTGCGTATGCGTTCAAAACCCAGAGCGACACTGAAGTACTGATTGCGGCTTATGCCGCGTGGGGCGAACGCATGTTCTCCCGCCTTCGGGGAATATTTGCGTTCGGTATATGGGATGCACAAGATTCTTCACTCATGCTCGCCCGCGACCACATGGGTGTAAAGCCGCTCTACTACCGTGAAGCAGACGGTGCTCTCGCGTTTTCGTCGGAGTTGCCGGCAGTACGGGAGAGCATGGAAACCGTCCGCCTCGACACTGAAAGTCTTGCCTTCTACCTCTCAATGGAGTATGTGCCGAGCTCGCGAACGCTCGTTTCGGGGATTGAAAAGTTGCCGCCCGGACACCTGCTCACATTCAAAAATGGCGTGCGGGAAGTACGTTCTTTTTTGGAACCGATTCCGGAGAAAGCACCCGTTTCTCACACAGACATCTATACCGCCATTGATGCGGCGGTACATCGACAACTTGTTTCAGATAGACCGGTGGGCGCCTATCTTTCCGGTGGTTTCGATTCTTCCATCGTCGTACACCACATGACGAAACACTCACCGCACACACGCACCTACTCGATTAATTTTGAGGCGGTGAAGGGTGAGGAGGGAGACAGTGAAAAATTCAACGCCGATGCTGAGCTCGCTTTCAAAACCGCAGCGCATTTCAATACGGAACACAAAACCAAGACGGTAACGCTTGAGGAGGTGCGCAGAGCCATACCGATTGCCGCCGCCTCGGTGAGCGAACCAATTGCAAATTCAACCGCCATTACCCAGTACCTCTTGAGCGACTTCGTGCGTAAGGATGGCGTCATCGTCGTCTTGGGCGGCGACGGCGGGGACGAACTCTTCGGAGGTTACACACGCCACCGCATCGCAATGGGAGCATACCTCTACCAAAAACTTCCCGCTATTTTGCAACGATTTGCCGCCTCCACGAGCCCTCGCGTCGGTAAACTCGGGATGCCGTTCGGCTCGGCACTCCATCGCACGCTCATGGTGAAGAATGAGAAGAAACTCATGCCGTTCCTTCGGGAGTCACTCAATGCCGACGCACTTACGACGGCGTTTTTCGATCGCGAGTATGCCCGTGAGCCACACCAAGACGTACACCCGCTCGATACCTTTATGCGAGTTGATCGCCGTACATGGCTTCCCGACGAGTGTTTTCTCCGCTCCGACTATGCATCAATGGCGCACGGCATCGAACTTCGGGTCCCTTTCGTCGACATTGATGTCGTTGCACTCTCCGATAAAATTTCTGTTTGGAAAAAAACTCTCCCGCATGAAGGGAAGCGCATCATTCGTTCCGTGTACAAGCAGCACCTCCCCCCGCACCTTTATGGTCAGCCGAAACGCGGCTGGCTTTCACCTGCCGCCAAGTGGTTTCGCGACCCGGTGGTGAACGCATTCGCAGAGGAGGTTTTTTCATCAGGATATTACAGCGGTCTCGATGCGATTTTTGATTGGGAAAAGGTGCGGACTCTTTTGGAGGCACATGTTGAAAAAAAGGGATATTACCTGTATCCTCTCTGGAATATTCTGGTTCTCCAGGTGTGGGCACAGAAGCACGGAGTCAAGGCTTAGTGCTTCGGCTCGTGATTTAGTTTTGCAATATGAAAATCGGATTTATTGGACAGGGGTTCGTAGGAAAAAACATCGCGAACGACATTGAGGCGCGCGGGTATTCTGTTGTGCGATATTCGCTCGAAGAGGAGTACAGGACGAATCGAGAACTGATACGGGAGTGCGACATTGTATTTGTTGCCGTACCAACTCCCACCACCCCCTCCGGATTTGACCACCGTCTCGTTGAAGAAAATCTCTCCCTCGTTAAAGATGGCGGTATCGTCGTGATTAAATCCACACTCCTTCCCGGCACAACGAAAAAATTACAAGATGCATTCCCGCACCTCGCGGTACTTTTTTCACCGGAATTTTTGTGCGAAGCGACTGCGGCATATGATGCAGCGCACCCTATATTCAACATCATCGGTCTCTCGTATGATTCCGCCTCGCATCGCATGAGTGCCGAGCTCGTTCTGCGCATACTCCCGCGCAGCGACCACAACTTTATTATTCGCGCGCATGCGGCGGAACTTTTCAAATACACGCATAATCTTCAGGGGTATTTTCGCGTCATGCTCTCGAACATTCTGTATGATGCCGCGGAAGCAATCGGTGCGGACTGGGCTGATATAAAACTTATTATGGATGTCGATCCCATGATGTCGCCATACTACAATATGCCGGTGCACAAGGGCGGGCGTGGTGCCGGTGGAAATTGCTTTGTGAAAGACATGGCGGCATTTCGAATGCTCTACGAACAGATTCGAGATACCGACAAAAAAGGCATCGCAATCCTGAAGGCGCTCGAAGCAAAAAATTTGGAACTGCTCACCGGAACGGGTAAAAGTCTGGATATCGTTCGCGGAGTATACGGCGAACCAAAGAGCTCGGATGACGCGTCGCTCCAGGCGGTTCTCGCCGAACTGAAGAAGCGAGAAATGAAATCGGCGAGCGAATGGAATCACGAGGACGACACTGATGGCGGTCGAGGTACAAATCCAAATCCCGATGAAAACAGATATTAATCTGCTCTACGTGGTCAATGCCCATCTCCCGAATGATCGGGCAAATGGGGTGCAAATAGCACACACGTGTGGAGCCGTGGGGAAGCACGTCCACCTCACTCTCGCGACGCGTATGACCCACGGTGAAACCGCGGATAGTGTGGAACGGTATGGTATTCAACAGACCTTCATACACAAGAAACTCTTCTGCATTGATGTTCCGGGAATGCCGCTCCGATACGCAGTGCGGAACGCATCATTCTTTTTCTCGGTAAACGTTTACGCGCTTTGGTTTTTCCTAAAATATTTTTTCTCAGGAAGAAGGGCAGCACTGTACGTGCGCGGGGAAGTCATTCTCGCGCTCATCCCCCTCTCGCTCATCGTTCCGGTATTTTTTGAAACTCACCAGATTAGAAACTTTGCATGGTTGTACCGAATTGCCTTACGTCTCTCAAGGGGTGTTGTTGTCGTGACCGAAAGGCTCAAAGTTAAATTTGTTGAAGAATATGGCATTCCGTCAGAAAAAATTCTTGTGGCGCGAGATGCGGTTGATGCGGGGTCATTTAGCACCCTTACGTCCGACCCACCGCTCTGGTCTCGTTATCGAATACCGCACGGTAAAAAAGTTGTTCTCTATGCCGGCACACTTGCGCCCGAAAAAGGGGTAGACACGCTCGCAGAGGCGGCTCTGCTCTTGCCGGATACCGTTCACGTCGTATTTCTTGGCGGTACTGATGCGCAGGTACAATCCTTTCGCTCCCTATACGGGAAGCACCAAAATGTTTCAATAGTCGGACGCGTTCTGCATACCGAAGTGCCGCGACACATCGTTTCCGCCGATGTTTTGGTGCTTCCCGATTCCGCTGAGTATACCTACAGCAACTTGTACACTTCTCCCATGAAACTCTTCGAATACATGGCGAGCGGCAGACCGATAGTTGCGTCCGACGTGCCTTCGCTCCGCGAGGTGCTCACCGATGATTCAGCTTTCTTTTTCAAACCCGATTCACCGGAAGCGCTACAAAAAACAATAAACCAGGCACTCGAAAATCCTGAAGATGCCCTCACTCGTGGTACTCGTGCGAAGGAAATGGTAACTGCATACACCTGGGAAAATCGTGGCTCAAATATTTACCGTCATATAACGAAATTGCTCAAAATGGAGTACTATAGAACACCATGAATGGAACATACGCCGAACAAATCTATACAAGAAATGGAATTGTGAAAGCGAACATTTTCACACACGGAGAGAAGGTGCTCCACATCGGTTCCGGCTCCAAACCGCTTCCTGGCGCAAAAACCATTGACATACTCAACCTTCCCGGCGTCGATATCGTTCACAATCTCGACAGCCTCCCGTGGCCTTTTCAAGATAACGAATTCGATCTCATATACGCGCACAATGTTTTTGAGCACCTCGACGATCAAATCGCGGTTATGGGTGAGATGTGGCGGCTATTAAAATGCGGAGGGCGACTTGTGATTACCGTGCCGCACTTCCGGTCAGTTGACGCATACACCGATTCCACGCATCGACATTTTTTTACTTCAAAATCACTCGACTACTATATACGCGGAAAGAAACTTTCCGGATATCGATACACCGAAAAACAGTTCGCTGAAAAAGGATTTTGGTTTGGTTGGCCGCAGGTGCCAATGAATCCGATTCGAAGACTGTTCAAGTGGTTCATTACGCGCTACCCCGGTTTCTATGACTCTCACCTCTCGCTTTTCATTCCAGTCAAAATTGTTGTGTGGGAGCTCGAAGCAATCAAAGAATGATATGCGCATCGGCATCATCATGCATCCATGCGGGAACCAATCAAAAGGTCTCGAGCAATATGTGTTAGAGAGTACGGTTTCAATAATCCGGGAAGCAGACCCCAAAACCAAATTCACTGTTTTTGTGAAAGGGTATCCCGACACGAGCAGAATCCCACCGGGGACAATCGTGGTCAATCTCCCCAACACGTTTTACTGGACGCTCCACCTCCTTCTGTGGCGATCTCGGATTGATACCTTTGTCTTTTTTACGGAAACGGCTCCCTTTTTTCTTTGGAAAAAGAGCGTCATCGTGTTTTTCGACGCAGCGTACTACTACTTCGGCTCAAAAAATCTTTTTGCACGCATCAAAAGAAGGATTCGAATAGGATGGCGAAGACAGATGCTCCGCGCTGCGCGGCACGTTGTGGCAATTTCCCAAGCGTCGAAAAAGGACCTCCTTGAAAAATTCTCCATCCCCGATAGTCATGTATCCGTCGTGTACCCGGGATTCAGGTCTTTGACGAAGCCAACCGGAACAGGCACACATGACATCGCCCCCTCTCGTCCATACTTTCTCGCCGTTGGTCCGATGAAAGAACGCAAAAACACACTCGCAATTGTTGAGGCATTCATACGGCTTCGTAAGACGACCCGCCACACGCACTCACTCGTATTTGTGGGAAGAATGGTTGGCGGTCTCTATGAAAAACGGGTGAGAGAAGTTGTTGTTGCGAGCGGTCTTCGCGACGCAATACAGATTAAAACCAATGTTGAAGACGATGAGTTATCGTCTCTGTACACCCATGCCGACGCACTCGTGTATCCGAGTCTCCTTGAAGGGTTTGGGTTTCCGATTCTCGAAGCACTCTCACTCGGGTGCCCGGTCATCACATCGGTAGCCACCGCAACAGAGGAGGTGGCTGGAAATGCGGGAATACTCGTCGATCCCCACAACACCGAAGAGATTACTGATGCAATGATTCAAGTTGCGGAAAAGAAATATGACCGTGAAATTTTTCTCAAACATGCCGAAGCACAGTGCGCACAATTTAGTTGGATTACTTCCGGAAAAGTTTGGAAAAAAATAATCACTGATTCACTTTATGAAACTTAAACTTAAGGCGTGTTGGATATTGTGTCTCGTGACACTAAGGTTTTTGCTTCACGGCAGGGCGAACGATACCGGTCGAGAAATAAAGAAAATTCTTATCCTGCACGGCGGAAAACTTGGTGATATGATTTGCGCAACACCCGTTTTTCGTGCAATCAAAGAAAAATACCCACAGGCGAAAATTGTGGTAGTCGGGAACACGACAAACAAAATCACGCTCGAATACAATCCCGATGTCGATTCCTACATAGAGCTCAATGAATACAAAATTTTTGACACAATAGCAAAAATAAAAAAGGAAAATGCTGATTTTGGATGTATCGTCTCACCTGGAGCGGTTGGTCTTGCAATTTTATTCCTCGCGGGGATACCTCTCATTACGGCCCCGAGGGTCATACAGGGCTGGAGTCCCTATGAAACAAAGTCGTATAAGTTGATGTCTCATTTTGTCGTTACAAAGGGTTTTGCGGTAGGACAGTATATGCCACGACAGTACTTGAAATTACTTGAACCAATTGGAATTTTTACCGATTCAACCAAGAAATATGTTTACTTTAGCACCCAAGCAGATGCAAAGATGGAGGAACTCACTTCCTCCGTTAAGGTGAAATATAAATTGCTCGTTGGAGTTATGCCGGGAGCGGGAAATAAAATTAAACAGTGGCCCGCCGAACGCTTTGCGGAAGTTGCAAATCATCTCATCGAGAAGCATGGCGCTCGCATCTTCATCATCGGAAACGAGTCAAACAGGAAAGAGATAGACACCATGCGTGCCGGCGTGCGAGGACAAGAGCACATTACCGACGCCACCAAGCTCTCGCTTGATGAACTTAAAGCGCTTATTTCCAAACTCGATATGACGGTGAGCGTTGATACCGGCCCTGTCTTTATCGCAGAGGCGCGGGGCATTCCCACCATAGACATAGGAGGAGTTATTCACGCTCATGACCAGGCGCCAAATGACGGCAAATTCCATATCCTCATTACCTACGACGGCGAACCGCTTTTATGGTCAATGAACTGTCGAGTCTACGATTATGAAAAAGTCAGAAAGGGAATAGAAAGTATAACCGCTTCAGTTGTTACGAATGCGGTTGACGAACTTGTGAAAAAGATAGAGGAAAAGAGAAAATTGACAGACACTTTAATTTGACGCAAGATTGCGGAAGATGTTGTTCGAAATGCGTTGAAATCAAACCACTCATTTTGGGAGAACGATAGTGAAAACCGCTAAGGTTTTGCTGGTGTACCCACCGACGCAGCTCATGCCGACGGAAATGCCGAGACCCGATGGATCGCTCGGGCTCCTGTATCTTGCGGGGGCGCTCCTGCGCGCCAGCATCAAGACCGATGTGCTCGATGCAACGGTGGGCACTCCAGAACACAAGCTTGAGGAAACCTTTTACCGCAGAATTATGCAGGAGAATGGTCTCGTCAAAATTGGCCTGTCTGAAGACGAGCTCACTGAAATCATCGCGAGAGGCGGCTACAACATCGTTGGAATTAGTTGTCTCTTTACCCCGCAAACCAAGATGGCGCTCATGGTGGCGAGGGCTGCCAAGCGCGCGTCCGAAGACATTCTCGTGGTGGCCGGCGGTGTGAATGCTCGTAGCCTCCCGAAGATGTTTTTCGATGCAGGGGTGGACGTAATTTGCACTACCGAAGGAGAGGAAGTAATCGTAAACCTAGTTCGAGCATTCGAGCGGGGTGAACGTCTCCGAGTCTCTGGAACGATGGTGCGGGAACATGGCATGACCATTCGCCTGCCTGCGTCGAAGGATGACGTACACAGCGATTTGGACCTGCTCCCGTTCCCGGCCTGGGAAAAACTCCCGTTTTTGCACTACGATACTCTTCGAGGTGGCGGTCGAGCGCAGAATCGGAGTGTCGAACGCACCGCATCAGCAATGTTTTCGCGGGGATGTCCGTTCGAGTGTCTCTTTTGTCACATCTCGAACGAAAAAGAACACCCGGAGGAATCGGGAGACATCGGCAAGCTTCGACTGAAGTCAGAGGCTCGGGTGGTTGCGGAGCTCATACGTCTGCGAGAACTCGGTGTTCGCATGGTCTACCTTGAAGATGACTCGCTCCTCGCAAAGAAGGCGAGAATCAAGAGAATCTTTGCGCACCTCCGAGAGGTTGGCATTACGCTCAAGGATGTAAACGGGGTCAATCTTGTCCACTTTCTTAAGGGGAGGGGGCAAGGAGAGAAACCAAGCATTGATCGGGAACTCCTTGAACTTCTCTACGAAGCGGGCATGAACGAAATCGTGTTTCCCGTAGAGTCAGCGAGCCAACGAGTAATCGAGAAGTATGCAACAGGAAAGTTGAACCACGACATACTCGATGTTGTCGAGCTCGTCAGGGTTGCAGGTGAGGTTGGTATCACGACACCGATTAACATGATGATTGGATTTCCGGATGAAACAGAGGAGGAAATCCAGCAGTCAATCGAACTCGGTCGTTGCCTCGTCGAGGCCGGAGCGCCGTACTGTTCGCTCTATATCCCCATCCCGTTCCCGGGCAGCCGCCTTTTCGAAATCGCAATCAATCAAGGGTACTTGAGAAAGGACTTTAACCCCGACGATTTCAACTGGCGAAGGGCGGTGATGCAAAACACAACCGTCCCGCCCCGAAGAATCGAAGAGTTGCAGCGAGAGGGGTGGATGAACATTAATCCGCAAGACTATGTTCAGAAGCGTCTCGCAATGAACGTTGTCGATCGGTGGAAGAGCGGTGAACCTGAAGTGCAGTAAAAGAACCTGGGCGGAGTGCAAACTCCGCCTTATTTTTTATTACGCAAAAAACCTTGTGAGAAGTCCTTTCGTTTTCTTCGGAACCTCTTCTCCACGGATGATAAATTTTTCAATCACGTGCGCAACCCCATCATTGTCGACTGTGGGTGCAACATAATCGGCTTCCACCTTAAGTTTGTCGTCGGCATTTCCCATCGCCACCTTAAGACCACAGACTTCAAAAAGTGGCATATCGTTTCGTGAGTCACCGACAGCGATAATCTCATTTTGGTTGAGACCACGCATACGTATGAGTTCCTGCACCGCATGTTGCTTGTTTGCTCCGGCATGAGTAATATACACCTCCTGTCGATACTCTCTGTTTTTGTCCCAGGAGTAGAATTTGTGGCAGGAAATATCAGGGATTGACTGAAGTTCTTTGAGGCACTCATCGGAATCTTCTTTTGATGCAAAGTAACTTAGCTGCACCGCGAGCGGTTTATATATCGGATGGTCTTTTGGATTTTTGAACTCGACCCCATTGTCATTGATGGTAAAAGAACCGATGTCGCGCGCATCTATGAGCGCAAGGATTCGGTCGATGCCTTCCCTGGTAATGGGTTGTTCCCAGAGAACCTCATGGGTTTTCGGGTCAACAATTTGTGAGCCACCGTTAATGACACAGGGCTTGTCCAGGTTGAGTGAACTAAAAGTCTCCTTGAGCCAATCGAGCGGGCGTCCGGAAACAAGGTGAACACCGACGGAATCTCTGATTTGATTCACCGCGTTTTGTACCACTTTTGACGGAATTGTGTGCGGACCGACCGGTACAAGAGTCCCATCGACATCCAGGAGCAATGATTTATACTTCATATTTTGAGAAACATAATAGCATGGCAAATCGAGAGACTACACAAAAATTCAAAAACACTAAAGTTCTCCTCATCGGGGATACCATTGTTGATGTGTATACCTACTGCAATATTGTCTGTGAAGCTCCGTACGCGCCCATTTATGAAACTGAAAAAATTTCTTCCCAAGTATCATTCGGGGGTAACTCGCTTGTTGCTAATAATATGCTCGAACTCGGGGGTGAGGTTACCTTTATTTCAGTTATTGGAGACGACGCTGAAGCAAAGTACTATGACAGGTTTACGCATCCTAAGTTAAAGAAATTGTTCTTTACAGACAAGACAAGAAAGACCACTGTGAAAGAGCGCTGGTTTGCGGACGGCAAGGCACTTCTCCAGGTGAATCAGGTGGACAATCATGACCTTGGAAAAGATCTCGAAGAAAAGATTATGAAAGCTGTGGAACGCGAAGCAAAAAAAGTTGATGTGATTGTTGTTATGGACCCGCAACATGGCGTGCTCACGAGAAATATCATTCAAAAACTTCTTACCGTGAGCAAGAAGTTTAATAAACCGCTCTATGTTGACGTGCAGGTATCGCACCGCAAGAGCAGACATCACTTATACAAGGGTGCAGATGCTTTTTTTCTTAATCAAAATGAGGCGAGTGCAGTGTACGCGCGCTTTGATCCGTCGAAAACAACGACATTGCTCCAGATTGCCCGAAAACTTAATACGCGAAGGGTTGTTGTGAAGCTTGGAGAGCGGGGGTCTATTGCCTACATTGAGGGACGGCTCATCAAAACCCCGCCGCATCCCGTTGAGGCGGTAGACGTTTGCGGGGCGGGAGATGCGTTTCTCGCCGCATTTTCTATCGCTCAAAGTCTTAGTATTGAAGAGTTGTTGCATCGTGCAAATGTGTGGGCCGGTCTTTCGACGACCATTCACGGGACTATACCTCCAAAGCGCAGAGATCTTCATAAGGCGCTTGGTCTGTAATTTTCACTCCACTGCGATATACTGACCAGTGGAACTTCTTTCCGGAGTGGCTAGTTTTAATCATCGTCGAATTTCATCGCGAGAGGCAACTATGGAAATCAAGACACTGAAACAGCATTTGAAAATCAAACTGTTTGCCGATGGTGCAGACCTCGTTGCAATCAAGGAAATGGCGTCGAATCCGCTTGTCGAGGGTTTTACGACAAACCCGTCGCTCATGAGAAAGGCGGGCGTCGCCGACTACCGTGAATTTGCCCGCGCCGCACTCAACGTCATTGGTGACCGACCGATTTCATTCGAGGTCTTTGCCGATGAGTTCGGCGAGATGGAGAAACAAGCACTTGCCATCGCGTCATGGGGAGAGAACGTATACGTGAAGATTCCGGTGACGAATACGAAGGGAGAGTTTTCAGGTGAACTCATCCGGCGCCTGTCGAAACGAGGTGTGCGGCTCAATGTGACCGCTCTCATGACACTTGATCAGGTGAAACGCGTGACAGAGTGTCTCACCAAGGAAACGCCCGCTGTCATCTCGGTCTTTTGCGGCCGAATTGCCGACACCGGTGTTAACCCTGTGCCGACCATGATGGAAGCCGCCAAGGTTATGGCTGTCATGCCGAAGGCGGAACTTCTCTGGGCAAGTCCGCGGGAGCTCCTCAACGTGTTTGAGGCAGATGGGGCGGGGTGCCACATCATCACCGCAACCACGGATGTTCTGAAGAAACTTTCCCTTGTCGGGAAAGACTTGGATGAATATTCGCTCGAGACGGTACAGATGTTCTACAATGACGCACAGGCGGCTGGTTATACGATTGCAACTCAATAGCGAAGTGTTAGATTCAAATGGCCGCTCATTCGTTTGGGCGGTCTTTTCAATGGATTATAATGATTCCCATGAATAATGACCGCACCAAGATAGTTTCGCTCGAAGTGCTTGCCACTATTGTGGAGAGATTAAGAGCAGAGGGAAAAAAGATTGTCAGCACAAACGGCACATTTGACCTTCTTCATGTTGGGCACGTGAGGGGGCTTAAAGAGGCAAAGAATTTGGGCGACGTGCTCATTGTTGGACTAAACTCTGATTCCTCGGTGAGGGAATATAAATCGCCGCTTCGCCCAATCATTCCAGAAGCAGAGCGAGCAGAAATGCTTGCTTCGCTCACCTGCGTCGATTATGTGGTGATTTTTGAAGAGACAGACCCAATTCGTTTCCTCGAAATTGTTAAGCCCGATATTCACGCAAAGGGTGAGGAATACGACCTGGAAAACCTCAAGGAAACACCCACAGTCAAAGCCAATGGGGGAGTCGTACGAAGCATCACTCGTGTGGGTTCGGAAGACGGAGTTAAATCAACATCAAAGATTATCGAGAAGATACTCAAAGCGTACGGATAGGCTCGGTAGTGTATATCAACAAAGTCGTCTCACTCATGTTTCTCACGGTCACCCCTGTGTTCGGCGTAATGAGAAATTCATTATTGCCCTCGAGTGAAAGGGGATTGTCGTTAAGTTCACCTTGACCGCTCCACAAAATCCCGGCTTGCGGGGTTTCTTTTTTTGGAACGATGAGGGTTCTGCCCGGTGGAACTTCCCATCCTTCACCATAGAACATGTCAAAGAAAATTTGGTATCGCGTTCCCTCATTCCCGTGCTCTATTATTTTTGGTGCGTGGAAATATTTATCCTTGAGCCCCTGGTCTGTCGTATGTTCCCAATTGGTCGCTGTATCGATAAATTGGTCGGGGTCTTCCATACCGTCTCGCATAACGTGTTCGCTGTATTTGCTGGCGCGTTCCGCATCCTCTAATCGTTCGCCAAGCCGCCAGGAAGCATTCGCGTAGTCATCAGCCGGACGCTGTATTTCGAATGTTACATACGGACCCGGGGCATGGAGCGTTTTTTCAAGAACGGTCCACCCCGTGTTTGGTTCAATTTGGAATTCATTGAGGAGCTCAAACATCGAATCATCCTGCCCAAAACGCACAAGTCGTCTTTTAAACTCTTCTCTGGTCACGCCACTCTTTAAGCCAATTCGTGTGATGGCGCCGGTCTCGTCGCTCTTATTATATGGAGGCACATTCGTGGGTGGAAAAAAGTACGCCTCGGTTTTGTGGGGATGTACGTGCACGGGGATTGGGGGCACCTCTTTTGTTCCAAAACTTGTTTCTATGGGCGTTCCGCCGATATCAAGAATTTTCGTGAGAGGCCACGCATCGACATAATTTCCAAAAATTGACGATCCTGCGACAGATGCGAGCTCTTTGAGCGTCACCCACTCATTCCCAATCTGAATGTTTGTCATTCCTTCTCCTTCCACTCGAATTGTGTTTTCCGCCCCGACCATTGACATAATCCAGAGCTCAACGGGGACATAACCGCGCGAATCGGCATTGGCGAGGGAACTGTTCTTCGCGATGATGTCATTTCCGAAATAGGTATTTCGGTACACCAGCGCGCTTCGTGCGGTGAGAACCCCCCGTTTTTCATTCAGCCATTTTTCCACCTCATTTTGTGTGACCATGTTTCTTTGATGATACTATACCCGTCGATTTCAATCCAAATAAAGGTCTTTTCCGAATGTCATCCTCCACTTGCGTGGGTTATAATAAGTAACTATTATACGAATGGGGCGGTTTTATCGGGGTAAAACAAACAATACAGAGGATGGGACTTAAAGAATCATGGGTGGGACGCCTGTTTTGGGACAAAAAATTTTTCCACTACACGTGGATTGGTCTTCTCGTGTCCGCCTCAAACGTATTTCTCCTGTGGCTTTTTATTGACATAATGGGCATCCCAACCATAATTTCGGGTATTATCGTCGTGGGTATTACGTTTATTGTTCGCTACCTTCTCCTCATTTTCTTTAAGATTTTTTAATCAATTACCATGATTTCGATAGTAATACCGGTTTTCAATGAAGAGGGAAGTGTTGCAACACTGCACGCCGAATTACTCTCTGCACTCAAAGGGCTCGGGGTCCCCTTTGAAATCATTTTTGTCGATGATGGCTCAACCGACGGGACGCTCAATGAACTTAAAAAGTTGCGTCCTGCCCACGTCATTTCGTTTTCGCGAAACTTTGGAAAATCACAGGCGCTTCAGGCAGGCTTCCGCGCTGCCAAGGGAGAACTGATTTTTACGATGGATGGCGATTTGCAGGACGATCCCAAAGAAATACCGAATTTCATTCACGAACTTGAAGAGGGAAACTACGATCTCGTCTGCGGGTGGAAGGAGCGGCGCCTCGACAGCGGCGCAAAACGTGCTGTATCTAAAATAGCAAATACACTCACGGGATTTTTTACCGGCACCAGAGTGCACGACATGAACTGCGGCTTCAAACTCTATAGAAAACAGGTGGTCGATACGATTGATCTCTATGGCGATATGCATCGGTATATTCCGGCGCTCGTTGCGTCGTCGGGCTTTCGTATCGGAGAGGTTTCAATCAACCATCGCAAACGCGTTCACGGAGTTTCCAAGTACGGCAACTTTAGGCGTCTTCCCAAAAGCGCCTTTGATTTCATAACGCTTCTTCTCATGCGGCGATTCATGGATCGCCCGATGCATTTTTTCGGTATTATGGGGACAGTTTTTGGTCTTGCGGGCGTCATAATACTTGCTGACCTCGCCTATGTGAAGATTGTGAACGGTGAAGCAATCGGACACCGACCACTCCTCATGCTCGGGGTATTGCTCCTCGTAATCGGCGTACAACTTTTTTCATCTGGTTTTCTCGGAGAACTTCTCATCCGTCAGGGCAATCGGAGAAAGATATACACCATTCGTGAAGAAATTGACGAAAAATAGCCCTGCCATGTCGACCGATAATTATAAAAAGCACACCTCAAAAAATTTTCTCCAGAAATTTCTCATTGAGCGTTTTTTTAAGGCGCTTACCGAAGAGGTAATCGCTCTCAATCCCGTACGTATTCTCGATGCCGGATGCGGAGAAGGTTTTACCCTTAAGAGACTTTTGAGTAAGGGTGTAGGAGAAGTTCTTGAGGGAATTGATGTTCAGGCGGAGGCGGTCAATCTCGGTAAAAAATCACACCCCGAGCTCAATTTGCGCGAGGGAAGCGTCTACGCTCTCCCGTACGAAGATGGTTCGTTTGATGTTGTTCTCTGTACTGAAGTACTCGAACATCTTGCGCGACCCGAAGATGCACTCAAAGAACTTCATCGCGTCTCAAGCAAGTACGTAATCGTCACGGTACCCAATGAGCCATTTTTTCAAGCCGCTAATTTCCTTAGGGGAAAGAATCTTGCGCGGTGGGGTAACGACATCGAACACATTCAGCATTGGTCAACGCGCGGCATTGCAAAATTGGTCGGGAAACATTTTAAGGTGCGAAAGACGAGAGCGCCGTTCCCGTGGTCACTCATCGTTGCTGAAAAATGATAGTCTCAAACTTCAAAGGACGCGATCTGTTTCAAATCATAAAGTACGGTATCAGCGGAGTAACCGGCGCACTCATTCAAATGGGCAGTTTTTACGTCTTGGTAGATTTTTTTGGTGTATGGTATCTCTACGGCGTTGTTTTGGCATTTGTGCTATCGCTCATTATCACCTTCATGCTTCAAAAATTCTGGACGTTTGAAGATTATTCGACAAATAAGCTTAAGCGCCAATCATTCATGTACGGAGTGATTGCTGTTTGCGCACTCATTCTCAATGTCGGTTTTATGTACCTGCTTGTGGATGTGCTCGATTTTTGGCACATCACCTCACAGATTGTTGTCGTCCTCACGGTTGGTACGCTCACGTTTCTCATGAATCGTTTTCTCACATTTGCTGCGACCAAAACAGTAGTTGCCGATACGGCAACTGAGTTGAACACACCATCTTAACGGCGCGTTTATTTTTCTCTCTTCAGCTCGTAGAGGTGTTTGCGAAGAATCCAAGGCACGATGAGACCCTCATAAATAATGTGGTTTGAAATTTTTGATGTCCCATCAATTCTATTTTTGAAGAGAATCGGCACTTCTTTGATTTTTGCGCCAAGTCCGTGGGAAAACATTTTTATTTCCATGAGGAATGCAAATCCAGTCGCAGTTACTTTTTGTAAAAGTTTGTGCCTTAGCAAATCTGCGCGAAAACACTGATACCCAGTCGTGAGATCATTGATTGGAATTCCACTGACTATTCGGGCGTATAAATTTCCCCCTCTCGAAAGCATAAGGCGCCAGAGCTGCCAGTTTTGAATCCCGCCGCCTTTTACATAGCGCGAACCGAGAACAAGGTCGTGAGTTTCAATTTCCTTAAGCATTGTGCCGATAACGACCGGGTCGTGAGAGAGATCTGCATCCATGCTGATAATTGAACGGATATCCGAATGAGTATCGAGAAGGTGTCGAAACGTTTCAAGGTAGGCGCTCGCCAGACCGAGCTTCCCCGAACGCTCGCGCAGGTACAGGTTGGGAAATTTACCTTGAAGTTCCCGCACGACATCGGCGGTTTTATCCGGTGAATTATCATCAACCACCATAACGTTAATTGTCGGATACAATGAAAAAATTTTCTCTACGAGCGTTCGTATGTTGTTCCGTTCATTGTAGGTTGGCGTGACTATAAAATCTTTCATTTTGGCAACTCTAAGATTATGATGCCAAGCGGAAATGGTTGCAAGAAATGTATTCGGGCTGACGGTGTTATTTTTTTGCCAATCTCAAGTAACTGCTTTTTTGTATAAAAAATTTGTTCAGTCCACGGCCAAAGTGGACGAAGAAATCGTGGACGGGTGAGTTTATACCAGAGGGTGTGGTATGAGTATCGGTAGGGAATACTGAGGAGTGCAATACCTCCCGGCTTTACCGCCTTGTAGTGTTCGCTCGCGACCTTAACCGGATCGTCAAAGTGTTCCATGAGCCCTTGGCTCCAGACAACATCAAATTCATTTTCATATTGGAGTGCAAGACAGTCGCCAAGCTCGAAGGTGCTGTTCTCCACGCCCCCGTCTCTCGCGCGTTTCCTTGAAAGTTCGAGGGCTGCTTCAGCATTGTCGACCCCGACAAGCTCACGAATTTCTCCTGCAAGGGAAAGCGAAAGTGACGCGGTTCCACAACCAACCTCGAGGAATCGTGTGTTTTTAGAAATGAACTTTCGTAAATATCGACGGAAAAACCAATTGTAGATTTGACGACCCGCATCCACGATGGTCGTAATGATTCCTCGTCGCTTCCAAATATCTTGCCATTCCTCCCTTTGGTGTGTCAGATGATGTCGCATATTTCATTCAGTACGCCACAAAGTGTATCATACCGCCCTTTTTGTAACTGAATTCGTGACAGAAAAGCCCCGCATTCGCAAGATTGCGGGGTTATGATGGCTCGAGTACAATGTGCACGTTTTTGTATGCGGAAAAAACTCGTTGCACTGGCGCTCGTCGCAACAATTGTGCCTATTTTTTACGTGATTGATCGGGTCGGCAGTATTGATGGTTGGCAGGGAGTGCCACCGCAGGGTATCACCGACAGTCTTCTTTACTACGCTCGGATGCACGAGGTGGCGGATGGGCATCCGCTCATCGGTAATCCATTCATTTATGAGTATCGAGACAGCAGTTACGCGCCAGGATCATTTATTCCAGACATCCTCTCTGCGCTACCGCTTCTTTTTGGATTGTCATTCACCGCTACGATTATCCTCAACCTCTTTGTCTGGTCATTTCTCTTTCTCTTTCTAACCACGAAACTCCTTGCGCGGCTCGATGTTCATGTGCAGTGGGTTCTTCCAATCACCATACTTACGTATGTGAGCGCGTATGCATTCATGCTGCGACCGACCATCATGCAGGTTATCTACCCGCTCTTCATTTTTTTTCTCATCGCGCTCATTTCGTTCCTTCACGAACCGCTCTCTCGGAAGCGGGCACTCATCCTCGCGGTAGCATCGGCACTCACGTTCTATGCATATAATTTCCTCGCATTCATAGTCTTTTTTTCCTGCGTATTTATTTTTATTTGGTTCCTCATACGCAAACAATTCAAAGAACTCCGTGCACTCATTATGGTTGGGCTTTATACGACAGTATTTCTTATCCCGTTCCTCATCTTCTCATTTCATCAAATGGACGGATCACTCTATACCGAAACACTCATTCGTATCGGCATGGTCCACACGCACATTCCCGCGATTGAAGCCTTCTTCTTCGGGCGCTGGGTTGTGATAGGGCTCTGTGCGTTTCTTGTTCTCGCATACGCGCTCATTCGGAAAGAGGGTCAGTTCGCAGTAGAGCGCATTTTTTGGGTGGCTACAGGACTTTCCCTCGTGACGTGTCTTTTTCTCAACGTCATTACAGGTGTGGAGTTTACGCTCGCGATTCACATCGGTCGGTTTGTCGTCGTGTGGGTGGCGCTTCTTTTCGGGGTTCTTTTGCATGGATGGTACACCGTATATTTCAGCAAAGTACGACAACCAACAATGGCGCATGTTGCTCTTGGTTTTTTTGTAATGCTTCTTGCACTCGGTGTTGCAAAAAATTTACCTCGAGCAACTGGATTTTTTAGTTCTGACAACCGCGAGGCAACGTATAGAGAAGTACAAATGTACGCTGCGCCACTCGGGTGGCTACGTGAACACGCAAAGGAGGAGTCGGTAATTTGGTCCAATCTTTCCATTGGTGGGTACATCCCGATTCTGACACAGCATTATCCGCTTTTTATCGATTCCGCGAGCTCACACGTAGTCTCGGATGAAGAACTTCGAGAGCGCTATTTACTCTGGAAGAGTTTTGAGCATGTTGATTTAAGTCATATGAAGGGTGACTTCGGAAAATTAGGTGCCGGCAGAGAAAAAGAACAGCCTCTTGCGTTTAACAACCGAGTGAGGTTTTGCAATATCCTCAAGAAAATACGCGAAATACAGTGCCCGGCAATGACCGACTCAATTACGTTCCAGGGTAAAGAATATTTTGAGACCCTTGTTGAAGATTTTGGCGTGGTGAAGGGGGCGCGAGAAGACCTCTTCAGGAAGTACGGCGTTGATTACTTTGTGGTTGATACACTTCGGGACACCACCTCATTACCGTTTTCAACGAGCACTGCCGTGTATAACGACGGCAGGTTTGTCATTTACCCGATGAGCGCGTTTGGTGAGCAGAGCATGTTCGCCTCCCGCACAGATAATCGATAATTCAATTGTATGCACTCACTCAAAGTTTTTCTCCAGGGGCATAAAGCAGCAATTGCGTTGGCAATTCTCACCTCTCTCATTATTGCGTTTCCGCAAATCTACTTCCGTATTGACCACAAGGAACTGTACCAGGAGGGAATTGAAGCAATTGAAATGCTCCCTGATTCGCCATGGTCTGCACGCGCTCGCGAAGTGCAAGACGGGCACCCAAAGTTGGGGGGCATTTACTATAGGGACGGAAAGGACGACCCATATATATTCCAACCGCTCGGGTCAAACATAGTTGCCTACACGGGTAAGATTTTCGGCCTTGGCATCAACGATACGCTTCTTCTTGCGCGAATCGTATATCCGTTCGTTACGTTCATGCTCATTTACTTATTCGTCTACTCCCTCTCAAAGTATAAGCGGGCTGCACTCGCGAGCGCTTCGGTTGTATTACTCGCCGAGCCTATTCTTAGCCCCGTTGGCCTCAAGCGTTTTTTCGACGGATCACTCTGGAGCGGGACCGTACCCGTTAATTTCTTGGAACTTACAGCACCTGTCAATCCGGCAATGATTTTTATTTTCCTCTTCGGATTTTTGGTCGTGTTTTGGAAATACTATCAAAAGCGAACATGGCAATGGGGAATCGCGAGCGCACTTCTCCTCGGGCTCAATGTGTATACATATTTTTATGCCGCAACCTACTTATTTGCGTTCCTCGGAGTACTTGGGCTATGTTTCCTCGTCCAGAAAAAATGGAACGAGGTGCGCTCGCTCGCATACGTTTTCTTTGGCGGTATTCTACTCGCTATTCCGTACGCCTGGAATCTCTATCAGGCATCGCTCTATCCTTCGTATGAAGAGGTGGCGCGAAGACTGGCACTCCTCGTTTCTCACGAGCCGCAATTCATCGGGATTGTTGCACTCGGTGGCATTATCGTTTTCTTCCTCGGGTTTCCGCGTGATGATAAGAGAAAATACATATTCGGTCTCTCACTCCTCCTTACCCCCCTCGTAACGCTCAATCAACAGGTTGTCACGGGAAAAGTTTTGCAGGCAGGACATTATCACTGGTACATGCACCGACCGATTGCGGTGATTTTTGCAATCATCACCGCATTCTATCTTCTTCGTCGATGGAACACGCCCCAGCACTACACAAAAATACTGGCTGTTCTCATGATTGCGGTGAGCTTTGTCGTCGGATTAAAGGTGCAGATGCTCGCATATTCGGTAGATCGCAAGGGTGGGGATGGTGGTCAGGTTGCAATTGAGCGTCAAAAATACGCTCCGGTGATGGCTTGGCTCAATGCACATGCGGCGAAAGAGGCAGTTGTCTTTGCGAATGAGGAAATATCCCGCATTGTCGGTATTTACACACCGCTCAACGTGTTCCATCTTCAGGTCGCACACGCAACCTTGGCCGCAACCGATGCTCGGATACGCGAGCAGATGTTTGCGTTCTATAGACTTCGCAATGTGGACATCGAAAATGTGAGAGAGACATTCTATCGAGAACGCGCCTTTATTTCCGCACAACTCTATGGGCTCTACTATCGAGAAAAAAGCGGTCGCGACGACGATATTCCCGATGAGATTATCGACAATATTGTGAGCGATTATGAATCAACGCTCTCTAAGCCGATTGGAGAGTGGCTCTACAGCACGTGGAGCAAGCACCGTGTTGAGTATGTGGTGTGGAACACGGAGGCAGATCCTACATGGAACCTCGATCGATTTCTTTTTCTTACGAAAGAGGCAACTTTCGGCAACATCACCATATATTCTTTTCCCGGAATGAAACTTCGGTAAGTAGTGTAGAATAACCACTAATATTTCAGAAAATATACATGGAAAAAGAAAGCACCTTCAATAAATATGCGACGCGTGGCAGTTACCACTGGCGTGAGATGAATCGAAGGGACATCAGGGCTTTCAACGCGTACCATCAGGCACACTATGATTGGATTTTGAGACGTGCAGGCGACCTTACGGGAAAGAAAGTCCTCGATGTCGGCTGCGGTGATGGCGCACTCTCGTTTTTGCTTGCGCGAGCGGGTGCTTCAGTTACCGGGCTCGATAATGACGAACACGGTCTCGCATTCGCACACGAGAACCTCGAGCGCGAAAAAGAAAAAAACCAATCTCTCACCTACAGTTTCGTAAATGCATCGGCATATGAAATGCCATTTGAAGACGAGACATTCGACGTTGTGGTTTCGTGTGAAGTTATTGAGCACGTTCAAAAACCGGAGCAACTTCTCAAGGAGGCGCACCGGGTACTGAAAAATGGAGGTCAGATTATTCTCACCACCCCGTATCGTCTTACCGAGGTTCCGCTCGATACCAATCATGTGAAGGAGTATTATCCCGGGGAATTAGAAACCCTTCTTAAGGAGCAATTCAAGGATGTTTCGACAAAACTAACCCACCATGTTTTTTGGTACGGCATATATACAATGGGAGGGCTCGGCAATCGACCGATTGGGAGATGGTTCATCAACATGCTCGTTTTCCTGTTCGGGTGGAACCCTTTCATGATTGATTACTCGAAGCCCAAGAAATTCGATTTCTTTTCCGGTATCTGCGCCTCCGGACGCAAATAAGCAACGTTTCTTTTGGTGTTTCTTTTGAGTTAGACTAAACACGGCACTACATACGCATGGGTTACCTCTACAATATTTCAAGAATCTTGTTGCAAGAGCGCATTGCGGTATTTGGCCACTATGTGCGGGGCAGGGTGCTTGACGCGGGGAGCGGAAGTTATGATCGCTATAGCCACCTCTTCTCTTCGGATAGTGTGGTACATCTCGATATCAAAGAAGGACCGAATGTTGATGTCGTGGGGAATATTGAGAATTTGCCGTTTCAAGACTCGGAATTTGATTCCCTCATTTCCTCGCAGGTACTCGAGCACGTTGAATATCCGGAGAAGGCCGTGATGGAAATGTGTCGCGTGCTTAAAACAGGAGGACATGCTCTCGTCAGTGTCCCGCAGTGGAATGAATTACATGAAGAACCCTATGATTTTTGGCGCTACACGCGCTATGGTATTGAGTCGCTCTTCACAAGAAACGGGTTTACCGTCGTCGAGTACGCACAACTGGGCGGGTTCTTCGCAAACCGCGCTCGCATGACACACCGATACCTTACCGACCGATTCCGGCTCCACAATCGTTCGTGGGCGCGCATTGCTTCGTTCTTCTTTCGGATTTCCGGGACTCTCGCCCTCTTGCGGGACAGGTGCGACGCGAGCGCGGCAAACCGAAAGCACACGATTGGTTGGGTGTTCGTATTGCAAAAGAAATGAAAATTGTATTTTTACAAGATGATTTTCCGCCCCACAGTCAGGGAGGTGCAGGATTTTCCACGTGCGATATCGCGAGAGGAATGGCGGGGCGCGGACACGACGTATCGGTGATTACGACGTGCAGAGAAGGTTCCCTGGCCGGTGAAACCGATTATCACGGGATGAGAATTTATACAATTGCTACAAACTACGATGTTCGCTGGCGTGCATACACGAGTCTCTACAATAGAAAGGCGGTACGGAACGTTGCTCGCATTCTCAAACAAATACAGCCCGATGTGGTTCACGTGAATAACATTCACACCTATCTTTCGTACCATAGTTTAAAACTCTCAAAACGATATGCGAAAGCAGTCGTGTTTACCGCGCGCGACACCATGGCGTTTACCTATGGAAAACTAAATACTCAAAAGTATCTCAAAGAATTCGACGCACACATCTCATGGCGCACCAACTTCGCACAAGGAAAGAAGGGGTATAACCCTCTCCGAAATTTCTTCATACGACGATATCTGCGCTACGTTGACAAAATTGTTGCCGTTTCTGAATCGCTTGCCCGCGCCTTTGCAGACAATGGCATACCCGGCGTGGGGGTCATTCACACGGGTGCCGATACGGATGAGTGGAATGTTGCCGAATCAGACGTGCAAGTCTTCAAAGAGCGTCACGGACTCACGAATAAGAAGATTATTTTTTTTGGAGGGAGGCTCGGTGAGGGGAAGGGGGGCGGAAAAGCACTTGAATCATTTTCACTTATTATTCAAAAAATTCCCGACACGGTACTCCTGGTTGCGGGAAAGGAAAATGCCTACACGGGGCATATGCATGAATCAGCAGATACCCCAGACATTCGCAGCCACATCGTCTACACCGGCTGGATGGATCGCGATGCGCTCCGGGTTGCGTATGCTGCATCGGACGTTGTGCTTGTTCCTTCACTCTATCTCGACCCATTCCCGCGAATTGTGATTGAGGGGATGGCTGCCGGAAAACCTGTTGTGGGTTCTCGCTACGGTGGAACTCCTGAAATACTCGAAGATGGCGCCACCGGATACGTAGTCAATCCCTTCGCTGTTTCGGAGATGTCTGAAAAAGTCCTCGCGCTCCTTCGAGATCCGAATCAAGCCGTGCGGTACGGAGAAGCCGGACGGTTGAGAATCAAAAAATTTTTCAGTATTGAAAAAACCGTCGAAGCGTATGAGACATTGTATAGAAGTCTTCTAGACACAAATAGTGCCCGCCGATAGGGCGGGCACTCGTTCACGTGACCTCACGGAGTCACCGGGAGACTCAGACCGCAATCGTCGTAGACGCGCAAGTAATAGTCGTTCTCTGCCGCCGCCGAAGACTCGTTGTGTTCCCTCGCTGTACGGAGGGCGGTCTCCATATCAGCAAAATCATCTTCGTGCGTGAGTTCATTGCCGAAGCCATGAACTCCCACAACTCGAAACATACCCGATGGAGCCTTCAAGTCGACTGTTTCCACTGGACCTCCTTTCGTATAGTGCGTACAAGTCAGCCAATAGAGTACAAGTTTTTTTGGACATGTCAAATTGTTTATGTCCAGGGGGCAAATTCAGGAAATTGGTGGTATCGTGTATCCTACTCTGAAACCTTTCAGGAAACACATGGGTTTTAGTCCGAAAGAATAATTTAGATAAACATGGCAGACGGCAAAATACTTGGAATAATCCCCGCACGTATCGGCTCAACGCGAATACCGAATAAAATGCTCAAGGACATATGCGGAAAGACGCTCATTGAGCGTACGTATGAGCGAACCAAGGAAGCGAAATCGCTCGATGCGATTGTCATTGCAACTGATTCTGACGAAATAGAAAAGGTGGCGCGCTCATTCGGTGCGCAGGTGATACGTTCAATCAATGATCACAAAAACGGAACAGAACGCGCGGGAGAGGCGACGCGACTATTTACTGATTTTGAGCCGGACATTGTGGTGACGGTCTGGGGAGATGAGCCGCTCTATCCTGCGACCGCTATCGATCGATGTGTTGCCATGCTCAAAGAGCAACCAAACCTCCAAGCAGCAACTGCCGCTGACCGTATTACGAATGAAGCGATGATTCACGCAGACAGCGTTGTCGAGGTGGTTACCAATAAACACGACCACGCGCTTTACATTTCCCGGGCTGCAATCCCGTATTCATATACTGACCACAAGTTTGACTACTATCATGTAATCGGAGCAATGGCGATGCGTCGCGATTTCCTCTTTCAATATATTGAGATGGAACAGACCCCACTTGAAAAGGCAGAGAGTGTCGAGCAATTACGCATCATTGAGAATGGATACAATCTCGGGATTGTGAAGGGTGATTTTGAAAATCTCGGCGTGAATACTCCCGGCGAGTACGAAGCAGTCGTCAAAATTTTTGAAAAAAGAATTGCTGAAGGAAAGTTGAAGTCGTAGGCCATGACAAAACTTGAAGCGTTCATGCAGGAAAAAGCCCCGACCATCAAAGAGTTTTGGTTTGATGTCGACGGAGTGATGACACCACAGGGCGCCATAACAATTTACGATGTGCGCGACGGAGGCGCACTTATTGGTTTTGAGCGCAAAGACGGTATTACGAGTACACGACTCGTTCCGTGCGATGAACATGGCACGCCACGCGCAAATATCGTCGAGTGCATCGCCGGATATGGGGATGAGCCAATCATGGAGGGGTACCGATTCGACCCCCGTGATGGAAAGGTCGTTGAATACCTTGTCGAGAACGGATTCCCGGTCTACTTCATTAGCGGCAGGGATTCAGCATGCGTCCGAAAGCGCGCTCTTGCGCTCGGAGCCACGCCCCTCCTCGGTGTAAAAGACAAACTTGCGCTCATCCGGGAAAAAGCGAATTCAGCGCTCGGAGAGATTATGTTCATTGGAGATGGGATTCAGGACGTGGAGACGCTTCGTGCCGTCGGTTTTTCTGTCGCACCGAAAGACGCGTCACCCGAGGCGCTCTTCGCTGCGCACGTGTGCACTGATGCGAGGGGCGGAGAAGGCGTACTTTCTGAAGTTATTACATTATTTCTCAAAACACGAGGCCTCTGGCCGGCGTGACGTCTTACGGTGGGGTTGGACTTTCGAGGTCCCTAAATTCTGCAATGCGCTCCGCGAGCGTTTGCAGTTCGAGAATCGTAATATGCTGTCCCGTATCGGTGAGCGAATCGCCGACTTCTATGAGAAGCCCGTCGTAGAGGTATTCATCCGCAGAAGTTTTAATACGCAAGGCGTCGATCGTTTTATCGACGATGTGGTCTCGCATGATTGTGCCGAAGGTGTGTGAAGGATCAAAGAAGACCCGAACTCCAATATCGTCTTTCACCCGTTTAGCCGCATCGTGAACAGGCAAGTTTCGATGTTCTCCTTTTTCCGCCACATCAACCCCGCGCTGGATCATAACGAGTTTGTTTTCGAGCGTCTTGATATCGCCACCCGCCGCATAGTGTGCGAGACCTACCCATGTTTTTTCCATCGTACTCATACCCGATTCGGGAACGGCACCGAGCCATTTTCCGTTTTTTATGCCCACACCCCAGCCGTTTCGGAGTGCAAACTTTCCCATAACCGCAGCTTGGTATCCGAGTTGATTCACCGCAGGGTTCCACACAAAAAATTTGTTCTTCGGCAGTATTCGCTCGTACGGGGGAAGTTGAATGGTCGGATCGACGACTTCGGTTGCGGCAATCAAACCCGTTTCTCGAATAAGCCGATTGGCAATATGAACGCTCGGGGGGATTTCAAACTGTCCCGGTCCCTCACCGTTAATATAACGATTCAGATTTCTTTGATACGCAGGAAAATCCATGCCCATACCAACACCGCTCGCCTCCATTGAAGTGCGCGACTTGAGTCCCACCACGCGGAGTCCCCAAATTGCAGGTCTTTTTTCTCCGCCTTTTGACGGAGCGGCAATACGCGCAATATCAAACAGTTGCCCCTGGTTGTCCTCGTTTATCGAACAGGGACCCGCAATAATTGTTACGGCTTTATTTTTCATACAGGTAACGTTCTTTATAACACACGCGGGGTGGTTGAGGTATCGATTCGTACATACTTCGTGAGGGTTGATATTGACAATTTCAATATTTTCCACTACAATGATTCGTGGCATATTTTTTCTCGAGGCGGCGTAAAATGGACAGATGCAACACGCACGGCGACATCGGCTTCTGGATGAGGCCCGTGTACTGGGAAGGAATGAGGGCGGGAACGATTACAACGCTCGTGCGTGAGGGTGATCGTTCAAATTCTAATGACACACGCACGGCGCCTGCCGGCGTCGATCTCGCTGTTCGGTTCATAAGAAAGACCGGCGATTCTTCACGTGGAATCAAAGCGGAGCTGTATCCGGATGACGGCATGACGGTGCGCCGCATCGGCATGGTGGTGAAGAAAATCAAGGACCTTACGCAGGAAGACCTGCGCGGCACCGCCCCCGACCAGTCGACCCCTGATTTGGTACGTTACCACCTCGCTATGATCGGCAACACGGAACTCCCATCGCCGGAGGATGTCGTGACGGTGTGGAAGATTGAATACAGACCCTTCGTCACTGATTGACGTGTGACCCGGGGCGACCACTCGAAAGGGTGGTCTTTTTTTATAGATTCTGTATCGTAATATCATTGCTATGAAGAAGGAATCAACGCTCATAATTTTTGGTACCGCGCTCCCACAAAAACCGGATATCTGGTGGAAGCAATTCGACACCGTCGTTGCGGGCACTTCGCTCCGTACTCTGATTGAGGCGAGGGAGTGTGCATGGGTTGATTTTGATATGTTCGTGAAACCGGGAAGCATTTATGAAGCGACAGAGCATCTTCATGAACTTGCGCTTCTCACACTTCCCGATGGAACCCCGCTCACAAAATCAGCCATGTACAGGGGATATGAACTCTGGTGGATACACCACACAGACCTCTTTCTTCACTTCTGTTTGCCGCTCACGCAGTATAGAGCGCTCCTCGAATATGCGCGGGAGTTCGGGTCGGTGTATTTATTCGAACCGCTCTATCGAGACCTCTTCAAGAGTTATCTTGTTGCACACAAACGTACGGTACACATCGAATCATCGAGAGCGATTCGCACACGGCTGCCACTTGGGGCACTCCTCCAAGCGCTGCTTACGCTCGTATTTCTCCCCGCCCTCGTAATACGGCGAAAAGCCATCTTAGTTTTTACCAGCGATAAATTTTATGACTACGATTTTAGATTGAAGTTCATTTATGAAGAACTTCGGGGAAGGAAACTGGCGTTCATGGAGTGTGTTCGGAGCGTACAGCCGTGGCACATCGTTCTCAAACACGCGTTTCTGCGCAGGCGCGCAGTCATATACCCGGTTGGCGTCGCGCTCATTGCGCGCTTCATAAGCACTCTTACGAAGGCAAATGACAAATTCCGCAGCCGGTATGACCGATTGGTCGAATCACTTGAAGACCCGGAGAAGCGCTTTAAGTTTACCGCCGCAACAATGTACGTAAAAAATGCCGGCAATGATATCTGGGCAATCCGTACCATGGAGTTAATCCTCTCCCTCATTGGCGTAAAAACAGCATTTATTCCTGCGGCGAACGAACGGAGTTTGCACACCGTGCTTGCGTCTAAACTCAAGCACATACCGACCGTCGGCATTCTTCACGGCTTTGCTTCTCGAAATTACAATACGTACGATTTCATGCTCGGTTACAGTGGCGATTTGATGATGTCAGTCGACACGTACGGAGTTTGGAGTGAGTGGTGGAGGGAGTATTACCTCACGCACAGCAAAGCGTATCGCCCAAAACAACTCGTTGTCTCTGGTGTCATGCGACCGGTTGCTCCAGCAAACAGCGTATCGAAAGATACTCGACCGAATGATACAACACACGTGCTCTTTGTGTCTGAAATTGTCGCACTCCCAACTGAAGTCATTCCGTATCTTGATAAACTTCTTCTCGCTCCCGCTCTGTCGGTGTCGATTAAATTCCGAGCCACGAATGATTCGTTTGAGGCATGGCTTACAAAACACCGTCCCGACATTCTCACGAAAGTCGGCATCCTCAAGGGCACGATGGCTGAAGCAATCGCTGCGTGTGATGTTGTTGTCGGCTCACAGAGCACCGGGGTCATCGAAGCGACACTGCAACACAAACCCTTCGTGCTTTTTAATACTGAAAAGTGGGGAGATTACTACGATATGCGGAGCGTCAATGTCGGATACACACTGTTTGCGGAAAACCCCGATGAGTTTGTGGAGTGTGTACGAAATGTGAGCGGTGTTCCTGAAACGATTCTTGAGGACTTACGAAACAAATTCTTCGGTAATCCGCATAAAAACGGAAGCGCGTGGGTGGTGGATCAACTTGTGCAGAACCTAAAGAGCACTCACTCTTCGCCAAAGCCAGATGTTGAGAATAAGTGAGATTATATTGATGGATATACCTGCGGCGATGAGTCCCGCGAGCCCGCCCCAGACGCCGAGTACCACATAGAGAACCACATTGATGATGCTTTGAGCAAACGCGCGGTTGCGGAGCACCTTCGACATTCGCTGTGAAGAGAGGAGAAGACTGATGTATCGGTTCGGGATTGCAAAGATAAAAATGAGCGCAAACCACTGCGAATACACCACCCCGTCAACATATTGGGGAAGCACGTACCGATAGAGATACGGGGCAACCGCAATGTATGCGAGTGAAACAAAAAAACCAATGAGAATACCCTGAACGATCCGCTTATAGAATACTGCGTTCAACATTTCCGGCGTCTTTACGGAAAACTTCGGAAATCCGATGTTGACCAAACTCTTCATAAATAGAATCACCCGATTCGGAAGCGCTGTTGCAAGCGAGTAGATAGCGAGTTGCGCAGGTCCCCAGAAGTGTCCGATAACAATCTTATCTATCTGTGACGCTATCGGGTCGATGAATTTTAAATATGTCAGTTCCCGGGCGAACGCGATGGTTTCTGTCGCGTCTGTCGTTTGTGGAGGAGCAAAGGTTCGCACGGTATAGAGATAAAATAATAGCGAGGTGAAAAGCGTGGTCAGTGCATAGGCGATAATAAGCCCGAGTATTTCTCCATTCAAAAAAATTGCCACCAACGTACCTACTACATAAAGTGCTGTCGAGATGACCCGCATGATATTGAGGATTCTAAATTCCTTCTTTCCCTCAAGGTATGCCCCGCTTGTATTGAACGCGATTGAGGCGGGGATGCAGGTGCCGAGTATCAAAAACGAGAGTCCCAACATCGCATCTCCTTGCACATAGTAGTATCCACTTACCGCAAGAAACCCCGCGAGCATGAGGGTATTCCACCGAAGTTGATACCCTATGGTCGATTGCAGTATCTCGTCACCTCTCGCCACGGAGCGGGAAAGGGCAGTGCTCATTCCCGTGAGTGTACAAATGTTCAAAACACTCGCTATGGAAAGGATGTAGCGGTATGAACCGTATGTTTCCTTGGGAAGCATATTTGCAAACGCAACGAGGAGTCCGAGAGACAGCACCCCGTTCAACACTTGACTGAACATGGTCCAGAAACTGCCACGCGCCACATAGAGCATGTCGATGTGGGTATATCGCTGACTCCACAAAAGTAGGTGAGTTATTTTTCCTTGGGCTTTCTTAATCATGCGACAGTATGGTGTGCGCATCAGGTTTCCGCACATTAATAAAATACCACGTAACGATACCCGGCGCCTTGTGTAACAAGGTTCGAAAGATAATAGTTAAATAACGGTATGGCGACAGTAATTATCGGCAAGCACTCCAAGGTCTCCATGCGGATTCGTTGAGTGCTCGCTCATTTGCTATGATGGGAGTGGTTAATTTTATTTCTATTGGATTTGTATGAAAAAAGCGCTTATCACCGGCATCTCGGGTCAAGATGGTTCATACCTTGCGCCACTCCTCCTCGATAAGGGATATGAAGTGCACGCGATATTGCGCCGCACAAGCAGGGACCCACGCTTTGACATTGATGAATTTACCGGCGGCAGGAACATTCGTTTCCATGACGGTGATATTCGAGACCTCAATAGAGTCACGACCATTATGAACGAGGTGGTTCCCGACGAGGTGTACAATCTGGCGGCACAATCTCATGTCGGCACTTCCTTCACCTGTGTTGAGGAGACATGGGATATTAACTACTATGGGCTCGGTCGCGTGGTGAACGAGGCGCTTCGCGTCAATCCCGCAGTACGCATTTACCAAGCATCGACGAGCGAGATGTTTGGTAACTCACCGGCTCCGCAGAGCGAAGAAACACCCTTTGATCCCCAAAGTCCGTACGCGGAAGCGAAGTTGCGCGGTCACGAAGACTTCATAGTAAATAAACGAAAGACACAGAATGCCTTCGCGGTCTCCGGTTTTCTTTTCAACCACGAATCGCCTCGGCGGGGCAAACAATTTGTCACGCGGAAAATCACCTACTCGTTGGCTCGCATCATCGCCGGAAAGCAAAAGGTTCTGCAACTCGGTAACTTAAATGCTATACGCGACTGGGGATATGCCGGCGACTACGTTGAGGCGATGCATATGTTGCTGCAGCAGGAGAAGCCTCGCGATTATGTCATTGCTTCGGGTGAGGCGCACACGGTTCGGGAGTTCGTTGAAATCGCCGCGGGATATTTTGACCTTGCGATACGATGGGAAGGCGAAGGTCAGCAAGAGGTCGGCTATGATGCAAAGAGCGGAAACCCACTCATTATCGTGAGCCCCGAATTTTACCGGCCGCGAGAAGTGAACTATCTCAAGGGAGATGCTACGAGAGCAAAAATCGAGCTCGGTTGGAAGCCGAAGCACTCATTCATCGAACTCGTTGAAATGATGGTGAAATCCGACCAGGAATTGGTATCGCGCGGGTTATAGGACAGCGGGTAGTACGCGGAGCAGTCCCCTAACATCGTCTGAATCTCGTAGTGTCGCATACATATTGAAGTAGCGAATGTTGCGGTGCTCTTCGTACGCGGTTTCAGTTGCGGGTGTTAATGTAATCGATTCCTCACCATGCGTGGAGTGTGTCGGATCGTAGGTCTCTTCGATAATATAGAAAGAATAACCGAACGGTCGAAGGTATGCCTCAATTGCATGCGCCGCACGGAGATTGTCTTTGTAGGGAAGGCTGATTTCATAAATAATGTCACGCGGTGCGGCGTGTGTGCACATGCGCTCCGCACCGCGCAGTGCGTTGAGTTCGTATCCTTCGACGTCCAGAAAAATAAGGTCTATGGAATCAATGCGGTGCTCCATACAGTACGAGTCAATGGTTGTTATTGGTACCGTAGTGGTTTGAAGTCCCTTGCCGACATGCGCACTTGCCACAATGCGCGAGCGAATTCTATCTTCAGTCATTGTGACGGTTCCCGGGACGTCCCCGAGCGCGCTGTGGGTGAGGTGTATGCGTCCAAGGTTTTTATTCTGTTCGAAATTTTTCTGCGCAATCCGAAAGAGGTGGGGAATCGGTTCAAACGCATGGATGTCTCCCGACGGTCCCAGTGCCTTTCTCGCATAGAGTACCGTCAGCCCGATGTGCGCACCCGCAATAAAGACGTGCCGTGCTCCTGGCAGAAGTCGTTCGAGAAGTTTGGTTGTCGCCGGTTCCCAAAAATACCTTTTTTTCCTCCCATAGAAAAGCGCGAGACGCCCCAATTGATCACCGAGGTAAGCGTGCACCGTAAAACCCGCTTCAAGCGGCAGGGGCTCGTTGTAATCTTCCCCAAGAATTCTTGTTGCGAGTGGCCACATGAAGAGGTCGCGCACACGCTCCGGAAGGCGAATGGCGTGAAAAAGAAACGAGGTGATGCGTATGAAGAGTTTTTTCATACAGTTTTTTTCATGAGGGCATCGAGATTGTCGCCGATGCACTTGAGGTACGTCTCTTCTGAAAATAGTTTCTGTGAAGCGAGAATCGCCTCGCGTGATAATTGTGCGCGCAATTTTGCATCTCTAAGTTTTCCGAGCGCCTCAACAAACGCCTCTGCGGTCGGCTCCGGGGTGAGGAGGTGTACTCCATCGTGGAGTGGATACCCGGCAAGCACGCGGGGGGAAGTGATGGTGGGTATGCCACGTACAATCGGCTCGAACACTTTCTGTTGCATACCCTCGCCTATGAGCGAGGGGGAGATTGCAATATCCATATCGTTGAGTGCTGTTTCAAGGTCTGGTACAAAACCATGGTAAACAACCCCATTGTGCATGTGTGGGGAGACAAGCGCCTCATCATGTCCGTGCATATTTTTTCCACCGATGATGTGGAGCGTAAAGGTGTTGGGAAACCGTTTCTGAAGAAGTGAATTAACCTCATTGAGTACAAAAAGAAGTCCACGACGCATGTGGGGAACATGAAAGTTGGAACCGATGAAATACACATTGAGTTTTGGCCGACTATGCACTGTTGAATTCCTCCCTATATAAGCGCTCAATCGCCTCAGGGGGAGCGTCACGACTTTCGTTGTGCCCAATGTTTCGTATGTGGCTTTTTCTTTGGGAGTAATCGCGAATACTAGGTCGCTCTTTATAAGCATCCGGCGTTCCCCGAACGCTTTCGCTCCATACTTCAAGTAATCAACGGGTGTGTGCTTTGATTGGTTGAGGTAGTGGTCCGGTTCGTAGTTTATTGAACGGGTTACGATTGGAATGTGCGCCTTTCGCACAATGTCATAGAGCGGCCACAAGTTTGAATAATCAAACCAGACAACGTCGGGAGAAAAGTCACGAATCTGCTTTTTCAACTCGTCACGGATGGGTCGGTTTCTGTACTCAAAAGAAGCCCCATCCCAAAATATCGGCACGCATGCCTGAATAATGCGCGATACGCACCGCTCAATAGATGTTTTATAAAACCGCGAGTAGAGCACCGGTATAATTGTCGCCCCGGTCTCTTCTTCGGCACTTCGCACTTCGGAGCGGTGCTTCGGGTAACACATGGTAATAACGCGTACTTCATACCCGAGTTTTTTGAGAAGGTGCATGCCCTCTATCCGGTCTTGCTCGCATGCGCCTCTCCGTATACCAAACGGGAAGCGCGTGGTAACCACAAGAATTTTTTTCATAGGTAGAGTTTGCTATTTCAGATTAATCAGAATGTCGAATGATAATACCACACGCCCATTAAACCTTTATTTCACCGGCTTTGTTAAAGAGGTGGTATGAACAAAAAGATAAAAAAGAAAAGAATCGCCATTTCGGGCGGTTTTGATCCGATTCATCCAGGACATATCGCCATGATTGAATCCGCTGCTCTCTATGGCGAGGTGCACATTATTGTGAACAGCGACGACTGGCTCGTTAGAAAAAAGGGCTTCTTCTTTCAGCCGTGGATTGATCGAAAAAAGATACTCGAGGCGTATACGCCGCATATCCATGCTGTTGACGATACGGATGGAACGGTGTGCGAGGCGCTTCGGCGCATCAAGCCGGATTATTTCGGCAATGGCGGAGATCGGGTAAAGACAAATACCCCCGAACTTTCCGTGTGCGAAGAACTCGGCATCGAACCCGTATTTGAACTCGGTGGGGGAAAATATTCTTCAAGTTCAGCATTGAATGCAAAACAGCGGGTTGCCACCAGGTGGGGGTGGTATGACGTTATTCTCGACATGCATCAACTCAAAGTAAAAATGCTTCACCTTGAACCCGGTAAATCGCTCTCCTTACAGCGTCACAGCGACCGAAGTGAATTCTTCTTCATGCCGAACGGGGAAGTGCGTGTGAATTTGCCCGGTGTGTGGCATGTCCTCGAGGCACCGCTCGAGAGCGCTCTCGATGTGCTCGAGGTGCAGGTTGGTCCCTCCGCGGAGGAAGATATTGAAAAGATTTACGAACACGAAAACCACTTCAGTGTAGAGAGAAAAAAAAGAATCGCGCTGAACAAATAGTCAATACACCCGTCGACACGCAACTCTCGTATCAGTGAGATGTGCGGGTAACTTTTTTTGGAAAGTTCGGTTATACTTCCTGTGTTTAAAAGTGTTATCGAGAGCGTTCATAATGCAAGAATAATGCAAGAAGCAGAAAAAAACGACGACATCCTCACGCTCCCACGCCTTAACCTCGCGGGGAGAGTGCTCCACGACCTCGAGGTAATGCTCGTGGGCGGATTCGTGCCCGTCCG
>CAYMIV010000005.1:0-63846 GCA_964390945.1 uncultured Candidatus Saccharibacteria bacterium
ACGTCCCGAGCGTTGGCGGAAATGACACCCGCGTGCACCAGGCGTTTTTCTCAAATGTTGTGATTCGGTTCGAGTGAACCCTAACTGAACCCTCACCCGCGCGCTTCGCGCGCGGGTGTTTTTTATGCTTTAATTTTGAAAGTCAGTTCAATTGTTCAAGGAGGAAACCAACCATGAAACATCTGAGTATCGGAAGAAAGCAGGTTCTCATCACGGGAGCCGGTAAACGCGTCGGTGCGGATATCGCCCGATATTTCGCAGAGCACGGATTCGATATTCTGCTTCACTACCACTCAAGTAGAGAGGCGGCACTCGAACTGAAAGACGAGATAGAATCATCGGGAAATACCGCAGTCACCCTCGTTACGGGTGACCTCTCAAAGGAGAACGATGTCGCAGCAATCTTCAGCGAGCACTCCCCCGATGTCGTAATAAACAACGCGGGTAGGTTCGAGACGGATGACCTCAACGCCAATATCGACGCGAATGTGCGTGCGGTCTACTTGGTAAACCGCATGGCAATCGACCGCATGCGGAAGGATGCGAAACGCGGCACCATCTTTGTTGTGGGAGACGCGTTCATCGAAAGCGGCGGCGTCTATTCGGAGCACCTCGACGGCTACACGATGTCGAAGGGTTGGATTCCACACCTCGTGAGCCAGCTTGCCGCAGCGTACGGGAAGCATGGGATACGTGTTCTTGGCATTCTGAACGGTCCGATCGAACCGCCGCCTTCAGCTTCAGAGGAAGCAATTGCGGCAATCCAAAAGGAAATCAATCTGCCCGAATCGGAGCTTGATCCTTGGATAGGCGGTACGAAGGTCGGTGAAGCGATGTATCACCTCTTCCTTGCGAAGGCAATCAACGGGGAATGTATTCGCGTTGATGGCGGACGCAGGTGGCAGACCGCAAAGGAACATTGAGTCGTGGGGACACAGCCTCCGCACCCGCGCGCAATACGCGCGGGTGTTTTTCATACCACATAGTCTGTTGGTCTTTCCCCCACTACACCAGGACTCGCAAGAGACATCATATATGTTCGACATCGTAAGTCGAACATATAAAAATCCCGCCGAGGCGGGATTTTTAGTGTGTCGTTGTGAGGGAGTTTTAACGCGTGAGGCAGTACGTTGCTCCGTCTGCCCCGAGCGCATCCTCATCATGAAGTGGGGCACAAACGGTGTAGCGACCAACCGCATCAACCTCAACGGTATATTCGGTGTCAGCATCATCACCCTCCTGTGGATCAAACGGAATCGATGTGGGGATGTATGTTGGAACGAGACAATCAACAAGATCGGTATTCCCGGCACCAGTGCCAATATGTTCAACAGAGGCTGTGATGGCATCACAATCACCATCCGGATCAAATGTACCCTTATTGTCCGCAATGTTCTGACCAATCGCACTCAAAATGGTCGCGACGTTCGACTCACGCTGTGCGTTGCGTGCCTGCGCGAACTGGCGCGACGGGTTGATCGCCACAATGACGATAGCCGCAAGAATAGCGATAATGCCCATAACGATAAGAATCTCAATGAGCGTGAATCCTCGCCGTGCCAACTTACATTTACCGATGGAGATTTTGCGTAATTCCATAGATGGGCGTTATGACTGAAATCGCAATGAATCCAACGAGTAATCCCATGGTGAGCATGAGGACCGGCTCAAGAATGCTCGTGAGGTTCTTTGTCCAATCGCGTATCTCCGACTCATACATATCGGAGAGATACATCAAAGTCGTGCTCAAATTTCCCGTCGATTCCCCGACACTCATCATCTGTGTAAGAAGCGGGGGGAAAAGAAGTTTCTGATTTTTGAGTTGCACCGAAATGCGTTGACCTCGCATTACTCCTTCAACCGCATCTCGAAGCGCTACTTGGTACACGCGATTTTTGAGACTGTCGGCGGCGATATCCATCGCTGAAACGATTCGTACGTCGCTCTTGAGGAGTAGGCTCAATGTGCGGCATGTATTTGCAAGATTGTAGTAGCGCGAGAGTGGACCGAATATCGGGAGGCGCACGAGCACCCAGTCGGTGCAAAAATGGAAGGCGGGAATGCGGAGAAGAATCGCAAACACGACGCCAGAGACAAGAACGCCTCCAAGAAACCAGAGCCCATATGTTGTGAGGAACGTACTTATGACAATGAGAGCGCGCGTCGAGAGCGGGAGCGTCGCCTTGAGACTCAAGAATATCGGTAGAATTTTCGGGAATATGTACACAATGAGGAGCGTGGTGATTCCGGCGGTCGCGAGAACTATGATGAGTGGGTATATGAGTGCGCCCACAACCTGCCGATGCAGGTCATTCTTCTTCTTGAGTTCCTCGGCGATGTATTCAAGATTTTCCGGAAGTGTTCCCGATGTCTCACCAATCCGAACAATGCTAATGAAAAATTGCCCGATGATGTTCTCAAATTTCTTGAGGGCGCTCGAGAGCGTGAGACCATTTGATACATCGTCCGCCAAACTTTTTGCAATTCGCGCAACCGAACGCGAGTGTGCTTCTTCTTCGAGCATCCGCAGTCCCTGCAAAATCGGCATCCCGGAACGAAGCACCATTGAAAGACGCTTTGCGAAAATGATTTGCTCTTTTGTGGTGAAACTGATGAAGAGCGAAGAGTTACGAAATCTTCGTGAGGAGGCGTTTGAAACTACTGGTTTGTGTGGTGCATACCGACTCCACAGAGCACGTAAATTATTCATACCGCATTCGGAGCACCTCCTCGACGGTGGTTTCTCCACTTAATACTTTTCTAAAGCCATCTATGACAATGGGTGTCATGCCTTCCTGTATCGCAATCTCTCTGATTTCTCCTGCCGACGCGTGACGCAAAATCGCTTCACGAAGTGGTTGGGTAACGACAAGTACTTCTTGAATACCGATACGTCCCCGATACCCGGTACCGCGGCACTCGGAGCACCCGACACTTGTGCATATTGTTTTGCCGGCGGTGAGGAGTTTCTTTGGCACATATCCGTCAAGACTCTCTGCCTCAGCGGCGGTCAAAGTTTTTTCTTCTTTGCATGAGTCACAGAGGCGGCGAAGGAGGCGTTGTCCTATGGCGATGTTTACCGTCGACGCTATGAGGTACGGTTCGACCTTCATATCGAGGAGGCGCGGGAGCGTTGTTGCGGCATCGTTCGTGTGGAGGGTCGAGAATACGAGGTGTCCGGTGAGTGACACATTCACGGCGAGTCCTGCGGTTTCAGCATCGCGAATTTCACCCACCATGATGATATTTGGATCCTGCCGAAGCATGCTCCGAAGCCCCTGTGCGAACGTGAGTCCGGTACGGGGATTGACCTGAATTTGATTAATACCAGGTATTGAATATTCGACAGGGTCTTCGATGGTGAGAATCGAAGACTCTTTCGAATTGAGCATCTTCATAAGCGTATAGAGTGTCGTGGTCTTCCCGCTTCCTGTTGGACCGGTCGCGAGTATCATGCCGTAGGGTTTGCTCATGGCTTCAAGAATTTTTGTGCAGTTTTCTTCGGTAAAGCCAAGGTTTTTGAGTGTAAAGACCTGCTCTTCATCTGAAAGAAGTCGGAGTACCGCATTTTCACCGTGAGAAACCGGCACGATAGATACGCGTACATCAATGGGTTTCTTGCTACGGAGCTCAATGCGAAATCGACCATCTTGTGCCGCCTGATGCTCATCGGTGCGAAGGCCGCAAAGTATCTTGATGCGGGAAATGACCTCGTGGTGAATGGTGAGTGGAAAATTGTGAGCATCCTGAAGTACGCCGTCAACACGAAATCGAATCTCAACACGATCGACGGAGGGATCAATATGAATATCTGATGCGCGAGCCGCGTGAGCGTGTTCAATGAGATTATCTACCAGGTCGATAATGGAAAGCGCGTAGCCCTTTGCCAGTTCTTTCTCCACGAGATCGGCATACATTTCACTCGACGACTGGGTTGCCATCACAGCATGTGTACTTTTTGATTCCAACATACGATTTCGGACGCGAACATTACTTATTGGAGTACAGCGCAATAGGGCTTAAAATAAACCCATTTTAAGCCACCGAACTGCACATTCACATTGATAACCTGCTAGGAACTCAAGATTTCGTTAAGGAAACCACAGAAAATCAGATCGTGCAAGGATTTTTGTAGAGTCGATTTATTGAATTTGTCGGCATATAAAATGAAACAACTTCATTCATGCACAAGCATACGATTATAAGAAGTGCGCCGGTGGTACAATTTATATGGAAAAGAGTACTGTTTTCGATGACCGTATGTGCAGGAGGATATGCCATGATGTGCACATTTTGCTTCAGTCCGGTTCCGTTCAACGATTACGTTGCGTTTCGGTTTATGGGTGGCAGAGACATAAACTTCGCGCACTGGAAGTGCATCAATAACGAAGCGGTATCCGTGGAAATCGTGCGGTCGGTACGCTTTGGCGAAAGGCAGGGTGACAAACCCGAACCGTACGAAGATTTATACGATTGAAGGTCCCGGACATCCGAATGTCGGGGCCTTTTGTTGTGAGACAGGGTGAATCTGATGTGATAGTCTACCCTGTAGAAAATCGTCACACCAACTCATACGGAGGTACCCATGGCTCAATCTCGAGTCACCGTCCTCCGAGAGTTTGCGGAGGGGCATAGTTTTTTGCTCGCAAAACCTGAATCAGTACGGTACAAACGCCCGCTCGTCTTCATACACGGTATGGCGGTGGATGCGAAGTTTCTCGCGCGGCTCATGGTCAGTCTCACCGTGAAACTTGGCTGTCCATCATACGCCGTCGATATCAAAGGTCACGGTCTGCACGTGAATGAGGATATCCGCAGGCAAACGCTCGAAGACTACGTTGCCGACATTGCGCATTTTCTGCGACGTGTCGTCATTAAAAAACACGGTGCAACTCCGGTACTTATCGGGCACTCGATGGGAGGGCTTTTGGCACTCGCGCTAACCGCGCGCGGTGACGCGGAACGCACGGTACTCATCACGCCCGCTCCACCAAGGGGCATACCATTTCAAATCGTCAAAATTCCCGTACCAACGCCCGCTGATGTGAGCGGATATCTCGGACTGCGACTATTCGGAAAACCGTTTCGGGTGAGCAGGAAAATGCTTGAGCAGTTCTTTCTCAATCCGCAGACTGACAACGAACTCATCACCGCGCTTGCACAGGAACTCGAGGTGCACGAATCGTTCACTGTTGTTCATGAACTTCGTACGAGTTCGTATGATGTTGACCCGCGCGCCGTCAAAGTTCCGGTTCTCGTCGTGGGAGCAGGCAAGGATACCGTCGTTAATCCAAAAATCTTTCGGAAGATAGCGAAGCGGTATGGTGCGGACCTCATCATGTTCCCCGCACTCGGCCATTTCTGTCCCCTTGAAACCGGTTACGAGACGGTTGCGGAGCATATTGCCGCATGGCTCTCCGAACGAAAGGTGTGGAAACCGCCCAGGTAAAGCGCCGACCCTCAGGTCGGCGCTTTTTTGTATGAAAAATAAAAGAAAAACCCGTGCGCCGAGGCGCACGGGTTACCAAAAGAACTACTTCACGTCGAGTTTTTCGTACCGGAGTCCATGAATGCGCCGATGCGTCTTTCAACGAACATCGCAATCGCCTGACCCCAGAGACTTCCGATACCGGTACCGACGAGGTACGGGATAAGAAGGTGCGCAGCGAGTTCATTGACCACAAGGACGTTGAGTGTGAAGAACCAAATACCATTTGAGAACACCGATGACCATTCGATGTATCGTTCGTGGTTGCGCTGACGCGCACGCGAGATCAGGGTCATGGCACTCGTCTGTAACAGTGCAGCCCCAAGCATGAGTGCTTGAACGGCCACATTCCCGAAACCGAAATACAAGACCTGTGGCACAAGGAAGAGGAGACACGCGATCACCTGCTTTGACGGGAGCGGCACCACGTCTTGCCGAAGGTCGTGAGCATCAAATGACGCCCTAATGAATCGCCCGAACCGTTTCCCCGCCTCGGCCCCCACAAGACTTCCGAGCACCGAGCCGGTGAGGTATGGGGCGAAGAGATACCAGTCGCCGTTCACCTTCACCAGTACACCGTACGTAACGAACCCCGCAACTGCATGTACGAATACGAGGGCGAGGTGGAACCAGTAGGCATCGGTGTTACGCGCAATCCGAAGTGATGCGAAGAGCACACTCGACGCAAAAGCCGCGAGGGCGATGAACACCATTGCCCACACATCGTATTTTCCGATGAAGAAAAATTCTGCGGCAAGAATTACGAGCAGTCCTGGTATCGCGCGGTAAAGCGGCAGCACCTGCCCTTTTGCTTCCGCACCCAGGTTTGCAACCGCGCCTATCACCTGCTCAATGCGAACGGAAAGCCGTGTGCCGTACACACTCCCAAGCATCGTGCCCAAGATGTATACGAGGAGCACGTCGAGCGTAACCTTGATATGGACAAGGAGACTCAAGGTTACAAAAAAAATCGCCGTAGCAAAAATCGCCGCAATGAAGTGGTAGAGATTGCTCGTGCGGTTTGCCGCGCGACTCTGAAGCGAGTATCCCGCATTCTGGATGAACGCAAGCGCAAATATGGTGACGCTCTCAGCGAGCGGTACATTGAGAAGGATTATCCATTGTACGCATAGTGCACAGAGCACCCATGTTCGCGGCTGTACGTCGAGCATGCTGTGGAAAAGTCGTTTGAGACCGTTCATGGTTTCTCCCGAAGTCAAAGGACAGTAGTACCACTCTGCATCCTACCCGTTTCGCGACACTCGTCAATGAACGTGCCAGATTTTCAAATCGTGTGTCAAGGTGCATTATTCTTTTAAAACCAATACAATGGGCATCAGTACGTGTTCCTTGACACTTTCATACACAGGAGAAATCCATGGCCACAGGCACCGAAAATGGCTTCGCGCTGTCGAAGGTGACGGGGCTCCGAAAACATCTGGAAGACCTTGTCGATTCGCATGCGCTCACGAAGCCGAAGCAGAAACTGGAAGTGACGCTTTCGCAAATTCTGAAGGATGTCGCGAAGCAATTCGCCGCCACACTGAAGGAAGCGGAAATCGTCCTCGACCGAGCATCACTCGTCGAATTCTTGAAGGATATCGCGTGGACATCCGCTCGGGAAAGTTCGCTGAAGGACTGGCTCAATTACACGAGCGACTCTGATTTTGAGACTGACGTGCAGAAATGGCAGTCCCACAATCCGCAGGTTCCGCTCGAATGGGTCAAGGAAAAAACGCGCTGGCTCGTCGGTGTTTCAAAAATCAACAAGCCTGTCGCGATGCTCCCCGGCATGGGTCGCCTCGGCGATCCGTACTCCCTTCGCCGGCTCGAAGAGCACATCTTCGTGCGTAACGGGCATGAAAACCCGTTCCGGATTCCTGTCGCGGAAGGTAGGAAACCCGAGGTTTTTCACATCAACGGTGCGAACCTCGGCCTGCCCTACAACAGGGTCATCGAGGAGAATCCGCTCAGGTGCAAACTTGCCGAGGCGGAGGTCGCGGGTGCGACAGCAGTCGTGCTCACGAACCTCTTTGACATCGCAATCTACAAGTCTGCCGGTGCGCTTCCGATGTATCGCGCACATATGTCCGGTCACATCACGAAGATTGAATCACTCGACCCGGACTATCAGCAGACGGTGCGGGAAATCATGAAGAAACGCCAGAAGGGCGAAGGAAACGACGAACTCGTGTATATCGCCCCGAATGAGATGTTCGTCACGACGCTTTCCGGCCTCCACAAGATTGCCATCAGGCCGAATAAGAAGGAACCGGAAAAGAGCGGTCCTGAATTCTCGGGTCCGATCTATGTCATTCTCGGCTACCGCGACGACGAACTCATTAAGACGACCGCAAGCTGGGCACTCCGGTACTTCACCATAGTCCAGCACAATCGATACGGCGCCGAACTGCGCCTCATCGAACGTGCGCTCGCGGAACTCAAGAAGAAAGGTGCGACGCGAAAAGACATCAGGAAGAAGGAACGGGAACACAGAAAGGTGCTCGTGCACTATAACCGGACTATCAATTCGAACATCGCTCCCGAAGAACGGCGGCGGTACGAACGGGTCATCCGGGCATTCTTCATCAAGTCGCTCGAGGAAACCGTTCCGAACCTCAAGGTCATCAACCAGGGGTCAACCGTTGTTGAGCTCGGTGGCACCATCATCGAGTTCAACATCCCCGACAACGTGCGTGTGAGTGACGAGCATCTCTCGAAATTCGTGAACGGATGCGGCAACAAGATTCTGCGCCGCCACATGTCGCCACTCACGGTCATCTGCCCTCCCTACAGTCTCAACTACCGCAGTACGGTGCGCGAGGCTGATTTCAAGGGACAGCGGTACTCCGTGGATGTCGTGTGTGCACCGACGCTCGTCGATGATCTGTTTCTGCGCGAAGAAGTGCGTCTCGAAATCCGTAAGGTACATCCTGCGCACAAGGCAATCTTCCGCGAACAGTTTGTTCCGGGGTCGCTCCGGATCAGGGTCATGCCTGATGCGGCGCTTGGCAACATAATTGCTGTCGATGAACTTCCCATCACGCGGGAGACGACAACCTCGCGAAAGGCGAACCTGTACAAAGCCCGGGACGTCACGAAATCGAAGTACATCTGGGTCAGTACGGCAACCGATCAGCACTGGGGTTCGCGTGCAAAATGCTGGATCTGGTGCGATGAAACGAGAACTGCGCTCGGTATGTTCGAGGCGATGGCGTACCTCATGCGGCGAGATGGGCTCCTCAAGAACGGAGCGTTTCCGGTCCACATGTTCAACTCAAACGACGACGTCATTCAGGGCAACCACTACAACACTGAACGCCAACCTGACCCGAACCAAATGACTTACGCGCAGATTGAAGATTATGCGCGTGAGATGTGGGTGCGGGCACAGGAGGCACGGTCGAAGAATGAGTTTTTGAGGTACTTCGATGAGTATCAGCGCTTCACGCTGTTCCAGCTCCGCGTTCGCGGAATTGACTGGGTACACGACCAAATCATGGAGGTCTACGATCGGCACGTAACGCCGAACGTCGATTTCTTCGATGCGGTCGTACACCGCGCGGTGGAAAGTAAGCTCATCATCCGCGGTGTCGGTGACTGGAAAGGTATGCCGTACGACCGGCGTGATATCGGTGCAATCAACGAAGGCACCGGGAACCACATCGAACGTACGCTCGACCGGCACATGCCTGAAGGCGCGCTCTTTGCCCACAAGATCCAGGACAAGCTGCTTGCAGTTCCGAGGTGGCAGGGTAAGGATGCGCTCATCAAGCGTCTCGTTAAGGCTCCGATGGAGGGCAACATCTTCATCGGCTGGGGAACAATCCAGGCACCGGGCGGATACGAGTGGGGCATCGATCTCAGAAGTTCTCCCGCATCGATGGGGAGCTGGGGCGACACTCTGCTTGGCGTTGTCCGAAACGACGAGCGCCGTGGGAATGTCTCCGGAATCTTCGAGGAAAAAGTTCGCCTCGTCACGTTCGGCGACAAGCACTTCCATGGCGATGTGTCGACACCGGTCGCGCTTTACCACATGTGCGCCTCGGGAACGCATACCGACACCTACGGGCATCGGGGCTTCCCGCCGAACAACACGGGCGTCTCGTTCGTCGGCTTGCCGGCGGACGGACCGGGCAATCCCGTATTGCGACGGACACTTCGCTTCGATCAGTTGCAGCAACTCGTGAACGGAAAGGGTCCGTTTGACTGGGAGTCGTTCCTTCCCAACCCTGTGTAAAAAGTCACATGAAGTTCAGGCCCGAGGTCTACACCCTCGGGCTTTTTTATTAAAAAAACCGCCGCGAATGCGGCGGTTTTTCAATGTGAAAGAACTACAAGACCTCTGCGGCATGATCAGCGAGACGGGAACGTTCTCCTCGTAAGAGTGTCACGTGACCCGAGTGCTGCCACTCTTTGAAGCGGTCGACAACGTATGTGAGACCGGAGCTCCCTTCCGTGAGATAGGGGGTGTCGATCTGCGCGATGCTGCCGAGGCACACCATCTTCGTGCCCGGTCCGGCGCGAGTAATCAAGGTCTTCATCTGTTTCGGCGTCAGATTCTGTGCCTCATCGATGATGATGAACTTGTTGAGGAACGTACGCCCGCGCATGAAATTGAGTGACTTCACTTTGATGCGTGAACGAATGAGGTCGCGCGTTGCCGCCTTAGTCCACTCCCCGCCCTCGGTATTCTCAAGGGCAAGCACATCGAGGTTGTCCTCGAGGGCTCCCATCCATGGGTTCATCTTCTCTTCTTCATTGCCGGGAAGGAAACCGATGTCTTCACCGAGCGGCATCGTGACCCGCGTCACAATGATTTCAGTGTAAAGACTTTTATCGTCGAGCGTCTGCTTGAGTGCTGCGGCGAGCGTGAGCAACGTCTTCCCCGTTCCCGCCTGCCCTAAAAGGGTCACGAAGTCGATGTCGGGATTCATGAGAAGATTGAGCGCAAAATTCTGCTCTCTGTTGCGTGCCATGATGCCCCACACACTGTGTTTCTTGTGGGTGTAATCTTTGACCATCTGGAGCACCGCGGTCTTCCCTGCGGTTTCGATTACAATCGCATGGAATGGTGCTTGACCGGGAACTTCGTGGTAAAGGAACGAATTGACGAGCATTGACGGAACGAGCGGACCGCTCACGCGCCAAAACTGGTGACCACTCTTCTCCCACGAATCCAATCCCTTTCCGTGTTGTTCCCAAAAGTCGTGGGGCAACTCCTGCGTCCCCGCATAGAGAAGGTCGGTATCCTCCATGACCTTGTCGTTGTAGTAGTCCTCGGCAGGGATGCCGAGGACCTTCGCCTTGATGCGAATGTTAACGTCCTTCGAAACCAGGACCGCATTCAGTTTCTTGGTCTCACGAAGATATCTCACGACACCAAGAATCTGATTGTCGGCCTTCCCGTTTGCAAGGGATTTGGGGAGCTCGACTTCAACGCTTTCGGTTTGGAGAAGCAGTTTGCCGGTTGCCATTCCGCTTGACTCTTTCTCAAGCGAAACACCCGCCGAGACATCTTGCATGTCGCCGATGAGGGCGTTGAGAAACCGGAGTGCCTGTCGTGCGTTTCGCGCAACTTCGGTCGACCCCTTTTTGTGGTCATCGAGTTCTTCGAGCGTTACGGTCGGAAGATACACATCGTGTTCTTCGAACCGGAAGATGCTTGTCGGATCGTGCATGAGAACATTCGTATCGAGCACGAACAGTTTGCTTTCGCGTGTTTTTCTTGCCGTCGGAACAACGTGCAGACTTGCGGGCAGACTTTTGTGCGTCATTGCATTTCCTTTCGCAGTGAAATGTCAAAACAACAAAAAACTGGCGCAACTATATAATAGTTTGGCAAAAAAGCAATATTTCTCGTTGCAAAATAGACAAATTCAGGATTCGTTGATACCCTCGAACACGGAATCAACACGGGGAGTTCATCATGCGGAGCATTCTCTACGAGGAGGGTTTTCCCCCCGCAATTCGGGAAACATACCTCGCTCACATACAAGGACTTGTCGGGTCAAGGCAGTACCAAAAACTCTTTGTGCTTCATCCCGACCACAGCATCGAAGATGTGATTCGGAACGGCGACCTCGCGTGCGCGTACGTTGTCTCATCAGTTCTCACGCTCTGTGAACTCACAAAGGGCGGCGTACACACGACAGTCGACGAAGTGATGCGCGACCTCGAGCGTTCTGGGTGGGCGACAACTGAGCATCCTGTTCCGGGGGCGGTCATCGTGTGGGGACATCGGCTGTGTACCGACGGGGTCATGCATCGGCATGTGGGGTTCTCAATCGGGGAGTGCTGGGCTGTGAGCAACGATCCGAGAACGAGGGTTCCGATAATTCACAACCTCGACTTCGGAGGAACCCGCGCGGTGGAGAAAATCTACTACCACCCTGTTCTTCGCGAAGATTAGAACATCAAAACGCGACCGCATGCGGTCGCGTTTTCATATGTTCGCGGCTTATTGATTGTTGATGTGCGGAATGCGCGGAACGATCGTACCGACTATCGCCGCGAGTATGCCAATCATGTAGTAACCGAATCCGAACGCCATGCCGATTGCCGCCGCAAACCAAAGACTTGCCGCCGTGGTGAGGTTGCGGACATTTGTGCCATCTTTGAGGATGAGACCTGCGCCCAAGAATCCGATGCCAGTCACGATTTGTGCCGCGATGCGCGAGGTTGACTCGGAATCAACGTTCAGAGAGAGGTGCGTGAAGAGCATCGAACCCATTATGACGAGCATGTGCGTGCTGATGCCTGCGTCTTTGTGACGCATCTCGCGCTCATAGCCCATAAGGAGACCCGCAATTGCCGAGAGTCCGAGACCTATCGTGAACACGAACACTTCGCCGAGGTCTGATGTTCCGAACATTGCTTGCATTGTTTCAATCATATACGAATACTATATCACTTCCCCGCCGGGCAATTGCAACTACTCGATGTGTGCAATATAGCGAAGCATCATCACATAGTGCGCGAGACTGCCGAGCATCACGAACACGTGGAAAATTTCATGCATACCAAACCAACGCGTGCGTGGCACAACCTTATCAAGTGCAAAGAATAACGCGCCGATTGAATAACATATGCCGCCCGTGAGGAGCCAAAAGAATGCACCGTCGGAAAGTGAACGCATGAGGGGCATAAACGCAATCACGACAAGCCACCCCATCGCGAGGTAGAGCGTGAGTGAAATCCAGTGCGGAAGTGGCAATGCCGTTGCCTTGAGTACCGTACCGAGAACGGCAAGAAACCACACAACACCGAAAATGCTCCATCCCCAGCCCGATGGGAGCACAATGAGAGCAACGGGAGTGTACGTGCCCGCAATGAGAAGGTAGACTGCGCTGTGATCGAGAATTTGAAACACGCGCTTTGAACGCGGGCTCGCGACTGAAATAAAATGGTAGATAGTGCTCATGAGGTACAAGATAAGCATGGTGGCGCCGAAGATGGTAAAGGTGACCACATGGAGCGCGGTACCATACTTTGCAGCAATGATGACGAGCGGCACGAATCCACCTATCGTGAGCACCGTTGCAATGAGGTGCGTGAGAGCACTCATTGGTTCATTTTGTTTCTGCGGCGGCATATACGCGCATTGTATCAAAATACCGGCATCACTCTTGGCGTTTTTATATTTGAACTATGAATAGTGCGGGGATTGGACAAAATTATGATTTTGTAGTATTATGTGCTCACCTTAAGATTCTCGTGTAGGGCTCTTCTGGCGCGAACACTTCCCTGTTTGGTTTATCCTGCACAGCCCTCATAAACATATTTATGCATCAAGGTTCATACCGACATTCGCGGAGCGGTTCTTCTGCGAGTGGCAATCGAAGACACGCACCGCACACCGGTCGACGAACATCGGGCGGAGGTCAGCACGGCGAACAACGCCACGCCGGTATTCGTCGTGACCGCTCAACACGCCAAAGACACCGCGCACCGCATCACGCTCGTCGCGGCAGAGTGCTCAAAACATTCGATGTTTCAACATACATCAATAAAAATCCGGTCGCGCTCGTCGCTGAAGAAACCTATACACCGAAACACTCTTTCAACGATTTTGGTCTCAACGCTCACCTTTCGCGGAGCATCGTTACGGCGGGGATGTCTCTTCCCACGCCAATTCAAGACCAGATAATCCCGCACATTCTCAAAGGACACGACGTCATCGGTCTTGCGAATACAGGAACGGGTAAAACCGCGGCATTTCTGATTCCGCTTATCGAGAAGACGCTCAAGGAACAGAGCCGCAGCACGCTCATTCTCACACCGACACGCGAGCTCGCCATCCAAATCGATGCCGAACTCAAAAAACTCGCGCATGGGCTCCGAATGTACTCGACTATTTGCGTTGGCGGTACAAGCATCGGACCGCAAATCAAAGGATTGCGTCGTACGAATCATTTTATTATCGGCACACCGGGACGGGTTCTCGATCTCATCATGCGTAAGAATCTGAATCCCGCCCGCGTCACAACGGTTGTTCTCGACGAGGCAGATCGTATGCTTGATATGGGATTTATTCACGACATGAAGAAGATTCTCTTGGGAACGCCGAAAAACCGTGAGACGCTTTTCTTTTCAGCAACCATGTCAAAGGACATTGAGATGCTGGTGAATGATTTTCTTCGCAACCCCATTACCGTATCGGTAAAAAAGCAGGACATCACGAATTCAATAGAGCAAGACGTCGTTCGCTACGGCGACCACAATAAATTTGAAACGCTCACCAACCTTCTTTCCGACCCCGCAATGAAACGCGTTCTTATATTCGGGGCAATGAAACACAGCGTCGAGAAACTCTCCCGCCAACTCATTCAACACGGCATTAAGGCGGACTCAATTCACGGCAATAAATCTCATCCACAGCGACAGCGTTCTCTTCTTGCATTCAAGAGCGGTCATGCGCGAGTGCTCGTGGCAACCGATGTCGCCGCACGCGGCATTCATGTCGACAACGTGACCCACGTCATAAACTACGACCTCCCTGCAACCTACGAAGACTATGTGCACCGCATCGGTCGCACCGGTCGCGGCAAAGAGCGCGGCAAAGCGCTCACCTTTGTGCAAGCACATTAGCCCGAGGCTTGTTTGCTTGAACGAACAGTATGAGATTTTAGTACTTAGAAAATTAGTATTTAGTGTTTAGAAAGCCGACGCAATTCTCTGAATTGCGTCGGCTTTCTTCGTTCGCCGGAGATAACCGTCACCACTATTCCGGTTAACCGGAATAGTGGTGACGCCGTTTTTTCTACTTACCAAAAACTCTTGTGGGCGCTCACCGAGAGAATGTACTCATACGAAACCCTTATACTCACTTCAGTGTCTTCCAAATCAGTTGATCTTCCTGGCCGTCTATTTTGAAGAGTGCAATGCCCGCGAGTTCGTACTCTTTCGCCAAATCCACTTTTTGGAGTATCGCTTCAGCATCCGAGTACCATGCAATATTCACCACGACTTCCTGCCCGGTCTTGTTTGCATACGCGAGTGCACGAGCGGAAATCCAGTGACCCTTCGGAATTCCTTTCGTAATTTTGGACGAAGTTGGGAGTTTCACCTTTGAATCCTTGGGAAGGTACGTGAAGCTCATCTCTCCCGCCTTGTTGCGTGTCGGCGTTACATTGTAGTCATCGGCAAGCTCAAGTATGCCCGGCACATTGAGCGCGCCGATCTTCGAGTAGTACTTGAACCAGTCGGGAGCAACCGTAATCGCATAATGGTGGCCATAGGTCGGGATGCCGAGGTGGATTTTCTCATTTGGAATATCTTTGAGCGCAAATTCAACCACCTTTCGTACCCAATCGACATCTGCAACAGGCATGTACGGCTGACCATTCTTCGATTTATTGAGGAGGAGATCGGCGCGCTGTTGGTCGTATGCCATGATGTTCACCCGGTCGCACCACTTCGCGATTTCTTTGTAGTCATTCGCATATTGAATCGTTGCGGGAACTTCCTTGTACAAGGACTCGGGCGGCGTGCGCGCCTCAATAGTACACGAGAGGGCTCTCGTACCGAGTTTCGCCTTGAGTTCCTTGAGAAAGAGCGAATAGTAATTTATTGTTTCCGACTTTTTGCCTTCGTAATCGATATCAACGCCATCATACTTCCCCTTCTCTATTATTTTCATAATGGCAGTGATGTGCTGTGCGCGCGTCGTCTCTGAACTCAACACCGCGTGCGCACTCGCACCGTCGCTCCACATAAGTGTCGGGATAACAGGAACATCCTTGCTTCTCGCAAGTTTGATGAATGATTGCCACTGCTTTTCCTCAAGTCCCGCGAGGTCTTTGATGCTCCCGTCAGATTGCACCGAAAACGCAAACGGATACACCGCATCGATTTGCTTTAGGTGCTTTTTAGCATCTTTGATGCTTTCGCTATCGCGCCAATACGGCATCCAGCCCGAAACCTGAAGTTCATACGACGATTTTGCAAACGCTGACGTCGGGACGAATACCGCAGATAGTGCAGTAATCAAACCCAATGCAAAAAACTTTTTCATAGACATCATCTTACCGTATGGATGACGACGGTGCGAATAAAACCTTTCAAAATCAAAAGAGAACGTGAAGTGGTTTGACAATGTAAAAAAAATATGTACAATTGGACTCGGTTTGTTCCCACCTATTCTAGGATTTCAAAGGGAGAAAATGTAATGGTTTCAACGCAAAAAGTCGGGCACGACACCACCATGCGCAGGCTGAAGAAGAGCCAGAACCACCTCGCAATGACACTCCTTCCCCGACTGAAAACCTTCGTCAACCCATGGGCGTACTCGGTCGAGTGGCTCGGAGTAACGTGGTTAGTCCACCACGACAGAATCGACGTCATGTTCCACCCGAAATTCGGCGAGCATCTCGCAGAGGAGCACATTGCTTTCATTCGCGCCAACATGGACGCGGTGCGACAATCGCTCGCAAACTGCAGAGTGAAACGTGGGAGAATATCGGGCGGAAAGAAGATGGAAGACGACTGCTGGATGTTCATACCGAAGTAGAGACAAAGCCACGCGCCCGCGCACACTGCGCGGGCGATTTTTTGTGATTATAAAAGTTTGTGATTTATAAAAGGCATCCTTGCCCTAACAGCAAACATCATTGTGTTTCTCTCAACGCACATTACCTTTATCGTCTACGGTCGTGGACATTAAAAGTAATGTGGGGAGGATAGTATGTTATATATGTGGTGTGTTTGGTCGTCGATTGATGCTGTGGTTATTGAGTGACATGCTTTTGTATACACTTATCAGTATCGCAAGTTCAGGACAGAAGTCTATGTGGACATCCAACGTCTTCACGTTTGCATAATTGGGGCAAGATGTGGTTTTGTTGAAGGATAATTTAATGCCCATGAGACCATTTGGGACAATCGAAAAATACGTCGGTGAAACGCCGCTTGAAGCAACGGAACGGTTTCGTCGTGAGCGCGGCATCGATGCGAACGTTCCCCTTGCCTACGCGGGTCGGCTCGATCCGATGGCGTCCGGAAAGCTCCTCATACTTATCGGTGAAGAGTGCAAACGCCAGGAACAGTATCATGGGCTCGATAAGGAATATGTTGTCGAGATTCTTTTTGGTATCTCGTCAGATACGGGCGACGTGCTCGGAATTACAAAGCCGGGTAAAACCCGAAATTTAACAACGACCGAACTTGCGGGCGTGTTGCAAAATATCGTTGGCGATATTGAACTTCCCTACCCGCACTTTTCATCAAAAACAATCAAAGGAAAACCGCTCCATGTCTGGACGCTCGAAAAGAAACTCCACGAGATTGAAATTCCCGTGAAGCGGTCGCGCGTCTATGCACTTTCACTTCGAGGTCTGCGCGAGACGACCCTCCAGGACGTCGAGCGCTACGCACGCGAGAAAATCGAAACGGTGACTGAGGTGACCGAGGAGTCAAAAGCACTCGGACGGGATTTCAGACGTACCGATGTGCGCGCCTCGTGGGACTCCGTTGGCGCGCTCCCACCTGACACCCGCTTCTCCATAGCAACATTAACCTGCATCGCATCTTCCGGCACATACATGCGCTCCCTCGCCGAGCACATTGCAAAAAAACTCGACACTTGTGCACTTGCCTATTCCATTCACCGCACAAAAATTGGAAAATACTTCCCCATCACGACAAAATTCGGCGTGTGGTATAGAAAATACTAGAGTAAGTTATTTAAACGACGCCAACTTTTTCAAGTATTCGTCAACCGTAATCACATACTCCGCATGACTCCACACCAAGGGTGCTGTCGAGAGATGGGCGCCGGTAAACGGATGAATCTGTTCCGGAAGCACTCCGCTTTTTGTCGCCCTGTCGTACACCCACCGGAGTATTTCATGCGCCTTCGTTAAATCTTTTTTCTGTTTCGCACTCATGATGTAGTATCGCGCAACCCACAACGTGGTGATGCACCAGGCATTGGGTGGCGCGTCATGTCCTGTTTTATAGTAGCGATCGCCTTCATAGCGCATGTATCCGCCGAACGATGTTGGGACTTTGAGTTTTTCTGACATAACTTTAAAAGCGGTCTCAATACGCTTATCCCACGGTTCAAGGACACCGAACATGAGGATTCCAAAAAAACTGCTCATATCGGCAGTCTTATCATAGACGAGCCCGCTCCGTTCGTGGCGCACCAGTTTCACAAACATTCCCGTTGAAACATCATAGAGATGCGTGAGTATCGCCTTCTTCATGAGTTCGGCGCGATCACGATACCGTTGCGCATTCTCGCGTTTTCCGAGAATTGCTGAAAGTTCCGCCGCCGCATTCAGCGCCCCATATACGGAGGCGGCAGTGTATGTCGAGGAACCGTATTTTTCTTCCCATAGGTCATACGAATCAACGGGAAGTCCCGTCTCAACCTCGATGTATCTGCACATGAAATCTGCCGCCGGCTCAATGAACGGATTATAGAGCGACTCAATGAGCTCAAGGTCCTTCGCATAGGTATAGTGAGCAGCAAGCATAGCAATGACGGTTGCAGTTTCGTCTTCCTGAATCGGCAGTTTGTACACACCATTCTGAATCCAGGGATGCCAGGAACTTCCAAGCACGCCGTCAACGCGATATTTGTGCATGAGATATCCATCGGGTTCCATCCGTTCAGAAATGTATGTGAAAAATCGTTGCGTCACATCGATATGCCCGGCTCTATCGAGCGCATTCGCGGTTATCGCAGCATCACGAGGCCACACATAACTGTACGTGTCTCTGCCCTGATTCAACATTTCTGAATCAGAGGAAGCAATGATGCCGCCGCGGTTGTCGGTGTGCACGCGAATAATGGCGAGCGACCGTTTGTAGAGTTGCTGGAGATGCCTTTCAAGACATGAGAGATCGCGCGGTTCTTTTTCTGTCCACGCGCGCCAGTAGCGTTCGGTTGATTCAATGATGCGCTCGGGTGTTTCACCTTGAACGTACTCGTGCATCGCGTGTGTTTCATTGATGTCTTTCCCTGCCGCTATCCAATAGTACGCATCGGTACTTTCTTTTTCATTTGCCTCGAATGTAAGACCGATGACCGAATCGACGGAACCGTGCTCGATTGGATTCCGCGACAAAATGCCGTCTTCGGCATCGGTGTAGGTTCCCCTTTTCCCCTCAATATCAAAAAGACCGACGCTATAGTCGGTGAATCCGGCACTTTGAATCATCGCATAGATCAAAAACGCATCGTGACCTTTGTAGTGTACGATGGCACGAACACGCGGATCGTAGTACGCAGTGTCTCCTCTCCGTGACTCTGAAATACGAAACTCTTGCCCAAAAAAGATTTTTATCTGGCGGCGAGCATCGCGATCATTGGTAATTTTGATTTTTCGTATAAAAATATTCTTCTCATTGTGGACAGCGTCGATGATGTGGAGCGAAACGCCGAGGTGTGCGTTTTGTGCGTGAATATCGCTCGTCCCGGAAAACTCCGTGTAACTGATATCAACGGACCACGTCGGATCGGAAAGCCATGCGAGACTGCCGTCGACCCACACGCCGACTCGGTGCACATACGAGCCGCTCGCTCCGCTCACTTGGTTTGAGTGGCCTACGTAGGGAAAATAAAAATCACGAACTTGTCCTCGATGATCGAGTCCAACAAGAAGGTTGCCATTCCCAATGGTTATCGCGCGGGACATGGCACGGGATTATATGTCGTAAATGCGAAGCCTGCTCACCACTACCGTGCGCGCGGTGTTCGACTTTTTTGACTTCCTGAATTCAACAGCAAGTTCTCTGTCGCCAAGCACATGCTCAATCCAATCTGCAAAGTCGTTCTTTTGCTTGTTCACGTGGTGCGCGAACACATCCGCAGACATGGTCTTGAGTGCATCCCGAAGCTCAACGAGATTCGCAAGGATGCTGCCATCCGTTGTCCAGAAACACTGCTCGCCTTTCGCAGTTGCAAGCACGCGCTTGCCCTTCCCTTTTGTTCCCTTTTTTGGGGTGGCTTTCGCCGCCTTTGTACCTCCCGTCTTCTTTGTTGCCATAAGAACTAAATGAACTAACTACTACCTACCATTCTGTCGCACAAACCTTCGTGCGACACCGCTCATAAAACGCACCAGTTCGATGAGTTTGCGCGCCCACGCACGCAGCCGCGTCCACACTCGCGACCAGAAGCCGACACGAACCTGTGCAGACACCTCTTTCCTCCGCAATACTTCCGTCACTCTTAATTGTAAATCACTCAAGGCATTCATGAAAGCGATATACGCATCATATGGGGATTCGTACGGACTGAAGTACGCATGGACATCGCCGTCATTGAACCACTTCGTGCACATGTAGTAGAAATGATCGGAAGTTTGAAGTTTTCTCCACGTGCTTATGATGTCGGGACTTCCTGTTCGCAACACATCTTGCTCCATGCGGTATATTGCGGCGATAGCGTCCTTCTGGATATCGTTTCCGACCCAGGCGGTGAGATCCCGATCGGTATCGGCCCAGGTGAGTATGTGCGGCACGTCTATCTCGCCGACCGCGGGATATGACTCGATTGTTTCCGAAGGCGTCTTAAAGTTCGTGTCCCCGTGGCGAAGAAGCATTGTCGGGAGCGCTCGAAGGAAATTGAAGATACCCGTATCTTCCCATTGATGTTCGCCGAACGTCTCAAAGTCCATGAAGAGATTGATGGTATGTCCGTCGCCGTGATGCGCGTGCACCCAGTGCGAAAACTTTTCTGCAGTGAGCGGCCAACTTTCCCACCCGCGATTTCCGAAACGGAACGCGATGTCATCGGAAAGTTTGTAGTTTTTGAGGAGTACTTTTATCTTCGAGCATCCCTTCGGATGGTACACGTAGTTTGGGCTTCGCCATCCGAGAACAGGGTCCCATCCTTCCGCCATGATGCCTGCGTATCCGTTTTCCTCGCACCACTTCGCGAGATCGTTCGTGTATGAAAGTTCCGTGTTGCGAAAAACCTTTGGGGTAACTCCAAAGAGTTCAACGATCTTTTTCTGGTGCATGGCGACCTGCTGCTCAAATTCGGGACGAGAGTAGAAAAACGCGAGCGAGTGGTAGTAGGTGTCCGCAAGAATTTCAACACGCCCGCTCTTCACCACACCTTGAAATGCTTCGAGCACCTCCGGCGCGTATGACTCAAACTGATCGAGTACCGTGCCGGAAAACGAGAGAGCGAAACGAAACTCCGGATGAGTATCAAGAAGTTCTCCGAGCACCTTCGTCGCGGGCAGATAGGACTTTTCCGCAACCTTGCGAAGAACTTTCGCATTATTCAAATCGGTATGGTCGCTTGCGTTGAAATACTCGCTGTCATTCCCGATATCAAAGACACGATACCGTTTAATGCGGTGCGGTTGGTGCACGTGGAAATACGGGCAGACAGTCAACATGGCATCATTCTACCTTCCCCGACGTATCCAATCCAGTAATGAGTGGTAGAGGTGGATGACTTTTTCAGCGGCACGGTGCCAGGTGAGGCGGAGAACTTCTTTTTTACCTTCTTCGACAAGTTGTTTATTCATGACCCGATAACGAAGAGCGGCGACTATCTTGTTCGTCATTTCATCGATGTCCCAGAAATCGACCTTGAGCGCATGAGTCAGGACTTCGGCGACACCGGATTGTTTCGAAATGAGCACCGGTGTACCGTGCTGAATTGCCTCAAGCGGGACGAGTCCGAACGGTTCTGAAACGGACGGCATGACGAGAAGATCGGCCGCCTGATACATCCGGTCGCGTTTCGTATCCCACAAAGCCCCGGCAAAAATAACGTTGTTTGAGAGACCGAGTTCGCCCACGAGGTGCATGATCTGGTGCTCCATATCACCCCAGCCGGAAATGACGAATACTACATTCGGGTCTATGTCGACCACCTTGCGAGCGGCGCGAACAAAATAATCAACGCCTTTTTGGATAGTGATGCGTCCGTTGTAAAACACGATCTTTTTTCCCTGCGCTTTAAGTTCTGAAAGAACCGGAGGAAGAGGCGGCGGTTCTTGAGGTTTAATGCCGTTATGAACGACAGTTACTTTCTCCGGAGGCACGCCGTACTTTTGTTCAACAATTCCCTTCGTGTAATTACTGATTGCAACGATTGAGTCCGCGGTGTGGAATGCGTGACGCTCGAGCGCATATATTTCCGGGTCTACATTGTCGCCGGCTGCCTGATCAAACGAAGTGGCGTGCACATGGAGAACCAGAGGCTTCCCAGTCGCGAATTTCGCCGCAACTCCCGCAAGATACGAAGTCCAGTCGTGCGCATGAATGATGTCGAAGTGTTCACGGAGCGCGATGTTCTTTGCGGCGTCCGCATACCGATACACCTCTTCTATTACTTTGTGTGAGAAGCGTAGGCGCCTGCCGCCCGGCGTGAAGTATTCGAAAAACGAGTGCGCGTGCGCATAGGGGAGAAGCGGCGAGTCAATGACATAGGATGATGCTGGAGTTTGATTTGCAAAAACAAATTTGATGTTTCCAACAGTCGGCTGTTCGCGCGGCAACACAAAAACAATCTCAACGCCCGTTGCTATGAGTTCTTCGGTGAGGCCGTGGCACGCAACTCCAAGACCCCCGTTCTTCATGGGTGGATAATCCCAACCGAACGTCAGTATACGCATTGTATAAAAATCTTTCTTTTGAGCCGTATTTCCGTTAGCGGACACAGCTCAAGACTATGGTATCACGGACAGGTGTTCGTAGCCGAAGAAATCAACATATTTTTACTAACGCATAGACGACCATCTATGCGTTGTGGGGTGCTGGGAAAATTCGACCCGTTGACCGAACTCAAATTACCTGGTAGGATGCCCCCACTATGTCACAGGATAAACTCATAAAACTTGTTTCCCAGGGCGATTCCAAAGGAGTCGGAAAGGGTCATGTGTATTACACGAGAAAAAACAAGAAGAAGCTAGCGGACAAGAAATTCGAATTTAAAAAATTCAATCCGATAGCACAGAAGCACACTGTCTACAAGGAAAAGAAGTAGCACGAAAAAATCCGCCCAAGGCGGATTTTTTCGTGTCTATACCTTTTCGTTATTGGGGTCATACTTGCCCTGCTGTGCAAGGGCATTGATTTTACAGTAATAGAGGAGCGCTTTCTGGGCGGCGGGTATATTTTCCATTTTCCCCTGCCACGCAACGAGGAAAGGTTCTTCAATGGCACGCGAATATGAAAATGTGATAGGCCAGGGTTGAACGCCGTACTTCGCAATTGCTTGAAGGTTTTCAGTTGCGCGCTTTGGTGTTTGCCCGCCTGAAAGAAATACGATTCCGCCGACTTCCTCCGGTACGGAAAGATGGAACGTTCGAAGGGTCGCGTCAGCGACCTCAATCGGTTTCGACGGGGGGGTCACCGCATCGCCAGCAAGAACCATACTCGACTTGAGAATCGTACCCTTTAAGTCGACTTGATATTTCTTGAGGGTTGCAAAGAGCACTTGCAGTGTCTTGGTCGTCACCTCTTCGGCGCGGCGAATGGTGTGATTACCTGTAAAAATAACTTCCGGCTCAACAATCGGTACCATGCCAGCTTCTTGCGCATAGAGCGCATATTGCGCGAAGATAGTTGCGTTGAGTTCAATGCATTCAGGTGTCGGAATATGTTCGCCGATGGTGATGACTGCGCGCCATTTCGTAAATCGTGCGCCGAGTTTAAAATATTCCGCAAGCCGTTCGGGAAGGTTGTCGAGACCCTGCGTAACCACTTCCCCGTCAAAGTGCGGAAGCGCCGTGGTACCCATGTCAACCTTGATGCCGGGCACAATGCCCCGCGCCGCGAGCACGTCGGTAAACGGCACGCCCTGGTCGGTCGCCTCTTTGAGTGTTGACTCAAAGAGAATGATGCCCGAAAGGTATTCTTCGATACCTGGTGCGGTAAACATGATTTCCCGGAAGTCTTGGCGATTGCCCGGCTGATTCGGAAGATTCGCTATCACGAGCCGCTTCCCTGCGGTCGCATCGCTTTCGTCCGCGGCAAGAAGTCCTTTGCCGGGCTGCATGAGCGATTTCACTATCGCATAGAGATTATTGTTGTCACGCATGATGTTTTAAGTGTAACACGATGAACTTCTGAGGTGGGGGCGCACTGTGCACGCACTCTTACCTCATGCACGAATTCTCCACCCTCTATGGAACAAATACACAACGAGAGATGAGAGAAACGCAAGGAGAACGAGCGTGACCGTGAGTCCAATGTGAGGATTTGCTTCACTAACGCCGATCATAGAGCTCCGAATCCCGTCAACAAAATAGAAGAACGGATTGAGGCGGGTGAGAAGTTGTGCGAATTCAGGAAGCATGGTGATGGAATAGAAAATTCCCCCGAGATACGTGAGCGGTGTAATGACAAATGTATTCAAGGACGAAAGTTGCTCAAATCCCTGTGCCCAGAGGGCGACGAACATACCGAGGAGTGAAAAAATTCCGGAGATTGCAATAATGTAGAAGAAAAAACCGAGCGGATTTGTGAGCGTAACCGCGCCGAACAAGAGTCCGACCGCAATGATGAGCACCGCGACCATGAGACCGCGCATGACACCGCCGAGCATGAAGCCGAAAATCATCTCGAGGTATGAAAATGGAGCAACGAGTATCTCATCGATACTATGAATGAAACGAGCGAAGTAGAGCGAACTTGAACTCGAGGCGAATGCCGCGTTAATAACCGAGAGCATAAGGATGCCCGGAAAAACAAAGGTAATATAGGGGACCCCGATAATGGTATCTATCTTTGTTCCAATGACCGAGCCGAAGATAAAGATATAAAGCGTCGCTGACATGACCGGCGATACCAAGGTTTGCACCTTCACCCGCATGGTACGCTCCACTTCTCGTCGGACCATCGTATAGAGACCTATCCAATTTACGTTTTTCATACAGCGGTCTTTATTTGTTCGCTTTTTGTTATCTCAAGATATTTTTGCTCAAGCGACGATCCGTCTTTGATGAACTCGTCTTTGGTTCCGGACGCCACAATCTTTCCGTGGTTAATGACGGCAATATCGGTACAGAGTGCTTCAACCTCTTCGAGATAATGCGAGGTGAGTATGATGGTGGTTCCTGCCGCGTTCAGTTCCCGAAGATACCCCCAGAGGGCGCGGCGTTGTTCAACGTCAATGCCGGCGGTTGGTTCATCAAGGATAAGGAGTGTTGGTTCATTGACGAGGGCTCGCGCGAGGACGAGTCTTCGTTTAAGTCCGCCCGAGAGTTTATCGAACGCCTTATGGCGATGCTCTTCAAGGTCAAACCGCTTTAGGAGATTGTTTACGCGTTTTTCGCGAATATTTTTGGGAACACCGTAGTAACCTGCCATGTATCCCAGAATCTTTTCACAGGTTCCAAAGAAATCGACATTAAAATCTTGAGGAGATAATCCCACTTTGCCTCGCGCCATCTTATAGTCCTTTTCAACATCAAATCCATCAACAACTATATTCCCTTGCGTTATCTTACCGATACCGGTAATGCACTTAATCGTGGTGGACTTCCCGGCTCCATTAGGGCCCAGGAGCCCAAAAAACATTCCTCGTTTAATGGTAAGTGAGAGGTCGTTTACCGCGACCACATCACCGTATTTCTTAGTGAGATGATTAATTATGAGAATATCGTCTGTCGCTTCCATGGTGCTTGAGTTTACCATGGATTAAACGTATAGTCCGTGGACGATACTATGACGCAGGATGAACTATGGCTCCTCAATGAAAAATACCACGGCGAAAAAACCGAAGGTTTTTTCGCCGACTGTGAACGGCTCAAGGCGGGCGAACCTTTGGCATATATAGTGGGGCACATTCCATTTCTCGACGCCACTATTCACCTCGATTCAAAACCCCTCATTCCCCGACCCGAAACAGAGTACTGGTGTGAACGCGCATTGGCGGAACTGGAGTCCTGGGGCGAACGACCAATTCGCGTGCTCGACCTCTGCGCCGGTTCCGGCTGCATCGGTGTAGCAGTACTCTCGCGTATTCAGGCGGCGCGCGTCGATTTCGCGGAAATCAATGCGCTCCACCTCGGCACCATTTTTGATAACATTCGCACAAACAACATCGCCCCGGAGCGAAGCACGCTCATAGAAAGCAATCTGTTCGAAAACGTGAGCGCAACGTATGATGCGATTCTTTCAAATCCGCCGTACATCGACCCCTTTCTCGATCGTACCGAGGCGAGCGTGCGTGATTATGAACCTAAAGAAGCGCTCTATGGTGGTCCCTCGGGTCTTTTCTTCATACGTGAAATTATCCGAAAAGCGCCGGCGCATCTCACGCCGCACGGAGTACTCTATATCGAGCACGAACCAGAGCAGGTACTCGCAATTAAAAATGATGCGCATGAGGCGGGTTTTATCGCCGCAACCTTTCCCGACCAGTACGGCGTCAATCGGTTCACACGAATGGCTCGCGAAAACGGATAATCGGTGACACAATACTATATGAGTATGCCGCGACCCGGATCATTTTTCCTCATAACGGGAATCGAATTGTTTTTTTATCTTCTCACGATTCTCTTCTGTATTCATGCTGCGGTTCTTGCGTACCACTGGTTCGCATACAGCGATGACCGAAAAACTTCCTGGAGCGCGCTCACCGCATACCTTGCGGGCGGTGCGCTTCTGCTTTTTATCATGGCGAGTTCGATTTACTTTGTGTAAATATGCTGACCGAAAAACTTGATCTTGAGCCCGGAGAAACAATCATTGAGCGGGTGCGCAAACACTGGTTCATCATAACAATTGAGATTGCCGGGGTTGCCCTGGCGGCACTGTTCCCCTTTATGTTTCTTCCCGTGCTCTTTTCACTCATGGGGAACGGGGTATTTCAATCTTCCGTGCATGTTCCGATTCCCGCATACACCGCCCTCGGTTCAGGCTGGCTCCTCATAATGTGGATGGTGTTCTTCAACACTCTCACGAATTATTTTCTCGATACGTGGACTATTACCAACAGGCGCCTTATCGTGGTTGACCAATGGGGATTCTTCAATCGAACCATTTCTAGTTTTCGTCTCGAACGACTTCAGGATTTGAGCATCGATATACGCGGCATACTTCCAACACTGCTCGATTTCGGTACACTGCATGCTCAAACAGCCGGTGCTGATAATAAAGAGTTTCGCGCAACGGGACTGCCTCGCCCCAAAGAACTCAAAGAACGCATGCTCACCGCTTCCGGAGGGCGTACCGAAGGAGCGGCTCGAGTCGACAGACGTATGGAGATATAGCGCCTTGTGGCACCGAGTTGTTTCGCATACAATGCAAGCCATACATCGTATGAATTCACACCTCAATACCGACCCCTATAAAGGAACTCGTGATTTTTTCCCGCCCGACATGGCATTGCAGCGGGAGATTTTCAAAACATGGGAACGAGTTGCCGAATCTTACGGCTATGAACGATACGATGCGTCAGTTTTGGAACCCGCCGAACTCTATCGTTCAAAAACGAGTGAGGAAATCGTCAACGAGCAGACGTATACATTTCTCGACCGTGGCAACCGCGAGGTGACGCTCCGTCCCGAAATGACTCCGACCGTCGCACGAATGATTGCCGCAAAACAGCGTGACCTCATATTTCCGGTGCGCTGGTACGCAATCCCAAACCTCTTTCGTTACGAACGTCCGCAGCGCGGCAGACTTCGCGAACATTGGCAACTCAATTGCGACCTTTTCGGTGAGCGGGATATTTCGGCGGATATCGAGATTATCAAATTGGCTCACGATGTGCTTGTTGGCTTCGGTGCAACGGAGGACATGTTCACCGTACGGGTCAATGATAGGGCGCTCATGGCGCACTGGTACTCCAAAGTGCTCGGTCTTAACGAAACCGCCATCAAAGCGGTGTCACGCCTCGTCGACCGGAAGGAAAAAGTAACCGCAGAAGCGTTTAAGAAGTCGCTCGGCGAACACCTCGACCACCGGCAGATAACCATGCTCACGGAGGCACTCCTCACCGTCGATCCGAAAACGCTCCATGCCGAAACTGTCGTAACCGACATTATGCAGGGACTTGAAACGCTGGGTGTCCGAAACGTTGTTTTTGATGCATCGCTCGCACGCGGATTCGACTACTATACCGGTACGGTCTTTGAGATTTTCGACAATTCATCAGAGAATCGGCGCTCGCTTATCGGCGGGGGCAGATATGACAACCTGACAAAACTGTTCGGCGGTGAGGCGATTACCGGTGTCGGATTCGGCATGGGCGACGTCACCGTGCGTGACTTTCTTGAGGTACACGGATTGATGCCACATCCGGAATACGCACCAACACTCGCGATTCTCCCCATGCATACGGGACTCAATTTACACGCGGCAAAACTGGCAGACGAGTTTCGCGCCGCACATATCTGCACCGCCGTCGATATGAGTAATCGCAAAATCGGCAAGAAAATTTCTTCTGCGCACACGGCGCGTATTCCCTTTGCCCTCGTTCTCGGGGATGATGAGGTTGCGAGCCATCGTTACACACTCAAAGAACTCGCAACCGAAAAGGAAACCAAGGGGGCAATCGCTGAACTCATTAATCTGCTCCCATGATGCGGTACGTTGTTTTTGATCTCGAAACTCAAAATACATTCCAAGATGTGGGGAGTAACAACCCGGCGGATTTGGATATTTCCGTGGGCTGCGCGTACGATTCGTTGACTGACACGTATACCACGGTGACCATAGACGAACTCAATAAACTCTGGCCAATCTTCGAAGCGGCTGATGTTCTTGTGGGTTACAATAGCAACCATTTTGATATTCCGCTCCTCAACAAGTATTATCCGGGAGACCTCACGAGCGTAAAGAGCATCGACCTCCTCGAAGACATTAAAAATTCTCTCGGGCGTCGAATCCGTCTCGATTCTGTCGCGCAAGCCACCATCGGCGCAAAGAAAAGTGCGAATGGGCTACAGGCGATTCGGTGGTGGCGCGAGGGAAACGTCGAAGATATCAAGAAGTACTGCAAGCAGGACGTGAAAGTTACCAAGGGCATTTTTGAATACGCGCTTCTTAATCAAAAGGTACTTTTTAAGGATGGTGGCAAGAAACGCGAAATTCCTCTCAACACATCACACTGGATTCCTCACAAAGACCACAAAATGACGAACTCTTTGCCATTTTAATGTACCGGTCCGAAGCACGAAGTCTGAAGCACGTAGGAGACCGATTCAGATGAATACTATTCTGTGCTCAAAAGGAGCATTTTCAGACATTGATTTTTTGCATTGTTGTGATATAATAAATTCGTAGGTTCCTCTACTCTTTATCACAGGGGGTGCAGAATGTGGACGTTAATACTTGTTGTATATGTGACGGCGGGGCTTCACAGTAACCCAGCCATCACTTCAGTACAGGCATCATTCGACACCGAAATAGCCTGCAAGGAGGCAGGTGGGCAGCTCAAAGAGAAAATCATGAACGATTTTCGAGGGAGCAACGGCACACGTCTCAGCTGGTCGTGTGTCAAAAAGATGTAAAGGATTCAGGTGCAGCCCGACGAACGCATGTTCGTCGGGCTTTTTCTTATTTCACTTCACCCACACAAAATGCGTTTGGGTGAGCAAAGTTCGATACATATGTTCAAAACAGCCGAAAAGGCGTCAGATACGAGGCGCGAAGGAGCGAGGACATGAGCTGTATGCGAATACAGTGAGTGTTCGAGCGACTGAAGCAACAAAGTAGGTGGCGTCTTTTCGGCTGTTTTATCCGAAGAAGACGACGAAGACTATAAATCCGGCCAATATAATGCGGTACCAAATGAACGGCCACAGCGTGTGTTTTCGAACGAAAGAAATCATGAAATGAATCGCAAGCAACCCGACAAGAAAAGCCGTTATCGAACCAATAATGAGAGGAAGCCACGAAACGGCGACATCGGAAGAAATGAGCTCAATGAGTTTCTTCGCTCCTGCGCCAAGAATGACGGGCACCGCAATGAGGAAAGCAAATCGAGCGGATTCTGATCGAGTAAGCCCGAGCAACATACCGCCCGCAAGCGACGCGCCCGAGCGTGACACGCCCGGAATGAGAGCGAGCGATTGAAAAAGTCCGATTTTGAAGCCCATGACGCTATCAAGTTCTTTCGTTGGATAACTATTTTGATATCGATACTCCGCATACATAAAGAAAACGGAACCGAGAACCAAAACGAGTGCAACAAGGAGCGGATTTCTGAATGCTGTTTCCATATATGATTCGAGAAAAAAACCGAGTACGGCGGCTGGCATCGTCGCGATAATGATTGCTTTCGCTATGGAAAAATCCTTTTCATTGACAGGCAGTCGCCCGAGTTTGCGAAGTACTGTTTGAACCAGTACGGAGATTTCATCAAAATAGTAGACAATGACGGCGCCCGCTGTCGCAAGGTGGAGCATTGCGTCAAACGCGAGTGAATCCTCACCCTCGATACCCAACACTGCATGGGTAAGCACGAGATGACCCGTTGATGAAACAGGCAGAAATTCGGTCACACCCTGGACGAGGCCAAAAATTATGGCTGAAAGTGTATCCATATTGGAGAGTATACCATGTGTCTCGTGCCGCTGTGGTATACTTTTGCATACGAATTTCAGGTATTAGTTATTAACAGAGTATGTATCGGAGGCGGTGCGTTATACTTCCTTCGTCGCAACGAAGTTGAAAAGTGACAGTGTCACTTTTCAAAAGGTTCTCGAGGATTTGGTTCGCTGAAGAGCGAATCAAATTCTCAAAGAACCTGAACAGTCCCTGTAAGGGATTGTGGAAGCACGTTGCGACGGCTAAGATTTTCTAACTCACTGCGTTCGTAAGAAAATCTAAGCATGCAAGCAGAACAACCACAGCAGCGACCATCAGCACTCGCCACCCAAGCGAGCAACCTCGGTATTCCCATCGCTATTGTTATTGCCGCAGGCCTCATTTCAGGGGCTATCTACTTGAGCGGTAATCGACCGACGGAGACGGTGAAGACGAATCCGACACCGACCGAACAGCAGACCCCGGAGCGAAACGTGGCGCCGATTACAGAAAAAGACCACATTCGCGGAAATCCAAATGCTGAAATTGCAATCATTGAATATTCTGATTTTGATTGTCCCTTTTGCAAGATATTTCATGAAACAATGCAGGAGGTGGCAGCAGATTATGGCACATCGGGTAAGGTGATGTGGGTGTATCGTCACTTCCCCATTGCACAATTACATCCAAATGCCGCAAAAATTTCTGAAGCATCAGAGTGTGTCGCCGACCTCGGCGGCAACGATGCGTTCTGGAAATTCGTTGATGCGGTCTATGCCTCTCGAAAGCCGATGACGCTTCAAAACGGGAGCCAAACTATCAGTCCGGTCGACATAACAAAATTGAGCGAATTTGCTGTTCTTGCCGGCGTGAAAAAAAATGAATTCGATCTCTGTCTAAGCAGCGGGAAATACGCCGAATTTATTAAAGAATCAATCACCGCCGCTGTTGATGCGGGTGCGCGAGGAACTCCCTATCCGCTTCTCGTCTATGGAGGACAGCAGGGTGTTATCGAGGGTGCGCAACCGTACTCTGTGGTCAAACAAATGATTGAAACGGCACTTGCGCAAATGGGTATTGGAGGTGAATAGGTTTCAACCTTCTCTGAGAAAATCGACCAATTCGCAGTAATCCGATTTCGCAGGATCACACGGCGCGTTTAAAAACGCGCCGTGTGCTATTTCCAAGACGACTTGGATAATCTCTTTCCGGAGCGCTTCCATTTCTTCATCGGTAATGGTATACGCCTCTTCGTGTATCCTCCCTCTCTCATCCGCCTCAATGAACGAGAGGAGCCCTTCGCGGCATTTAAGGCGTTCATCCGTTTGGAGCGAGAGGAGGAGCGCGTAAAAGGTCAGTTGGCGCTTGTAGTCGCCTGTCGAGTCTTTGGTTGTACCCTCAATTACTCCGCGTGTTTTTGGAGCACCTGATTTATAGTCGACGACACGGATGATATTTCCCCCAGCATCAAAATCGAGTCGGTCAAGTTTTCCCGTGAGCCGAACTTCGGGAAACGCCGGGTCTCCCGTTGGAAGCAACACTTCGATTGGGTATTCTTCTTTGGTTTCGTGAGGAAACGAAGGTGCGCTCTGTTCAAGGTAGAGTGTAAGCGCCACGAGCGCACGTTCGTGGAGACGGGTATATTCAGTGTGCGTAATTGGTAATTTTGAAAGTTCTCGCTCAATATATGTTTTGAGCGTACTTATCGAGGGAAGCTCACCCGTTGTTCGCCTGTGGTGCATAACGCTTCGGAGCGCGTCATGGAGCGCCGTGCCAAACTGTGCACTCTCATTCTTTACTTCGGGAATATGGAGTACGTTGCGAAAAAAGTAATTCCAAGGACTCTTCATGTAATTATTGAGCGCAGTAACGGAAAATCCATGTTCTGCGAGCACCGACATGAGAAGTGCGCTGTCTATGGGCAATCGCGTATCGGTGTGAAGCACCGATGCCGTTGGGTCGAAATCTTTTTCAAAATGTTCAGTGCCCTGAACTTCTATAAGTGATTCGCCGATGCCTTCGAGGAGCCGCGAGGGCAAGAGCGCCCTTCCCTCCGCGCTCATTTCACTTGAGCTGAAGTAACACCCTTCCTTGGCGCGCGTAATCGCTACGTAAAGCAGTTTCCGCTCATCGTCAAACGCGGCGGGCTCTTTGGACATCTCATGTCGCGTAATGGGAATATGAAAAAATTCCGCATGTGAACTACCTCCCCACCGTGAATCTACAAGATGCGGAATGAATACGTGTTTGAATTCGAGCCCCTTCGCCCGATGTGCAGTCATAATGCGCACTGCGCTCTGGTGCGCAGAAATAGAGGGAGCATTGAGCGCGATTTTATGAAGAGCACACGATTCAAACATGCGGGCGACATCGGCGAGCGTTTGTACAGAGTCGTGGCGTACCATTTCCTCAACTTCATCATAGATTCGCCGAATGACCTTTCCACCCTCATAGGGATCGTGGGCAATTGCGTGTTTGAGAAGTCCGCTCTCTCGAAGCGCGTACTCAAGCACGCGATGCGGCGCTTCGACGGATGCGCGCTTATATGCGGTACGGAGAACCTCGCTCACACGGAGCACAGCCATGACATTGTTCACTCCGAGTGTTTCAAGTCGGTGTGCGTCGCTCACAATCATACGGAGTGGCGTATCGTACGTACGCGCGCGCATGATGCGGACCACGTCTTCAACGCCTATTTTCGGGTAGCCGCTCAAAAGAACCCGAGCGAGGGCGTCCTCATCATGGGGGCTGATAAGGGCGCGAATGAGGGCGCGAATACTCGTGGTAATCGGATGATAGAGGATGTCACCATCGGCGGATGCGTCCGCGGCAATGCCGTGCTTTCGAATGAGAGTGGCGATTTCTTCAACTTCGCGGTTTGTTCGAAGAATAATGGCTATGTCCTCCGGCAAAACTTGTTCTTTCGCAATGAGATGTTTCAACGCATTCACAATATACTCGTGCTCAACTGCCTCGTGGCTGAATGTTCGCCGCTCTATCTTTCCCTTTTTCTTACTGGTTGAGGAGAGCGGGACGCGGAGTTCGCGGGCATCCCCCGCGTCTGTTTTGATAAGTTCATGTGAAAGGTCGAGAATATTTTGCGTCGAACGATAATTTTCGGTGAGTGCGATTGTTTTCGTGTGTGGAAATTTTTCCTCAAAGTAGAGAAAATTTTCAAGTGATGCTCCCTGGAATCGGTAGATTGCCTGCTTTTCGTCGCCGACAACGAAAAGGTTGGGGCGTTCATGGAATGCTGCTAAAAGTTCGAGTATGCGATTCTGGCTCCCATTCACATCTTGGTGCTCGTCGGCAAGGATATACTGATACGTTTCTTGGAGTGAACGAAGCATGTCTTCGTCTCGCTCGAGCGCCTTCACCGTTTCAAAAATCATATCGTCAAAATCGTACCTACCGGTGGTCGCAAGCGCAGATTCATATGCGCGATAGACAAAGAGGAGTTCACGGTTCTTGAGCAGTTGTTTTTCGCGGTCAATGTATTCGCCTCGAACCTTTCCCTTGTGCGCACCTTTTTCATGGAGCCGAGGAGTTTCGCTGAGAATCGTTTCTTGGCGCGCGATGATTTCGGCAAATGTGTCTGGTGTTATGAATTCGCGCTTCATCAATGAGAGCGCTGCAATGATTGGTTTTACGTACAGTTGGGAATTTCCGTGGGGACGAAGTTTTCGTATTTCCCCTCCCTCAATTAGGGATTCGACGAGGGTGATTTTATCGAGATCGCTTATCGGCGTGCCGCCGACCGCACGCTCGTATGCTTCTGGGTATGCACGTATGAGCATACCGGCAAACTCGTGGAAGGTGTGAATAGGCACCCGATATGCAGACGAACCGATGTATGAGGCGAGCCGCTCTCGCATCGCACGAGCGCCGGCTTCGGTGAACGTGAGCGCGAGGATACTTTCAGGCGAAGTGTCCGTCTTCGCCAAAATGTTTGCAATGCGAATGGTGAGAATCTGTGTTTTTCCGGTCCCCGGACCGGCAATGACCATAACGGGGCCTTCAATGGTGTCGACGGCTGTGCGCTGGGCGCGGTTAAGCGACCGATACGCCTCCAGAAATGCGGATGATTGCATACCGCAAATTATATCGAAAATCAAACCACAAAGACATCGGTTAATCCGAAAAGAATCGAGTACGAAAAATCGGGCGGTTTGCGAGAATGAGTTTAAGGAGTATCATTAAGGTGTATGAAGATTCGTGATATCGTCAAAGAATCCGTTGTTATCAACGAAAACGAGACATTCCATGACGCGGTGGAACTTATGGTGAGAAAACAAACCAATTCCCTCCTCGTCGTCAATGATGAAGGCACCCTCGTTGGCGAAGTGAATGTGTCCGACCTGCTCGACGCCATCGTTCCCGAAGACCTCAACGGAGACAACGTGCTCGAACAATTCGCCGCGGAGGAAACGTTTCATGATGCTGTGCGCAATGCTTCAGAAAAATCGGTGCAAGAGTTTATGAATGTCGAAATCCAGCCCATTCACGTCGACGATAGCCTTATTACCATTGCGGCAACCGCTATCGCATACCAGACAGCGCACATTCCCATCGTCGATCATGATGAGCGGCCGCTTGGGTTTGTTTCCCGTAGAGGTTTGAAGCATATCATCGCAAAATATCTGAATATCAAAGAATGAATCAGACGACCCACGAAAAACACTCGCCTTGGTGTCTCCGAAACCGCTCCGACTCATAAAACCGAAAAAGCGTCCTTGGGGACGCTTTTTCGGTTTTATACGGGTTTTTCCGTGTATCTTTGTTCGTAAAAAATCCGATTTTACAGACCAGCAACGGCAGACGCTCGTCGTTTCTCCGTGCGATGACTTCTAATAACTCTTGAGTCTGCGGGCCTTCTCGTGCTGGCGAATCTTCTCGAGTGCCTTCGCCTCAATCTGTCGGATGCGTTCTCGGGTCACGCCAAACTCCTTACCCACCTCTTCGAGCGTGTGGTAGGTGCCGTCAAGGAGCCCGTGCCGCATCTCGAGAATCTTACGCTCTTTTTCTGAAAGCGTATCGAGAATCTCCTGCATCTGATCTGCGAGGATGCGGTGCGCAACCTCCTGGTCGGGTGAGATTATTTTGTCGTCTGAAATGAAGTCGGAGAGACGGGAGCGGTCATCTTCGTCGCCAATCGGAAGTTCGAGCGAAATGGTGTCCTGGCTGATTTTTTCAATCTGATAGATTTTCTCAACCTCAACTCCCATCTCGGTAGCGATTTCCTCCGCCATCGGGTCACGACCTAAGTCCTGCGCAAGACGTCGCGACACTTGCTTGTATTTTGCCATCGTCTCAACCATGTGTACGGGGATGCGAATCGTTCGTGACTGATCGGCGAGGGCTCTCGTAATCGCCTGACGAATCCACCATGTCGCATACGTCGAAAATTTGAATCCTTTCGTGAAGTCGAATTTATCGACGGCTTTGAAAAGGCCGAGATTCCCCTCCTGAATGAGGTCGAGAAGCGTGAGGTCTGGACTGCGGCCCACGTACTTCTTTGCGATTGAAACAACGAGGCGAAGGTTTGCGCGCGCAAGAAGGTTACGTGCTTCGGTATCGCCGGCGACAATGCGTTTTGCGAGTTCGCGTTCTTCGTGAGCATTAAGAAGTGGGTACTGCCCTATTTCACGCAGATACATTTGAATTGAATCGTAACCGCTCCCCTCGTTTCTGCGATAAACATTTCTCCTATCCAAAAGGTCGTCGTGTGTGTCGGTGCCGAGCATCCCACCCGAACCGAGCACATCAACACTCGCAGTCGCGAGCCGTTCATAAAGATTTTCAAGAAAATTGACGTTGTTCTCTATCTGCGGAAATTCCTTTATGATTTCATCATATGTAACATACCCGCGAGTTCTCCCGATGGTGAGGAGCGCTTCCGCTTTTGTTTCGAGAAGTTGTTCCGCTTTCGAGAGTTTCGCTGGCTTTTTGGGCTTCGGGGCTTTGATCTTTTTCGAGGGAGCTTTCTTGGTCTTTGTTCCTGGCTTTTTAGGTCCGATTTTCTTCTTTTTAGTCTTTGAAACACCCCTGTGCGCAGTCTTTTTTTTCACAAGCGCTTTTTTCTGTTTAACCGCCTTTCGCGAAGCGTTTTTGTGTTTTTTTACAGGCGTCTTTTTTGACGCTTTTTTGACGCGGCTATTTGATTTCTGCGACTTTTTAGTAGCCATAATGTCCCCAACTATACCGTAAAACGTTTAAAAGTCTACCCTTTCATTCCTGGGGTACGCCTCATGTCGGGATACTGATAACGATTGTTTTCTGAAACAATGTCTGCGCCGCCTTCGTTTCTTCGAGCAATTGATCGACGAGTGCCTGGTCTCCCGAGGTTTCGGCTTCCCGCAATTCGCGCCCGATGCGACCGAGGCGTTCTTTGGCACAGATATGCGAAAGTTCGGTGAGTAAATCTCCCGTCTCCTTGCACAAATCTTTTTCTGAAAGACTTTCAAGGTGTTTTTCCACGATAAACAATGTTCGTTGTTCGGTGTTTTTTTCGTTACCAGGGTCGATACCAAGCGCTTCGAACTCGGATTCAATCTGCAACTTAAGATATGGACGCTCACCACTTGAGAGGAGTGCTACGGCACGGAGGTGTTCAATGAGTTGCGGCATCCGACCGTTTTCAATACGGGTTGGATTGGTCGGTGCAGTATCATGAGAGACAAGCGGACGTGCGATCGCTTCGCTCAATCGCTCGAGTTCATAACGAATTGAATCGGAACGCGTGCCGATAGCGTTCGCAATCACTGACTCAAAGTGTTCCCTGTCTATGCGGTTCGGCATCGCAAGGAGGAGCGGTAGAAGTTCTTCGCGTACCCGGAGCTTGTATGTTCGGTCATCTTTCGATTCGCTCCTCAGAACGGAGAGTAAAAATTCAACGACGTGTACCGCATTGCCGACGAACTGTTTGAATTGTTTCGGGTCTGCTTTGATGATGTCGGCCGGATCCTTCCCGCCCTCCATGCGTGCAACCTTCACATCGAGTCCGTGTCCGAGCATGAGAAGGGCGGTCCGTTTCACCGCAGCAACGCCGGCGCGATCGCTGTCGAGGGCGAGCACGACGCGATTGGAGAGTCGCATGAGGAGCGCGAGGTGGTAGGGAGTAAATGCGGTGCCTGAAACAGCAACCGTATTTGTATATCCTGCTTGGTGGGAGAGTACCACATCAAACTGTCCCTCGACAACGAGCGAAAAGTCATAGTGACGGATGCCCTGCCTCGCAACATCGTAACCGTAGAGTATTTCTGATTTTTTGAAGAGGTCGGTTTCCGGTGAATTTACGTACTTCGGTATACCATCTTCATTTTTTAATGTTCTGCCGGAAAACGCAACGACCCTGCCCGACGCGTCGCGTATGGGGAACATCACCCGATCGCGAAATACGTCATAGGATTCTTTATTCGGGTCTGTCTTTTTGATGAGTCCGGCTCGAAGCATTTGGTCTTCGGTGTATTTTTTCTCGGTGAGGTGCGCTTTAAGAGCACGCCACTCATCCGGGGCGTAGCCAATGCGCCATGCGTAGATAGTCTGCCCAGACACGCCCCGACTCGCTATGTACGCATCAACGTGCGGGTGTTTCTCTCGCTCTCGGAAGAAAAATTGTGCAGCCTCTTCGAGCAGCGAAAATTCCGCGTCGCGTTCGGTACGCGCGGCGGGGTCTTCGAGAACGAGTTCAACACCCGCCTTCTCCGCGAGAATTTTGAGCGCACCCCTGAAATCAACGCCTTCCATTTCCTGAATAAACGTAAATATATCCCCCCCTTTTTGAGAAGAGAAACAGAAGTAAACCCCGCGATCAGGAGAAACAAAGAATGATGGCGTTTTTTCATTCGTAAAGGGCGACTTACCCTTATAACTCTTTCCCGCCTTGTGGAGCTCAACGTATGCACCGACAACATCGAGTATCGAGAGTCGCTCTTTTATTTCCTCAACAGGAGTTCGTGCCATAGTGCGACCATTATACGTGATAATGCAATATGCAGTGGATGTTGCTTTTTACAAATTATGTGAGATAACATAAAAGTACGCTTCCGTTCAACAATCGTCCCGAACATGGAGGTTCGTTATGGAGTTTTGGACTGTGTTCTTCGCCACCCTACTCGCTGTGTGGGTCGTTTTCGGAATCATGGCCGTTTCATCAGTAACGCACTTTCTCATAAAAGAGGAGGAAGACGCAGGGCTCAGAGGATTCCGAAAGTATCTCTACTGGGCAATACTTATCTTTCTCTGTTTTATCGGGGGGCCGGTAATGCTTGCGTTGGCGCTCTCTGATAAATAACGTGTCAAACAAGCAAAACGCCGCGACCAGGGGTCGCGGCGTTTTTTACTTTTCTTGTTTATTATTCTTCTTCCTCGCTATCAGTTGCGACACCGCGAATAAGGTCGAACTTGCGACTTCCCTTGAAGCCTGTACCGGCGGGAATGAGACGACCGATTATCACGTTCTCCATGAGACCAGTGAGTTTGTCTTCGCTTCCGCGAACCGCGGCGTTAATGAGGACCCGGGTCGTATTCTGGAACGATGCCGCAGAGAGGAAACTCTTGCGTGAGAGCGATGTCTCCGTGATACCCAAAATGAGACGTTCGCCCTTGGCGGGATCCTTGCCTTCTTCCTTGAGCGCTTCATTGATGCGGACGAGATTCCACTCTTCGACAACATCTCCGGGCGTAAAGTGACTATCGCCGGAAACCGTTATTTTCATGCGGCTCATCATCTGCTTCACAATGAGTTCGATGTGTTTGCGTGAAATCGTCACACCTTGAAGTTCATAGATTTTATTCGTCTCATTGATTATGTACTCTTGTGTCGCTTCCTGACCGGCATATTTGAAGAGTTCAGGAAGGCTTGCAGAACCGTCAGTAATCAATTGACCCTGCTTCACCGTCTCGCCAACCGTAACCGTCACAACGCGGCGGAAATGCACCGGGTATTCGAGTGATTCATTTTTCTTCGAAGAGTGTTTTGAGCCAAGCTCGGGAGCGATAACAATTATTTTCTCCTTACCCTCTGTTCGAATTTCCGTTACCACGCCATCGGTGTGAGAAATGACCGCGGGAATCTTGGGGAGACGCTTTTCGAAGACCTCTTCAACGCGCGGGAGACCCTGGGTCACGTCGCCGCCAACCGAAGCGGCGCCGCCGGCGTGCTTCGTGTTCATGGTGAGCTGCGTTCCCGGCTCGCCAATCGCCTGTGCGGCAACTGTACCAACCGCTTCGCCGATGTCGACGAGTTTGTTGGTCGTGAGATCAATGCCGTAACACTGCTGACAGACACCCTGGAGCGTCTTACACGTCATGGGTGAACGAACAACAACCGAAGAAACGCTTGAATTTTCAACTGCGACCGAATCGAGTCGCGAGAGAAGATGTCCTTTCGAGAAGAGCACCTTGCCTTCACCATCAACTGCATCTTCGGCGAGAATTCGACCGCGAATTGCTTTTGAAAAAGCAATCTGAATACCGGATGAACTCGTTCGCCCGATTGTTACGCCATCCTTCGTCTTGCAGTTTTCCTCGGTTACAATGGCGTCTTGCGCAACAACGAAGAGGCGGCGCGTGAGGTATCCCGCCTTTGCGGTCTGGAGCGCGGTGTCTGCAAGTCCCTTGCGCGAACCGTGTGTCGTAATGAAGTACTCAATCGGACTCATACCCTCTTTCATGGATGAGAGGACCGGAAATTCAAGAGTCTCGCCTCGCGTGTTGATGATGAGGCCTTTCATGCCGGCCATCTGCGCAATCTGTCCCATTGAACCGCGGGCGCCTGACTTCCACATGTCATACACCGAGCCGTTCTTATCAAGCGTCGAGGGGAGTATTTCCTCAATTTCAGTCTTTGCCTTGTGCCAGATACCAATGATGAGACGGCGGCGTTCTTCGCGTGAGAGCAGTCCGTCATCAAAGTGATTGAGGATAGCGCGCTCTGCTTCGCGCGCGTTTGCAAGAATTGTTTTCTTCTCCTCTGGTACAACAACGTCGTCAATACCCCATGTCGTTCCCGACTTTGTCGCATACTCAAAACCAAACCGTTTCATGCGGTCAACAATTCGCGGTACCGAATCCGTTCCCTTTTCATCGATGAGGTCGACAACAATACCGAAGAGGGTTCGTTGTGTGATGACGTCGTTAATAAATGGGTGTTCCGAAGGAAGCACGGAGTTAAAGAGCAGACGTCCAACCGAAGTTTCGAACACCTTTCCTTCAAAGTGGGAGTACTTCTCTGTATCGGTCGCAAGCACCTTTACTTTTGCGCGAATATCGATAACACCGTAATCAAATGCGAGAATGGCGGCATTCGGCGAAGGGAAATATTTTCCCTCGCCCTTTGCGCCATCGATGATTTTGGTCATCCAGAAAGCACCGAGCGCCATGTCGAGCAGTTTTTCAGAAACGACGGGTTCAGCCGAACCGGGCTTCAGAATATTCTTGTTTGCCGAAATAATTTCTCGCGCCTCAAGTTGTGCCTCCTCTGAAAGCGGTACGTGAACCGCCATTTGATCGCCGTCAAAGTCGGCGTTGAACGCGCGACAGACCAGCGGGTGAATCTGAATAGCGTTGCCCTCGATGAGTACCGGACGAAACGCCTGAATACCCTGGCGGTGCAAGGTCGGCGCGCGGTTGAGGAGTACGTGTCGATGCTTGATGACATTTTCGAGAATCGCCCACACCTCCGGTACGCCGTCCTCAATGAGACGTCCTGCGCCGCGGATATTGTACGCGAGTTCTTGCTTGAGGAGTTCGGAAATGACGAACGGACGGAAAAGTTCGAGCGCCATGTGTTTCGGAAGACCGCACTGATCGAGCGCGAGTTCCGGACCGATAACAATCACCGAACGTCCCGAGTAGTCAACGCGCTTACCGAGAAGGTTCTGACGGAAGTATCCTTGCTTTGATTTGAGGTAATCGGACAATGATTTGAGCGGGCGGCGCTGTGCCTGGCTCATCGCCGAGTATGCCGTGTTGCCGTGACGAATCGAGTTGTCAATCAAAGCATCAACCGCTTCCTGGAGGATGCGCTTCTCGTTTCGGAGAATGACGTCAGGCGCCATGATGTCGATGAGTTTCTTGAGACGATTATTGCGGTTGATGACGCGACGATAGAGGTCGTTGAGGTCGGATGATGCGTGCCGACCGCCTTCGAGCGCAACCATGGGTCGGAGCGCGGGCGGTATGACTGGAATGCGGGTGAGGAACATCCATTCGGGGCGAACGCCCGCGTGAATCATTCCCTTGATGAGTGAGAGACGCTTATCGAGTTTTGCACGATCTGCAGCGCCTGCTGTTGTGCGCTCTTTTTCAAGTCGATCGCGGAGTTCCGTAAGATTAATTCGTTTGAAGAGATTATATATCGCTTCTGCGCCGATTTCCGCCTCAAAGAGCGTTGAGTACTTCATCGAATACTTGTGGAAGTGCATTTCATCGAGAATCGCGCCTTGGGTAATCGATTCGATTTCATGCTTCATGTCTTCCATGCGGGTCTTCAAATCCTCGCGCGCGAGATCGCTTGTCAACTCTTTGTACTTCGTCTTGTATTCAGTATCGAGATCTTTGAGAAGCCGCGCTCGTTCATCTTCGCTCACCGCAGTGACAATGTATCCCGCAAAATAGATGACCTTTTCAATCGAGGCAGCAGGCGTGCCGAGTATGAGCGCAATGCGGGATGGAACGCCACGGAGAAACCAGATGTGGGAAACAGGTACGCAGAGATCGATGTGTCCCATTCGCTCACGGCGAACAATCGACCGTGTGATTTCGACGCCGCACTTCTCGCAGACGATTCCCTTATAGCGAATGCCGCGATACTTTTTGCATGAACATTCATAGTCCTCGACCGGGCCGAATATGCGTTCATCGAAGAGACCATGCTTTTCCGGACGCTGTGTGCGGTAGTTGATGGTTTCGGGCTTCGTAACTTCGCCCTTTGACCACTCCAATATACGATCAGGCGAGGCGAGCTTGAGGCTCACTTGACTGAACTGCTGTTGTGTTTGTGTTCTCATTGTGATGATGCAAAGTTATGAGCCGATAAATGAATCATTGCCGTCCTTTTTCAAATCAACGTCGAGTGAAAGACCGCGAAGTTGGTTGACAAGAACATTGAACGCTGCGGGCGTGTGCGGATGACTGATTTGCTCGCCGCGAACAATGGCGTCAAATGCGGCAGACCTTCCGACGATATCGTCCGATTTGATGGTAAGCATTTCTCGAAGTGTGTATGCGGCTCCGTAGCCGAGAAGCGCCCAAACTTCCATTTCTCCGAAACGTTGTCCTCCGACTTGTGCTTTTCCTCCGAGGGGCTGTTGTGTGATGAGGGAGTACGGACCAATAGAACGCATGTGGATTTTATCTTCCACCATGTGGTGAAGTTTCAAGATGTACATGTATCCGACAGAAATGCGTTGTGCGAATGTATCACCGGTTCGTCCGTCGCGAAGCGTGAGCTTTCCATCTTCGGGAAGCCCCGCCTCCTTGAGTTCCGCCTTCACGTCGGCTTCTGAAGCTCCGGCGAATGGGGGAACAACCGCCTGATAACCGAGTGTGTTTGCCGCCATACCGAGGTGGAGCTCAAGAATTTGTCCGAGGTTCATACGACTCGGAACGCCGAGCGGAGTCAGAATGACGTCAATGGGGCGCCCATCTTCCGTATACGGCATGTCTTCCTCGGGCAGAATTCTTGAAATAACGCCTTTATTACCATGGCGTCCCGCAAGCTTGTCTCCGACGGAAACATTTCGAACTTGCGCGACAGTGATGTGAATGCGCTTGATGACGCCGCTTTCGAGCTGATCTCCCGCTTCACGGGTGAATACTTTTACGCCGATGATGCGACCGCGCTTCCCCGCCTCGAGTCGGAGTGAGGTGTCTTTTACGTCCTTAGCCTTTTCACCGAAGATTGAACGGAGAAGGCGTTCTTCCGGGGTAAGTTGCGTCTCTCCTTTGGGAGTAACCTTTCCCACCAAAATATCGCCTGGACGAACTTCCGCACCGATGCGAATGATTCCCTCTTCATCGAGATTGCGGAGTTTTTGCTCCGAAACGTTTGGGATGTCGGGTGTGGTGACTTCGGGACCGAGTTTTGTGTCTCGAACCGAAACTTCGAGTTCGTCGAGGTGGATGGTTGCGAATTTACTGTCTTTGACAAGTCGTTCCGAAATAATAATGGCATCCTCGTAGTTTGCACCGCTCCAACTCATAAAGGCGACGAGTGCATTCTGTCCGAGTGCAACCTGTCCTGATTCGGTTGATGAGGTGTCTGCGAGAATATCTCCACGCTTTACCTTATCTCCCACAGTGACCGAGACGCGGTGATAAAAAGCGGAGAAATCATTGGTACGCTGGAAAGTGGTGAGATCATATCCCTTCTTCTTTCCATCTTTGTTCTTCACCACGACGTGTTTTGCGTCGGCCTCGACAACCTCACCGGCTTCTTCGGCATAAATGAGACGTCCGGTGTCACGCGCCGCCAAATCCTCGACGCCGGTCGATACGAGCGGCGATTCTTGGATGATGCATGGTGTTGCCTGCTTCAACATGTTCGAACCCATGAGCGCGCGGTTCGCGTCGTCATGGTTGATGAATGGAATCATCGACGTCGCAACGGAAAACGCTTGGTTCGTCGCGATGTCAATATAATCAACTTCCTTTTTCGAGACGATGCGCGGATCGCCATGATAGCGAACCTCAATCATGTCTTTCTGAATCTTGCCATTTTCATCAACCGGTATCGCTGCGTGGGCAATGTTGTAATTCTCCTCTTCGTGGGCATTGAAGTAAACGATGTCGCCCGTCACCACGCCCTTTTCAACTTTCGCGTACGGGGTTTCGATAATACCGAAGCGGTTTACGCGGGCGTACATTGAGAGGCGGAGAATGAGTCCGATGTTCGGACCTTCTGGTGTATGAATGGGACAGAGACGACCATAGTGCGAGGGGTGGACGTCACGCACTTCAAAACCTGCCCGTTCGCGGGTAAGACCACCCGGACCAAGAGCCGAGAGCGTGCGAAGTCCCTCGAGTTCAGCGAGCATGTTCTGCTGTTGCATGAACTGCGAGAGTTGGTTCGTTGTGAAAAATTCCTTAATCGCTGCCTGGAGCGGACGTGGATTCACCAACTGGATGGGAAGGGATGTTTCGGCCTCAATCGTGGACATACGATCCTGAACATTTCGCTTCACGCGCGTCATACCGACACGAATGCGTTGCTGGAGCAGCTCTCCGAAGTAACGAACACGGCGGAAGCCGAGGTGGTCGATGTCATCCGCCAGAGCGCCCGGCGTATGGTTCTGGATTATCACATGCTTAATGATGGTGACGATATCGCTCATGCTTATCGTACGCACCGCCGTCGCTTTTGCGTCAATTGGAAGTCCGAAACGTTGGTTGAAGTGGTGACGCCCGATTTCTGAGAGATCGTAGCGTTCTGGCGCAAAAATCGAATTCACGAAATCTCGTGCGTTCTCAACGGTCGCCAAATCACCGTCACGGAGGCGACGATATATTTCGATATAGGAGTCATCGAGTGTCTTTGCAGTATCCTTAGCGAACGATGTTTTTATGTACTCTTCTGCGTGGGGAACGCCTTTGAAGAGAGCGAGTACCTCTTTTTCATCCTTAGCGCCGAGGACGCGGAACAGAGAGGAGGCTGGGAACTTGCGCTTTCGGTCAATTTTTACGTACACGGCACCGTCTGCTTCCGATTCGATTTCAACCCAGGCGCCACGTGCAGGAATGATTTTCGCACCAAAGAGCGTGCGGCCCTTCGACTCAGAGGTTGTGAAGAAAATTCCGTACGATCGGGCGAGCTGTGGCACAATGACGCGCTCGACTCCGTTTATGATGAAGGTACCGTTTTCCGTCATGACAGGAACATCCGCCATGAAAATTTCCTGTTCCTTTTCTCCTCCGAAGGTTTTGTTTTTCAAAACGACCTGTGCTCGAAGCGGAGCCTCATAGGTCAACTTGTTTTCCTTTGCATACTCCGGGGTTGTTTTTGGAAGCCCCAGTTCGTATTTTTTGAAAACGATTTCGAACTTCTTTTCGGAATAATCTCCAATCGGAGAAAACTCCTTGAACACTTCTTTCAACCCTTCACCGACAAACCATTTAAATGATTCGCGCTGCGGTTCAACAAGGTCGGGAAGATCCACTCGGGGATTCGGATAATGTTGGAACCGCTTCTTGGGAAGTTGTCCCACCGAAACAACCGCGTTGTGCTTTTTCGACTGCGCCATAAATTTGATTGTTGATAATCGCTCGCAAAGAGACTCCTTCTTTGAGAACGGATGAAGAGCGTTGGCACGAAAAAGCCCGCGCATCCAGCGCGTGCATAATCCCACCCCCGCTATTCGGCTTGTAATTGGTGCATCACTCTCTGTGATTTACGAGACAAAGACTGTCTCATGTACTTGTGGAAAAGTGTTCAACATTTCCACTCACCGCGTATGAAAATCATTCAACCGAAACTCATTCAGACCCGAATTGCGTATGGCGGAGAGTGTATCAGACTTGGTGAAAATGTCAATGGCTCTGATGTGTGGTGCCAAAATTCGGCAGGAATTGCGAAAGATTTCGGATATTTGTGGATGAAATTATTGTTGTGCGCTTCGGTACCGTTCAATATCGGCATGATTTCCAGAAAGAAAGACTGCGGGGACCCCGTGCTTCCTCTTTTTGTACTCAAGAATTTCAGGGCGAGTATACATTTCCCCCGATGATATACGTTCACCCTCAAGAGATTCAAACGTACCGAGGACTCCGGGAACGGTGCGAGAAACCGCATCGATAATCGTGAGTGCGGGGAGTTCCCCGCCCGTGAGCACGTAATCTCCCACCGAGACTTCTTCAGCTTTCAGAATTTTCTTCACGCGGGAATCGATACCTTCGTAGCGACCGCAAATAAGTACGAGATCGGTGTAATTCTTTGCGATTTTTGTTGCGTACTCCTGATCGAACTTCTTTCCCCTCGGCGAAAGGATTATTGTTTTGATTTTAGTTTTTATTTTCTGGTTTTTGGTTTTTTTTCCTAAAACAGTTTGTGCACGGACTCTGCGGCCGACTGCTTTTTCTACTGCGCGAAGAATGGGTTCCGCTTTCATTACCATACCTGGTCCCCCGCCATACGGGCGGTCGTCGGTCTTTTTGTGTTTGTCCTTGGTGAAATCACGTGGGTTGAGATACTCAACTTTGATTTGCACTCCCTTTTGTTTCGCACCCTTCCCCTTCACGCTTTTTTGAGCACGTCCGAGGACCGACGTATCGGTGTACGCTCTACACATCTCCGGAAATAGTGTGATGACATGAAAATGCATACGTTCCAATCTAGAACATCATCTACTTTGTCGTTTCCGTCACTCAAACATTCATCGTATGACAAATACGTCTCATGTTCTCGTTCCGTCACTTCGCGTATCTGATGCTTTATATTGAAACTTTAGTGTTACATAGATTGAGTTGCACATCAACACAAAACCCCGCAGGCCTTGCCTGCGGGGTTTTGTGTTTATACCTAAGGTCTAAAACTGCGGAAAGTTCGAAGAACGAAAAGATTTTGGAAGAAACAATAGTGAACCTATTGTGACTGACAAAATCGTATTCGTGACAAAGAAATTTCCCCGTTTTAGATCCTTAGGCCGTCGATTGCCTCATCAAGAGACTTAGGAGCGTCCGGTGTCTCATCCGCCATGGCGGTATCGGACGAAACATCAGAGGCGGCTGATGAGCGGGTGCCTCCCTCTGGTTCATTGATTTTGAGGTTTACACGCGCTTCATTCTTCATACCGACAACGCGGAGAAGCGTGCGAATCGCCTTCGCGGTGTTGCCCGAACGTCCGATAATCTTGCCCATATCTGCGGCATGTACATCGAGCGTGAGGAGAACACCCATTTCATCAACAGTGCGGTTTATCTTTACTGCCTCCGGGTGGTCAACGAGCGCCTTAACAAGCTGTTCAAGAAACTGCTGATCTGATTCCATACAATTGTATTGAGAACTTACTGATAAGCGACCGTTTCGTTCTTTCGGAAACGTGCTGACAGAATGGTAACAGTTTTCAGTGATACGTCAACACGCGCACACCCTGTGGTGTGCGCGTGTTTTATGTTTCAAAACTATGCTTTCTCTTCAACGACCTCCGCAGCAGGTGCTTCGGGTACTGATTCTTCTACGGGTGTTTCAGAAGCCGTTACTTCTGCGGATGCTGCTTCCGCTGCTTGTGCCGCTTCTTGCGCAGCCTTTTCAGCCGCTTCAGCCGCCGCCTTCGCTTCCGCTTCCGCCTTTATTTTAGCCTCATCGATAATGGGTGATTTGCGAGGGAGAACGTTGATTTTCTTACCTTCAATAATCTTCTCCTTAACGAGAAGATTGTGAACGGTGTCAGATACCTGTGTTCCATTCGCTATCCACTTTTTTGCTTTTTCCGCATCTATCTGAATTCGGTCAAGTTTTGTGCTGTACGTACCGACAAGATCGAGGTGCTTACCGCTTCTTGGTCCTTGGCGGGAATCGACAACAACCACTCGATACGAGGGGTCATTTTTTCTGCCGATTCGCTGTAAACGCATTACTAACATAGGTGCCGGTGAGGATATCAAAATATCCGCATAAGTCAAGCGCCGATGGCTCACTTCGTCGGTTCATGGTACTATCGACACCACGTGACTTGTATGATGTTATACGGCTGTTACCCGCTTTTTTGCGGTCAAAATTTCCTTGGTGCTTTTCTCCATGAGTAAAAAAGAATCAACTTTTCAGGGCGTTATCATGATTCGCGGCAAGGGCACGGGGTTTGTTGCTATCCCAGGCTTCGATGAAGATATCCTCATTGCTCCCGAGGCGCTTTCATTTGCGCTCGATGGAGACGTTGTTGAAATTGAACTCAAGAAACTCATTCCCGGAAAACGCCGCGAAGGAAAAGTAGTTCGCGTGCTTGAACCGAAATGGAAAGAATTTATCGGTGTCACAGAAAAAAAGGGTGAACACTACCGCCTCATTCCCGACAACCGGCGTGTTCATATTCGACCGATTCTCTCTGGTGCGACAAAAACCCACGAGGGTATGAAGGTGGTTGCGCGCATCACTGAATGGAAGAACCCACTCTCCGACCCACTTGCGACAATAACTGAAGTACTCGGACCCGTGGGTGACCACGAGACTGAGATGCAAGCAATTATCCGCTCGGGCGGGTTTTCAAAAAACTTCCCGGAGTCAGTTGCCGAGGCGGGTCGTGAACTGTATGAACGGAAAGAAAAAATCTTCGAAGAGGCGGTTACTGAAACGACAAGACCCGCATCCAAACGGCGCGATATGCGTGACGTTCCCACATGCACCATCGATCCTGTTGATGCAAAGGATTTCGATGATGCGGTTTCACTTCGAGTGCTTCAGAATGGAAACTATGAGATTGGCGTCCACATTGCCGACGTCTCACACTACGTTCGAGAAAATGATGGAATCGATAAAGAGGCGCAGGAACGCGGTACGTCAATTTATCTTGTCGACCGTGTCATTCCAATGCTCCCCGAAGTGCTCTCAAACGACCTCTGTTCCCTTCGCCCCAACGAAGACCGACTTGCCTTTTCCGCTGTTTTTGAAATGACAGAAAGTGGTGACATAGTAAATGAGTGGTTTGGTCAAACCATCATCCACTCAAACAAACGTTTCAGTTACGAAGAGGCTCAGAATGTGCTGGATGTGAAAGAGGGGCCTATGCTCGAGGAACTTGAAACAATGATGCGCATCGGGCGAAAACTCCGCGAGGCGCGGTACAAAGCGGGAGCGATAGCGTTCGATCAGCCTGAAGTGCGCTTTGAACTCGATGAGCACGGTAAACCGATTCGCGCGTACACGAAAGTGCGCACTGAGACGATGCTTATGATCGAGGACTATATGTTGCTTGCTAACCGCCGCGTCGCGGAATACGTCTACAACCACACGAAGAAACAGGGGCGCGATGCGGCATTCGTTTACCGTGTCCACGATGTGCCGAATCCTGAAAAGATCGAAGATCTCGCCATCTTTCTCCACGCACTCGGATATGAATTCAAAGCACACAAGGGTGTCGTTGAGGCCGAGGACATCAATAAACTCCTTCGCGAGGTCGAAGGTACTCCTGAAGAAAACCTTATCAAAACCGCAACCATACGCTCGATGGCGAAGGCGCTTTATACCACAAAGAACATCGGGCACTTCGGGCTCGCATTCAAATTCTACACGCACTTCACCTCCCCCATTCGTCGCTACCCAGACCTTATGGCGCATCGGCTACTCCGCCGCCACCTTGATGGTTCGCAGATATCGGGGAAGGAGCTTGCAAAGTATGAAAAACTTTCAATTCAATGTTCAGAACGTGAAATGACAGCGGTGACCGCAGAACGCGACTCTATCAAATACAAGCAGGTCGAATATATGGTTGACCACGTCGGCACGGAGTTCGATGGGCTTGTGACGGGTGTCACTGACTGGGGTATCTACGTTGAGGAGAAAGAAACGAAGTCTGAGGGTATGGTGCGCCTCTTCTCCATCAAGGGTGATACGTTCGTCCATGAGCCGAAAAAATATCGCATCAAGGGAGTGAACACCGGCAAAACGTATGCTCTCGGTGACGAAGTGCGTATCAAACTCATTCGTGCGGACATGAATGAGCGCCAGCTCGACTTCGAGTTGCTCTCCTGAACATCTGCATCTCCCTAGGGTAACCCTAGGCGGTGCTTCATGGGGTAACCCTGTGAAGACACAGACCCAAGGAAGACACGGGGGTAAACATAAACGGAGTAACCTCACCAAATATTAGGACTCGAATGTCCTAGTTTATCGGGGGGACGAATTATTTTGCTACTGCCACAGCTTCGTCGAATTTGACTGAGAGAAGTTTTGAAACACCGTCCCCTGCCATGGTAACGCCGTAGAGGACGCCTGCTCGGCTCATGGTTTCGCGATTGTGGGTTATGAGAATGAGCTGTGATTTCTCTGAAAGCGCAGTAATCATATCGCCGTAGCGGCGGCTGTTCGCCTCATCAAGCGCCGCATCAGTTTCATCGAGAATCACAAAGAGAGGCGGATTGACCTGACTCATCGCAAAAATGAGCGCAATCGAGGTGAGTGCGCGCTCGCCACCCGAAAGCATGTCGAGTCCGCGAACGCGCTTATTCGGAAGTTTTACATCAATCTCAATTCCCTCTTCAGCTTCTTCTTCTGGTTCTTCGAGTGACTCAAGTTCTTCGGGAAGGAGGTCTTCGTTCTGGTCTTTTTTTACGATTTTCGGTTTCACGCGGAGGAGTGTTGCTGAACCGCCACCAAACATGAGTCCAAAGAACTTGTTGAACTCGACGCCGATTTTATCGATACCCGCAACAAAAAGTTCGTTGAGCTCGCGCGTGAGGTCGGCGATTAGTGACTCGAGATTCGAGACCGAAGCGGTGAGGTCTTCAATTTCATGCACCAGAAACTCATCCCGCTCCTTCACGTCCTTATACTCTTTGAGCACATCCTCGCTTGAACCCTGTCCAAGTTCCTCGAGGCGAATTTTCATTTTCTCGAGCGTCCGTCGTCGTTCGTATTGTCGGGATCGTTCTTCGCTCACGATGGCTTCATGCGTAACGGACACCCCCGAATCATCTTTGATGTCGTATTCGAAATATGCCGAAGCCGCACGGCCGAGGAGCGATACCGCCTCTTGGAGTTCTCTCTTGAACTCTTCCCTCTCCCGCGCCAGAACGGAAATCTCTCTGTCGAGATTGTTGATGTTTCCCTCAACCTCGCGCTGTTCATTCATGATGGCAAAAACTTCTCGTTCAGCTTCGCGATTTTCAGAGTGTTCCGCCTCGATAGACCGCTTCAGCGCATCGTACTGTCGCTCGAGCTCATGCTCTTTTCCTTCAAGCGTGGCGAGAACTTCGTCGTGCGACGCTTTTTCTTTTCGCAATTCACCGAGCTCTTCCTCTTCCGCCGCAGTGTCTTTTGTTCCCACGAGTTTTGAAGCGTTTTCAATGAGTGCAGTGAGTTTCTCGAGAATTTCGCGAAGCGCTTTTTTGAGTGTCGAGACATCATTTTCTTTCTCGGCGCGAACAATGAGCGATTCAACGGAGTCGGTCGTGTGTTTCAGTGTGTGGTATGGAATGGGTTGCTCCGTTTCGTGAGTTGCTTGTTTTTCCGCATCGGCTATACGGCGCTCAAGAAAAAGTATTTGACCTTCCAGTTGACCGAGGGCTCGCACTGTTTCTTGACGGTTTGTGCGGACACTGGAAATGTTTTCTTCGAGCGCAACGAGCTCGGTGCGTTTCTCATCGTGCGCCTTTGATTCGAGCTTCTTTTTTGCATGAGCAAGGAGCGAGAGAAGTTCCTCGCGACGGGCGACCGGGGTCATGCGAAGTGCTGTGAGGCGATCGGCGTGATATGCGAGGTAGACATCCTCACGCCGAAGGTACTCGGCATAGAATGCTGAGAGTTCTTTTTGAAGCTCGAGGGAACGCTCGATTTTTTTTACCTGCTTCTCGAGAAACTTAAGGTGCGGCGCGACCTCCCTTCGCAGAGATTCGACCTGGAGGATATTCTCGCGTGTTTTGGTAAGTTTACGTTCGCTTTCGGTTTTTTTGAATTGATAGACCTTGAGTCCGAGCGCATCCTCTATCATTTCACGCCGCTCACGCGGACTCGCGGAGAGAATTCTATCGGCTTCACCTTGGGAAATGATGTGGTGGCCGGTGGGACCGATATTCGCGGAAGCAAGAAGTTCCTGCACGTCCCTAAGACGAGCTCCGGAACCATTGATGGAATATTCGTTCGTGCCATCCCGGTTCACCGCACGCTCGACCGTAATGAGGTCGAAGTCGAGTGGAAAAACTTTCTTGCCGTTTCGTTCTTTGTTTTCGAGCGTAACCGAAACCGAAGCGCGATTGCATCGAGAAACTGTTTCAGAACCGTTGAATATGAGGTCTTCACCGCGCCTGCCGCGCATTGATTTGATGGATTGCTCTCCCAGCACAAAGCGAAATGCCTCGGCGACGTTCGATTTCCCGGAGCCGTTCGGACCCACAATTGCGGTTATGGGAGTGGAGAACTCGAGTTCCGCCTTTTTAGCAAACGACTTGAATCCGTTTATTGAGAGGTCTTTGAGGTACATGAAAACTATGGGGTTTCGGGACCGATCAGGGCGCCGTAGTAATTGTTCGGTCCTCCGACGGGCTCGCACACTCCGACGACGTGCGGAGAATTACGACCCCAGTTGGATGCCATGCCGTCAGTTTGTATCGCATACACGACGGTCTCATCACTGGTGTTGCCATTCACTCGACAGTCGTATTTGCTATCATACACATACATGTAGGTACTGCCGTCAGCGCGCGGGTCTTCGGGTATCGTGGTCATATAGGGGGCAAGTGCCGTATTGATATTTTCACTGCATCCACCGGGTTGCGTAACACCGGTTCGTATTTCCATGCCAGTTTTACAGTCGGGATACGTGCCGTTTGCCTCCCGGTAGAGCCGAAGCGCGAGACGTATTTGTTCAATGTCGGTGACCCGCTGTTTATCACGGACCGCCTTCTTCACATCTCCATAGTTCAGAAGAACCACAGTGGCAAGAATAGAAACGATGGCAATGACAATGATAATCTCAACGAGAGTAAAACCACGCTCTTTTAAAGAGAATCCCATACACGTGATTTTACCACGCATGTACGTGCTGCCGTTGAAAAACGAGTGCAAAACCTACCCCTCACTGTCAAAACTCCATCCCTTGCTCTCGATTGCTTTTTCCGCCGCCGCTTGTTCGGCCTCCTGCTTTGAGCGACCTCTGCCTTCGGCAACCTTTCCCTCTCCAAGAAATACGCCAACCGTGAACACGCGGTCGTGATCCGGACCAACCTGGCTTATGGTCTCATAGTTCGGCGTAACGCCCATATGCTCCTGCGCAAGTTCCTGGAATCGACTCTTCGCATCCTGCCAGAGCTTCTTTGCAACAATAGATTCCGTGCGGTCAAAAAGTTGTGCGGCGACAAATTCTTTCGCGGCCTCGTATCCGCGATCGAGATAGATTGCGCCAATGACTGATTCAAATGTGTTCGCGAGAATGTACTGGCGTGCACGCCCCGTGTCACGCTCCTCCCCCTTCGAGAGGAGGAGAAAATCATTGAGGCCGAGCTTGGTTGCCGCCTCGGAAATTGAAACAGTGTTCACAAGCGCGGCGCGGATTGCAGTAAGTTCGCCTTCGGGTTTCGCGGGGTATTTGTGAAAGAGAAAGTCGGTGACAACAAGTTCAAGAACCGCATCACCCAAAAATTCATAGCGCTCATTATGATCCTGGGTCGCTTCACGATGTTCATTGAGGTATGAGCGGTGCGTGATTGCGGTGAGTAAGTGTGTAGAATCGTTGAAAGTGACGCCAAGGCGTTTTTCGAGCTCTTTTTGGGCACTCTCAATAGTATCAGTATCGGTCATGCGCAGTAGACTAACATAGAGAATAGAAAATAGAAAATAGAAAAAATATTGAATTTGGATTAGAGGATATGATAAAGACGGTACGGAAAAATATTCTCTATTTTATTTCCGGCTTACCAACATTGTGACTGCTTTGGTGACTATGGGGAGAATGTCCTCGTAAAAATTGAGCTCAAGAATATCCGCCACACGGAACCACTGTGCCGCATCGAGCCCCCCCTTCTTCTCGAGTGTAAGTTCGGTGTAAGGTGCACGCGCGAGTACATACGACACTTGCTTTCGGACCTTGCCAACAGTCGGCTGTGATGCAATATACTCGTTTTTTCCGAGGTCTGCCTCCACCTCAATCTCGAGACCTATTTCTTCCTTGATTTTTCGCTTTGCCCCCGCGTTGAGTTCCTCGGTTGCTTCAATTCCCCCTTTTGAGAGGGTCCAGTGTCCGAAAATATCATGAACGAGCGCAAGGTAAATGTCTCCACCGTGCTCGGCATACACAACCGCTCCCGCGAGCCGCTCTATTGGCATTTCTTCATAGGGAACCTCCTTTTTCTTTCGTTTTGAAACTTCGTCCTTCCCCGGTTCACCAATCTCTTTATAGACTGCTCCCAGAACGCCGTTTATAAATCGTGATGAATTTTCTCCGCCAAACTGCTTTGCGAGTTCAATCGCTTCATTTATGGCGACTTTTGCGGGTACCTCGCTTCGTTCCGCAAAAAGAAGTTCAAAAAGCCCAAGGCGCAGAATGTTGCGATCCACGGGCGAGATACGGTCTATCGGCCACTCGGGAGCGGCCTTTTCAATAATGAGATCGAGCTCTGGTTGCTTTTGCAAAATTCCGTCAAGGAGCCGCTCCATGAACGGCATGTCCGCCTTATTCGGCGCAAACTCATTAACATTACGACCAAGGACTTCCGATACTTGGTTTTTTTCAACTCCATTTAAATCCCACTCAAAGAGTGATTGAAGAACAATTGATCTCGATAGATGCCTATTAGCCATGAAAATAACGAACTAACCTTCCCTACCTTCTAGTGTACCACCTCGCCGCATATACGAATGTCCCCCTCGCGGGGGACATGTGGACTTCCGTGCATTACTCGGATTTTTCTTTCGGTTTTCTGTCTGTGGTATTTTTCTCCTTTGCCTTCTTTGACTCATCTTTCGTGTCAACCTTTTCTTCAGTGTCAGTTGTTACCGGAGCAACTGATCCAGCCTCGACTTTGATGCGCTCCTTCTTCTCCTTGATGCGTGCATCGCGTTTAGCCTTTTCCGCAACAAGATCCATGACCTGGCGACCGTTATAGTATCCGCAGTGAAGGCACATGTGGTGCGGACGGTGATTTGCCCCGCAGTGAGAACACACCGAAAGAGTCGGCGCTTTGAGCGCATGGTGTGAGCGGCGGTTCTTTGTGTGAGACCGCGTATGTCGCATTCGTATAACCATAGTGGGAAGACTATATCAAAAGTTGGAAAAAAAGCAATGACGCCGCTTACTACTTGCGTGGGAGGTGCTTTTTTTTGAATTTCGTGGGTAAATTCCTCAAAAACGTATGGCGATGGAGCGGGGATGGACCGAGAGTGCGGAGCATTTTCCAGTGATTCTTCGTACCATACCCCTTGTGTTCCTCAAACAAATATCCCGGGTATTGTGTCGCCGCTTCAACCATAAAGTGATCGCGAGCAACCTTAGCAAGAATTGAAGCGAGACCGATGGCAAGCTCTGTACGGTCGCCTCCCGTTATAGTGTGCTGCATATGGAATGATTCGGGGGCCTTAAGCAGACCGTCGAGCAAAACACGAACCCTCCAAGGATCCTGGTCGAGCACGCGGAAACACTCTGTGACTCCTTCCCGTACCGCCACGGTGATTCCCACCGCATCAATGCGTTCAGCATCAACGAGCGCGACATGATACGCGAGCACGCCACGTTTCATGAGTGACACAGTTTCTTTTACGGTTGCTTCACGGCGCTTCGGACTCACTTTTTTCGAATCTCCGACGTAGGGGAGGAGCGACCAATCGAAGTCGAGTGGCACAACGACCGCACCGACCGCGACAGGACCGGCAAGTGGACCGCGTCCCGCCTCATCGACGCCCATTGTGTGCGTTACGCGTATCGGCATAACGTGGCACAAAATGACATTGGTGCAGTGGTGTCCGGATACATGGATGATTCCAGTATACCCCGCTCTCGAAAACAAGAAAAAGCCCCGCATGAATATGAAAAAACGACAATTCTCATTTGACCTCCGGTGCTATACAATAATCACCACCATGAACGCCGATTTCATTCATCTTCATGTGCACTCGCACTATTCCCTCCTTGGCGCACTCCCAACGCCGAAAGAACTCGCGCAGAAGGCAAAAGCGTGTAACATGCCGGCACTCGCACTCACCGATAACGGCGCTCTGTATGGCGCTATTGATTTTTACAAAGCATGTAGCAAAGAGGGAGTAAAACCAATTATCGGCATTGATGCCTACCTCGCCCCACGTACACGGCACGATAAGGATTCGGGGCTCGATAAACCGCGCGGACGACTCGTGTTGCTCGCGCAAAACCATGAAGGATATCGAAACCTCATTAAAATGGTAACCGAATCATATGTGAACGGTTTCTATTACCGACCACGCATCGACCACGAACTCATTGAGACGTTGAGTGAGGGTGTCATTTGTATTATCCCCTCGTTTAGCGGAGAGCCGATTCTCGCCCTCAGGGAGGGGGATAAAGAACGTGCAGGAGCATCGCTCGATTGGTACAAAAATATTTTTGGCGACCGTACCTATCTAGAGGTCACACACCACCCGGAAATACATGGGCATGAAGCGCTTCAGGAAAACATCATCGCACTCGGAGTCAATTCGGCAACACCGCTCGTTGCGGCACATGATGTGTATTACCTCTCGCCGCAAGACCACCTCGCACGCGAGACAATGCTCAAAATTCAACACGGCGGCGTTGTTGATATGAACGAGGATGCTGGTGAACTTGCAGAGAACTTCTCTTTTATTTCGCAAGAAGATGCGGTCCTCTACTTTCATGAAACACCGGAAGCGCTCCGCAATTCTGTTCGCATTGCGGAGCAGTGCACGCTCGAATTCAATCTGGGTAAGACGTGGTACTTCCCCGACTATCGGATTGAGAGCGGGCGCGAACCAGACGATGAACTCCGCACCATGGCGTATGCGGGCGTGCCGTGGCGCGGGCTATCGCTCGAAGACCCCATTGTGAAAGAGCGGCTCGATTATGAACTGTCTGTCATCAAGATGAAGGGGTATGCGAAATATTTTCTTGTGGTTGGCGATCTTATCCGAGAAGCGCGGGAACGCAAAATTCTCACGACAATCCGCGGTTCGGTTGCGGGATCTCTCACGACGTACGTACTCGGCATCACAAATGTAAATCCACTCGAATATAAACTGCCTTTCGAACGTTTTCTCAATCCAGAACGTCCTTCAGCGCCAGATATTGATATGGATTATGCCGACAATCGCCGTGATGAAATGATTGACTACGCGCGGGAAAAATATGGCAAGGATAAGGTGGCACAAATAGGCACCTTCGGGACGATGATGGCGCGTGCCGCAGTACGCGACGTTGCGCGCGCTTTAGGGCACCCCTACGCGACCGGCGACCAAATCGCGAAACGCATACCGATGGGGAGTCAGGGATTTCCGATGACCATTGAACGCGCCCTCGGTATCGAACCGGAACTTAAAGCGCTCTATAAGAGCGACCCCGATGCAAAAGATGTTATTGATCTCGCACTCCGCATTGAAGGTCGCGTCCGCCATGTCGGCGTCCATGCGGCGGGAGTGGTTATTTCCCCGGCACCACTCACTGATTTCGTTCCGCTCCAACCCGATCCGAAGACGGGAAAACTCATAACACAATATGAAATGCGTTCGGTTGGCGAAGACGGTGTCGGTCTTCTCAAATTCGACTTCCTCGGCATTAAAAATCTTTCAATACTTGCGGAAGCGGTTCGTCGCGTTCGCGTTATTCACAAAAAAGAAATCGACATTGAGAACATTCCCCTCGATGATGCGGGCACATTTGACATGCTTGCGCGAGGGGAAACTATGGGTCTGTTCCAGCTGAACGGTTCCGGCATGACTTCTTTTTTAAAGCAACTCCGTCCATCGTCGATTCACGACATCAACGCAATGGTTGCGCTCTATCGGCCGGGACCGATGGAATCGATTCCGCAGTACATTGAACGCAAACACAACCCGAAGCTTATCACCTACATTGATCCGCGCCTTGAAAAAATTCTCGAGCGTTCATACGGTGTGGTCACCTACCAAGATGACGTGCTCATGATTGCACGCGAACTCGCCGGCTACTCGTGGCTTGAGGCTGATATGCTCCGCAAAGCCATGGGGAAAAAAATTCCTGCGGTTATGGAAGCCGAGAAGGAAAAATTGCTGAAGGGATTCCAAGAACACGGAAAACTCACACCTGGAGTCGCCGAACGGCTCTGGAAACTCATTGAGCCGTTTGCCGCATACGGATTCAACAAGGCGCACGCGGCAAGTTATGGTCGCGTCGCATATCAAACCGCCTTCATGAAAGCGAACTATCCCGTCGAATACATGTCAGCGGTGCTCACCGCTGATGCGGGAGACACGGAAAAAATTTCGGAAATCATTCATGAGTGCGACCACATGCACATCGAGGTTTTGCCTCCCGATATCAACGAAAGTTTCGGACCGTTTTCCGTGGTTCCCGCCCACGACGGAGCACCGGCAAAAATTCGTTTTGGTCTCACCACTATCAAGAATTTCGGCGAAGGTATTTCAGAAGCAATCATTGAGGAACGCAAGGCGAATGGACCGTTTACTTCACTCGGTGATTTTCTCAGCCGCATTACAAACCGGAATCTCAACAAAAAATCTCTTGAGGCGCTCATTATGGCTGGCGCGTTTGATCAGTTTGAAGAGCGGGGTGTGCTCATTGCGAATCTCGATACACTTCTCGCATATCATAAGGAACGTCTCGGGAACAAGGAGGCTTCACAGGATTCTCTTTTTGGCGGTGACGCTCACGCGAGTGTCCACGGACTTGTCCTCGGGAAGAGCGATCCTGCGAGTACCGCGCTGAAACTTTCTTGGGAAAAAGAACTCCTCGGCGTATACGTATCGGGACATCCGCTCGATAGTTTCAGGGATAAATTAAAGGAACGCTCACCGATTGGAACCATTAAACATGATGGGAGGAACGGGGTGCCCGTGGTCACTGCTGGCATGGTGGAATCTGTGCGTGAGCTCCTCACCAAAAAGGGCGAGCGCATGGCTTTCGTCGTATTGAGCGACTACACTGATTCGATTGAACTTGTCGCCTTTCCCGAAACATACCGAGGACATCAGACATTGCTTACCCCCGGGACATGCATTGCCGTTAAGGGCAGGCTTTCGATTCGAAATGAGGAGCCGACCATCGCACTTGAACGCGTGCGCGCGTTGCAATCGTAGGAAAGTGCGGTAGGATGTACCGTAACGGAGAATGTGGCGATTACCAACCGCCAGTCGCTCGCGCGAAGCCCTGTGCCTAATCCGAACCAAGAAGTGCCCGAACACCCTCGCGGTGTCGGGAAGCTCGGTGGAACCACGACCTTGCAGATTGCGCAAAGATCGTCCGGGCAAAAATATGACATGGTCATATTTTTGCCCGGACGTTTTTTAAATACGCAGAGACATTATTCACTAAACACACATGCATGAGTACACTCGTTGAAAAGCGTCACACGCTTGCCCACCTCCTCGCAAAGGTCATTGTGACGCACTACCCGCACGCAAAACCAACTATCGGTCCATCAATTGAGAATGGTTTCTACTATGATTTTGATTTTAGCGGCGGGGAAGCGCCAACAACTGATGATCTTAAGGGAATTGAGAAGCAAATGCGCAAGATACTTCCCTCCTGGAAAGAATTTTCACATAGGGAGGTGAATGCCATCGAAGCGCGCGAGGTTTTCGCTGGTAACCCCTATAAAACGGAACTTATCAATGACCTTGAGAAAGAGGGCGCGACCATCACCCTCTACACAGTCGGCTCTGGTGATCAAGAATTCACCGACCTCTGTCGCGGAGGTCATTCTGAGCACCCTTCCTCTGAGATAGCGAGCGAATCGTTTATGCTCTATACGGTTGCCGGTGCATACTGGCGTGGAGATGAAAAGAACCCCATGCTCACCCGCATCTACGGCTACGCATTCGATACAAAAGAAGAGCTCGACACTTACCTGCATCAGATAGAAGAAGCGAAAGCGCGCGACCATCGTAAGCTTGGCAAGGAACTGGACCTTTTCACATTTTCTGACTTAGTGGGAAGCGGACTCCCCCTTTGGACGCCCAAGGGTACGCGCATCCGCCACCTCCTCGACACCTATGTGTGGGAGCTCCGCGCAAAACATGGATATGAGCGCGTCACCATTCCGCACATCACACGGAAAAGCCTTTATGAAACATCGGGTCATTGGGAGAAGTTCGCCGATGAACTTTTCCGTATTACAACTCGCGAAGGCAAGGAATACGCGCTAAAACCGATGAACTGTCCGCACCATACCCAGATATTCGACAGACAACCCCACAGTTATCGCGAGATGCCGCAACGCTATGCCGAGACAACAATGGTTTATCGTGATGAACAATCCGGTGAACTCGGCGGACTCACTCGTGTGCTTTCAATCACCCAGGATGATTCGCATGTCTTTTGCCGTCACAATCAGGTTAAGGAAGAATTTTTCAAGATTTGGGACATCATCGACACATTCTATGGCACCTTTGGCTTCAAACTCCGTGTCCGACTTTCCTTTCATGACAGTAGCACGCCGGAAAAATATCTCGGGACGCAGGAGGTGTGGCAGAATGCAGAGACTGCGCTCCTTGAAATAGCGAAGGAGCGAAATGCGGATTACTTCATCGCGCCCGGTGAAGCAGCGATGTACGGACCGAAGCTCGACTTTATGGCAAAGGACTCGCTCGGACGCGAGCATCAGGTCGCGACCATCCAGCTCGACATGAATCTCCCCGAGCGATTTGATCTCACCTGCATCAATGAGCGCGGAGAAAAAGAACGAATCGTCATGATTCATTGCGCAATCATGGGTTCCATTGAACGATTTTTGGCGGTCCTCATCGAACATGTGGGCGGTAACTTTCCTCTCTGGCTTTCACCCGAACAGGTGCGTATTATTCCTGTTTCGGACACACACACCGCATACGCACGGACGGTACACGATGAGCTCGCCGGTATCGGTATACGGGCGACGTTTGATGATTCGAATGATTCGCTCGGAAAGAAAATCCGACATGCGAAGAAAGAGAGACTTCCCTACTTTGTCGTGGTCGGAGATAAAGAGGTGGCAGGAAAGTCGGTTACACTCGAGTCGCGGAGCGGCTCGGGAATTGAGATGACCATCGAAGCGCTCGGGAATCACCTCCTTGCCGAAATTGAAACAAAAAAACTTGTATAGAGAAAAAATATTGGACGAGAAACGCCCGCCTGACTTTGTCAGGCGGGCGTTTCGTTGTCCTATTTCCTATTTTCTACTCACTGTTATTTCAACAGAGTGAGGACTCTGTCCTTATTCACGATAACCCAGCCGCCCTCGGACGGGAATGTCGCTTTCGCGAGAGCAATAATGGCATCGAGAGTTTCAGTCTGTGCCGTTCGTTCATGCGAGCCGCCGACAATGAAACGTATTGCCTCACTCGACATGAGGACGTGCGCTTTCTGCGCGCGATCCTCAAAAAACGAGATGTCGTCACCAGCATCAGTGTCGTGTTCGTCTTCTTCAACCACATCCTCCTCCGTCTCTTCATCCAAAGTGCGAGTTGAGTTCGAAGTTCCGGTCGCATAGAGGTTTTCGTAGCCGATAACCGGCGCGTAGGCGGGAGCCGCCGATGCAACAATCGGTGTTACGATTTCTGGTTCGACTCGCGTGGGTGTATGCGTGATGGTGGGAGCGACCCGATATCCGGGAATACTTGTCTCAACATTTTCACGCTTCGTAAAGCGGGGGAACTGCAGTGCGGGCAACAGGGTGCGGAATGAAGCACTGGAGATCTTGCCGTTTCGGTAGACAAGAACGTAGGCAACAATGAGACCCCAGAGTACGAGCATCATGTAGAAGAACGCGGTAAGCGCGGGACCCGCGTCAAATCCGGTGTACGGGAGTTTTGAGAGTGAGATGCCGGCGACAATGGGCGTGCGGGTAACGGTGACATTCGAGACATTGATGTCAACGCTACAATCTCGATGCTTGCTGCCTCGGTACACCGTCATTGTATAGGATGTTGATTTTGTCGGCTTTACGACAACAGAGTCCGCATCCTCATCAATATCGTCGTCCTTCTTTGTGTCGAACACCGTGTTACCGCGATTATCTTTTAGAACGGCTCGATCGGTGCGTGTATTCTTCCACGTGAGGGTTACTTTCTCACCTGCGCTAATCGACTTATCGGATGCGGTGAGAGTACAGCGAGGAGAACTTGATCCGCCTCCGCCTCCGCCTCCGCTTGATTTCAGCGTGACCGTCGCTTGACAGGTGTCAGAGGCGCTGCCGTTTGTTGCGGTGAGCGTATACGTTGTATCTGCGTTTACCGTTACGTTTGTATTTCCATCGACTGCCACAGATCCGACCCCGTTGTTGATGGTGACTGTGGTCGCGTTCGTGGTATTCCATGTGAGTGTCGCCGTATCTCCCTTAGAAACGGAAGTTGGGCTAATACTGAAGGCATCGCATTTCGGAACAATGACTACGTCCGGAATGACAGTTACCTTGGTATTGCAGGTGACCGTGTCTTCACCGTCCGTCGCGGTAAGTGTGAAGGTGGTTGTCGTACTTACCGCGACAACCTTTGAGCCATCAACGGAGACCGCGCCGACGCCATTGTCGATAGTAACTCCGGTTGCGTTCGAGGTATTCCAGGTGAGTGTCGTATTGCCAGGAGCGCTTAGGGTGCTCGGCGAAGCGCTAAATGCGTCACACGTGAGCGGTTCAGGTTCGGGCTCATCTTCAACAATGACCGTAGCAACGCACGTGACAGACGCTGCGGGTGTGCGCTCGGTTGCGACTCGCGTTGCGGTGAGTGTGTAGGTTGTGTTTACCGTTGGTGAGACGGTCTTGTTGCCGGAAAGTGCGACAGTACCCACACCCTGATCAATCGTGACCGTCTGCGCATTGGCTGTTGTCCATGAGAGCGTGGTCGATTCACCTTTTAGAATCTTTGCAGGAATTGCAGTGAGCGTACATGAGGGCGGAACAGGTACGTAGGGTTCAACGGTGATTGTTTTTTCACAGGTAACCGAGCCGCCTGGTCCTGTTACAACGAGCGTGTATGTCGTCGTCACATGTGGACTGACAGTCTTATTGCCGGAAAGTGCGACTGTTTCATTGTTCAATTTTGCGGTTGAGCCGTTCGTTGATGACCAGTGGAGTGTTGTTGACTCGCCGTCGATTATTGTTTCGCGATCGGCGAAAAGACTACAGGTCGGCTTTACGGGAGGTTCATTGACCGCAAGCGTCGTCTTGCACGTCACAGTACCGCCCGCACCTATTGCGGTAAGCGTGTACTCGGTCGTTACAAGTGGTGCTACAGATTTTGAACCCGATAGAGCGACGTTCCCAATGCCATTATTCAACTGAGCGGTGGTAGCATTCGTTGTTGTCCAAGCGAGCGTTGCACTCTCCCCCTTCGTAATGCTCGACGGTGTTACGGTGAGCGTACAGGTCGGAGCCGGAGGAGGTACTGTAACAGTGATTGTGCGTGAGCAGTGAACGATGCCGGCATCATTTTGTGCGGTGAGCTGATACGTTGTCGTTACTCCTGGCGACACTACCTTGGAACCGTTCGCCGAGACCGCGCCAATTCCCTGGTTCAGAGAAACTGAAGTTGCATTCGTGGTTGTCCACGAGAGCGTCGAACTTTGACCCGCGGTGATTGAAGACGG
>CAYMIV010000006.1:0-48163 GCA_964390945.1 uncultured Candidatus Saccharibacteria bacterium
CATACCGTTGAAAATACACGCGGTCTGCGGGTGGATACGAGTAAACATCATCTCCGCGAATAAGCAGAGTACCATCGCCGGGAGGAAGCGAGCCCTGAATTGCATACATGAGAGTCGACTTGCCACAGCCGGACGGTCCGAAAAGAATGATGTATTCGCCCTCATAAATGTCGGTGTTCACACCCTGAAGCGCCTTGAACTCATTCGACTTACCCTTGTTGTAGGTAATAGTGAGGTCTCGGCATACGATGAGTGGTTTAGCCATGGTTTGAAATAGAAGATAGAGAATAGAGAATAGAGAATAGGGCAACACTTCGCGTTGTGATTATTTTTTGACGTTCTGTGTTAACTTTTCTATATTTCATATTTTCTATTCAATATTCATTAACCGCCGATATTCTTCACCCATCCGAAGGTTGATTGGAAGTTTTCGATGATAATGTCGATGATGTTTTTTTCCTGAATCGGTGTAAAGAGAACGTAGTTTTCGGATTTTGCGGAATTGCCGGATTCATCTCGGCACGTGAGCCAAAACTGATATACCGTTGCGGGAGCAAATTCAACGATAACCTCGACGTGCTCTTCTGCATAACTTATATCTTTTGACTCAACCACGGTCGGATCAACTCCACCGACAATTCCCTCTCGATACGTGAGAGAACAGAACGAGGGTTCGTCGGTATTCCACTCGATGATGGTCTGGATTCGAGATTCTCCTCCCGGAAATAGAGTCGACTCATTCGTGACATTCGAAATAATCGGTGGTGCAATATCTTTGACCGTAATAAAGGTAATCGGGCTTGATTTTACGCGGTCTCCGCCGGCATTTTCAGCAATCACGAAGGCGACATACCGTGTTCCGAGCGTGAGATCCGCAATGCGCATCTGGTGTGTCGACGCGAGAGTCGGTCTTCCGATGGAGTTTTGGGCTCCGGTGGTCAGATCCTGGTACTCGATGAGGGCTTTCGCGGGGACAGTGGTGTCCCATGCGAGTGTTGCGGAGTTTTCCTCAACTTTCACGATGCGCAAACTGCGAATTTCCGGAAGTGATGCTTTCGTTCGAAATGTGTAGTCGAGGCTCTCCCCCGTTATGCCAAAAGTGTCTTTGGAACGAACTTTGAAGTGATACTCAGTATACGGCTCAAGTCCAATGAGACGGACTTCGTGTTCTTTCACATTCCCTCCCGTGCTCGCTTGAGAGTACGCGTACTGCCCCTCGACAAAGGAATCACTCGGTGAAAAAACGACTTCGGAACTCGCCTCGCGATCAGTTCTCCACTTCACAAGTGCACTCGTTGTTTCAGCGATGACAGTCGGCGGTCCCACAATGGTGAGGTCTTCGGTAATACCCTGAACCGCTTTGACTGTCTCATTGATGATTTCTTGAAGTTTCTGCGGAGAGGTGATTTGCTGAATTTGTTCGACGATTTTTTCGACAGTCTGGGTTTCCGTTTGCGATTGTGATTCGCTCTGGACGGTTTGTTCGGTTTCGGTTTGAGATTCTTTTCCCTGCCCCGCTTCGGCGCCAGTTTCCGGGGTACCTTCGGTAAGCACCTTGTAGTTTGCCGAAATACCCTGGTTTCCAACTTCGTCCGAAGAAACAACGCGGAAATAATACGTTCTTCCCGGTTCAAGGCCATCGAGTGTTATTGAGTGCTCAACTTTATCGGGAGTTGGAACTCGAACAATGCCGTAATCTTCTTGGAGACCGTAATTGACGAGTGAGTCGGCTTCCTCATCGGTCTCCCAAGTAATGGTAACGCTATCTTCGCCGACATTTGAAATTTGAACATTGGTTATATCGGGGGGAGTGACATCTGCTGCGCGCGCAAGGGGGAGCGCGTAGGCATAAAATACAATCACAAAGAGCGTGAGCCCCACTGAAGCGAGCGAACGTATCATGGTTTGCTACAGTGTACCATCACGCAAATTTTTTCATCGCAAAACTATACACATATATGATTGGGCAATGACTATTCATCAATCATCTATCGGGTAGAACGTGATGTCACCTCTGTGTTCGGAACTTGAAACTCCATACGGAATTGCAATTCCCCAGAAGAGTTCATCAACTATAGACGGAGTTGTTGATGCCGGCTTTGCGAGATCGAGTTCATAATTTATCGATGTAGTACTAAGTTGCGTACAGTAAACGCACGCGCTGTAGGTGAACGTCGAAGTTGCAAATCGTTGCTCATCGACCGGGATTATTGAGGTAACGCCGTCCGAGAGGTCGGTGCCCTCAATTGCGAGGTCAACGGCAACATTGCCGATGTTGGTAAAGGTCGTCGATGCGTTGTTTGAACCGGTGTCTGAATCAACTTCGAGTGACCCATAATCGACAAGTTCATCGGCGGAGACTGAACGAAGTGTTTCCACGTCAATAGAGGGAGATGTTGCTGTTGCTGTGTAGCCGGCAGCGTCCTCCACATCAATGAACGCAGTCCAGGCGTCACCCGCGTAGATTCCGGCGTTTGTGGAGTTTGTATGGTAGTACATGTCAGCGTAACAAATAACATCACAAGAATTTCCGCTACAACCCACAAACGAACAGGAGGAGGCGCTCACACTCATGCGATAGCAATTATTGTTGTCGGGAGTACAACTATAACCGACACCTCCAACCAAACCATTCTGATAGAACGTGGTTGTCGCACTCACAATATCATCATAGCCGTTGAGATCGCTCACGGTTCCGGTCGCATATATGCGCGTTGTCGTCCCGGGAAGCAAAATAATGTTCGCACCATCGTTTAAGTTCAGTGTGCTGATTGTTGGAGCATAGGTAAGACGGAGCTCGGCGACTCTTGCATACGAGTCAATGTTGCTTCCCGCATCGGTTACCTTGAGACAGTAACTTGAGCTCGTTGCGTTCGTTGTTACAAGGACGGCATACTCAACTTCCGTAAACTCATTACCGTCAAGAGAGAGTGACTGCGTGGTGTTTGAGGGATCTTGAATGATTTGTCCTGCCGTGAAGGTTCCGTCACCGCCGAGAAGGTCGGTTGTCGGATCTTCATTGGCAAATTCAGTCGATGTAGCCATGCAGAGCGCCTCGGTATCGCATAATGACTGAGGTGGTACGCTTCCATAGAGCGACGTGTTTACCGATTCGCAGCTGGGAGAATTGCCCTTCACTGCAAACGCGAGACGATATGCATCCGATACGGTAAGACCGGTATTCTCAATAAGGAATCGAGGTCGAATGATTGATCCTACATCAACCCCCGTTGCTGCAGTATTGAGTGATGAAAGCCACGTTGCTCCACCGGGGACTTGTTCTCCGCCAAATGTGGTTGTCGGCTCCGTGGCAAGAAGCGGGCGCGATGAATAAGCGTCCCATCCGCCATGGTATCCCCACAGTGCGAAACCAACACCTCCCGTCGTATAGGTGCTGTCTGAAGCGGACGTTGTGGCTATGAGCGTGTCATCTTTGTAGAGCGAAGCGTAGATGGAGTTATTGGTGCCCCAATCAACCTCGACTTCGTACCATCCTGTTGTATAAGTGACTGTCGTGGAGGCGAGCACCGTACTTGTGCCGCTCTGGTCACGGAACAGTACATTTCGCGCTATAGACATACGGTCGACTCCGAACAGTTCGAGACATACTGCGTAGTTTGCTGTGAGACCCTGTGTAGCAAAAAGGGTACACGTCTCATCACTGGAGCCGGTTGCTGTATTTATGTACTGCATAAAACGAAGCGTCTGTCCCTGACTCACCGTTGCGGAGTTATTGTATATGCCTCCAAATTCCGTTTTGCTGTTTGCTTGATCTGATGCCTCTAAGCGATATGTTCGTTCGTATGCGGAACTTCCCACGACACTGAATTCGCTTGTCGGTCCAGCGTACTCACTGATATTCCCGTCCTCAAAAGTATCCATTGCGATAAACGTGGTGGTTGCACTCCCGTCAGACACAGTGCCGTAACCGTAGTACATATAGATTTCAGTGTCGGCATTTGCCGCAAGCGACGGGATTTGAACCCAGACGACAGCCTGCGTGCTTCCCGTGTACGTTTCCCGGAAATGATTGAGAGGAGTGATTCCATCGCTCGCGGTAAACCGCAAATCATCGAAATCGGCCTGCATATCGCTATCCCATGACACCGTGAGTTCAACGACAGCATTTGTATAGGTTGTCGCATCACTGTTTGTTACCGTTACTCGCTTTCGCTTTACCCAATTCTGATCGTACCATTCAGAATCTGGAACGCCTTCCCCTCCGTCATTGTTTCTCCAGCGATATGCTGACTGCTCGGTGAGAAGACAGGTACTATCTTCCCAACGAATAGAACCGCAATCTGTTCCGCCGTCATTATCAAACGCCTCCCCGTCAAGGTTTCCTGTGTGTCCGGTAAACGTCCATGCCGATGCCGTTGTGCCGACAACTTCGACGTTCGTACCAGTAATAGCGGTCGTGGTCGCAAATCGCGCACCGGTAATAATGTGTGTCGCGTTGTAATTGATGGTAGTTGAACCGACAGTCATGAGTGCGCCACCATTGACCGCAAGCTCATAGTCGCCATGAGAAAGCGAACTTATGACTGTCTCACCATCAAGCACCAAACCATATGCGTCCATATTTCTGAATGCGTAGTATTGAGCATCGAGAGTACCGCCGGTTACATTGAGGTGGTATGTTCCGCTTCCTTGGTTGGTAACGGTGGTGGTTGCAGCTGCGGTTCCGATGATATTGAGCGCTCCGCCGGAGAACGTGGTCGTGGCGGCATTTGCAACGCGAACAGTGACAATGCGTGGTGATCCGGCAATATTCGTACCGTCAAAATCAGTCGTGTAACTCCAGTAGTCGGATCCCGTTGTGCGCTCATAATTTCCGTAAATGTTCAGTTCGCCGTTTACCCCGCCATGATCCATAGAGTAGAGAGAACTTCCCGAATCCTCAATGGTCGTTGTCGCGCTTGAGTTCCACATGCGGAGATCCGAGTTATCGGAAATTTGAAGAATGTTGTATACATCACCCCCTTGCGTGGATGTGTTGATGGTGTAAGGAGCGTTTGAACTGATGCGGAGTGTGCTTCCCGTCCAGGTGGTATTTGCGCCACCGACAAGATTGGTGAATACTCCCTCTACATTGAGCGATAGTCCGCTCTGGAGCGTAAAGGATGACACACTTGAGAGAGCGAAGTTGCCCGTCGATGTCGCACTTCCCGTAATGGTATAACCGCCACTCGGAGCCGCAACCGTAACCGCATTGAATGGTGAATTTCCGGAATTAATCGTTTCTCCAACATCAGAGGAATTGAACAAGATTGTGCCGCTCGCATGTGAAAATGAGGTGAGGTTTTGGAATGACCCGGCAATAGACATGGTTCCGGTTGCCAAGGTTGTTGATCCTTGAAGGATGCGAAGCGAACCGAGAAGTGCAACGTTGGTATCAGTGAATCGGTAGTGTGCACTTCCGGCAATGGTTACCGAGTAAAGATCGGAGCCGTTCGCGGTTATCGTCGCGTTCGCGTTCGATGAGATAAGGCGAAGCGTACCGCTGTTGTGTGTAAATGTTGCGCTATTTTTAAAATTGTTTCCAATCGTCAGTGTTCCGCTCGCCGCCGTAACGGCACCCGAACGAATGATAAAATCTCCAGTCGTTGTGGCATTCGTATCCAGATAGGTCCAGCTGCCCGAACCGCTGAATGTCGTCGTACCAACACTCGAACCTCCGAGACGGATTGTTTCTGCGGCACCGGAAGTAAACTCGATACTTCCACCATTGTGAATGAGAGAACCGCCGGTATTCGATATTGAACCACCAACTGTCGTTGTTCCCGTCGGGAGTGTAATGCTTCCTTGGGTAATGGTGAAATCGTTCGCAATTTGAAGATTTGTGTTCGTCACCGTCCAACTGCCCGAACCATTCAGAGTAACGTTGTAGAGATTATTTTCGTTGGTGTCGATGGTGCGCGCCGCTCCTGACGTTGTGAAGGTAAAGGTCGAGGTCTCGTCATCGAGGGTAGCACTCGACCCCATAATCAGGCTACCGCCTATCGTGTGTGCCTCCGACCCGGTCGCATCGAAAGTGGCACTATTGAATAGTTCGAGAGTTCCGTCATACGCGGAACCGCCACCCCCTCCCGAAATCGTAACGTTGCCATTGGGTTCGAACTCTTTCCCGGTCCACACGATGAGTTTTCTGTCCGCGGGAAGAGTGAGCGTATCGGGAGCGCCGTCATTTGCGGTGAATGGGATGTCAGCGTCATCGGAAGAATCCCAGAGCGACATATCTGCGATTGAAAGAGGGTCCGTGCTCTCATGGCGAACAATGACTCGATTTTCGTAGAGATCAAATCCGCTTACACTCGACACGGGGTCCTCGGACACGGTCGCGGCCTTTTCGGATTCGCCATCTATGTACACAATGAAAGAATCTCCGGGACTGTAGAGTATACCGGGTATTGAGTATGTGCCATCACCCGCATCACAGGTTCCCGTATAACTTGTAAGTCCGGCAACACGAATGTGAATGTTCTCGGTCAACCCATCACAAGCACCTGAAGTCCCCGACCCTTCACCACTGTACACCGTTCCTGAAATGGTAATGTTCGCGGAACTATCATCCCATACGACATACCCCGGATCCTCGTCGGGGTCTATATCATGCGCTTCTCCATCAATCGAACCGGAGTGGTTTGTGAAACGCCACGAACTTGCCGCAGTACCGGTTGCGGTAACGTTGAAGCCCGAGACACCGGTTGTTGTCGAGAAATTGTTGTTCGTGAAGGTCTTGGCGGGATTTTGCGTAATGACCGTACCACCAACGCTCATTGCTGTGCCACTCGCAACGCCGACCGTAAACGCACCATTCGAAAGACTGACAACATTCGGTGTTCCCGAGAATGTGATTCCGTCGACATTCATATCGACAAAAGAGTAATACGACATGGTTGTCGATGCGTTGCCTCCAATACGCATCGCATACGTACCTACTCCTTGGTTTGCGATCGTTGTTGTTGCACTCGGCGAACCAACGATGGAGAGACCGCCGCCTGTGTAAAGAACGCTCGAACCGTTACCGATACGGACATTCGCAATTCGAGGAGAACCGAGCACTCCGCCATCAAAATCTGTCGCATAACTCCAATAATCTGTACCCGAGGTTTTTACATACGCCCCGAAAATATAGAGATCACCTGGAATGTTTGTGTGGTCCTGTGAATAGAGCGACGCTGTTCCACTCACATCATACGTTGTTGCGCTACTGTTCCACATGCGAATTTGCGTCGTGCCGCCGATGCGCAATGTTTCGTAACTATCATTCGTTGTCGAAGCGTTTACTTGGTAGTTGCCGTTTCCATAGAGGTAGAGAGTCGAACCGGTCCATGTGGTTGCCGCACCGCTTACATTGTTTGCAAACGTTCCACCGACGGCGAACGAGAGGCCGCTCTGTACCGTGAAGCCGCCAGTGGCGTAAAGCGTCATGGTTCCAGTCGACGTGGCATTTTCAGTCACGGTAATCGAGCCGGTTGAACTTGCGCGGAGACTGCTAAACGACGATGCTCCGGCTGCTATTGATTGTGCTCCGCTTCCGTCAAGCGTAACGGTTCCGCCGGAACCGGTGAAGGTGCCGTCATTGTCCCAGTTTCCGGCAACGGTGAAGGTGCCGCTCCCGCTCCCCACGAGGGTACCTCGCGACGCAATGTATACGTTGCCATTTACATCGAGCGCGGGATCATTCGTATCGAGGGTGAGCGTTGATGTTGCTGTACCGCCGACAGTGAGATTGTTCGATACGATAATTCCGAGACCTGTCGCCGTATACGTCTGCGTACCGCCCGTGCCGTTTGTTTCAAGATTGTAGTACGTCGTTGAGAGAACGTTCGATCCTCCCGTACCGCCATATCGAACCGTGCTCGTTGCCTCAAGGAAGGTGCCGCTTTCGACGAATACATTTCCGCTGCCGGTGAGGTTGATGATTGATCCTCCGGCACTCAAGTAGTGCCCTGTACTTATGGTGAGTTTTCCGAGTATGGTCGTCGTTGCCACGCTACCGAACGTTGTTGTTCCCGTAACACTTCCGTTTCCGAGAACAAGGTTGGCAAATGTCCACGGGGTATCTCCGCCGAGTGTATTCGTACGATAAAGAGTTGTCGTTCCCATTCCCATCGATAGGGTGCCGTTTCCTGAAATCGACCCATTCACAACAGTTATATCCCCAGTACCGGTAACGGTACCAGTTGATACAATAATGCTTCCAAGCGACTCAATATCACTATTAATATTCCATCCGCCGTTTATACCCGTGAATTGGAGGTTGTTGAATGAAATTTCTTGCCCCGTTGCCGTCGTCACCGTCTTACCCGTTGTTGTGGCTGTCATGATTACCGTTGTTGACGCGGGGGTGTACTGTGCCCCCTCATCCATCATGAAACTTCCCGCAACCGAGTATGTTGAAGTGCCAGAGCCTGTAAAGAGCGCATCATTATCAATATGAAGTGAGCCATCAAATGCCGTTGAAGATGCATTGCCCTCTATCGTGATGTCACCGTCGGGATCAAAGGTTGTGGAAGAAGCAATGTGGAGTTCTGTGTTACTTAAGACAGTGAGCGTGCCCGTCGCCGCACGATAGCGAATATCAGTATCATTGTCGTTATCAAAAACCGCCATGTCGAGAATAGTCATCGGCTCAACATCTTCGTGTCGTGTGACAACTCGATTTTCGTAGATGTCGAAATCGGTAATGTTTGCGGTCGGTGTTTTCGTAACGACAGTCCCCTGTGCTCCGCCATTCGTGTCGAGATATACGGTCATCACGGGGTCTCCCACCACAACAACGCCGAGTATGCTGAATGTGCCGTCTACAGAATCGCAGAAGCCGGTGTGCGTCCCGCCTCCCTCGACGACGATTTTTATGTTAGGTGTAGCACCATCGCATGTCGGGGATCCCATGGGGGTTATCTCATCCGACTCATATACCGTTCCGGAAACCGTAATCACAAGCGAACTATCATCCCAACGTATGGATCCCGGGTCGCCGGTGTCGTTGTCAAAATACTCACCACCAATATTGCCTGCCGACTCGCGGAACCACCAGTAGGATGTTGGCGTGCCATCGATCTGGGAAACGTTGTACGCGGCGATGTTGGTGGTCGTAGAGAAGGTCACACGATGAATCTGTAAAGCAGGATTTGCGTCTATCGTCGTTGATGAAACGGTCAAACCACTGCCCGAAGACACACTTGGTATGAAGCGGCCGTTGGAAAGCGTGGTGATGTGAGTCGTTCCTGACAGCAAAAGTCCCACGCTCGTAAGATTCGCAAAGTCATAATATGAAGCGGTCGTCGTACCATTCAAAACCGATACACTGTAGGTCCCGCTTCCCTGGTTCGTAATCGTTGTTGAGGCAGTTGAAGTTCCGGTGATTGAGAGTGTGCTCGTTCCGAAGAGTGCCGAAGCGCCATCAGCAAAATATATGCGCGCCTGTCGTGATGTTGTTGCTGAGAGCGCAGTCCCATCGAAATCAGTTCCATAGTTCCAGTATTCAGTACCGCTTGATCGCTCATATCCGCCAAAAATATAAAGAGACCCGTCGGTGGCATTATGATCTTGCGAGTAAAGTGAGCCGGTACCATCGACAACATACGCTGTTGAGGTTGAATTCCACATCTTGATATCAGTGTTTGCTTTGACGCGGATAGTTCCATATGCATCACCCGTATTTGTCTTCGTGTTGAGACTGTAATTACCAGCTTCGAGTGAAAGAACGGATGTGGTCGCCCACGTTGTCGATGCACCGCCGACACTATTGGTGAACGTACCGAAGACAGCGAGCGTTTGATCCGGTGCGAGCGTAAACGATGAAACGGAGGTGATGGTTGTGTTGTTTGTGGTTGTCGCATGCGACGCGATAGTCCAACCGCCCGTCCCTGAGTTAAACGTCATATTGTAGAGACTTGAGGAACCGAGCTGTATCGTCTCGCCTGTGTCAGACGAATTAAAGAGCACTGTGCCGCCATTGTGAGCGAGGAGTGCGCTGTTTATGAGCGAGCCGCCAAGCGTGAGCGTTCCCGAAGGGAGCGTTGTGGTTCCATTTTGCACTGTGAGAGAACCGAGTGCGGTTACATTGGCGTCAACAAACGACCAACTTCCGCTTCCTGCAAAGAGTAAAGTGCTGAATGATGCGTTGGTATCAATCGTATATATGCCGGAACCGATGAATTTGACCGTTCCGCTATTGTGCGCAAAGGACCCTCCGGAATTTATGAAATTGCCTCCCACTGAAAGCGTCGAGCCCGGCATCGTCAGGGTGCCTTGTGTAATAGTTACGTTGTTTGATGTTGTGGCGTGGGTATCATTAAACGACCAACTGCCACTTCCCGTGAAAGTCAGATTGTAAAATGCGTTCGTAAATGGCGTGCCGCTTGCAGTTATTGTTTTTGCACTCGAAGCATTGAAGAGGACGGTCGCATTATTGTGAGCGAATGTTCCGCCGACACTGCTCCACGAACCAGATACGGTTGTTGTGCCAGTCGGCATAGTAACGGTTCCGGTTGCTATGGTGAGATTTCCCGAAATTGTAAGATCTGCCTCGGTAAACGACCACGATCCTCCGGCTCCATTAAAGTTCACATGATAGAAAGCGTCGCCGCCCGCTGTTATGCTTTTGTTCGTTGACGTTGCTGCAAAATAAACCGTTCCCGTTCGGGCATAGAACGTATTGAGGTTGACCCAATCCCCATATACGGTTGCTGAAAAACCGGTAACAGAAAGATCAAAGATGTCGTTTGCACCAATCATCATTGAGGTCATGGTTGCATTGCTACCAAGAAGAAGTGTCTTTGAGGTGCCATCAACAACAACGCGACCGATATTTTGCTTTGTGGTGTTGGCATCGGTCCATGTGGAAGGATTTATTCCATCAAATGTTGTCGTCCCGATTCCGTTCCAATAGCCGCCGGCGCTTGTGGTAAGATTTCCCGCAACCGTAAGCAACTGAGTGTTTCGTGAAAGCGTTCCATAGGTAACATTCAAATCGCCATTTACATCAAGTGACGATGAAAGATTCCACGTCGCAGTACCACTGCTCTCACCGAACGTAACGGTATTAAATCCTGTGGTTGTTGCACCTGATTCATCAATTGTTTCTGTTGTAGTTGATGCGGTGAAGATGATGGTGGAACCGGTAAGGGTCGAGGTAGCATTATCATCCCACGAGCCACTCACGCGAATCGTATTGTTTCCTGAAGTAAAGGTGCCGTTGTTTTGGTAATCATGCGTTATCACATCGGCACCCGTTTCAAGTGCATAGGTATTGTGTCGTTGGATGACAATTCCAGCATCACCGCAGCCGGAATCAACGCAGAGCGTAAGATCGTTTCCTCCATCAATATTGTGGAAAAGGTCTTCGTCGTTCGTGTTGTCGTAAAGTCCGATGTCGGCATTTACAACTGTGGCGCGGTCATCAGAACCTATAGTTATATGTCGTTTTTGGAGACGCATTCCGCTTATGTCGGGTGTGCCATCATACTCGGTAATCGCGACTGCCTCATCGGCGTCTGCTGCTCCGCTCACAAATACCGTGACTGTGTTACCGCTAAAGAATGTGACATCGTCAATAGTCCACGTACCATCTGGCTGAATTGTTCCCGTTTTACCAAGCTGGAGAGTACCGTTTACCGCAACCGCGACAGTTCCGGCGGTTGTTGATGAAACTCCGTCATATTCCAGTGCCGTACCTGAAACGCTAAATCCTCGCGACCATTCGAGGGTCCACTCATTGAGAATCGGGCACGTCGCTCCGTTACAGTCGAGATTTCCGACAATGCGGAGCTCGTTGTAAGTCGATGTGTTGAGATTTTCGAGATTGATGGGTGCCGTGGTGAATCCGGTTGAATTCCCCGAGAGAGCGGAGTTTGGGATAAGTTCCCACGCGCCCGAACCATTCAGGTATTCAAGCTGGTACAGTATCTCGCTTCCGCCAAGTTCAATGTCTCGCCATAATAACTGCCCCCACGCAGGTCCGCTACCGTCATCAAAATCAATGGAGGGCGACTTGATAACCCCTGATGTGAGTGCCGCGGGTTTGAGCGAGAACATAAATGCGGAAACTCCATCAGCGACCGCCATCGTAACGGTTGCATTACCCGTTGCGCCCGCAACACCCATTTCCTGAGTTCCCCACGTACCAGCGGCGTTGTTAGCGAGTGTTCCGGCCTGAATTTCTCCCTGTTCAACCCAACCGGAACCCGTGACGCTGAATGGGTAGGTGTCTCCACCATCTGCGGAAAGTACGTAGAACGCGAGCGCCTGGTCAGCCGTTGTAGTTATGCTTGGAATTGAATTACTTGGCGTTGTTATATTATTCGCTGTAAAATCTGCGCCAGTAACGTCGATAGGATTGGTCGTATCAACACCGGTAAGTCGTATATAGTATCCCCAGTAGTAGAAGTTGGACTGTGCAGGAACATTTATTGTCGTATTCTCGGTTCCGTCAGCCACGCGATAAAAGGCGGCGACATGGGCGTCTGGTGTTGCGTTTCCTGCAGTATTGATGAGCGTGAACCCACTTGGCTTAAGCGTCGTATTATTCCACTGGGCTGTTGCGGTGTTGTTATCGTTTCCGACAAGTATGAGGAGTAGGTCGCCACTCTCTACACCTGTGGGCTTCGTGAGCGTGAGCGAGTTGCCTGGCTGAATGGTATTTGAAGTCCAACCGCTCTCGAGCGTGATACCGCCGCCGATCTCGACACTACCCGAGGCCGCGATAACTCCTGTTAGGGTTCCCTCTTCAAATTGCGTGCCGAGTGTCTGATGCCACGTCGATACCGCGATTGATTCGCCGGTCGTTGCCGTTGTAAAGCTCCATGGGTCTGACCAGAACGAAAAGCTGTTTCCGAAATCAGGGTCTTTTGCGCGTACGCGCCACCAATAGGTGGTGCTTGCGGAGAGTGCATCTCCGGATTGCACTTTGTACGCAATGGTGTCGCCTGATATGTACGGGCTTTGCGTATCGCCTCCCGTAGTCAAATTGGTGAAGCCGGCAGCGGAACTGCTTGAATTTCTTGTTGTACTTCCGGTTGCAAACGTGTTATCTGTTGACCATGAAATTTCATACTCAAGTTCCTGATTTTGCGGATCTGTCGAATAGAAGGTGAATGTCGGTGTCGTAGTGGAAAATTTCTCATTATCAAATGGGTCAATGTGTGTGGCAACCGAGACACGCTCACCCCACGTTACGGTCCAATCGAGAAGCGTGGGTGAGCCAGCCTCCCAGTTGGCACGGATGCGTATAATGTCGTACGTTGAACTGTCGAGATCGATGATATCAACTGGCGACGTGTCATAACCTGCGGTATTTCCGGGCAAAGCGCTATCGGGTATCAAGCCCCACTCCCCATCAGCATAATATTCGAGATGGTACAAGATGTCGTTTGCAGCACCTGTTTCTGTGAACGAGAATGAACCCCACGCATTGCCGGTCGTTCCATCCGAAAAATCGATTGCGGTTGATGTCGTGGTGCCTGTTGTCGAACCACTTGCAAAACTGACGAGATTTGCCGCAGTCGCGTCAGTACCCTCAAGCGTGTCAGTGTCGAATTGCGCTTCGGTTGTTTGGAACCATGTTGAAATAGTTGTCGTTGTCGCAATGGTGAAACTGTACGCATCAGACCATAATCCGTAACTTCCAGACCCATCAATATCTTTTGAACGCATGCGCCACCAATACGTTGTGCCGTTTGCAAGTGCCGATGGAATAATGTAGCGCATTCGCGAATAATTGTTGAACGGTGATTTATCGGATGTATTCTCAATGTTGATAAAGTCATCAAGGTTTGTTTCAGACTCGGTATCAATGACGGCTGACCCGAAGGCGGGGTCATCGTCTATCTGAATCTGAAAATCAATCTCATCTCCCTCAGGATCATTGGTGATATATTCAAACCACGGAGAAGTGCTTGCGAGCTTCTCATTGTCAAACGGGGTAGTAAGCGTAGGTGCGTCAGGCGAACTATTCGTTATGAGTTCCGGGTAGTTGTTGTATTCCCTAAGCTCGGTGCCGTCTTGATTCACAAGGCGAAAACAGTATTCCGTACCCGGCGTTGCGGCATTGTGATAGAGCGTCCAATCCCATTCCGCGTTTTGACCGACGTTTATTGCATTCGGGTTCGGGTATGAGTTATTGCGCTCTTCGTATGTTTCCATAACATCTGAATCGGTGAGAAGCGTTGACGGGAGCGTTGTGGCATCAGCAATGGTGGGATTATTGTATCCGCGCCAAAGGGCCGTCGTGCTCGCAGTATCCCCGACGTCGTACCACGTGAGGTCGGTACCGCAGGTTGCGCCTTCCGCAAACTGCAGTTTGAATGAGGATGACCCCGCAGTTGCATTCGTGCTTGATGCGGTGAGCGACATACGGAGTCGCAATTCGTCTTGTGGAAGTACCGCACCATCGACATCAATTGCCTCGTTTTCGTTGACGGCAGTGCCTCCATTAAGCCAAGCGTCAGTTGGCGTATAGGCATCGATGTTTTGATACCATTTATAATCCTGCTGAATGAATTGTGGTGTGCGCGACCATCGGACTGCCCAGTCATTGAGTGTCGGTGAAGTGAGCGAGCTTCCTTGAGAAAAATTCATAACCAGACAGATGCGATTGTAGGTCGAGGTCGAAAGTCCGGAGATATCAAGGGGGCTTGCGCTCACATCAAAGCCCGTACTGTTTCCGGCAAGTGTTCCATTTGGGACAGGGGTGCTGCAGGTAGAGGTTGATGAAGTTGCATAATACACTTTTAGAGTTGTATCTGAACCCGATGGCTCGGTTACATCCCACGCAACTTCACCCCACGTATCTTGATTCGATACAAAATCATGGTCAATGACGGTCGAGGTTGCGGAACCAGAACTTCCCGACCCCGCAACCTTGAGACTCATACCGCTCATTGAGTCAACAGTGTTCGCACTGTTTGCGGTGTGTCCTGATGCTTCAGTTCCCGCCGTCGTCGCATTTCTATTGTTAATATGGAGACCAACACCCCAGTTTGTCGCCGGCGTGAGCACAGCAGCAACCGTTGACGGGTTTGGCCATGTCGCATTCGCCCATGTTGTTACGGTGCGTGCTGCATTTCCCACCGCTGAACGCGAGAGGTTCACAATCTCAACCGCTTGATCCCCCGCACCAATCGTGAGTCCAGAGGCAAACGGACCGACGGTAGCATTTGCCGTTGCGCCGCTGAAATAATTGCGCGCATCGGTATAAACGGATGTCTGGTCCACTCCTGCAAAGACCGATGCGTACACATAGGTGTAGTACGATGTACCGCCCGAAATTTGCACATTGAGTACCGATGTCGTCGCAGAGGAAATACCCGCATCATTAAGGTAGAAGAGATAAGTATGGTTCACATTCGTTGCGTTTGTTCCGTCGCCTGTCGCCTGCGTAAGCGCTACCCCGCCGTAGTACACACCGACCGACTGCGTTCCTGCGGTGCTTCGCGTTGACGCAATTGCCACAACGAGCGCGCGGTTTGTGCCCGCCGCAATCGAGTAGGTCGGGTTGACAGTGCCGTTTGGATAAGTACCGCTCGCGTACTGCTGTGTCCACGCTGATTGCGTTGTGATGTTTGTTGCAGCGGAACCGAGTGTTTCTATCTGTACACCATTTGAGGTCGCGGTTGCATTTGCGAGACCGTCGAGAGTAAATTGCGCGTTTGTTGTCTGATACCACTCCGGGAGCGAACCACTGCTGCCTATAGTAATACTCCGAACCGATGATGTTGCGCTCCAGGTATTTGTTCCCAAAGGATCGCGCGCCCTGACCGCCCACCAGTACGTAGAACCGGCACTGAGCGCGTCAGCTGGTTGTATGGTGTAGGTCGTTGTCGCCCCGGCTGAGAATGTTGCCGATACCCATCCTGCATCGCTCGGGTAACTTGAAGATTGGCGAGTAAGGAGCGGTGAGGAAAGGTTGTAGTCATCATCAACGATGATTTGATATTCAAGACTGTTGCTTTCATAATCGGTCGCAGCAAATCCACCCAGTGTTGGGGTTGTGGTTGTTGATTTTTCGTATTCGAATGCTGGATTGAGTGCGAGGGATGGCGTATTTGGGACCTGATTTGGTACAACCCAGCCGACGGACCAGTCGTTCAGTGCTGGTGACGTCGTTCCCGTTCCGCGATCAAGCGTCGTTTTAAGGCAAATTCGATTATAGGTGGTTGTCGAAATAGATGATAGCCAAAACCCGCTTTGAGACGCATCAAACCCACCGCTGTTCCCCGAAAGTACTGTGTCGGGAACAATCGTATCGCACGAGGTTGTGCTCGTGTAATACACGCGAAGTTTTATGTCGGTTCCTGACGGCTCGGTGGTATTCCACACGACATCGCCCCAGTCTGACTGCCCGGAAACCCAATCAAAATCAATCTCGGGAGACATAATGGTGCCCTGCGCATTTCCGGGATTTATTGCAAATTGGAATCCCGATGCGCTGTCATTAACAGTAAATGCAACTGTTGCTGCTCCTGTTGCACCCGCACTCGCCATGGAACGCGTTCCCCAGGTTCCCGCCGATTCCGTACCGCCGGCGCCCGCAAACACTTCTGCGCTTTCGCTCCAACCGGTGCCGGAAACACTGAACGGATAGGTGTCGGCTCCATCGGCAGAAAGAATGTAGAACGCGAGCGTGTTCGCCTGTGTCGTCGTAATACTCGTAACAGCATGGCTTGCGGCACTCGCGCCCAAATAATCCGTGCCCGTAACATTAATGGGGTTTGTTGTCGATGCGCCGGTAACACGAATGTAATATCCCCAGAAATCAGCGGATGCTTGCGCTGGCACGCTCGTCGTCGCAGTTTCTGTTCCGTCAGCAATGCGGTAAAACGCTGCAGAGTGTGCATCCGATATGACATTTTCGCCGGCTTCATTGATGAGTGTAAATCCTGCTGGCTTCAGAGTGGTATTATTCCATTGCGCGTTAGCGGTATTATTATCATTCCCGACCAAAATGAGGAGAAGGTCACCAACTTCAACGTTTGATGGTTTTGTTAGCGTGAGTGTGCTACCCGGGGAAACAGTCGCAACCGACCACCCGCTCACCACCGTCGGTATATTCGGTGTCGTTGTTGAAAGCACCACCGTGCTGGTCGTGGTTGCTACGTTGGTGCGAGTCCCATCTTCAAATTGCAGTCCGAGTGTTTGATACCACGCCGATTCAGAAAGTGACGTGTCGACGGTCACACTCCACACCGTCGAGGTTGCACTCCATACATTGGAACCTAAAGGATCACGCGTTCGAACGCGCCACCAATACGTTGTGCCATTTGTGAGCGCATCGGATGACTGAAGCGTGTAGGAAGTTGTCGAGCCCGATGAGAATGTTGAGCTTGCCCATCCGGCGTCATTTGGATAATTGAATGAGTATGTGGTGGTTGCGGGAGAACTGAAATCAAAACTGTCATCAATCGTGAGTTCGTATTCGAGTCGATCACTTTCGGTGTCGGTTGCATAGAACGAGAAGGTCGGCCGAGTTGTGGTGCTCTTTGCATTATCGAATGGATTTGCTTGTAGCGGAGTATTGGGAACTTGATCGGTGATGAGCTCTGGGTAATCGGTGTATGCAAAGAATGCGCTGCTATCGTCTTTAACCATACGGAAACAGTAGTTTGTCCCGGGTTGTGCTCCGTTGTTTTGGAGTACAAAATCCCATTCTCCGTAACCGTTTACCGTAATTTGATTCGGGGTAGCGGTTGCGTATCCGTTTTCTTCATAGGTTTCAAGAACGGTGCTTCCGGTAAGAAGCGTCGAGGAAAGCGTGCCATGGTCTGCCGGTGTTGCGTTATTGTATCCTCGCCATATCACACTCGATGTCGCTGCACCGACATTGCCCCATGACCCGATTGCATCGCACGTGCTTGTTCTCACTCCATACTGGAGTATGAAGCGTTCTCCTGTCGTTGATGTGGCATTCTGTACAAGCGTATTTATTCGGAGTCGCACCACCTCACTATCCTTTACCGGAGATGATGTGGCGGTGATTCCCTCACCTTGCGCGATATTGGTTCCGCCCGCAGGCCAGACATCCGTCGGCAGTTGCGCGTCGATGTTCACATACCAGCGATATGAGTTTTGCGTATAGAATGGATTAAAATTTGCGCGCTTTCCAAAAATAACTGTGAGATAAGGAGGTAGATGATTCGGGCTGCTGAAACCGGTAACATTGACTCGGTGTGTGTGAACGTTTGATGCACCACTGGCACCCCCGGCATCAGTTACAGTTGCTGAAGGTACGCTCGTGCTTGCGTTCATAATATTTGCATGCGTGTGTGTTGAAGCACCACCAGTTGCACCATACGTTGTCGACGCCTTAAGGAAACGAGCATTGAACGTCGACGTGGCTGCCGAAGAAACATCGGTCCAGCCAGATGGAACCGTATCGGTCCACATTGCGATGAGGTTGTTTGGTGGCAACCCATCCGCGGTAATTTTTCCGAGGAGCACCTCGATGTACGGTGGCTCTTTGTTAACAGAGTCGGTGGTTGTACTCAGTGTGTGGAAGTGTGCCGCAGATGCACCCGTTGCACCCCCACCCGCACCCGTCGTCCCTCCCGCAGCATTTGTGGTGGTCCCCGTTACAGCATGCGTGTGCGTATTTGCACCGGAAGTAACGCCCGGGGTGTTTTCGCCACGGATGTGATATCCATCCTGAGCAGCATATCGAGTCCACCCGGTCGGAAGCGATGATGATGCGACATCAAATACGCCGATTGCTCCGGCAGGAATTACTGCTGGTTCACCAGCCGCATCGGTGTACTCTATGACGCGAAGTTGTCGATAGCGTGGAAGAGTTGAGGTTGAAGAAATTGCCAAAGTCGACATCGTATGTGTGTGGGCAGTGACTGCGGTGGTACCCGATCCACCCGCTGCAATCGTGGTGAGTGCCGACACAACGGTCGAAGTAGCAGAAGCGGTATGCGTGTGTGTCGCCGCTCCGCCGGTCGAGTTGTAGGTTGAGTTTCCCTGAATGAAGTTTTGATAGAACGCCCCGGAGCCGCAGGAGAGACACGTCCACCCCGAAGGAACCGACGCGCCGTCGTCCCAAAAGAGAATCATGTTTCCCGTGGCGTCAGACGCTATCTGCCACTCCCTGTGTTCAATGAACACTACATTCGAGTTATCAGAGTTCGCGTTGCCTTGGAAAATATCCTCATTCGCTGATATTGGAACATCAATGTTTACCGTTAGTATTTCATCCGACTCATCTTCTTCGATAATTGAGAGAGCCGTGGAGGTTTCATCCGTTCCATTCACTAAAATTGGCTCTATGCTTTCCGCCTGCGCAAACGGGTACATTCCCATAACAGACCTGAAAAATGAAATAGGAAGTGATTCCGAAAGAGGTTGCTCCGGGGCTGGTGGAATACCCTGTTGCGTATCGACCTCTTCCTCGACGACAGGTTCAGATTCAGCAGGAGGCGTTGTCTCGCCAGTGGTTTGAGGCGGGAGTGCGTCTTCCGCCACCGGAGACGGCATCATCGCCTCAGGCTCCGATTCGGGCTCGCTCACGACAGGAGTTTCGGGAAGAGGTGTTCCTGCAGACTCTTCTTCTTGCCCGACGTCTGAATCAACACCACTTTCTGGTTCGGTGGGAGTGTCCGTGGTTTCGGGCTCGTTTGCATCCTCATTTTCCAGACTAAATTGTAAACTTGCTTCGGGCTCAAGTGAACCAGAAAGTTGAGCAGGTCCAAGCTCATAGAGATACGGCGAGAGATCTGGAGCATCAAACTCATATGAAACGGTTTCGCTCTGACCAGCCGGAATATCAAGATTCCACACCAACTCTGTGTAATCTGCCATCGCTCTGATTTCAGCATCGGTGTTGAAGACGCGGAAGTTACTCGGAACTCGTTCTATGAGTTCACCAGCAAATGCGCTGCGGAGAGCGTGCACCGAGAGTTCCATTGGGTACATTGACGGCGGATAAATGCGCGTGGGGCCATTGCGTTCAATGGCAACCTGCTGATTGTCGACAACCTTGAATGTATCAACGGTGTGCGAGAGCACGCTACCAAAATCATCGACTCGTTCAAGATACATTTCATAGGTTCCCGTCGCATGTGCAACAAACTGTGCACTAAAGTCGGGAACGCTCGTCACATTATTTCCAAAACACTGCCCCGAAGCGACAACGGGAGGATTACTGATAAAACCTTCGGGGTCGCTGATATAGAGATTGAGGTTTGCGCTACAGAGTGTGTTGCCGTTCGGAGTAAGCGCTCCCATTGAGATTTCTACAATGTCATTTTGCGAATACTCCGTTTGATTGCTGTTTATTGAAAGGAGACCCCACTGGAACTCAAAGGTGTCCGTCGTCTCGTATCCACCCTCATTTATTACGACCTCAACAGTGTATTGTCCGGGCTTCAAACGCTCTTTGTCAGTCTCATTCACAAGAATGGAGAGCAAGCCGTCTGGAGTTATTATGAATTCAGGAGAGATTCCGATGGGGTCACCATCGTTGTTTTTAAACACAATTTCGTTGATTGATGCCAAATTGGAACCTATCAAATTGCGGAACGTACGAACGAAGAAGTTTCGTTGCGATACGTAACGAAGGTTGAATCGGGGTAGTTCTTCACGCTCAAAATCGAGCTGGTCGCTCAAAAGTTCCATACTGTGGGGACCTTCGAGGTGTTTAAGCATTTCATCAACCGAGAAACGCTCAATCAAAAGATTTTTATCAAAGGTTACTGTACCGACCTCAAGCCACACAGAGTCGATATAGAGTGCATGGAGATATTCTTTTTCTCCGGCAAAAGAAATTGTGATTGTGAGTTTTGAGAGCAACGATGGATCGGTTATTGAGGGGAGCGGTATGAGGTAGTATCCTCCATTTTGCGCGTTTGAAATTTCCTTATCGAGGAAGATGGTTCCGGCATTTCCGGAGAACTCACCAAATGAGTAGTCAATTGAAACAGAGGCTGGTTCAAGAGATTTCTCGGTGTCGTACTGACCTGCGAGAGAGAGGCGCAACTGAAGATTGTTTATGAACTGTCCTGAATTGAGGCTTGGCACGCCGAAATCGTGGAGTGTGAGACTCATGTCGCCCTTAGATTTTTGCTTACCCTGACCAGATTGCTCTGTTGTCTGTTCCGCTTCTTCTACCGAAACTGTTTCTGAGTCAAAATCTTCTTCACTCTGCAGCACTGTTTCATCATCATTGAGTATGGAATTTGAGTCGACGGCATCAAGTGCGGGTTCTTCCTCTTGTGTGGTTGGTGTCGGCTCATCTTCTGAAATATCACCCGTTTCAGGAATGGCGACCGGCTCTGTACCAGTATTTTCTTCTGCGACGGGTTCAGAAAGTACTGCTTGGGCAAATGAAAAACGTCCTGTTACTTTTTTAAGAAAGGCAACCAACGCTGAATCAGTGGATATGTGTGGGTCAGAAACAGATGTTTGTGATGTGTCAGCGCTGTTACTCTGGTCAGGAACATTCGGCTCAGAATTTTGCGAATTTAGTTCCGGCAATAATTCGGGTTCATTTGTTTGTTCGTCTGCTGTGTTAACTTGTTTCTCTTCCGGCAAAAAATTATCGATTGTGGGATTTTCAGAGTCAAAAGTGCTTGTGTTATTTTCAGTCGATTCATCGTCGTTGTTTGATTCGGGAACTGCATCTTGTTTGTCAGTTACGTTATCAAAAGACGACTCGGTTGAAATGGTGGGTTCGGACACTTCTGTGTCGAGGTACGATGAATTCAGTCGGGTGAAATTTTGAAAGATGGCTGTTTCATTGAGGTCTTGGTTGACAATCGCATCAATGTTTTGCCAAACTCTTGATTCAGCAAATGATGGAAATACCTGTATGGATTCTGTGGTTGGCAAGAAGTCATTTTCACTTTCCGCAATTGCATTTTGAAATACAGTAAGAATCGCAATTACGGTACAGAGTGCAAAAAAGTACTGTTTGAGTACACTAAAACGCCGCAAGTTTAATTCTAGCGCTCTAAATATGGTTTTTTTGAATACTCTCCTTGTTTTTTGAGTGATTAAACTCATCTACTCAACAAACAGCCAGACCACTGGGTTAGAGTGGTGGCCAATTCTAATTATAGCGCACCGTTTGTTGATATGGTGCGCTATAACTGTGGAAAATACGGTGCTATGTGAGAATATTTTTCGAGTTATTTGTGATTCGCTTCCGCATGACTTGCTGCTACTCTGTAATCAGAGTCTTAGAATGCTGGCAGCACAATGCAAACGTCATCACTTAAGAATCTTACTTACATCACTGATTTCCTTTTCAATTAATGTTTCTGAGACTTCGAGCGCCTGATTGAGCCCCTCCACCGCTTCACGTTCTTTCTTTGAAAGGCGTTGCTTTTTGGTAATCAAATTGATTTGGTCATAAATTTCATCGCGGAGAGCGGAGAATATTTTTTCCATTTGGTCTTGGATTTCTTTGGTTTCTTTCCGAAGTTTATGCTCCTTTTGTTCGTGCTGTTTGCGAGCATAGTATGTGTACCCGAATTGAGCAAGTATGATGAGGAGAAGGAAGATGATGACGAGGTTCTTTCCCTTGAAGAGATCCCAGAATGAGGCCGTCGACATCTCCTCAACGGGCGGGTGCCACCCTGCGGTTATAAGGACCGGTACGGAAGATTCTGTTTTATTGCCCGCAAAGTCATATGCGGTTACGCGAACAGTATAGGTGCCATCTTCAAGATTTTTAAGAAGATATCCGATGCCCGCTTCGCCGGGTGTGACTTCAAACGGTTCCCCATCGGCAATCTTCATTTCGTACCGCGCGATTCCGGATGTTCCATCGTGTGCATCAAAGGTGAGAAGCGGGAATGAATCGGGAGTGTTTCCAGCTCGAACGTTGATGCTAAACGGTTCCGGTGCTTCCGTATCAATCTTTATTTTTCGGTGAAGGATACCTCCCCACCCCACTTGATTCTTGAATTGAATCGTAAGGTATTGCTCGCCTTCAAAGAGAACACCTTCGTTTGTTGCAAAATCTTCAATGGGCGGATCATAGACGGTTGTCGGTTCCGCATCGGCTGAAGTCGCTATGTCGAGTTTTACTTCAGTGACATCAAAGGGAAGCGTCCAGGTAAAGATGCCTGTTTTTGTTGCATACCACACTTCAGGATCAAGGAATGTCGTCGAGCCCGCCTCCGGCGCACGGGGAGGGTCTCCGAAAGTTATGGCTGCGTTCGAAGATTCTTCAGTATCTTCGACCGGTTCTTCTTCGGCGGGAGGGGGGGGTGTGACGGGTGTTGTTGCGGCGCTTATTGTGTAAGAAGCATTCGTGCTTGAAGTATACACATCGGTACCGAGTCCGTCAGCTGCAAGAACGGATGCGGAGGATACCGAAACATTTGCACTTCCCTCCGCAAGCGTTCGAAATGTCACCACCAAAAGAGTAGACCTGCTGGTAAACGGAGATGGACTTCCCCCGCCAAAATCTATGGTGCCTGCGGTATTCGAGAACGTCGGTTCTGTGGTCCAGAGAGAAAAAACCGAACCCGTCTTTGAAACGCTCACAACCGACAATTTTGTATTATCGAATGTGAGTTTTGCCTCAACCGCATTGACGCTCTTCGATTGGGGGTCAACTTGTACTGTTGCGGTGAACGACTGACCATTCGTATATGTTCCCGTTGATGGTGAAAACGAAAGCCCTGCCGCATCTGCGGTCAGTACGCTCACAAAAAACACCCCAAAAACAATGAGTGCTGAGTAAACTATTTTGAAAATTTGTGAATGTGCTGAAAGAACCATAATCCCCGCTACCGCATCAACGTTCCTTGCTGCGTGCTCTGCTTATCTTCAGTCTCACCTTTTCCTTTTCCTCCGGTTTAAGGAGTGGGAGCACGAGTACAAGAACGCCATTTTTAATTTTCGCTTCCGCCTTTGCAATATCAACACTTTCCGGAAGAATTATGCGTCTATAGAAATCTCCCCACACGCATTCTTCTGTAAAATAAGCCCCTTCCGGTTTACGCTTGGGGAACGCGAGGTGCTCTGGGCGAAGCCGCTTTCCTTCAATGAGGACAACATCAGCATCCCCCTCTATGGAAACGTGTATATCCGAAAGCTCCGCTCCTGCCGCTTGAGCGTACACGACTATGAGATCGGTGGTTTGGAACACGTCGACATCGAGCTGCACTATTTTGTCGAGCGCAGTTTCTTCTTCGCTCGACTGTAGCCGCTGCTCGGTACGAATACCCCTACCTTTCAGTCTCTGCAAAAAGGACATACGTATTCATTGTACGGTATGCAACGTATTGCATCGCACCAGTTATACACAAACCGGAATATTTAAAAGATAAAAACGTCCGCCTCACTGTCCGCAGCAAGCTGACGGGTCCTTACGTGGGCGGAACCAGGCGTTTTTGCTCGCAGAAGTATCGTCCACCGACGATACTAAAATTTTATGTCGCATTCATCCTCGGGGCACGCCCACGAGGCATTCTGCGACGAACGAGTAAAAACGTCCGCCTCACTATCCCCGCAGCAAAGGGATTGCATAAGCTATGCGCCGACTGACTCCTAAATTATTGTCGCTGCGCTTTGTAATTTAGGGTCAACCGGTCCAGTTAAATATCATAATGGAGAAGTCGGTGAGAGAGACCTTGCCATCGCGGTTGATATCGGCGGGAGGATTTGAGTTGCCGCCACTCGTATTCCACCAATAGAGAAGGATTGAGAAGTCAATGAGATTAACTTTACCGTCGCGATTAAGGTCGGATGTTTGGGGAACGTTTGCCTGCTGACCCACGCCATAGTACGTAAAATCTGAAAAATTTGTGGAAACCCCCGGCTCTTGTTTTGCCTTCGCCCTCACTTTGTAGGTTCCGGTTTGAAATCCGTTGGTACTGATATCGAGTGACCACAAACCGTTTGCATCTGATGTAGTGGTGAACGATTTTAAACTTGCACTCGACTTGTCATTCTGATTTTCAATCGTGATGGTCGCATCGGGAATTGCGTAGCCGGTTAGATTGAGCGTGCTTCCCGGGTCAACTGGATTCGGCGTCACCTTGATTGATGGCATGACGTTGATGTTTGAGAGTGTTGAGGCGCGAGATCCAGTCACAGTGAATGTGGTTGAGAAGGTGCTCGATCGCGTGCCGTTTCTATCGACTGCATAGACGCCGAACGTGTGTGCACCACGGGCTATTTCATCGATAATGACCGAGAAGTCTCCCGCTGTGCCGGCAATGGCTCGCTCTGCTTGTTGACCGTCGACGAGCACGAATATATCGCTCCGAGGAAACGCATATCCATTGATAATCACGCGTCCGTCACCGCTCTGATAGGGTTTTTGACTTCCCTCAAATCCGCCGCCACCCGAACTTCCGGTACTTGCTGAACCCCCTCCTCCTCCGCCGCCCCCCCCTCCTCCTCCGCCTGTTGTTCCGCCACTCGTGTCATCGCCACCTGATGGATCTCCGGAACCCGGGTCCGATTCGCCCGACCCCTCACCCGTTCCCTCCCCCTCGCCCTCATCGTCGCCCTCCGAACCTGGTTCACCTGTGGGATACTCCGGAACGGTGAACGTGATGATGTAATCGTCAATATTGAAGTTTCCCTCATCGTCTATACAACGAACGAAAAATGTGTACGTCGTGTTCGTTGCCACGTCTATATTTCTAGTGTGTATGGTCGTAAAATATCCTGAAAATTCGGTGTTCATGGAATAATACGGAGTGTCTGTTGCAGTACTGTAGCGACAGTGTGAGAATTCGTTCGTTTCGAGAGACATTTGCACAATCAGAGTCGTACCGGAAATGGTTCCCGAAGGTGCGCCATTGAATCGAATCGGCGGGTCGGTTTCAGTTGTGTCGACATTTGGAACCGACACCGACTCTATGATAGCGACGAAGCCTTGCACGCTCTCGTCTGTGCCACCTCCTCCTGTTTCAATGTAGTACGCTCGCGAACCTGTCGCAGAAGGGTTGAGAATACCTTGATCAGTCGCCGTTGCGTTTGTCGTGTGTGTACCGATACGAAGCATAAGATACGCACCCGCAGGAATGCCCACGGATGAGTTGAGGGTCACTTCGATATTCCCCGAAGTTCCGCTCACAATGCTAACGCCGTCGTCTGACGCATTGGCAGTGGTGGTTGCTGAACGAAGTATGTAATCGGATGACGTCGAAACGAGCAGTTCCACATTGTCGATATCAAAATCTGTGGCGGGAATAGTGAAGTAACTAGGATCGGGAACAAAGCGAACATATCCTGACGGGGGAATTGCAACGGTGGTTTTAAATTGGACTGTATGGTTTGAGTTTTCCCCGGGTGCTGAATCGGAAAGAGTATCCTTATACTCATGAACGGTTGCCGCACGGATGCTTTGGGTGAAGTTCAGGAAAAGGTAGCAGGCAAAAAGAACACAGAGAACCGCAATGACTGCACTTCTATACAATGAATGACCCCACGTATGCATGGTATGACTCTATTGTACCGCAGAAGCACTTCTCTGTATGAGCGTATGTGCGTATTCCGTGTACACTTATCGTACGCATCGAAAACCGATACCTACGCCGGCTGCAGTTGGAAGGGTGTCGGCATGAACAGAATAGATTCCAGCATCCGAGTCGCTGTCGTAATAACCGCCGCGTATAATTCCGTACGCCCCGCTCTCTTCCGACCAAAAATAATCGTTTCCAAACAACGTCTGCGGCTGTTCGCTTGATACCGTTGCCATGCCCGACCCGTCTGTTTGAGCGACATATCCGTCCTTTGGTAAGATTCGCTCTCGATACATTCCATTGATAACATCATCGCTTACCCACTCCCATACATTGCCGACCTGATCAAAAGCACCATGGGGAGAAACGCATGAATCATATTCGCCGGTTTTTGCCACCGATCCGGAACGCACGTTACACGCATCTTCAACCCCGACCGTACCGAGCGTGAGCTGGTACCACTCCTCGTTCGTGGGAAGGCGCTTTCCCACTCGCGCACACGCTTGCATGGCTTGGTCGCGTGTAATAAAACGCCACGGTAAAGCATCCGCTTTCGACTCTGGAACGCAGATTGTTGATTCAATATTGTTGTGTGAATCAATAATGTTCGCGGGGGTGGAAATCGGACATTTTTCACCCGGCGAAACTTCGTAGGTATCGACGCACGTGAGCGTTACTATGTTGAAAACTTGATTCATTCCGGAAGGACAGACACCTTCTTCGGTGCGTATCACTTGGGATAAGAGCATGCCCTTTGAGCCCGTGATTGTATCAGCCGCATCAATGCCGAGTGCAGTAATTATCACCGCACCAAAAATAACCGCGATGGTTTTCACCCGTTTCATTGCAGTTTGATTATACGATATGGGAATTTTCTAGATGACGTCTTCTACACAGCGGAAACCCACACCTTGGCTCCCAAAAGATGTTGGTACAGATGCATTGATGGTGTAGAGCCCCGCATCATGTCCGCTTCCGTAAAATCCGCCCCGAATCATGCCAAATACGCCGTCGGGTTTTGACCAAAAATAATCTGCACCATAGAGTTCATCTGGGTTTTGATCGGAGGTTATCGCAATACCCGAAGCATCAACCGAGTGGACATAGCCCTCCGCTGGCAGCGGGCGATTTTCATAGGTCCCTGACGTTACCGTTTCATCAACCCACTCCCATACGTTGCCGATAGCGTCGAAGACTCCTATTCCCGACGGGCACCCTCCACCGGGTTTTTTGTTCGGTTCCTCCGTTATGCAGAGAGTTGGGTCACTATCGAGCGCAAACTTGTACCATTCGTCCGCCGTAGGAAGTCGTTTCCCTGCATGTGCGCACAATCGTTGAGCTTGAGGGAGCGAAACAAAGGTCCACGGTAATTTCTCGGAAACACTCGCCGCATAGCAGTTATTCGTATTGGCGTTTTTTTCCGTTTCAAGAATGTTCGTCGGATCTTGATGCGGACATGCTTCCGAGGGTGCGGCCTCATATGCATCAACACAGAGAATCTTTCCCTCGTATGAAAGACGCACCATTCCCGCACGACAGGTGCCGGATGTACTATCGCCCGCCAGACCAACAAGTTCGCGGTCAATTCCCTGCAAACGATCAGAAGCAAAAATCCCGATTGTCGACAACAGTATCGCGCCGAGCACCGTAAGACCGCCTTTAAACAGTTTGTTCCGCATATCGATTTTTCCGCGCCCTCATGATATCGAGTGCGTAGTTGAAGAGAATGAGCAAAGTCAACACAAACAAAACACTGCTTAGAAGGTAGACGGATATATCGTTTGAGGTACCGTCGCCAAAATCGCGCGCTGCAATTTCGCGTTCATTGAGGGACGCTTCACGAATAGCAAGATCTCTTTCTCTCTCCGTCAATTGCGCTGTGATGATGTTCAATTCGTTTTCCGGAACAGCCACCGTAACACTGCTGCTGTTTGCAAGAAACCGTATTGTATTATCGGAAAGTTGTTTCGTTATCGGTAGAACAAACCCTCCGTCAAAAAGAAGGATAAGTGCTACAAGTAGTGCGCTGACACGAAGAATTTTGTGGTAGATACCAACGTACATATCTTCATGATATCACGCGTCTAAGCAAAGAATATAAGGAGTGCGATGAGGAAAAGTGCGAGCACAGCAAGAAGTGAGATGAACACAAACGCGAAACGTGATATTCCAACCTGCCTTCGGTAGCGCTGTGTCGGAATCCGTCTTCCCCCAGCCGCACGAATAATCGCCTGATTAATATAGTACCGAGTGAGGAGGTACCCTCCGACTGTGACTATAAGAAATCCGATAAGTATCGGTACCATGACCTTGGTAGGGAAAACCCAAAACACAAGACTTGCGTCAATTGTCTTTCGACCGCCATCACCGTCATAACCAAGTGCGAGCACGGCCTCATAACGGCCGAAGCCAATCTCTTCATCACTCCAAGAAAATTCAAAATCGCGTGCGGTACCGGGAAATACACCCGCCTGGGTATCGTTCACAATGAGTGACGCTGGCTCTCCGCCGAACATACCAGTAATAGTGAGCGGCCCTCTTGGGCGAATGAGAATATTGCCCTGGTTTTCAATTTTTGCGATAAACTTCACATTTTTTTCGCTATAAAAAAGATTGTCTGATGAAAAAGAACGAATGCGCGCGTCATCAATTACATCACCGCTGATTCGTATGCTGATTATCGTTGCGACTTCATAGCCAACTCCGGCACCTGTTTCACGAAGTTTTGGCGGTTCGGCTGAAACGAAAATTCCTCCAAAGTGACTACCGGGTGACGCGTTGTCCGGTACCTGAATCGTGAAATCAAAGTGATACTCTTCGCCGGAACGAACGGTAATCGGTTCGGTTGGAATTTGTATCCACTCTGACACCTCATAACCGGTTTTTTCCTCATCATCCGCGAAAATCGGTACGCCACCCTCGTCGACGCCCTTAATGTTCCGTTTATAAATATAAAATTGCTTTTCCTCTTCACTTACATTCGTAATCGAAAGTGTTTCGGGTATGACCGCACCCGGATCCGCCCCCTTTTCAATTGATGCAGGTACGAGTTTGATTCCGGCGCCCTGTCCAAAAACTGTCGCTTGCGGGAACAAAAAAAATCCCAAAACAAGGATGTGTGCAATCAACAGAGTCCGCAGATACATAAGTAGTGTTCATAGTGTAACACCTCGATTATCGATTTATAAAAACAATATGTATATAACAAAAAACTCTCCGAAGGGAGAGTTTTTTGTGTGCAATTTTGACTCTAGAAAGTAGGTGTTGCTATGTAGGTAAGCGTAGTGTTGTAGTCATCACCCGCTTCCTGGAGTGCTGTGATTTCAATTTTGTAACCGATACTTGCTCGACCAATACCTGCAGTCGTTCCATCGGCAGGACCTGTGTGGCCCATGATAATGGAAGGTGTCGTGCTTGCGGCGACGAATTCTGCAGAGCCGAATTCTTCAGATGCGGAACGTGGCGTGTCGGTATCAGAAGAGGTAAGACCCCAGTGCCCCCACGTGTTTTCGTCGAGAACGTTGTTACCTGGTGCCGACCATGTTGTTGGTGAGTCCGTCCATGAACCGTTGACAAAACCATCAATATCAGCGCCCGTGGATGAATCAAGTTGTGAATCTTGTTCAACGGTGACTACATACCCATGAATTGCGTTTGTCGCAACCGTGAGGTCCTGACAGAGGGTCTTTGGAACACCTGAATTGAGCGTCCCGAACGGAAGCGCTACGTTTGACGAGTTGCCGAATGTCGCGTCAATGCCGTTACAGACAGCGCCCGTACTTGTTCCGTACACCATAAATGTAAATGTCGTATTTACGTTTGCGGTGACCAACACGTTGTCAATGATTGCTACACGGAATTGTCCGTTATCAGATGCGCCTGCGGTAATGGTGAATTCATACGAACTCGTTGCGGTATGGTTGGTGACTTGGTTTGTTCCACCATTGGCGTTGTTGCCGATTTTAATCGTGGCAGTTGCAAGTGCGGAAAGTGATTCTGCAGAACCCGACACGAGCCGAAGATCTTGACCAGAAATGCTAAAACCCCATTGCCCTGCTGCTGGTGCACCTGCAACGAGCGTTTCGTCAACACCGTTGATTTCAAGGTCGACGTCACCAACGGCGACCGAACTTGTACTGATATTGAAGCCGTTCGGGAATGTAACCGTAATGGTTGCATTCGAACCAACCCCAGTGGGCGAGAGGAACTCTATCGTATGATTCGAAAGAGAACCTGGTGCTGAGTCAGAGAGTGTATCTTTCACATAGGTGAGGTTTGCCGCCTCCGCCTTCGTGAACATGTGGACACCCAATGCCCAGAGCACAAGTGCTATTGCAAGTAGGGTCGCGATCCCGCGTTGCATAGTAACTTGCCGTTTAAAAACGTACATGTACTTTGCTATTAAATTTGTAAATAACTTTGATACGTGTGCCCATCACAACGTACCCTCGATTGAGGAAAGTCGTGGAGAAGCATGCCTCGAGTCGTACCAAAATTTGATACAGCCGTTTTACTCAAGGTCATACCGGTGACTTTTTATCCTCGATCGACCTCTTTAATTATACCGAAAGGACTGTCTTTTGTGTGAAAAATGGATGTTGATAATTCCTTATTTTGCAAGGAAGTTTCTACCTGTGTAAAAGTGGCCATCAAAGACCTTATTGTGTGTCTATCGGACAGTCTTTTATTTGGCTTTAACGCTCGCTATTTCTGACCACTGCGTTGTGTACTCGGGTGATTTGAACATCCTGCTTTCTCTCCATGTATCGGTATCAAAAATAACTCCGGACCGCACGGTGTTGTTGCCGAATTTCGCATTGATACTGTCGACAACCCTGTATACTTCCCCGTCTGTGTCACCGATTACATCAAGCAAAGCGGGCGAGGACGCAGAAGCCGGTGAGATTCCCGAGAGCATTACGCCGGCCTTTTTATACGGAATTTCCGTGTCATAGAGCCCCTTAAGCATTTTGAGGGCAATCTTGAGCATGAGTGCTGTATCATTCGTCGGACACACAAAATCAGCCGAAGTGGTCTTTTCTGAACATTCAAAATCACCAAAACGGCTCGGTGCTGCGAGGATGGTCATTTTGGAAGCCGTGCAATCAATCTCGCGGAGTTTTTCACCGAGGTGTGCGACGTGGTAACCGATTGCACTCTCGAGAACAGATAGCGTGTGCGTGGTTTTCGCAAAGGAGCGTGTGCTCGTGAGACTCTGCGGTTCAGATTCGTTTTTTTCACCGCCAGAGTGAGCGGATGTGCCAGTGAGCTCAAAAAAAAGCCGCTCCCCGTGAACCCCGAGGAGAGTACGTGCAAAGGTTAATCCTCTTTTGAGAAAATCATCTACGGTGGAAATGCCGTGTTCATGCAGTTTTCGAGTCGTCTGTCTTCCGATTCCCCACACGGTGCCGCAAGAAAGTTCCATGGCCGTACTGTTCCACCGAGCGGTTGTCATGATGAAACAACCGTTCCCTTTTTTTGCATATTCGCTCGCTGCCTTCGCGATGGTCTTTGTGGCTCCCAATCCGAAGGAAACGGGAATTCCCGTTTTTTGCATTATGGTATTCCTGATATGAAGTATTTCCGCTTCAGAGATTGAATCCGGAACGGAAAAGAACGCCTCATCGATGGAATACACGTCACATGAGTCTAATTCCGCAGAGAGCGCCTGCATTACGCGGGTTGAAATGTCTCGATAGAGGGGAAAGTTTGAGGAAAACAGGGTAATGCCATAATTTTCACATACTTTTTTAACCTCAAAATATGGAATACCCATTGAAATTCCCAAATCTTTGACTTCCTGACTCCGAGACACGATGCACCCGTCATTTGAGGAGAGCACGGCGACCGGCTTTTTCGCCAAATCTGGACGAAAAAGCCTCTCACAGGAGACAAAAAAATTGTTACAGTCCATGAGGCCGATCATTCGAAAAGTATACCGCAATAAAGAAACCGCAGGACACGAGCCCTGCGGTTTCTTTCAATATCCTTTATTCCGTCGTTTTGCCGTCAAAATGCTCGTCAATGACATCAGCCTTGGTGTGCTCGATAAGACCATCCCTGTGTTCCGGCGGAGAGTAGATGGTATAGAGTTTGAGCTCGGTCATTCCGGTGTTGATAACATTGTGTTTCATTCCCGCCGGCACAACAATGGCATGGTCCGCGCAAAAATCGTGCTCAATGCCATCCATGACCGCCTTTCCGTCGCCTCCCTCGATGCGGATGAACTGATCAAGGTGATGCACCTCCTCTCCAATCTCGTCTCCAGGTTGAATGTTCATAAGTACAAGCTGACTGTTTCTTCCAGTGTACAAAACACGCCTATAATCAGTGTTTTTGAGCGTCTCCTCCTCGATATTTAAAATATAGCCTTTCATACGCCTCTCAGTATACCAAATCTTAAGATTTAATAATTGGTCAAAACAAATTGCATAAAACTTCAAAAATCAATAAATTGCGAGGCGCACAAGAAAAATAGTATGAGGCGTATATTTATACGATGAATAGTATTTTTTGAAGTGCAACAAAGCAGTTTGTCGATTTTCGCAGTTTTAGAATTTTCTGACCGAACCGACAACTACTCCCCAAATAAAACAATCATCATTCCCCGTTACCGTGATTGGTCGATATCCTTCCTTTTCAGACGCAAGCATATGTGTTTGTCCACGCGCTCGGAGACGTTTCACCACCATTTCCCCGTATACCGCCGCAACAACAATGGAGCCGTCATGGGGTGAGATTGAACGGTCAACAACGAGTACGTCGCCCGAAAAAATACCGGCGCCCTCCATTGAATCCCCCTCAACACGCACGAAAAACGTTGCGGAAGGGTTCTGTACTACGAGGTCATTGATATCGAGAACCTTCTCGATGAGGTCATCCCCGGGCGCGGGAAAACCCGCCTGCGGACGTGAACTGTAGAGCGGTGCCGGGCTCGAATGTTTTTTAACGCCACCGATCAGAGCGACATTCGTTTGGCGCTCTCGAGCGAATTTTTTTGCACTCATACGATTGTTGCGCCGGTTGTCAGAATGGTGTGGATGTTGAAGAGGAATGCCATGAGTATGAGCATCGCTGTTGCGTAGGCGATTTGAATAGGATTTTGGCGGCGCCACTCGATAACAATCGAAAGAATGAGAGCAACTGCAACGACTGATGCGAGAATGCCGTAAATAATTTGAAGTATGAGCCGCGGTTGAGTTACGCTTCGCGTAAGTACGTTCGGTCCGTGTGGTTCGGAAGTATTCGACGGATCGAGAGTTGCGGGGACGCCATCGCGCGATGTCGTGGCAAGATCAGAGTACACAACAACGGATTCTTCAGGTGATTGCTCTTCTTGAACGTTTGTCTCAAGAGTCGTGTCGAGTGTTTCGGCATTTGCCTGAGTTTCCGCTGTTTGTATTGGTTCCGGTGTTTCGGTTTCTGGAGACGGAGGTATCACTTCAAACGTCGCCGGTGCAACATCTTCTGTTGTTGAGGCATTGGACTCATTTGAAAGAGACACTGTCTCGAGCGTAATGCCTGGTTCCTGTACCGCCTGCGCGCCGGCGACCGTTTCCACTGACTGTGATGCTTGTGCGGCGGGCGTACCGAAAAGTTGGACGACGAATACCGTAGGAAATCCTTTGTATTCGCCCTTTGCCGTGCCGACGCCGATTTCCGTATAATTTCCATTCATAATGTTTGCGCGGTGTGTCGGGGAATCCATCCATGCATCAACGACATCGCTTGAGTCGGTAAAATGCACCGCGAGGTTTTCTCCGGCATTTACATAATCGTATGAAACCGCATCAAACCAATGCCACGGGGAGACACCCGTTGGGCTATAGTGCGCAAAATATTCATATTGTGCCATGTCTTCCGCCTTCAATTTTGCCGCCGCGTCGAGGACATCGTTTCTTTTCAATGTACCGAGGGATTCAGTGTCGCGTTCTTTGTTGGTGAGGTCGACAATAACCGCAGGAAGAATTGTTGAGACCATCCAATCGGAACTTATCCAGAGGAGCGCTTGCAAATTTGAAATGGTGAATGTGAGTACGACGAGAACAAGCATGATACCCATCGAAAAACGTTCAAGAAAATTCGGCTTATAGCCGTTCTCGACGCACGGTATGAAAAGATTTTTCAATTTCTCCTTGAGCACGGTAATTGCATTATATCAGACATTAGTACGGGACGGTTTTATGACACTCTCCCGCTCGCCCCTGAAATCACTTCAATTTTTCTTCAGCCCATTCGGGTATTGCGGCGATTTTTTGTTCGAACAGTGACGCCTTTCGCACGTGTATTCGCTGTTCTCGGGGAATAATGGGAATAATCGGGGTATCATAGATTTTTTCCGCGATATCCCACAAATCTTCTTCTGCTGTTATCCAGTGCGTCCCAAACTTACTCATATTTATGGGTTTCGTATATCCGAGGAGGGTCTTATTTCCACCATGAACGAGAAAATATTCATGGAAATACGACATGATGAGCTCGCGAACCGAACGATACACGGGGTCTCGATATCGCAACACGACATGATTTGTTTTACTCACCGCGCCGTAGTAGCCATTTCGTTTAAAGAGTGCGATGACGTGATCGAAATCGCTCTTCTCAACCTTTAAATTCACGATGAGAGGTTTCAATTTCGCGAGTTTGAAACAAACAGTGGCGAGAAAGGCTCCTTCGATGCAGTGCGCCTTCCGTTCACGGAGCACTCGGGCGGGAGACATGCACGTTTCACCGAAAGTCTCATGATTCATGGGAAGCCCGTCGAGAAATGACTGCACCTTTTCGGCAGTATTGAGTCGAGCCAGAAATTTATACTCCCGTGATGTTTTTGTAAACATACCGTGTCTCAAGTATAGCAGTCTGCAAAATGATTTTTCATCATAATCGTTTTTGAATGAGACTTGGTTGACAAAACATCAATAATGTTACTGCGCACACAAGCGGGTAACGAATACGCACGTAGTTCATATATACTGCACGAAAGCACACCACATTGAGGTTGGGCTTTGTGGTATTTAAAGATTACAAATTTTTTAACAGTCTAATGTATTCAATGACAAAATTATTTCGAAATGGAGTTGTAGCCCTCGCATTCGCAGCAATAGTGCTTATCCCAGGAGGAGATGCGCGTGCAGCAACCTCTGTCGAGGACATGCTCAAGCAAATACAGTCGCTCATGTCGCAAATTGAAGAACTTCAAAAACAACTTGCCACTATTAAGGGCGAAGTGAGGACGATTATTCGCGAAGGTATTTCGGAAGGAATGACCGGTGAGGATATCGCAAAATTGCAGGAGTTGCTTGCAACTGACCCATTAATCTATCCGGAAGGAAAGAGGACGGGTTACTTCGGTCCGCTTACGAAAGAGGCGGTGAAACGATTCCAGCTTCGTCATGAACTCGAGGTAACGGGTATTATTGACGAGGAGACGCGCAACCTTCTCGAGGAGTACCTCCATGAAGGCTTCGGTGACAATATCCCACCAGGACTGCTTCGGGCGCCGGGCATCATGAAGAAGATTGAGATGCGGTATGAACTTGATTGCGAAAAACGAGGAAAGCATGGGGCCGGTCCGCTCTGCAAAAAACTCAAGCTTAGGTATCATCTCGAAGATGATTCTGATGATGATTCTGACGATTCTGATGACGATTCATCAGATGGATTCGATGTCGAAGTCGAAATCGAAGATGGCGAAGCAACGATTTTCTTCAAATTTGACGGTAAGGCTTATACGGCGGAGTCTGATTCCACAGATGAAGATGAGGTTCTTGATGCTGTGGCTGATGAAATTAAAGATGGTGACACTGCCGAGGACCTCGATGATGACTTGGCGGATGAAATCAGTGATGAGCTCAAGGATGCTATCGATGAGGAGTATGGGGATATGGAGGTTGAAGTTGAAATTGAGGGCGGGGTAACAACGGTCACCTTCACCTTCGAGGGGCACAACTACGAAGTAGAGGTTAATTCAACCGGCGAAACCGCTGTCCTCAATGCGGTCGCAAATGAAATCAACGATGGCGAAACCGCAGACGATCTCGATGACGCGCTCCGCGATGCGATTGAGGATGCCCTTGATGACGCAATTGATGCGAACGACGAGGATGCGCTCGAGGACGACGCTGAAGAGGCTCTCGAAGAGGCGGAAGATGCAATCAATGCCGCGGAGGATGACATCTTTGATGCCGATGGAGACACCACAGAGGCGGAAAACCTTTACGACGAAGCGAAGGACAAGTTCGAGGAAGCGGAAGACGCATTCGATGACGAGGACTATGCTGATGCGATTGATCTTGCGGAAGAGGCAATAGATCTTGCACACGATGCTTCTGATTCGCTGTAATCGTCATTCATACGAGCAAAAAACCGCCATTGGCGGTTTTTTGTTTATGCAACTTCATTGTATGATGTCACTGCTATGAAACACAACTTGATTGCGGGTGCTTGTGCGCTCATCACGCTCTCGCTCCCCCTTGTATCAGACGCCTATTTCACTTCAGGACAACACGCGTTTTCGGTTGACGGCACGGTGGGAATCTACACCATTGATTTCAGTTTCGGACAAAAAAATCGCGAAGTCTCAATTCCGATTATTGCGAATAACACTGACACACACTCAGGCGACGCTCTTTCATATAGTGTTCGTGACGATGAGATTGAGAGAGCCAAGGGTACCGCAGTCGGTATTGTATTGAGTGATGCTCCCGTAAAGAACGGGATGTACGTCGTTCCAAAAGGTGTTGCGAAAAAATTCACCCTCCTTGTCCTGTTTACTCCGAGTGCTGATGAAACGGAATCAAAATTCAACGTACAGGTCAACTATCTGCCGTTCGCATTTGATGGAATCCAGCAATTGCACCTCAACCCTTCTGAACTGCAGTACTACAAAACCCCGCCCCTTACGCTCGTACGGTAAGTGGGTGCTCGATTTTTGCCTACACACTGTTTCCTGCAACCCACCCGGTTGTCCAACACAGTTGGAGCGAAAATCCGCCCGTTGGGCGCTGAATATGGAGCGTGTCTCCGATAAAGTAGAGATTGCTCAGTTTCCGAGACGACATTGTACGCATATCGACATCAGAGAGGTCGACGCCGCCATCTGATATTACGGCGCGATCAAAACCCATGGTCCCAACTATGGTACATGGTAGATTTTTGAGAGTATGAGCAAGTATATTTCTCGATTCTTTTGAGATGCTATGTATTTTAATTTCATGGAGAGCCCCATCCACATGCATGAGCGCCGCCGCGCTCATGCCGGATGGCACGATGGTTCGTAGAATGTTTTTAAATGTCATGTTTTTATGTTTCTCGAATTCACTGAGAATGAAAGAACGAAGAGCGCCTTCATCCAGGTGTGGAAAAAGGTCGATTGACGCATGAACCGGGCCGCTCTGTAAAAGTTCTTTCACACGATGAGCAGCATTGAGAATTGTCGGTCCGGAAAGTCCGAAGTGGGTAAAAAGAATTCTTCCGGTTTTTGAAAACCGCCCATCACCTGAAACAAAGGTGATCTTTGCATTATCGAGTGACTTCCCCTGCATGTTCTTGACCCAATCTTCTTTGACCGCAAGCGGCACGAGGTCGGGGTTTGAATCATGTACCGTATGGCCGAGAGAATCAGCCCACGCCACGCCTTCGCCAGTTGATCCGGTGTGCGCATGCGAGAGTCCGCCGGTCGCAAGTACGACCGCAGACGCTCTGAATTCTCCCATGCTTGTGTGTACACCGAGAACGCGACCGGCGGCAGACACAAGTCCGCGTACAGCAACACCGGTCAATATTTCGACATTGTTTGTTTTCACATATTTCTCCATGACGCGTGTGACATCTGGAGCCGACTGTGTCTTTGGGAAAGCGCGTTTTTTTTCTTCCACAATAAGAGGCAAACCGTGTGACTCAAAAAAATCAAATGTTTCTTGGACTCCAAACCGTGAAAGCGGCGAAAACAAAAACTCTCGCGCCTTACCAAAATTTTCTGCGAATGTACGAACATCGAATTCGGCATTAGTGATATTGCAGCGCCCGCCTCCCGTTATACTAAGTTTTTTTCCGAGAACATTATTTTTTTCAATGAGGAGCACCCGTTTCCCGCGTTCACCCGCCCGTCCGGCAGCCATCATGCCCGAGGCACCTCCACCTATTACGATAACGTCGTATAATGTTGTGGAATTTGACATTGATGCAAAATTATAGCACAATCTAATCGTGCTGTAAAACTTATGAGCGACTTCCCCATGCGCATAAATAAATATTTGGCCCACCAAGGTCTCTCGACGCGACGTGGAGCGGATACGCTCATTGAACATGGGAAAGTCTTGGTGAATGGCAAGCGTGCAGTTGTAGGACAGCGACTTAATGAGGGCGATCGCGTTGAGGTGCGCGGAGTCGTGAATAAGACGTTTCGATACATTCTTTATTACAAGCCGAGGGGAGTTATCACCCATTCGCCGAGTGCAAATGAAACTGACATCCTCGCTAAAATCGCGAACGATTATGGAATCACCGGTATTTTTCCGATTGGACGACTGGACAAAAGTTCAGAGGGTCTCATTCTGCTCACCGACGATGGGCGGGTTACCGAACGACTTTTAAGTCCCGACACCAATCATGAGAAAGAATATCTCGTGGGTGTAGACAAGAAAGTTACCAAGTGGTTTCTTCGCCATCTTTCGGAAGGGGTTGATATCGAAGGCTATAAAACAAAGCCCGCAAAAGCGGAAGCCGCCCCTCGAAATGAGCAGATGTTTACAATCGTTCTCACGGAAGGAAAGAAACACCAAGTGCGCCGTATGTGCGCAGCGCTCGGGTACCAGGTGATGTCACTGAAGCGAGTTCGCATCATGGAGCTCACGTTGAAAAATTTGAAACCGGGACAATTTCATGAACTTTCTGCGCGGGAAGCGCAACAATTCAGAGAATCACTCGGACTCATATAACAAAACACCCGTGACCGAAGCCACGGGTGTTTTGATATTTGGTTTAGGCGAGCTTAACGTTCACCGCTGCAGGACCCTTATCTCCTTCCTCAACGTCGTATGACACGACATCACCCTCCTTGAGTGAATCGTACATAACTCCCTCAGAGAGAGAACGTGCGTGGAAGAAAAGATCCTTGCCTCCCTCATCAGGAGTAATGAAACCAAATCCTCGGTCAGTAAGACGAGCGATTTTTCCCTTCATTCGATCTTCAATTACTTAAATAAATCAAAACTCTTGTGCTACTGATCCGACTACTTCAGGCCTCGTTTTGTTGTGACCATACTACCATGTATTTAAATTTTGTCCATGTGTTTGGGGCAAGTCAGAGGGAGTCTTGAATTTGAGCCTGTAACTCCCGCGTGATTTGGTAGCGCTCAAAAAACCGTATTTTTTCAGCGCGAAGTCCTCTATGGTACGCGGGACGACCGATTGCGTACGCTGTAAACGATTCAACGGCATCCTCGAGAGGGCTCATCGCGGCATATTCGGTCACAAAATCGCTCTCGTGCGCACTATAATATCGGGCGACAATCTCATCTCGAAGTTCCGCAGTGGTGCCTTCCTCGACCCGCCGAGCATGACGAAGATCGGACTCATCCCAAAATTCATCTGAAAAGGAATTAAACATCGACTCGCTTATCGCGATATGCCCCATCTCGTGCACGAAGAGTTGGTTGAGTTCAGTCCACATCTCATCGCTCGAAATATCAACGCCGTTTTTATTCACAGCAAGTATCCATCTGCCCGTTTTCGGATCAAGTTCCGCAAACGCGTCGTAATCCGCTGCAGGGCTTGAATAGATTCTAAATTCTTGTATGTGGCTCTTCACGAAAGAATTGCCGGCAAGACGAACGAATCCCTGCCACAGTTCCTCATCGGTTGACACAGGGCGAGATTCACCTATTGGAAAAAGTGTCGTCCCACGCACCGCATAGAGCGCGGTATACGGACCGTCATAAAATTGTGAAGCCATAAGTTCATTTACCGATGGTATTCGATTGTCTATCTGAATCTCATGAGCGAGTTGTTCTGCAAGTTGAGCCTTGAGGAGCGCAACGTGCCGCAAGAGCAGTTCAACGAGATTCGCGAGTGCGGCTCGGTATGTTTCATCGGTCGAAACTGCGAGTGTTCGCAGTGGGAACGCGCATACCGCGATAAGGAGCACGATGAGCAGTGACTTTTTCATTGATGCAGTATGCACCCGCGAATTCGAAGATGCAAAGCAGTATGCTTGACTTATTTGTTCTATGGTGTATAATGTTATTGTACATTTGCTCCTCGGGCGCTTTGTCAAAACTGGAAAAAACCGGCGATATCTCATTCCCATGAGATATCGCCGGTTTTAAGCATATTATATGAAAACTATTGCAATCACCTTATGTGCCGTATGTATGATATTTCCGCTCTGCGGTGATGTTTTTACCGTGTACGCAGATGACACTTATATTGTCGGGAGTGTGACGTCATACTCCGATTATCGATTCAACAATGAAAACTGGTATACCATTCCCCATCCGAAGATAGCCGAGTTCACCGTTCGCGATGATGGGAGTGCATACGGACTTACGGAAAACGGCATTAGTTTTGTGCAATTCAATGTCCCAAACGATTTCGGAATACGAGTACAACGATTTGAGATTCAGGATCACTACCACTACGTCATTGAGGGTGAAATTGCGAACACTCTCGAAGAACTTTCCGCGCGTCTCGCTATCGCGTATCAAGCCTCCCTCGGAGGGGCATAAAGCGTGCACACAGAACCCCGCGACCTTCAGTCGCGGGGTTCTGTTGTGTTTCAACTTACTGACTTCCCTTCAGATACGCGAGCATCGTATCGGCGTCAGAAACTTCAAATGGATCGTCTGGGCAGTTGTCGGTGAAACCGGCTTCCGAGAATACTTTTTTTATTTCCCCGTCCTCGACATACATCGAATAGCGCCATGAGCGCTCACCGAAACCGAGGTTATCTTTCTTCACGAGCATTCCCATTGCCCTCGTAAATTCTCCTGAACCGTCGGGAAGAAGTTTCACCTTGGTCACATTTTGGTGCTTGCCCCACTGAAACATGACGAACGCGTCGTTTACCGAAAGGCAGATGACCTCATCAATGCCGAGTGCTTTAAATTCATCATACTTTCCTTCATATCCGGGAAGTTGAAAGGAAGAGCATGTCGGCGTAAATGCTCCGGGAAGAGCGAAAAGGACTATTTTTTTTCCTTTAAAAATTTCATCGGTCGTAACGTCTTGCCAGCGATACGGATTCGGACCTTCGACGCTTTCATCGCGAACGCGGGTCTTGAAGATGACCTGCGGGACCTTTGTTGGTGTCTGTGACATATACTTTGATATGTTACTTGTAATGTTCCAATACTGAATGGACCTCTATTCTATCTCATTCCCTGATTCTCTCAAGATGCGCGCAACGCCTGTGGTCGATTATCCGTTACAGTGCATGTAGAGTATTAAAGAATTGTGATTCTATGGAAGAAATCGCCCTCGGTCTCGGACTTACCATACTGCTCCTCTCATTCACATTTGAGTGCGTGGATTCTTCACTCGGCATGGGATACGGCACGTCGCTCACACCGCTCCTCCTCGCACTCGGATTTGAGCCTGCCGACATCGTGCCCGCAATCCTCATATCAGAACTCGTAACCGGCATTCTCGCTTCAATCTTTCATCACAGACAAGGCAATGCGAATTTTCTTCCCGATGTATCAGGTCTTTACATGCCGGACGCTTTGAGAAAAATACACACCACCGATGGCCTTGCTAAGGCGTATGAACGGACTCCGCGGGATCTGAAGGTGGGCATTCTGCTTTCAATAGCGAGCGCGGTGGGGGCTCTCATCTCCGCGTATGTTTCAGTGTCCCTTTCCGCTGATGCTGTGAGGATATACATCGGCACAATGGTTACCATAATCGGTATCGTTATTCTCCTCAAACGAAGTCATGAATATGTGTTCAGCTGGAAAAAGGTGTCATTCCTCGGCACCGTCGCCGCTTTCAATAAGGGAATCAGTGGCGGTGGATATGGACCGGTTGTAACGTCCGGGCAACTCCTTTCGGGAGTCAATCCAAAAAGCGCAATCGCCATTACATCATTCGCGGAGTTTGTTGCATGCGCCGTCGGGGCGGCAACCTACTTTGCGCTCGGGAAACAAATTTTCACTCCAATAACGCTCTACCTGGTCGGTGGTGCCGTGTTATCTGCCCCGCTCTCTGCGTATGTCGTTTCAAAAATACGCACAAAAAACATGGCTGTGCTCGTCGGTGTCGTCACACTCATTCTTGGAATATATACCCTTTTGAGGGTGTTCAGTTTGATTTAATTCGTGTGAAATAACTTCACTACGACGATGTAAGTCCTGTGGAAACAAAAAAAACACCCGCACGCGGAGCGTGCGGGTGTTTTCGTACTTACTCGAGACCGAAAGTCGCTCGAACTGTCACCATAACTTCTTTGTGAACACTTTGTGTATCATACATGCCGTAATCGCTCACTTCGACACCCCCCTCCGGCAAAACCTGCACAACACCGCTCGATGCATTTCGAAGTGACCCAACCTTTCTTCCTGAATCTTGTGCAATTGCATTTGCCCTATCGGTCGCATCTTTAATCGCTTCGGTGAGCAAGCGAACGCGAAGTTCGGGAAGTTTGGTGTACGTGAGTTCGAGCATTCCTGTTGAAACATTGTAACCCTGACCCGTGAACGGTTCGACATTGTTAGCAAGTGCAGAAAGTCTCTCGATGTCGCCACTTCGTACAATAATTGAGCGTGAAACGGTGTATCCGGTAAGTACCGGCTCCGTATATTGGGGGTAGGTGTAATTGGGGTACGAAGATCCTGTCGGGGTCTCATATTCCGTGAATCCTGCTTCGGTAAGATACTTCGTAATGTTCACAACTGCGGTATCAAGACGGTCAAATCCCGACTGTTGGTTGTCGACACCTGTTTTCGCCTCGAGACTGATGGTCCATCGTCCCATGTCCGCCGTAACTGCTTCTTTTGCCGAACCGGTTACCTCGATGGTGTCATTCGAGAGTTTAATATCGGTAATCACCTTTCCGCTATAAAAAACGGAAATGAGAAGGCCGAGAACGAGAAGTGTCGCTGCAGCGACTCGCGGGACAGAATAGTCAAACAACTTGATGAGATTCATGCTTTGAGTGATTTTTTAATGACTAATAGTCTACAAAGTAACGTCAGTATATACTTCCCTTCCAACACTGCAATAATGCGACTCTAGTGATGCTCCTCAAGTTCTCGTTTCATTTTTTCATAAAATTCATTCGGATTTCCATGAAAAAGTGCCCTGTTTTCTGACGCTTCCCTTGTATCGCGTTCAGGGTCATACGCTCCGTCATAGCCGTTTATTAGCACGCGAAATTTTTTTGAATACGCGCCAATCCAATCGAGCACGCTCTCATTCGAGCTTAAATCGTGTCCCATGAGTTGCAGAATTTCGTGTTGCGCACGCAATACCTCTTCGAGCGTAAGTTCGGCCGCGTACCCACTATTTTCAGGTTTTCCCTCGGTGACAGGTGCCGACTCGTACTCACGCAAATTTTCACGTAACATAAAATTAATTTAGATTTTTACATTCTATCATCAGAAAAAGCGGAAATTCCTTGCGCGCGGTATTTTCAGTTTTTGCTCGCGGACCCGCTTCGCTCGTACGATGTGATATCCACTCTTCAAGTCGAGTGATAGCAAATCCTGCACCGTGTAACGCCTTCATATAGTCCTGGAGCGAACGATGGAAGGAGTAGGTTACAGACTTCTTTGCCTTAATTCCAGGATGCATATCAATTGTTTCCTTCCGCGCCGAAAGATATGCATCAACTCGTCGGTACTGGGTTTTTGTTTTTTCATCGAATCCCCATGCGCTCGCCTTCGGGATACGAAATGCGGGATGATTGAGTACAAATACAAATTTTCCATCGCGCTTGAGTACTCGCGCAACACCCCCAAACACGGGCTCGATGCGTTCCATGTTTTGCAGTGTGAGAACCGCGAGTACGATATCGAACGAGTGCGACGCAGCCCAAGAGAGTTCCTCCGCCTTCGAGACTCGATATTCGACACCGCCACCCTTCTCTTTCGCGAGTGTGATGAGTTCTGGCGAGATATCACACGCGGTGACATTGGCGCCTTTTTGCGCAAGTGAACGAGCAATAAATCCTTCTCCGCACCCGATTTCAAGTATGCTCTGCCCCTCGTGTGGAGCAACGATGCGCTCCACATTCGGCAAAATAACTTTTGCGTGGTGGGTATCATTCTCTTCGAGGTGGCTCGCATACCAATCCGCCTCCTTTCCCCAGGACGTAGTTTTTGTAGGTTTTTTAATCGGTTTATTCATTGTTCACATCATAGATGAAAACTCGACAAGAAAAAACCCCGTCGTGGGACGGGGTCGGTAGCGTTTGCGGCTACTTGGAAAAATGCTGAAAATACCATTCACGCCAGTGTGGATCGCCTGCCTCGAGGACTTCGTGGTAGATGCGTTTGAAATCCGCACCGCCGAGACGGTGCGCATCCCAGAGCCGCATGCAGATTTCGTCGTCCTCGCGTGCACTCTGGCCGTATGCACTCTTGAACTTTCGATACGCGTGCAGTCGATGTTCCTCGGGAATGGACTTGTGGACGTAGTACTCAACCAGGTTGAATTGATTCGGTTTGATTTCGTACTTCCATTCGCCGCTCTTCGCATCGTACGACGATTCGATTCGATGGAGTAGCCCACCATCACCACAATCAAGTGAGACGAGGTAGCTCACCGCAAGGAAGAGTCCGCCTTCATAGAGTTCAGGCATGAGGTACCCATTCCCGTAGATGGCAGCCCAAACCGCAAAGATGTCCTTATCTATCGGGCGCTCGACGTCAGGGATTACTTCCTGAAGCCATAGGTGGAGATCCGCCCAGCCGAACGCCTCGCGCGGGAGGTTCTCGGTACGCGCGAGCCATTCAGTGTGCTTTTTGATATCGCTTCGCGCGCGCACCTGTTGAATGTTGTGGCATACGCGATTACCCGTTATTTCAGGAATCTCCCACTCGTACGTCTCGCAGTCGGCAACGGCAGCGAACGTCCTCTTGTGGTAATGCGGCACGTGGTAGCCATCGAAATAGTTTACGTACATGAGGTCGCGTGGGTACGGGAGTGGGTCGACATCCTCACCCATGAACACAAACTCTTCCGGTGCGAACGCTTTTTGCGGAAGCTTGAGCGTTTCTCCAAAAGTCGTGAGCGATGAGCAATTCAGCTCTTTCTGCGTAAATCCGAGCACATACCCGTTCCACAGTCCGAATTCCGGAGCCGTAAGCGTGATATCTTTGCACTCTACAAACGACGGTGCTCCGATGAGTTCTCCGGACGGCTTATACCCCCACTTGTGAATCGGGCATCGAATCTGTCCCGGGTTCTGAACACCCGGTTCGGTGAGGAGAAGGGCGCCGGCGTGCGCGCACTTGTTGCTGCGCACCGATACGATACCTTCGGGCTTTCTGTGGACAATGTACTTCCTGTCATACGTGAGATATGTCTCTCCTGCGCTCAATGAGCACAGCGAACCGAAGTAGTCCCCGAACGACTTTGCAGAACGAAAGCGATACCAGTCGGGTAAGTAGCCGAGGAGTGGCTTACTTTTAGGCATTTCTGCTCCTTTCAATAGTTGTGGAAGAACGAAACGGACCACATCCTACCCCACCCTGTCAAAATGGGCAAGATACGTGGTGCGTTAGAAAATCAAATGTTTGATTTCTTTTTTTGCAGGAACCACCAACCGTAAAGCGTGGCGAGGAAAAGAATATTTGGAATAAAAATCGATGGGTGTGACCACGGAATGCCATCGACATACATATCGTGAAAAATGGGCCATAGAAAGGGAGTTGGAAAAAAATCAGTTGAGTGCGTCGGAATATCGACAAGAATATGAAGTCCCCAGGCGAGCATCGGAATAAACGGCCTCTGCTTCAAGAGCCATACTGCGAAAAACACAGCCAAAAAAACGACGAGGCTGTGGGTAATATCGTAGAGTATGTGCACATACTGCGGTATTGCATGCATAGACGGAGGACCCGAAGACCAGTCGGGGCCGGATGCGAGACCGAGGAGTGTCATTCCGGTAAAAATGCCGAATGAAAGAAAATCGGGAGCAACACCAAAACCAAAGGATGTCCAAAATACTCGTTTTGATTTTCTACCGAAGGCGATTCCACCCCACAAACCGTGTGAAATGATATCCATATTCGTACCATGATACCAAATGCCCCGAATCTCAAAACGGAACTATTCACTGCGCGAAATTCCTTGAGTGTGCGATAATCAAACCGTCATGAGACGAAAAAAAATTCCAGTCGTTGCCCCCCCAAAACGAAAAGTTCTGAAATTAACCGGTCTCGGGGTTGTTGCACTAGTCATTGTGGGGTTCGCCTTCTCATTTACGCTCATCCACAAACAGTATGCCTCGATAACGACGCAAGACGTGCAGAGCGAGAAAACCAACACTGAAGACGTTTCCTCAGGTCCCATACCCTTTCCAGTCAGTGTCGATCCGAAACTCAAACGCATTAGTGAAAACCCGATTGTTGAGACGTACTTTGATGAGCATATTTCAAAACGTAGCGGAACAGACGGCGCCCACACAAGTTGGCTTCATAAGGTGGCTGCGCGACTTGCACTTTCGAGTTGGTATCAGAACCTCGCATCGCTCTCAACGCGAACCCTTGTGATTCAATCCGGTGAACGCCGAGAGCAAGTCGCGCAGAATTTTGGGAAAATTCTCGGGTGGGACAGGGCCGCGCGTGCTGATTTTATGGAACTCATTTCGAGTTCAACGCCGGAAGTCCTCGATGGTAAGTTTTTTCCGGGTACGTATGTTGTCGACCGAACAGCGAGTCCCGAAGAGGTTGCTCCGCTCGTCAATGAACGTTTCACAACAGAGATTCTATCACGCTACACTGATGACGTTTCCGAATATGTTCCCCTTAATGATGCACTTACCATTGCCTCGCTTCTCGAGCGAGAGGCATATGATTTTGATGACATGCGGCATATTTCTGGTGTCATTTGGAATCGTCTTTTTGTGGATATGAACCTTCAAATAGATGCGACACTCCAGTACGCAAAAGGAAGCAAGGTCGATCAACCCTGGTGGCCCAAGGTGCGTCCTGCCGACAAATACATCACGTCTCCCTTTAATACCTACGAGAACGAGGGACTGCCACCGACACCCATTGCAAATCCCTCACTCGATGCGATTCTCGCCGCACTTAATCCGACAAAAACCGACTGTATGTATTACTTCCACGATAGGAATGGGGGGTTTCACTGCACTCCCACATACGAAGAGCACGTTGCGCTCCTCAAGCAGTACTACGGGAGAGGGAAATAATCTATCTCCCGGCAGGAATCGGTCACGAATAATTTTGCATACACAAAATTTTCTCGACCCCGGCTCGCAGTCGCAAGCGACATGCTCCGCCTTTCGATTCCTGACGCGAGCAAAGCAGTTTGCTCGCTCCGTGAGTCCAAAACTTCGTTTTGTCCTCCCGGCAGGAATCGGTCACGAATAATTTTGCATACACAAAATTTTCTCGACCCCGGCTCGCAGTCGCAAGCGACATGCTCCGCCTTTCGATTCCTGACGCGAGCAAAGCAGTTTGCTCGCTCCGTGAGTCCAAAACTTCGTTTTGTCCTCCCGGCAGGAATCGGTCACGAATAATTTTGCATACACAAAATTTTCTCGACCC
>CAYMIV010000006.1:48263-51171 GCA_964390945.1 uncultured Candidatus Saccharibacteria bacterium
GTCCTCCCGGCAGGAATCGAACCCGCGTTTTGGGTACCGGAAACCCATGTTCTATCCACTGAACTACGGGAGGAAAAAATATAGTACACAATTGTCAGCAAACGGTACATTTCCCTTTCCCTACTTTAAATACACTGTTGCGAGAACGCCAAGGGTCACCAGAAGACCACCGGTTATGTTACCGAGTGTCGGTTTTTCACCAAGGAAGATAAGTGCGAGGATGACCGTGAGCGCAATGGAAAGTTTGTCGATGGGTGCCACACGCGATACTTCACCAAGTTGAAGTGCTTTGAAGTAGAAGAGCCAAGAGAGACCGGTGGCAAGTGCGGAAAGAATAATGAACAAATATGAGTATCTTGATATCTTGAACATATCCGCCCAGTTCCCCTGAATGAGTACGATTCCCCACGCAAAAAATACGACAACAATGGTACGGAGCGCAACCGCAAGATTACTATCGACTCCCTTAATGCCTATTTTTCCGAATATTGCGACTAGTGACGCAAAAAACGCCGAGAGAAGCGCGTAGGTAACCCAACTCATACCGATGAGCGCAGTTTGACGGAAAGCCAGAAGAGCAGAATGTAAAAAATAAGACCGAGCGCGCACGTTGGAAGACCGAGCACGTATGCGGTGAGTCCTTCACTAAAAAGTTTGGGCAGTTCACCAAAGGTGAAATATCCGGCAAAGAGAATGCCGAGGCCTGATGTCACGAGGATAATTTCGTTTGCGGTTTCTCTTTTGACTTTGCCAAGTACCCGAGTGAGCGCAGCGACTGTGATAACGAGGTACATGAAGAAACCATAGTAGCAGGCGGGAAAACCGAGAAAATACGGACACCCTTCTCCGAATGCACACGTTTCAGTAAAAAACTTTACACCGCTTAAATAACCGGCAAACATAAGCCCTGCCGCCCCGAGAACAAGCACCCAACGTTCCAATTTATTTTCGTATGACATGTAAAATAATTATAATCACCGATTACGATAAACTTGACGCTTCCCCGACCCATCATCAGGTCCGACAATGCCGCGCTCTTCGAGAAGATCCATCAGTACGACTGCGTGGGCATAACCGATATTAAAACGCCGCGCGAGGAGTGATATGGATGCGTTGCCCATTTCAAGTACGATTTCTTTTGCCTGTTCGTACAAGACTTCCTCTTGCATATCGGTGGTCCACGGGGAGATAACGCCATCGTCGTGTTCAACGCCGTATATTTCACGTCTCACATTCATAAAGATTGTCACACCGATAAGTTGCTCATCGGGAATTGGTGCCACGACTTCCACATGACTTCTCCCAAGAGCGAAACGAAGGTCATCTTCAAAACTTCGGATGACTTGCATGCGAACGTGTTCGACGGGACGGAGAAGTACGCATATGCCGTCGGGAAAAACTTTGACTTCAACTATTTCGAGCGCAACACCAAATACTCCGAATGTATCACGCACCTTCGATGAAATCTCATTGATGCGGTTTGTGTGAGTATGCTCAATTGCCAGGAGGCTGTTCCCATCTTCAGCCATACATCATAATTATACACCTCGAAGATTGACAATATCTGCGAATATCGTCAACTGTTCATAAGTGGCTGTACCCGTTCCGGCTATTCTTTTGCCGACATATGCTTCTTTTTGAGGGTCTTTTCGATAAAGCGGTCAATGGCGAGAAGGCGGAGGCCGAGAAGTTCAAGTCCGATAATGAGGAGTACGATGCCGGGAATGACCGGAAGAAAAAGGGCGAAAATACCGGCAAGAATGAGCACAACGCCAACCACCCGCTTTAATTTCGGGCGCTCAAGTGTAAATTGTTTCGCTTTTTCGTACATAGGTATATCGAGGCGGACGTACTGGTTCACACATTCTTACAACGCTTGTCTTTTTTATTATTTTTGACACAATCAACCCAGACACGTCAGCGGTGGGAGGCGATTATGTCCCAAAAGGGTGCGCGGCCAAGCGCCGTGCAAAAGGAATACGACGCCCTGCTCAATGAGGCGCTTCGACCGATTGTTGGTCCTCACCGAGAATTGCGATTCCGCATTCTCAACAAAGAAGAACAGCGCACTGTCCTGCGAAAACTCTCTGCGGCGTACTGCATATCAGGATCACCCGCACTCCTTCGGCTCATGAAAAGCCTAGAGCAGCACTGCGGCCGCTGAAAGAGCGGCCATTTCTTTTATCTTGAGTTTTGCTGTAGATATGGCAGAATCATAGCCGATTCGTTTTTTTTTAATCCCGCGAGGGTGTGATGTCAAATTCTTCGAATTACGCATCACTCAATGAGTACATCGAGGAACAGTTGTACACCGTGCGGAGCGTGCTCGAGATCGGGGTCGAAAGCCAATTTGAGGCGAACCTTCTACTCCGGAGGCTGTACACGGTCATAGCGATTTCAAACAACGAGGAAGCGCGTGAACATGTGCGGTACATTGAAGAACGGTATGGTGACCGGTAGGCAACTACGGTCACCATTTTTGTTGAAGTTACCAAGAAATTTTACTTTGGAGATTTTGCTAAAATAGTATAAATTTATCCCATGTCAGCGCGGTGCGTGTGACATATTCACGGTTGAAGTTGAACATTGGGGAATGACCAGAAATTAACGAGCGGAGCGACTATAATTTCTGAGTCCGTCGCAAGGTGCTTCCTCAATGCCTCCTTGCGACGCCGAAGTCGAACGCAGAGTGAAGTAAAGAGTGAAGAGTTGAACATTGGGGAATGACCAGAAATTAACGAGCGGAGCGACTATAATTTCTGAGTCCGTCGCAAGGTGCTTCCTCAATGCCTCCTTGCGACGCCGAAGTCGAACGCAGAGTGAAGTAAAGAGTGAAGAGTTGAACATTGGGGAATCGTCTAATGGTAGGACATCAGGTTTTGGTCCTGAGTATCGGGGTTCGAGTCCC
>CAYMIV010000007.1:0-44424 GCA_964390945.1 uncultured Candidatus Saccharibacteria bacterium
AAATAATAATTTTATGAATTTTGTTAAAAGCGCTTTCTCACCTCTTGAGAAGGTTTTCACTGCGGTCGCGATTTTCGCGCTCGTGCTTTCACTCGTATATGGAGCGTTTACGCCCGCATATGCGACTGAAACACCGGAAAATCAACCAGTAGTGCAAGATGATGAACAGACGGTTGATGACGAAACTGGAGATGAAGAAGGAGACGAAGGAGAAGGTGAGGAAGAAGGTGAAGAAGATGGTGATGGACCTGGCATAAATTCGTTTATGTTCACTCCATGCGGACCAGACAGTCGTTGCTACGAACCCGAAGAGGACATAACGATTGTTGCGCACAAGATTGTGTGTACCGATGAGGCGGATTTGCCGAACTGGGGTCCTGGAGCTCCAGGCACTATTGATGGGGATACCGCCGCAGACTGGGTGGCAGACCACAATTCCTGCTCCTTTGCTTCAGATTGGGACTTTGAGTGGGTGGTAGATAGCGAGAAGACAGACCCGGGTGACACGCTTGTCGGCCCCGCAGGTGATGATTGGACCACATTCGGTTCGACCGATGGAAACGGCATGACTACGCTCACGCTCGATGGAGATGACTTTGAGCACAAAAAGGTGTGGTTCCGCGAGGTGCTCAAGGACGGATATATTCCGTTCACGCACGAATCTAATCCCGATAACTCTAATAATGTTACGGCGGAATTCTACTGCCACAATGACGGTCTCAACTACGATAACCTCGAGTGGATAAACAATCTTGATTCGGGCGAGACCTATCACTGCGTTGCATGGAATGTGCGCGATGTTTCCTACGAGGACATTACGATGTGCAAGAAGGATGTCGCCGGCGCACCCATTGAAGGTTGGGGTATGACCCTCGAAGGAGATGATGAAACATATGTCCTCGAGACGGGCAAAGACGGTTGTGTGACGAAGGAGGTCGTCGTTGAAGACGGCCCATGGGTCGCAACCGAAGAAGATAGGGAAGGGTGGGGACTTGACCATGTCGAGATGACCGATAATGGTCGACCGTACTACGATGACAATGAGAATCAAATCGGATGCGAGTTTTTTGGAAGACAGATTTATGTTGCGCAGGATACGCAGAGCGTCGTCATTGATGAGCCGGAATACACCTGCACCTTCGTAAACGAGGAGGACGGGGTTCAAAATACCTGTTTCGTCCCCGCAACAAATGAGGCGGATGAAGAATTCGAAGTCGGAACAAATCCTCCTTCGGAGAAGTCGCTCACGACAATCTTGTCAGAAAACGGGTATGGTTCAGTCAACGTGAACGATGATGAGAAGGATACGCAGAAGTGGAATATCCCTGATGCGAATACCGACACGGTGAACTTTGTGGTAACGATACTCGGCAAGCAGGCAGGGAACATCCAAGAGTTCGGATACTACAAGGCCGGAGATACTTCGACCTTCACATCCGTCTTTACCATTCCTCCGACCGCGGTTGGCACGAGTTTCTCTGTTGAAATTCCGACAACGTTCGCCAATTCTGTCGGATTTGCAATGAAGACAACCGGTACGCAACCGAACACGTGGTATTCAGAATATGAACTGAATGTCGATGATAAAGACAGGGTTGCAGTCTACAATCCGGAAGCCAATGCCTACATTGTCGCGTTTGAAGACCTCGCATCGGGAGACAATGATTACAATGACCTTGTTGTTGAGATATCCAAGGTGGTTTGTGAGGAAAAGCCTGGAGAAGATGCCTGCGTAGCAAACAACCTCCTCGTAAACGGCAGTTTTGAAGAGGATGAGGTCGTGAACGCATCTCTTTGGCAAAAATTTGCCTCACCGCTCGGATGGCTCGTAAAGAAGGTTTCCGATGCTGCTGCAACGACACTCGAACTTCACAAAGGATGGAGTGGCAATGATGCGGCGGACGGACTCCAGTACGCAGAACTCGACGGCGATCAGCCGACACGCGTTTCTCAAGATGTGGCGACCGAAGCAGGTGCCACCTACGAGCTCCGCTGGGCGTTTGCTCCTCGTCAGGATACCGGCGCAGCAGAAAACAACCTCGGCGTCGAAGTTGAGGGCGTACAAGTCGATTCAGAAGGACCAATGGCGGGAATTGGCGTGCTTGATGTTGAAGACTGGATAGGTGGCACATATCAATTTGTTGCCGGAGATGCGTCAACCGAAATTGCGTTCAAGGACCTCGGTCCGGAATCAATTGACGGCGGCTCTGATGTGGGAACCTTCCTCGACAATGCGGTTCTCTGTAAGGTGAAGGAGGCTCCGGAGCCGGAGCCGATGTGCGAACTCACCATCGTGAGCGACACAACGAACACCGTCGTCGAAAAAGAGAATGAATTTGCAAAACTTGTTTCCTGGACACACCCTGCGTGGACAGCGTCAATTCCAGGTGCAAGTTGGATCTGGGGAGATGACCCGGTCGCTGATCCTGTTGGTGAAACCGTTCAAACCTTTGAAAAGAGTTTTGACTGGTACGGAGGAGTTGCAAATGCAACGCTCCAAATCGCCGCTGATAACTCGTACGAGTTCAATCTCGACGGCGACGTTGATGGAGACGCTGCGGAAAACAATCACGCACTCGAGACGCAAGATTCGTACGATGTCACAAGCTCAATCGATGAGGGGACGAACCTTCTCGCGATTGCGGTAACAAACTGGGAGCAAAAGGGAGGAACGACGGAGTCAAATCCCGCGGGACTCCTCTACAAACTCACCATCACTGGTTCTGACCCGTCATGCGAGCCTGTTGAAGAGATTCCGGGCTGTACCGACCCCGAAGCAGCGAACTATGATGAGAATGCGACGTATGACAATGAGTCCTGCGAGTATCCTTCATCTTCATCGGGCGGAGGAGGCGGTCGACGCCACGGCAGTACATCGAATGAAGATCCTGTTCCGGAAGTCTTGGGCGAGACAACAAGCGTCATGCCGCTCGGAGCCGCAGACACCGGTGCCGGCGGTACGAGTACAGACGCTACACTCCCCATTGCCCTTGCGCTCGTTGGTATGATTGCGTCATACGCACTCATCCGCGCAACGCGAAATGGATAATCGATTCACGCGATTCTTAGAAAGTAAAACAGCACGTCACTACGCACGCGTAGTGGCGTTTGCTGTTTTTGGGTGTTCGGTGGGCGTTCTCGCCATGCTTTGGGCGTACCCTACCGCAACCCGTCTACTCATCGAATATCGGCAATCCGCACAAAAGAACATCGTTGAGGTGCAAGGAGGGGCAACTACGTCCCCGTATACGCGTTCGGCCCCGATCTCTATTCGTATCCCCTCAATTGGCGTCGATGCCATGTTTGAAGCGCCTCTCGAGCTCAATGACGACCAAACCATCGAGGTCCCGGATTCATTTGAAAAGGTGGGGTGGTACAAACTCGGCGCGTCACCAGGCGAGGTCGGTCCTGCGGTCATTTTGGGACACGTTGATTCATATGAGGGTCCCGCTGTCTTCTTCTCACTCGGCCAACTCTCATCTGGAGACCGCATCTATATCACCCGGTCGGACGGAACTGAAGTCGAATTCAAAGTGGATTATTTCGAACGGTATCCCGTCGAAGAATTTCCGACGGAAAAGGTGTATGGAAAGACATCCGGTTCGGAACTTAGGCTTATTACCTGTACGGGAGTTTATAATCACGGTACGCTCCGTTACAACAAAAATCTTGTCGTGTACGCAACACTCGTGAGTACGACCACTATTGAGTCGCCTTAACTATCCTGCAATTTCGAGCCGAAAAGTTCCACAACAAACCACCCATTCTGACCGTTTCGTTTGCCGTACGCGAGACCGATTCCAACATCGGTGAACTTCGGATTCATAATCATGTGTTTATGGGTCGCTGAATTAGTCCACGCGAGCATGAGTTTCTTGACTGTCGGATATTGAAACGCCAAATTTTCGCCCGCATTTGAGTAGTTGTATCCTGCGTGCTTCATAAACTCCCAGAACTTGATGCCCGTTGGTGTCACGTGATCGAAGTAGCCTTTCGCAACCATGTCGTTTGCCCGCTGTTGCGCGACATAAGACAGCAAGGGGTTGTAGGTCAGCGAATCAAGTTCCTTTTGAGTACGAATCTTGTTTGTTGCGGCAATCACGTCAAATTTCGAATAGGGAGGAATAAGAGCCAGAGGTTTTGACTCCTGCGCTCTCGTAAGAGTAGGGAACATCAATAAAAAAATCATCATTACTGCAAGGTAAAAAAACAGAAAAGAAAAAGATGCTTTTTGTGTCATGTGTGTATTCATTACCCATCAATGCGTCTCAGCGACCCGATTGTTACGTACCAGTACAGTATAGAATCCTGCGGAACGTTCGATTGGCTGTCATGTGGGTAGCGCGAACGTCAAACTCACGACCACCCGCGATAATGATACTTTTTTGCTCATTTCCTGGCTTTCTGAGGGTGTCTCGTGGGGTGTTGAAAAAATTGTAAAAAGTTGTATAATGTCGCCCACTATATTTGTAATACATAACGCTGTCGCCTCCGCCGTTTGACTACCCAACCATGAAAAAACCGCAAAAGAATATTATTGCGTATGTCATGAATCTTCCCGAAGGAGCACTCTCCGCCATTCGGCGTTACGAGCGAGAAAAGGGTCAGAAATTTCGCGTGATGCTCATTCGTGATACTGGCGTGCATGGTGTTTCTGCTGATGCGCCGAGCAAGGCGGACATCATTATTTCCGTTGATTTTGCAAAGCGAAACGCAATTGCTGAAGCACTTGCTCCCTATCAAGACCAAATTAAGGCGATAACATGCCGCTCCGAATCAAATATTTCCCGGTTCATTGAAGTTATCCCGCACGTACCCTATTTGCGCACGCCAACGACCGAATCACTCATGTGGTCAACCGACAAACTCGAAATGCGCCGACGGTTTGCAATTCTCGCGAAACAATATTCCCCGAAATATACTATTGCGAGAGAGAACACCAAGGGTGAACGGAAGCGCATCATCGAAAAAATCGGATTTCCACTCGTTGTGAAACCAACCAATCTCGCCCAGAGCCTCCTCGTCTCGATTTGCTACCACGAAGAGGAACTCAAGCGGGCTCTCATGACGCTGAAGCGTAAAATCAAGAAAACCTATAAAGAAAACAAGCGTTCCGAGGAGCCGCGTATTATCGTCGAAGAGTTTATGGACGGCGATATGTATTCCGTTGACGCATACGTGAACTCACGTGGCGTTGTGTACTTTTGTCCGATGGTGAAAGTCATTACCGGTCGGAACATTGGTCATGATGATTTCTACAACTATCTTCGAATTACACCGACTCGCCTCAAACAATCCTCCATAGAGAAAGCGCACAAGGCTTCGCGCGCGGGCATTCATGCATTGGGTCTTCGGAATTCGACTGCCCACATTGAACTCATGAAAATTGACGACGATTGGAAAATCATTGAAATCGGTCCGCGCATCGGCGGTTTTCGAGACAAACTCCACCGCTTGAGTTGCGATATCGACCACACCATGAACGACATACTCATTCGATTTCCGCAGAAGCCAGTCCTTCCCAAAAAGTGCAAAGGCTTTGCCGCAACGCTCATGTGGTATCCGAAAAAAGAGGGGAAACTCGTCGGGCTTCGCGGGATAAAGCGTTCCATGGCGGTAAAGTCATTCGTTGATATCACGGTAAACAAAAAACTTGGGGATGTGTGCAAGTTTGCAAAAAATGGCGGAAAATCAGTGTTTACAATCACGCTCTTCAACCAAGATCGCTCGAAACTTCTCGCAGACATACGAAGGCTTGAGCAGGTTGTGAGCATTGAAACCGCATAGGCAGATAGTCACCCTCCACCCTATACAACACCGGCGCGCCAAAAGGCGCGCCGGTGTTGTATAATCCCGGAGTACCCATGCTACGCACCAAGCACCTCGTCGTAATTGTCATCTTCGCGTGTTTCGGAGCGTTAGGCTCTTTGGTTTTTGTCTATTATTCGCACCCGGGCAATAAAGAAACGCAAAGCGTATCCCCGGTTCAGTTTGCGGAAGGCGAGCGCGCCTATTTGGTTGCGCTTGAAACGCTTCCCGATAAGCAAAAAATTCGCGAAACATTTCTTGAAAAAATTAAAAGCCGAATGCAATCAGCAACGGTTATGGAAAGCAACAATCCGATTACTTCTCCTGACGAAAATTTGGACAAACCTCAAGCTCTCGATGATGCGCCGGATGAGCAGACCGTATCAACAGCGCAAATTGCCCACGCCCCCCTCCGTGGTGCGGTGTACGCATGCGGTGGTGACGATTCGCTTCGGGGAGCCGAAACAAACACGACTATCGTTGATGGTGCCATTATGTGGCAACCGTCCGTTTCAATAACGCGGAATGAAGGCGCTCGCATCATACAGAGCGCTGGAATCCCTGACCACGCGGTAGGTATCTTTCCCGCGAGCGCCGCCGATGATGCTTTTGATAAGTACGGGGCACTCACACCAATTCGTGGGGAGACTTTTATTCTCCAAACACCGGAAACACCGATTTTTTCGACGAAACCCGAATGTGTTCCGAGCGGAATGGTTGGTATCGCTCTGAATGGCGTTCCGATATACTCCGGCATAGAGGAACATGCCGATGCGCGTTTCTACGGTGCATTCGATGCGTGTGAGGGACACACGGATGCAAACGGCACGTATCACTACCACAGCGAAAGTACTTGTCTGCTAAAGAGTTACTTCACGGGCGAGCTGAGTACGCTTCTCGGGTATGCGAGGGATGGTTTTGGAATTTTTGCAAGCATTGAACAGGGTACGAGTGTTCGAAACGAAGACCTCGACGCATGCCATGGCCACACCCACGCAATACTTTGGGATGGAGAGATGGTCAATATGTATCATTACCACTTCACCGACGAATTTCCGTATTCGGTGGGGTGCTTCATGGGCGCGCCGGCGTATCCGGTGATTGGTGGATAATCTCGTATGGAGTCTATTTCAGCACAAGAATTACGGTCGGTCATTGCAAGGCAAAATCCCGCAATCACTGTTATTGACGTTCGCGAACCATCAGAGTACGAAGAGGGTCACATTGAGGGAGCGGAAAACATTCCGCTTGGCGATATTCACAAAGCGGCGCATGATCTTGCGGATTTTGACGCGGTATACCTCTACTGCAGGTCTGGAGGTCGCAGCGCGCTCGGTTGTCAAATTTTGCAGGGAGCCGGGGTACCTGCGGTGAATCTTGAGGGGGGATACATCGCCTGGCAACGCCTCTCCTAACTCATGCAGACACTTGTTTTTGACATCGAAACGGTAGGAGAAAGTTGGGACGCGCTTGATTCGACCACTCAAGGAATTCTCTCGCGTTGGATCGATCGTACCGCGAAAAATGAGGAGGAGCACGAAGCAGAGATGAAAGATCTTCGCGAGGGACTCGGCTTTTCTCCCCTAACCGGCGAGATTGTTGCAATCGGACTCTACGACCTCGAGCGAGAGCGGGGTGTCGTGTATTACCAAGGGGAAGGGGAGAAAGAATCCGAAGAGGGGAGGTTCGTTCTCATGCCACGTACCGAAAAAGAAATGCTCGGCTCGTTTTGGGAAGGCGCAAAATCGTATGATACTTTTGTAACATTCAATGGCAGAGGATTTGACGTACCATTTTTGAATCTCCGCTCCGCAATTCACGGCATACGACCAGCGCATGACCTCCTCGAAGGACGCTATCTCTACCAGCAGAAGTACGCAAAACACATTGATTTGCAAGACCAAATGACCTTCTATGGCGCGATGTATCGCCGACCGTCGCTCCACCTCTTTTGCCGTGCGTTCGGAATCGAGAGCCCCAAAGCGGAAGGGGTGGCGGGAGACGATGTCGCCGATCTTTATAAAGAAAAAAGATTTAGGGAAATCGCCGCATACAACGCCCGCGACGTCATCGCGACCGCGGCACTCTATCGGAAATGGCTTGATTACCTCGCACCTCGGGGTTTCCGCAATATGATTGATTGAGATATACTTCCCCTACTCCCATGTCTTCAATTTCATCTCTTATGAAACAATTTCCTAAAGATTTCTACTACCGAGTGAGCGAGCAAAATATTCATGGGGGACATGAGTATTTTCGAGCGAACGAAGGGAGAAAAAATTGCACACATCATAAACAATGGGTGGTTAGAGAGTGTAAGGCAAAAAACTACTCAATATGTTAAAAAAGTTCCCAAGCAATTTTTATTGGGGAGCGGCTACGGCTTCCTTTCAAGTCGAGGGGGGAATCGAGAACAATGATTGGGCGAAAGCGGCAAAAGATGGACGTGTGCCGCCGTGCGGAAGGGCGTGTGACCATTACAATCGCTATGAGGAAGATTTTGATATCGCGAAATCACTCGGACACAATGCACACCGTTTCTCGATTGAGTGGGCGCGTATCGAGCCTGCTGAAGGGAAGTGGAACGAAACCGAAATAGAACACTATCGTGCTGTACTCACCACTCTTAGGGCGCGCAATATAAAGCCGTACGTCACACTCTGGCATTTTACGCTCCCCCTATGGTTTTCCGAATCCGGAGGATTTGAGCGGAAGGATTCTCCCGAAATATTCGCCCGCTACTGTTCGTTCGTTGTCTCAAAACTCGGTGATTTGTGTTCCGATTTCTCAACGATGAATGAACCGAACGTGTTTGGCTCAAATGGTTGGCTTCGCGGGAGCTGGCCTCCGTTCAAGCGTTTTTCACTCACTGACCTCATTTCGATAACAAACTCGGGAAGAACGTATGAATCGAATGCGGAGAAAGGTTTTCGCCCCGTCTTCACGTATCTCCGCGTCATGAAGAATCTTGCAGCAGCGCACAACCGCGCATACGATGCCATAAAGAAGATTGTCCCTGCCACAGACGTGAGTGTGGTGAAGCACGTTATTCTGTTTCATGCGAACGGCAATCCGTTCAATAAGCTCATTGCGTGGGTCGCCAATTACTTTTGGACGTACAAATTTATGAACCGCGTGTACAAAAAGTGTGATTCTGTCGGACTCAACTACTACTTCCACAAAAAGTTCGGCGATACCGCGACGTACGAAAAGACCGATATGGATTGGGACATTTACCCGGAGGGTATTGAACATGCACTTATGATGCTCTCACGCTACAGGAAACCGCTCTTTGTTTCTGAGTCCGGGCTCGCTGATGCACGCGATACACATCGTGCCGATTACATCACGAGACAGGTGCGGGCGACTCACCGCGCGCTCGCGGGCGGGGTTGATGTGCGCGGTCACATGTACTGGTCGCTCCTCGATAACTATGAGTGGGCGCTCGGTTATGAAAAACGTTTTGGGCTTGTTGAGATAGATTACACGACGCTCGAGCGGAAGATACGCCCATCTGCGTATAAGTACAAGGAAATTTGCGAGCAGAATGCGGTAGAATAGAAAGGAAAATATTATGTCGTGGATGTTTCTCGCCGTTGGTGCGCAATTTCTCAATGCAGTCGTTGCACTCATCGATAAATACATTGTCTCAGACGAAAAAACGTTTCCGAAGCCATTTGTGTATGCGTTCTATACGTGCCTTATTTCAGGTGCGTGGATTGTAGTCTATTTCTTCGGTCTTATTCCGGCCCTTTCGCATCATTTTCAGTTCCCCACATTCACGAACGTACTTCAGCCGACACTTGAGGTGGTCGCTCTCTCATTTCTCTCCGCATACACATTCTTTACCGCGCTCACTGCGATGTTTACCGCACTCAAAGATCATGACGCGTCGGACATCATTCCCGTCATTGGTGCGGTGTCTGCGCTCGGTACATTCGGCCTCGGGTATTTTTTCTTTGGAACGGTACTCTCCCACAACTTTATGTTCGGTATCGTGCTCCTCGCGCTCGGCACTTTTCTCGTTTCAAGACTCCGATTTCCATTCAAGACGGCAATGATTGCGGTCTATTCGGGAATGTTCTTTGCACTCCATTACATCACCTTCAAGGGCCTTGCCACCATTACCTCATTCGATAATGGATTCTTTTGGTCACGCATAGCATTCATGTTCTTTGCGCTCACCCTCCTCATGATTCCGAACTATTGGGATCGCGTGCACGAGCAGACAAAGAAAATCGGACTGAAAGCGAAAGTTCTCATTGTGGGCAACAAATTGCTGGCCGGCATTGCTTCAATTCTCATTCTCAAGGCGACCGACCTTGGTGACCCTGCGGTTGTTCAAGCACTCGGCGGAATCCAGTATGTCTTCATACTCGCATTCGGAATTATTGTGAGCATATTCGGGTTTTCGAAAGTACCCGCCGTTGAGCGATATCGAAAGGATGTTATTCTCCAAAAAGCAGTTTTTGTGACTGTTATCACAATAGGATTCCTGGTACTCTTTAGGTGATGCGCGGACGAATTAAAAAAATTGCTCTCTTTTGTTTCCTCCTCCTTGTTCTGCTCGGGTTTTCACTGTACCTCTTTGCCAGGAAACCGGTGCCGGAACATATTACGTATGGAATTTCATTTAACGCGCCGTACACTCACGAACTTGGGCTCGATGAGCGTGAGGTTTTTGATGCGTTCATTGATGAGCTTGGTGTGCGCAACCTCAGACTTTCCGCGCACTGGCCTCTCATAGAACCGCGAAAAGACATGTATGATTTCGGGTGGCTCGACTACCAAGTGAAGCGTGCGGAAGGTGCGGGGGCAACGGTTATTCTCGGCGTCGGACGCAGGTTGCCGCGCTGGCCCGAGTGCCATATTCCCAAATGGGCTGCGGAGAATACATGGGAAGAGCAGAAAGCGGAACTTCGCGAGTACATTACCGCTGTTGTCTCACGGTACAAAGGAAGTTCGGCAATCACTCATTGGCAAGTCGAGAATGAACCGTACCTCGGTATGTTTGCGCGCGAACATTGCGGTGAACTCGATGAGGCATTTCTTGAGGAAGAGATAGCGCTCGTGCGCAGCATAGATGGCACACGCCCCGTTCTCGTAACGGATAGCGGCAATCTTGGCACGTGGAGTGGAGCGTACAAAAACGGAGACGCGTTCGGAACAAGTGTATACGTCTACTTCTGGAACCCTGATATCGGAAAATTTAAAACAGTTCTTCCGCCCTGGTTCTACCGAGTCAAGGAAGGGTTCATGCGGTTTATGTACGGAACAAAAGACACCATGCTCATTGAATTGTCGCTTGAACCGTGGCTTCTTGAACCGGTCGCCGATGTTCCAATGAGTGTGCAATTTTCTCGGATGAATCCCGATACTCTCAATGAAATACTCGAGTATGCAAAAGCGACTCGTTATGACCGCCAATATCTATGGGGAGGCGAATGGTGGTACTGGCTCAAGGAACGGGGTGAACCGGCAATGTGGGAACAGGGAAAGGAATTATTTGCTGAATAATACAACGCATGAACAATCTTATTCATAAAGAGGTAGGATCGGTTGTTAAAACGGTTGAGGGAGTCGAGAAATCACTCGGGCACATGATTGCGCCTCTTCGACACTCTGCATTTCGAAGATTCCCAACACTCTTTGCGCTTCTCACCACATTCGGATTCGCAGCGACCATTCTTGGAATGGAACACATACTTACGAGTATTCCCATACTTCACAATCACCCCTGGCTCATCCTCGCGGTTGGTGTCGGCATTCTTGTACTCACTGGTCGCCTCCACAAAAAACTCGATTGAAGGATGCTGCGGTCGCCTTTTGTGTGTGCCTTGTGTATTATTAGTGTATGAAGATACTTCGTTTCGTGTTCCCGTTCCTCTTTGTGCGTAACTGGGTTGACGGCTCCTGGGAGTTTTCACGCCCCCGATTTGTCATTTTTGCCGCCCTGTGCGGTCTCTTTCTCGTCGGATTGTTAATTGCACTCATGCTCCAACGACCGACGGTATACCTTAACACCGTATGAAAACATCTCGAGGACTTAAGATATATCTAACTGTCGTAACCGCACTGCTAATCGTTGCGCTCGGTTTTGGTGTATATGTGTGGTACGTTTTTCAATCACTGAAAATGAGTTCATATTCCCAAGAAAAGCCATTCACGCAGACTGCTGACACTACACGCGGGGAGGAGTCTCGTGACGGTGCGGAAAGTGTTGAAACTACCCCTCCTGCTCAACCCGAACCAAAAATCATCCCGGTTAGTTCATTGAGCGAGGCGCAGCGGGACATGCTCAAGACTTTTGGTATCGATTCGGACACCTTGGTTATTTCCTCGGAAATGATTGCGTGCGCAGAGCAGGCCGTTGGCGAAGAGCGCCTCACCGCAATAACGAATGGAGCAGCACCATCACCGCTCGAGGCAATTAAAATGGTCCCCTGTTTCAAGGAGTAGCGGAAAAACTCTCAAAATCATATATACTATAACCGCATATGAAATTCAAAACATTCTTTTATTGCGCCCTCGTCACGCTCGCGTTTCCCGCGTTTGCATTTGCGGGTCCGATTGTGAGGAGTGGCAACTCGGTATCGATAAGTACTGACCAGATACTTGAGAACGACTTCTATGGATTTGCGAGCGACATTACGCTCTCGGGTGAGTCAAAGAGCGATGTCTCTCTCGCTGGCAACAGCCTGACGGTCAACGCACCGGTTGCGGGCGACCTAAACGTCCTGGGTGCGGATATAAACATACATGCCCCTATCGGCGATGATCTTCGCATCGTTGGTGGATCCGTGGTGGTTGCATCAAAGGTTGCGGGCGACATTGTGATGCTCGGCGGTTCACTCAAAATACTTTCGACGGCTGACGTGCGGGGGGATGTACTGTTCCTCGGTGGTCAGCTCACGGTGGAGGGTCAAATCGCCGGCTCGGTGTATGGAAGAAGTGAAACCGCACGTATTGATGCTGTTGTTGGTGGTGATGTGAGAGTGCGCGCAATGCAATACCTCACACTCGGAGACAGGGCACATATAACGGGCGGTGTTGTGTATACAAGTATACGCGACATCGAGCGATCGCAGAATGCGGTCGTTGAAGGATCGGTCATCAAGGAGCCCTCGCTTGACGTCCCTGACAGTGAACCAATCTCTATTATGCTTCCTGTTCTCATCATTCTCTTTACCTCGCTTGCGCTTTATATGCTCTTTCGAGAGCGAATCCAAATACTCACGAATGCGGCTGGTGCGCAGTATGGTTTTTTCGGACTTGTCGGGCTCGGTCTCCTCATTGGTGTACCCATACTTGGCGCTATTCTCATGGTGAGCGTGGTCGGTGTGATTGTCAGCATATCGCTCTTCCTCATGTATATACTCGCCATTATCGTTGCTTGGTCGCTCGCCGGCGTTGTGTGCGGTACGCTCATCATGCGTCGAATTATGAAAACGAATCAGGTTACGTTCCTTAGCGCCCTCGCGGGCACGCTCCTCTTCATGCTTCTTTGGTTTGTTCCCATTATCGGTCCCATCGTTTCATTCGCAGCATTTCTCATAGTGTTTGGTGGTCTCGGGGTTCAATTTTATCGCTTCCTTCGTTAAGGCGATTGTCCACAGAATCAGATCCTCGGATGTTCTGGGTGGTATAATACGTATGGCAAAACTTATTAGTTAGTTAGCGTTCATAACGTATGAACAATAAAGTGCTACACATGATCTCGTTCGTCCTTCTCATTGTGGGTGGGTTGAATTGGCTCCTGTATGCCTTCGGCTACAATCTCGTCACCATGCTCTTTAGCTGGATGCCGACACTTGTAAAAGTGATTTACATCCTCGTCGGTCTTGCAGCATTGTACGAGGTGTTTACTCATAAGGCGCATTGCAAGGACTGCGCTGTCACTTCTGCTCCATAGGGTTGCATCTTGAACCCGCAAAATAGCCGTCGCTTTAAGCGAACGGCTATTTTGTTAGAATGTGACTATGAAACAGGCAAAACGAAAAGAGAGAATTGCGCGCGTAAAAAAAATGAACACGATTCTCAAGAAACTTTATCCGAAACCGAAAATCGCCCTCAACTTTTCGACGCCATGGGAACTTGTGGTTGCCGTTCAACTTTCCGCGCAATGCACTGATTCGCGCGTCAATGCAGTGACGGAGAAACTCTTTAAGCGCTACCCGAGCATTCGCGCATATGCCAATGCGGGTCAAGAAGACATGGAGCGTGCGGTATTTCAGTGCGGTTTCTATCGTAACAAAGCGAATAACATTCGTTCCGCCGCACGGATGCTCCTCGACGAGTATGGCGGAAGCGTTCCTGACACCATGGAAGAACTCATTCGCATCCCCGGGGTCGGGCGGAAGACCGCGAATGTCATTCTTTCAAATGTGCACCACATCCACTTCGGTATCGCTGTTGACACTCATGTGCGACGTTTTGCAATACGTTTTGATTTGAGTGACTTTAAAGACCCGCTGCGTATCGAGCGGGATCTCATGGCAATTATGCCGAGAGACGAGTGGTGGCACTTTAACCATCGGCTTGTACACTATGGTCGTGATTACTGCCGTGCTTGGCCGCACGATTGCAAAGAGCACCCGCTCACAAAGATTTTCCCGAAAGCGGCTAAAATTTGGCCTAAAGCAAACAACAGTGATTAAATATCCCGATTATTCGTCTCGAGCACGTCAATACCTTTCATGAGTCGGGGAGTGGTATAGTGGTGGCACCGTATGTCCCTACTACTTGAGGTTATAGAAGAATTATATACATTTGCGATTGATTCAATATCCAGAGTTTTTGGAATGTATAACCGGCGCGGACGAGAAGTCGTGTACGCACTCGAGGCGCCGGTTGCCAATCCAGCGATAGAACTTACTGCGCCGGAACCCGAAGGCCCCAGAACATTCCGTTCAGTAGCCGATGTTTTACAGCGGGAGGATTATTCAACGAACCCGGCGGAAAAGAACACCGTCATGTATGTCGGAACAAATGAAGTGCCGCTCTACGAACGCCCGACTCAAGAATTTGATACACGCATCGCGACGCTCACCTATGGCGACATGGTGATGGTTCTCGCACAGCAGGGGAGGTGGTCGCAGGTCGTGGAGGGCCAACATACTGGATGGGTTCTTCGCGAGGATTTGGTGGATAGGGCGGCGTACGTGTATCCGGAATTTATTATCGGCGAAGAAAACGGACCCGATGATCCGAACACGGTGCGTATTCGTGCGATGTTCAACGACACATTCGGCGGTGGCATGATGCAATTCCCGCTTCAGGCAGGAGAGTACATTCTCTATAAACTCAAACGCAAGGGGCTTGATATTGCATGGCCTGTAACTCGCTCCCGTGTTCCGGGTCGATGGCATGGCATTTTGAAGGGGGTCCCGGGGATTCATATGGGAATAATTCCCAAAACCGGCTCCATTATGGAGTGGGTGTGGAATGAAACCATTGGACATCTCGCGTACGTCGAGGCCGTCTTTCCGGACGAAACCATCCATCTCTCCGAAGCAAATTTTCCTGATCGTGGCATATACAATGAACGCATCATGACTCGTGAAGAGTGGAGGGAACTGCGGCCGGTTTTTATACAAGTTAGTACGTAGAGCAACGAGTATGAGGACGGACGAGTTATAGAGAATATTGAATAGTGAAATAGAGAATAGAACGAGGATGGGACGCCGCTGTTTTGCGAGGCAAAACAGCGGCGTACTAAGTGCTGACGGCCCATCGCTCGTTGCACATCACCTCTCGAGCGGGGTAAACTACACGCATGAAGAAACAACGAGTCGCATTCTTTGATATCGATGGAACGGTCTTTCGATCTAGTCTTCTTGTTGAACTTGTTGAAAAACTCATCGATGAAAGGGTGTTCCCCGAAGAAACCAGAATGCAGTATGAGGTGGCGTATCGTTCGTGGCTTGAACGTGAGGGAAGTTATGATGCCTACATAGACGGTGTTGTGCGTGCGTTCATTAAGCAGATTCGTGGCGTGCACTATGGTGTACTCGCCGACATCGGACGCGTGGTGGTTGCGGAACGGAGCAAGCACGTCTATCGGTATACGCGCGATCTCATTACCGACCTCAAATCGAGAGGGTATTACATCGTTGCCATTTCGCAATCGCCGAAGTTCATTCTTGACGAGTTTTGCGCTTCGTACGGATTCGATAAGGTGTATGGACGGCTCTATGAACTCGGTCCGCAGGACAGGTTTACCGGGGTGGTGACAGATCTCGAGGTTATCGCCGACAAAGCAAATATTGTCAAACGAGTCTTTGAACGAAATGATTTTGATAGAACCGAGTCTGTCGGAGTCGGTGATACAGAGAGTGATGTCCCGCTCCTCGCATCGGTTGAGGTGCCGATTTGTTTCAACCCGAATATGAAACTTTACACCCATGCGCAAAAAATGGGGTGGAAGGTGGTGGTTGAACGTAAAGACGTCGTATACACCCTTTGAGGTATGAACGCCAATGAACGGGCTCTTGTGAGCACTGTGTGGAAGCACTACCGCCTTCACGGCAGAAAGAATCTCCCCTGGCGCCAGACTCGTAATCCATACCGTATCCTTGTTTCGGAAGTTATGCTTCAGCAAACACAGGTAGAGCGGGTTACTCAAAAGTATCGTTTATTTTTGAAGCAATTTCCGACCGTTTTTGCACTTGCAGACGCAACGCTCGGAGACGTTTTGAGGGCATGGCAGGGGCTCGGCTATAATCGCCGAGCAAAAACGCTTCACGAGTGTGCGAAGAAAATTACCGTACAATTCAAGGGTCGAATTCCCAAAAAAATCAATGATCTCATAACACTTCCCGGGGTGGGACCATATACCGCAGGAGCCATTATGGTGTTTGCATTCAATGAACCAGCCACACTCATTGAAACAAATGTTCGCAGTGTGTACCTTCACCATTTCTTCGCTCATGTGAGTGAGATACCGGACGGTGAAATCTTTAAAATAATCGACCGAACGCTTGATCGAAAGAATCCACGCGAATGGTACTACGCACTTATGGATTACGGAGCGTTTATAAAAAAAGAGTTCGGTAATCCGAACCGCCGTAGTCGTCATTTCATAACGCAACCAGCATTCAGTGGCTCCAATCGACACATTCGCGGTTCTATTCTTCGTTTGCTTGCCGCGCGGCGTCTGTCAAGGACGAATTTTCATGAACTCCTTAATTTTGAAGACGCTCGAATAGACGCACAACTTGAAACGCTCGCCAGAGAATCACTCATCGTGAATCGGCGTGGCATGTACCAACTACCAGAATAAATTATTTGGTATCTTTCAGTTTCAGTGTAAAGAAAAGACCCGGAAGCATCAGTGCGCCGAGAATGATAAAGATTTGATGTATGGGCACATAGAGTAGAGTGAGACTTCCAAGGAGTGAACCAACGACAATAGAGAGGGGACGCGTGATACGGAAGAAACTGATGACGTTCGCATCAGAACCCCGCGTATGTTTAAAGAAATAGCTCTCTGTGGTTGTTTCAACGAGGCTCGCGCCAACACGGGTTGCAAACATAGCAAGCATCCAGAGTGCAACCGAGGTGCCACCAAGAAATGTGAACCATGCGGTGGAGAGCGCGATGATGCAAAAGCCGGCAGCCATCATCTCTTTCTCCCCAATCCACTCATCCGCAATGCGACCGATGGGGTACTCGAGAACAACATATGCGATGAGACCCGCAAAAAGGATTTTACCGATGATATCCCAACTGAACCCGATTGATTCGCTAAGATAAATTGGCGTATAAATGACCATCCACGCAAAAAAGAGCTGAAGTAGAAAATGTGAAAGAAAAACAAATCGTATGTTCTTATGGACCCAAAAATTTCTGATTGCGGAAAGAATGTCGGGCGACGTATAAGCGGGGTCTTGGAAGGTGCGGAAGTAACGCATAATAACGATAAGGAATGGAATAAGAAAAAGCGCACTCACAATATAAACGGGAGAAAAGTCGGATGCGCTCTCCCCCATAAGTGCAGACATGATGAGCGGCGCCATTGCTCCCGCAAGACTCATGATGACAAGAAGAAAGCCGCGCCGCCCGCCGGTCGCGTCTTCGTTGTCGCCAATCATCTCTTCCAGGTAAATATCAAGATTGAAAAGAATAAGTGGCGCAATCGCCTGGTGTATCAAGAAGAGCGGTATGGCAATGCGGAGTGAATCGGTGTACGCCATACCAATGAGAGCGACAAACTCAATAAGCGTACCAACGAGCGTGAGATTATAATTGCCTGCTTTGTGGAGTACCCGTGAAATAAAGAGAAAACAGAGAATGCACACAGCCGAGCTCACCGTATACAAAAGACCCACTGTTGTTTTATCGACAAACTGACCAACGAACGATGAGTTGATATACAGCACAATTGCCCAATGAAGCGAAAGGAGCACCATGGCCCCATAGAGTGCATTGAAGTTGCGTTTACGCCTTGAGGTTCGTCGAAATTCAGGAGTTACGAGTACTGGCATACAGGGATAGTATAACCTACGAGTATGAGTATGTAGTATGAGCATGAGGACGGATGGTTATAGAGAACATGGAATAGAAGAATAGAGAATAGAACGAAGACGAGAACACCGCCGTTTTGCTTTGCAAAACGGCGGTGTTCTAAGCACTAAGTACTAAGCTACTAAGTACTAACTTAAATTCCAATAAGTACAGGGATAACCATCGGGGTTTTGTTGGTCTTCTGCAGAAGAAAGCCGGAAACTACATTCGCTATCTCATCTTTTACATAATCGAGGTCAACCGGATTGGAACTCTCGGTCGTTTTTTCGACTGTTTTTTTGATAAGCACTCGTGCTTCAGAAAGGAGTTGTTGGTTTTCGCGAAGGTACACGAATCCTCGGGAAATAATGTCCGGCGATTTGCGGAGCTTGCCGGTCTTTGCGTTTACGGTTGCAATGATTACGAACATGCCATCCTCGGCGAGGGATTGACGGTCTCGAATGACAACCTCTTGTCGGGTCCCGACGGTAAATCCGTCAACCATCATGATTTCCGAAGGTGCCTTCTCCTTGTGAATTTGAAGTTCTGTTCCGTTTTTTATATCAATGACCGAACCATTATCGGCAAGAATGATATTTTCCTTTGGGAAACCCGCCTCAATATTTGCATACGCATGACAGCGAATCATTGAGTGGTATCCGTAGTACGGCATGAGAAACTTCGGCTTTACTTGAGAACGTATCCATACGAGCTCGCCAGAATTTCCATGTCCTGTTGAGTGAACATCGGACGCACGGTAGTGGATAATATGCACTCCCTTTCGGTACAGATTGTCTTTGAGTTTTTGAACTGACAACTCATTCCCCGGAATGACCGACGAAGAAAGCATAATGGTGTCGCGATCGTTGAGTGTTATGAACTTGTGTCGCCCAGTTGCAATGCGCATAAGTGCGGCGAATTCTTCACCCTGTGCGCCGGTTGCGAGAACAACAATGCGATCAGAGGGATAGTTGCCCATTTCTTGGACGGGAATAATGGTGCCTTTGCTCACCTTCATTAAACCCGCGAGCTCTGCTATTTCGAGGTTTGTTTTGATACTTCTTCCTTCGAGAACAATTTTCTTTCCGAGTTTCTCGCAAATCATGATGATGCGAATCATGCGCTCGAATTGCGATGCGAACGTACCCACGACGAGACGTCCTTTCACATCGCGAACAATATTCTCGATATTCGTATGGACACGCACCTCGGGAATTGAAAAACCGTCGCGTTCCGCATTTGTTGAATCACCAATGAAAAGAATATTGTTGTCTTTTCCGACCGTACCCCATGTGTCTTGTTCCTTCTGTGATGGCACACCTTCGTCATGCTCGAGTTTCAGGTCTCCTGAAATTACGATATTTCCGTGCTTTGTTTCGACAGACACGCCCATTGAGTCGGGAATGGAATGGGTGACAGGAAACGGTTTAATATACGTGTTGCCAATTTTAATGCGCTGACCGATTTCGACAATTTGCATATTCACCTTGGGGAGATGAGGAAATTCTTCCTGCCGTTTCAAGATCATGAGTGAGGTGAGATAGCGAGTATAAATCGGCGGATTTCCAATACGTTCAAGCACGAACGGAATGCCGCCGATGTGATCGAGGTGTCCGTGCGTTATGACGAGCCCTCTGATTTTGTGCTTATTCGCTTCAAGATATTGTGTGTTCGGAAGGATGTAATTCACCCCGGGCGCCTCGGCTTCAGCCGAAACGAATTGAAAACCTGCGTCAAAGATAACAATGTCATCTTTTGTTTCGACGATAATCATATTCTTACCCACTTCCTCAACTCCTCCGAGTGGAATAACGCGGACGATATTTTCATCGACCACAGGAGAGATTGAAAGCGATTGAGTATCCTCAACATTGGAGCGGTGGGTGAGTGCGGGAGCGGTCAGACTTCGTGGTTTACGAATTTGACCCCGCCGTGTCCCGCGACCTTTTTGTGAAGATGATTCACGTGTGCGGGGTGTTTCGTGCGTACGATGACCTCGGCGTTCGTGACCCCGCGGAGTGCGCTGTGCGGACGAATATGAGCGCATATGTCCGTTATTTCGATGAGAAGCACTACGCTCTGGAGCGTTGTGGGTGCCGGGAGTTCCTGCGCTTCTTTGAGCCGCTCCGGAAGACATCTGGGTTTCATCGTGTCGTACGACGCGTATTTCAGGACGACGTCCACGGATGTGCGGGGTACGAGGTCTCCCAGAGCCCCTGCGACTATTGTTGAAGTTTGATGCGTTATTCATGGGTACGTTGTATGTGTTTACTATTGGTTAGAAATAAATATCAAAAATAAATATAAAAGATTTATTCTGTTGACCCTCTCAGGGGTGGCCACACGGACTCGGTATTGATATACCACTGTGCGAGGGTTGCAAATCGTTCGTGCGGTTCTCCGACGCCCGTAAACGACTCTCCGACGATGCGCGTCGGGAAGACGTATACAAGTTTCGGTGTGTACAGAAATATTGCCGGAAGTTCCTTCTCGATTTCTCGCGAAAAAGCCTCAAAGGCAACAGCCCGCGCCTCATGGTCCTGCGTGGTTCTGATTGTTTCGAGCGCCGCATCGGTTGTCAGGTTTGCGTAGAGGGCGATATTCAGACGCGGATCGTTCCGTTGTGACGAGTGCCAAAAGGAATAGAGATCGAGCGATCGGCCGAGTATGGTTCCAAAGAGAAGCGATTCGTAATCACGTGGTCGAATAATCGACTGGGTGAGGTCGGAAAGTTCAAATTGTTTTACCGATACTTCGGCACCGAGCTGCTTCCACGTTGCCGCGAGGCGCTCTGCGGTTTTTTCAAATACCGGAGTGTTTACGGTTGCAATACTGAATGAGAGCGGAACAACTGTTTTGTCGATTTCCTTTTCCCAAACCCCCCTTGCTTCATTGAGTTTCCATCCGGCGCTCTTCAGTATGACGCGAGCATCCTCAAAAGGATCACCGCTTTGGGTTGAGGCTGGTGCGGGAGTGGGTGTAATGCCGAATCCTTCTGGAACCGGGCCATAGAGCGGTGTTCCATAACCATTGAGCACCTCCTCAATCAAACTATTTCTATCAACAACCATGTTGAGCGCCTTACGAACCGCCTGGTCCCGAAGTGCGGGAGATTTGTTTTGATTGAAAAAGAGAGCAAATGTTCGCGGGTAGGGCATTGAAAGCACCTCATGCTTTTCTTCGACAAGGACTAGTTTATCAATGTTCGAGGCATCGAATGAAATAACCCCCTCGATAAGCCCTTTGTTAAACGCTGTGATAAGTTTTTCATCACTCGGAAAAAAAGAGAATACGATGTATTCAATGCGTACTTTTTCTCCGTGATACTGCTCATTTCGCGCGAGCGTGTACGATTCGGGAATACCTGAATCGTTGCGTTCAATATTTTCAATGCGATACGGACCCGAACCAACCGGCTCGATATTTCTCTGACTGAAGGGAAATTCTTCAACGGTGACATCCTTCCATATGTGGTGGGGGAGGATGCCAAACGTAAGAACTTCCGGGAAAAACGTGTACGGACTGGGAAGAACAAAATTTATCTCATAATCGCCAAGTCGTTCTATCATGACTCCCTCCATGTTCGGTCGAAGCGGACTTGCAAGTGAGGGTTCCTGGATCCGACCAACTGTGAAAATGACATCGTCGGCGGTGAGTGGTGACCCATCATGAAAAAGCACGTTTTTTCGGAGAACAACATTGTAGGTCAGTCCGTCTTCGGATACCGTTACCGATTCGGCAACATTAGGAACAAGACTGCCGTCTTTGCCAAGTTTCATAATTCCGTCAAAGACGAGTGCGCTCACGTCTTTATCAACCCTCGTTACCGCAAGTACAGGATTTACGAAGCGAGGAGTCCCCACCACGCCTTCAGTGTAGGTGCCGCCGAGGGCGGGGGTGCGAACTTGAAAATTGGTTGAAAGTGTTGCAACGAAACCAAGGAGTGAGATAAACGCAACAAGTAAGATGATTTTGAGAATGAGAGAATCACCGACTGACAAGCGGCTCAAGAAAGCAAAACCTCTGTCTATATAAGAAGCGCGAGGCAAAATATTTCGTGGTGTTAATTCCATGAGGGTAGAGCAATCGATATGATGCGCTAATAACAGGGTGTGAAATCACCGTTCGTGCGGTGAAATCAAAACGCGTGAGATATTTGTTTAGATGACGAGACTAAGAAAGGCTGAAGCGACGAAGATTATGCCAAGAAAAACCGATGTCTTGAACAAAAAAAGTTCTGCGCCACGTCGTTTGTGGTACGTTGCGCTAAAATTATCTCCCCCGAATGCACCACCCATACTCGACCCCCGCTGTTGCAGAAGTATCGCGGTAACGAGGAGGAGTGAGAGGATTATTTGCACGTACGGAAGTATGGTGCGGACGATTTCCATGTCGCCGTCGATGATACCACACAGGAATAAAAATGCAATGCTCGCGTGCTGGGGACGGGTATTGAGACGTTTTTGACACGAGGTTACGGTCTCCGTATAATACCGACGCATTATTAGACTAAAGGAAGATATATTTGTATATGACTTCACACAACGAAGGGGGTTCTGTGATTCGACCGCTCGGAGACAGGGTGGTTGTACGGCGCCTTACCGAAGAAGAAAATGGCACGAAATCAGCGTCAGGTATTATCATTCCTGACACGGTGAGCAAGGAAAAGCCGGAGCAGGGAATAGTCATTGCTGTCGGCACGGGGAAGTGGAATGAGGATGGTGACGCCCGACTGCCGCTTGAAGTAAAAGTCGGCGACCGTGTGGTCTTTTCTAAATATGGTTACGATGAAGTCAAGATTGCTGGTGAAGAATACTTCATTGTTTCAGAAGCGAGCGTTCTTGCAGTTATGAATTAATAACCCATAGGGTTTTGCCCTATGAGGTAATGGATTATTCAGTAAGTCAAATATCTAGGCATGGCAAAACAGATAATGTACGGCGAAGACGTGAAGAAGCGGCTCAAGAAGGGCGTTGATGCTGTAGCAAACATTGTGAAAGTAACTATCGGTCCGCGCGGCAGAAATGTCATTCTCGATAAAGGATACGGCGGTCCAACGATAACAAACGATGGCGTTTCAATTGCGAAAGAGATAACTCTCAAAGACAAGTTTGAGAATATGGGGGCTGAAATCGTGAAAGAGGTAGCAAACAAGACCAACGAGCTCGCCGGAGACGGTACGACGACCGCAACAATTCTTACCCAAGCGCTTGTTCATGAAGGACTCAAGCACACCACAATGGGTGTAAACCCGCTTTCGGTGCGTATTGGCATGGAGCATGCCGCAGAAGACGTGGTAAAGGCGCTCCATGAAATGGCAAAACAGATAACGACAACGGAAGAAATCCAACAGGTTGCGACTATTTCTGCCGAGAGTGGAGAGATAGGGACGAAAATCGCCGAGACGATTGAAAAGGTTGGTAAAGACGGAGTGGTTACGGTCGAGGAATCTCAATCATTCGGTATTGAAACGGAGCTCACCGAAGGTCTCCAGTTCGATCGAGGATACGTTTCGCCGTACATGATTACCAATCCAGAACGTATGGAAGCGGAATATAAAAATGCTCACATACTCATTACCGACAGTAAAATAAGTTCCGCACAGCAGATTCTTCCTCTGCTCGAGAAAGTTGCGCAGACAGGGAAAAAGGAACTCATCATAATTGCGGACGATGTTGAGGGTGAGGCACTCGCTACATTCGTGGTCAATAAACTTCGCGGAGGATTCTCCGTACTTGCGGTTAAAGCGCCCGGATACGGAGACCGGAAAAAAGATATGCTCCAAGACATTGCCATCACGACAGGAGGCCAGCTCATTTCGTCTGATCTCGGACTCAAGCTTGAAAATGCGGATTTGAGCCACCTCGGTCACGCGGCGCGGGTTGTTTCAACAAAGGACAACACGGTCATTGTGGGCGGGGAGGGAGAGAAGGATGCAATTGAGGCGCGTGTGTCGGCGCTTCGTGCACAACTCGAGCAAACGGAATCAAAATTTGATAAAGAAAAGATTGAAGAACGCATCGCAAAACTTGCCGGCGGGGTCGCGGTCGTGCGCGTCGGCGCTGCCACAGAAACAGAAATGAAATATCTGAAACTTAAAATCGAGGACGCGGTCAATGCGACAAAGGCGGCTATCGAAGAGGGAATTGTTCCGGGGGGCGGCACGTCACTCGTGAAAGCCGCGCACCTTGTCGAGGGCCGAGTTGATAAAAATCTTTCTCGAGAAGAAATTATCGGATATCGTATTGTTCTCAAAGCACTCGAAGAACCGCTCAAGCAAATTGCAGAAAATGCCGGAAAGGATGACGGCGCGGTTATTGTCGAGAAAGTCAAAACTGCAGGCGGCAATGCGGGATACGATGCTGTGAATGGCAACATACTTGATGACATGATAAAAGCGGGAATCATCGATCCGGTGAAGGTAGAACGAGCCGCGGTTCAAAACGCAGTATCGGCTGCGGGCATTTTGCTCACGAGCGAAGCGGCCATCGCCGACGAGCCGGAGCCGGAAAAACCCGCAGTGCCGGACATGGGTGGCATGGGGGGTATGGGTGGAATGATGTAAGAAAAAGAAAAGACCCCGTTAGAAGTAACGGGGTCTTGGTTTTGCAGAACCTCGGTGTGGTAGTAATTGGGGACTTGTCGCCCGCAACGATGCAGTAGGAATAGCACGTTGCGACGGCTAAGGTTTCCTCATTCATGAAAGGATAAGGAAAATTAAGCACGCGGCGCCTTCGGCGCCGCGTTGCGTGTCACCCCTACTCTCACAACCCAACACTTGCCCACAAAAGGTTTGTTTGCGCTTGCTCCTCGAGGTGGGTGAAGTACGGCGATTGAAAAATCCGACTTCGGTTGAGGAACGCCCCGAGAAACTTTGCGCTCCCGTGTGCGAAGGTCACCTCGTCGATGAGTGCGTACTCTTCGCGCAGACGTTTTCTCGCCTCGACAAACAAATCGTGTGAATCGCCAAAACCCGAGAGGTCCACATCGAGCATGATGTGAAGATCCTGGACATTGCCTTCGTAATCGTTTGGAACCAGATGGTCCCAGGTAGCGATGATGCTCTGCTTGATGATGGAGATTACTCCGCGAGGAATTGTACCCATCTCAAGGAGTTCATGCTCCGCAAGAAGAGCGCTGTAATACTCGTTCATTCGGGTAGGTGAGCCAGGCACATATATTGCGTCGTGGTACAGCCATGCACACCATACGACAAACGGATTGTTGATGTGTTCGAAGACCGAACGAAGTTTCAAGAAACCATCCGCGATGTGTTCGAGCGTATGGTACTTTCGCCACGGCTCTTCATAGCGATTGAATAATGGTTTGTAATTCAGTCCACTTTTGAACTGGCCACCCGTGAGCTGAAAGAGGTTGAGGTACTCACGAAGCACCACATTACGCGCTATTCCGGTATCCATTGTCGCTCCCTGTGTAGGTGAACATCTGGTTCCATATTACGTAAAAGCAACAATAATGCAAGTGTGTCAAGATGTCCTCACATAATCCAATTTTTATCGCATCTTTGCTTTTATTTGTTGGTCCTGGTGTTATACTAATTCGAACTTACTAAGTAATATATTTCTATGTCACTCACGTATATTTTGATAGCCGTCGTTGTACTTGTGGGACTTTGGGTTGTCTACGCGTACAACAACTTCGTACGTCTCGTTCAGCGCACAAAGGAAGCGTGGGCGGATATTGATGTGCAACTTAAACGGCGATATGACCTCATCCCGAACCTTGTGGAGACGGTGAAGGGATATGCAAGCCATGAACGGACAACCTTTGACGCAGTCACCGAAGCGCGCGCAAAAGCGACGCAGGTACACGTTGACCCGTCAAAACTCACGCCAGAGCACATGACAGCAATGGCGGGAGCGGAATCAGCGCTCACACAGACGCTCGGAAAACTTCTTGCGGTCGCGGAAGCGTATCCGGATCTTAAAGCGAATACAAATTTCCTCGAACTTCAACGAGAACTCTCTGACACCGAGAATAAAATTCAAGCAGCACGCCGTTTTTATAACGGCAACGCGCGCGACTTAAAAATAGGACTCCAGTCATTTCCCTCAAACGTCATAGGAAACATGTTCAATTTCAAGGAGGAACCATACTTTGAGCTTGGTGACGACGAAACTGCGGCAAAAGAACCGGTAAAGGTATCTTTTTAATTACGTAAACGCACAAGTGCGTAAAATATGGAAAAAATCTATTACAATAAACTCTGTCGTGATAAGGTCCCCGAAATTATTCGGGCGAAGGGGTTCGAATGTGACGTGCGCCAGGCAGACCACGATGAGTATAAGCGCGAAATAATTCGTAAAGTTTTTGAGGAAGCAAGCGGCGTTTCAAGTCACGATGGTCGTGAACATCTTCTGAAGCAGCTCGCTGACCTTGTCATCACACTTGATGCGGTTACGGAAGAATTCGGCATAACCGATGAAGAACTCGACAATGCAGTGGAGAAGAGTTACGAAGAGAAGGGCGGTTATGAAGAACGCTTCTATCTTTCTTGGTCTTCTGACACTGACTACAGTTCACATGATCAAGGACACGGCTTTGATGATTAACTGATATGCGTGTCGGCACAGTCTCCTTTTTGGTGCTCCTTGCGTGTGCGATACCCGCACTTGCAACCGCCGAGAGCATTGAATCAATGAGGGCGACAATTAACCTTTCTAAAGACGGTGAGGTTGTGGTGACTGAAGAAATTGAATATGAGTTTACAGAACCGAGGCATGGCATATTCCGATACGTAACGACGCAACACCCCCAGGCACCCTCCGCATGGTTTCGGGAACGGTACATAGAAATCGAAGTGATTGATGTTACCGTGGACGGAGGTCCCGCACCTTATGTGGTGAAAAATGAAAGTAAGAGAACACTCATTACGATAGGAGACCCGGAAACGCTCATATCGGGCACGCACCGTTACGTGATTACGTACAGAGTAAAAGGTGCACTCTCGTATAAGCCGGTGACGGAATTTTATTGGAATGTAACCGGAGCCGATTGGCAGGTGCCTCTTCGCTCCGTCTCAGCGACTATTATTGCGCCGGAGGGCGTGCTCGCAAGTAGCCGTTCGTGCTACCAAGGAATGTCCGGCAAGGAAGCGTCTTGCAAGACCATCCTCGAGGAGAATGGTTCCGTGGTTTTCTCCGCACAATATTTGAATCCTGGGGAAGAGATGACTGTTGCGCAGAGTCTTAACCCGGCGCAGGTTGAAAAAGTGAGTTTTGAGCGAAGCAAATCATACATTTTTTGGATAGCAGGGCTCGCACTCTGGTTTATGGGGCTCATCTGGTTCGTGTACGGATACAAAACAGCCTATAGGACGGGGAATACTATTATTCCCGAATACGAACCGTACCCGGGAGTAAAACCCATGTACGCGGGACTGCTCATGGACGGTCGACTCGATGCGCGTGATATTACCGCATGCACTGTTTCACTCGCGGAACAGGGATATTTGAAAATAAAAAAGACTGAAAAGAAAGTTCTCTTCTTCTTTGAGGTTGATGATTACGAAATCACGCTCGTAAAGGCGCTCGATGGAATTTCTCCGTTTGAAAAAAGAATAGTTGAACTCCTCTTTGGAAATATTGAATCGGTGGGGAGTACCGTTGCGCTCGCTGATTTGAAGGGAAATCTCTCGAAACAGCGAGAAAATCAAAAAATTCTTCAGGAACTTAAAAAAGATTTGGAGCGCGACCTGGAAATCGGAGGCTTTTTTGAAATCATTGTCCCCAACCACATTCTTTTAGGTGTGGGAACGGCGCTCATCATTGCGTCACTTTTTCTTTCGGACTTTCTCAGTGACGTTTCTTCAACGACACTCATTATCCTGGGGGCGGGTTTTCTGAGCCTCTTTATTATTGGGTTCATGAACCGCCGTCGAACCACCAAAGGGTACGAAGCGCTTGAACACCTCGAGGGATTCAAAGATTTTTTGAGTGTGACCGACAAGGATAGATTTGAGTTCCACAACGCACCACAGAAAAACCCCGAACAATTCATGAAGTACCTCCCGTACGCCATTGCGTTCGGCGTCGAAGAAGAGTGGGCGGAGGTATTTAAGGACATCAATATTCCGAATCCAGACTGGTACGACGGCGGTTCGGTGGGTTCCTTTTCGGCAACAAATCTTTCTACGAGCATTGGTGCGTTTTCAACCGCGTTTGCCGCGTCGTCCGGCACATCTGCCTCGTCCGGGGGTGGTTCAGCGGGTGGCGGTGGCGGTGGCGGTGGCGGTGGGAGTTGGTGAGAAAGCGCGGGGCGCTTTCGTAAGAGGTTGTTGACAAAAATTCTTAAATTTTTGAAGAATTTTTTGCCATAAAACCCGAACCGCCCCTGTATGCGGACACAAATTAATGTGCGTAGCGACCATAATTTTTTGATCTGTCGACACACGCTTTCCTTGTGCCCCTATCGACGCCGCATTGGAACGCATCGTAATCTAGATAAGCAGGCTGTATAATCTCTAAGTCTGTCGCTGAATTCATTACATTCATTAAAAAACTAGGTATGTCGACACTCTACACACAACAAAGTTCCAATATACGCCGAACGTGGTTTCTTATGGCGGGTTTTCTTGCTCTTTTTATCGCGCTCGGCTATGTGGTAAGTTTGTATTTCAATAGTTCTGTCATTTTGTATATATCTATTATTTTTGCCCTCGTCATGAATGTCGGGAGTTATTGGTTTTCAGATAAAATTGCACTGCGCATGACCGGGGCTCACCAGACGACGCGCGATCAAAACCCCGATCTCTGGAACATCGTGGAAAATCTTTCCATCACAGCCGGATTGCCTATGCCCAAAGTTTTTGTCATCGAAGACCCCGCCCCGAATGCGTTTGCCACCGGTCGCAACCCGGAACATGCCGTTGTCGCTGTCACGACCGGACTTCTCTCTGTCCTCGAGCGAAATGAACTTGAGGGCGTGATTGCGCACGAACTTTCGCACATCGGCAATCGCGACATGCTTGTCATGACGGTTGCGGTCGTGCTCGCAGGTGCGATTGCAATGCTCGCTGATTTCTTTATGCGTTCATTGAGTTTTGGGGGTGACCGTCGTGATCGCCACCCCATTTTTCTCATATTTGGTATTGTCGGTATTATCCTCGCACCCCTCGCGGCGCAACTCATTCAGATGGCCGTTTCGCGAAAGCGCGAATACCTTGCCGATGCGTCCGGCGCCCTCCTCACTCGATACCCCGAGGGTCTTGCATCAGCGCTTGAAAAAATCTCGGCATACGGTGCGCCGATGCGTCGTGCCCACCATGCGACCGCGCATCTTTTTATTTCCGACCCATTTGGTGGGGTGGGGAAACGAAGTGTCGCGCAGCGAATCGGAGGATTGTTTCAGACACACCCGCCCGCAGCAGAACGCATCAAAATTCTTCGTGAGATGGATATATAAATAGTCATTCCAATTTCTTTTATCGGTTCGCGAAGCGGAGTGTTACAATGAACGAATGGAAACATCGCAAGAACAAATTACACGGATTGAGCAAAAGATTGATGCGACATATGCATCAGCAGAGAAGACAAGAAAATATATACTGACTATGCTTATCGTTACGCTCGTAACGATTGTGCTTCCGCTCATCCTCGCAGCGGTCGCGCTTCCCATGGTCATGAGTTCGGTCGGGAGCGCATACGGGATATAAGCATTGAATGCAAAAACCCCATCCTAAGATGGGGTCTTGAGCCGTCTACCACGGCAAAGTACTTCTGCGCGGCCAAGCCATCGGTGGCATTTCTTCTTCCACCGTCCACCGGTCAGGGATTGAAGAATCCATTGGTGACACACCCTGCGCATAAAGTTTATTACGTCGATGGACAATCTCTTGCCCGACGTACTGGTCACGATAATCGCTATCGTGGCGCAGTAGATATGCTCGTGCTCTCTGACACCGCCATCTTTGATAGCGGAAAACTGGTCGAACCACGAGCAATCTCCAGAGAGAATCGAGAAAATCAATAAACGTAGACTTCGGCACCATGATAAAGACCTCCCTTAAAAAACTGTTTGTAGGTTAGCACAACAATATATCAAATGCTATTTTTCATCACTTGACCACAAAAGTTCTAACATCGTCCCACACTGCCCCGCATAAAATAGGTTACTCACATGAACAACTTTCACGCGTGTTTATGGTCGACATGTTCGAGTCTGTCTTCTTCGTTTCGAATTGTATCTGCAGATGAGATTTTTGGTCGGACCAACATCCATACCGACACCGCGGTTGTAATCGGTACTGCAAGAACCAGTCCTATGCTGCCAATCATGATGCGTACAATTTCGGTAGCAAAGATTTCAGTATTGATAATATGCGCCACAGTACCGCTTGAGGTTTGATAGAAGAGCAAAAGGAGGGGAAGAGATGCACCTACGTACGCAATAGCAAGTGTGTTCACCAGCGCACCAATATGCTCGCGTCCTATGCGCAAAGCTCGTTGATAAATTACCTTTCTGGATACGTGCGGTGCGATACGTGAGAGTTCTTCTACCGACACCGATTGACCGATGGCGGCGTCATACAGCACCCCCAAAAGACCAATGATGATACCCCCCAAAAGTAGCCCAATAACATCTATTGTTCCTCCAGCATTCAGGTTGAGGTATACCACCTCGTCAGACCCGAAACCACTGAGGCGTGTGTAGCGGACCATGAAGTATGCAAGAAGTCCGGTAAACGTAACCGTACCAATCATTCCAAGTACTGCAGCAGAAGTGGTTCGCGTGAATCCGTGTGTCACATAAGAACCCAAGACAATGATGAGTGAAGACACCATAACGGTAATGAAAAGCGGCGAATAGCCATTCATGACACCGGGAAGAAGAAGGTAAAAAATAAAAAGAAAACTCCCAATAAGACTTGCGAGTCCGCGAAGCCCCTGTTTTCCGCCGAAGATGAAAACGGCAATAAGAAAAAGAGCAACCAGAACACTTAACTGCGGTAGGCGATACGGGTCACTCACCGTGTAGTAGTCCAATCCGCTGTATGTATCTACCGTGTGCATTAAATAAAAAGTTTCTCCCTTCTCGAGATTAAAATAATCATTTTCTACAGTAACAATACTTCCTTTCTCAACACCGTCCACAACCTCAACCTTGATGGTCTGAAATGAATGCACAACATTCGTACCTTCCACGGTCCTTCTTTCCTCATTCTCAATCTCAAGAACCCGCGCCTTCATCATGGTGATTGTGTCCGGTACCAGTTCTGCTTGCGCGAGGGAAACGTGCAAAGGGAATAAGAGCGCCACCGCTAAACCGCTTATTGAAAACATGAGACCCTTCATAATCTGTAGTATACACCCCGATACATACATTATTGCAAGTAATTTGCGTTAGTGTAGTATTGAAGCATGCCACAAAAACATAAAGATGTTGGGGTACGAGAAATCCTCCGTGAGAGGGGGTTTCGTATTACTGTGGGACGCTTGAAATTGCTTGCGCTACTCGAGCGTGCCGGAAAACCGCTTTCAATTCAAAACATCGTCTCTTCGTGGAATGGAAAACTTCCCGATGTGGCAACGCTCTACCGTTCTCTTACCGACCTAACCGCCGCAGGTATCATTTGTCGCACCTTCTTAAATACTGGCGTAGCGCATTTTGAATACACCCCCGATCGTACACATCATCACCATGTGGTGTGTACCGGGTGCGGGAGTATTGAGGAGATTGAAGAGTGCTCAGTGGATTTGTTGGAAAAAAAGATTTTGCGAGAATCAGCCCAGTTTACAAAAATAAATACGCATAACCTTGAATTCTTTGGAGAATGCAATAAGTGCGCGATAACTTAATTTAAGCATTATGATTATTACCTATACTCTATTCAGTGTACTCGTTATTAGCCTCATCTCTTTTATCGGTCTCATTACTTTGTTGCTCAACAGAGAAGTCTTGAGCAAAAGCATCTTTGTTCTTGTGAGTCTTTCGGTCGGAGCACTCCTTGGTGATGTTTTTATACATATTATTCCCGAAACATATGAGGAAATAACCAATCCAACCACCGTTTCCTTTTTGATTATTGTGGGCATACTCGTCTTCTTTGTACTAGAGAAAGTGCTTCACTGGCATCATCATACGATGGAGCATGCCGAAGAACACGCCCATCCAGTCGGGAAGATGATTCTATTGGGTGATGGTGTACACAATTTCATTGATGGCGTCATGGTTGCTGCAAGTTACATGGTTTCTGTTGAGGTGGGAGTTGCGACAACAATTGCGGTCATCCTCCATGAAATTCCTCAAGAAATGGGAAACTTTGGGGTTTTACTCCATGCTGGATACACGAAAAACAAGGCGCTTTGGTATAACTTTCTTTCCGCCCTTACTGCCGTTCTGGGAGCAACCGTTGCACTTTTTGTGGGAAATACCACTGAACAACTTGCGTTGTGGCTTCTCCCGGTTACTGCTGGTGGTTTCATTTATATTGCTCTTTCTGATTTAATTCCAGAACTTCACAAAGACCGCCACCTTGGTCATGGCGTATTCCAGGTCGCGGCTATCCTCGCGGGTGTGATTTCTATGGTTGCACTGCTCGTTTTAGAGTAGATTATTTCTCCTTACAAGCTCTCACGAATTAGTGCGGGTTGTCGATATTTTGTTTCGCTTCGCTCACAAAATATCTGGCAACCTCTTCGAATCTCTCGAAACAGTCTCCCAGACTGTTTCTCCCGTCCACCTCGCCTCACTTCGTTCGTCTGCGGAGGCGGGGAGATTCGAAACTTACAGTTTCAGTACAGGTTGTCGATATTTTGTTTCGCTTCGCTCACAAAATATCTGGCAACCTCTTCGAATCTCTCGAAACAGTCTCCCAGACTGTTTCTCCCGTCCACCTCGCCTCACTTCGTTCGTCTGCGGAGGCGGGGAGATTCGAACTCCCGATCGAGTTTCCCCGATGCCACCTTTCCAAGGTGGTGCACTAAACCACTATGCGACGCCTCCGTGCATCGACGACATACTATACTATTTGTGCTGAAAACGGAAAAACGGTATCGTGATAGTCAATCATGCCCAAGCACCTCGCCCTCCTTTTTATAGCAACGCTCGCACTCGGTGTTTTAACTGGTGCCTACGTGAGATTCATGACCCGTGCCCCACACATGGTTGAGATTTCTGAACCACCTTCGCCAGCCGTTGAGGTGGTTGCAACAGAGTACGGCGGGTGCGAACGGCTTGGGTGCGCAGCCTACCGACTCACCGATACGGGCGAATATACCTACATGCGGTACAATACGCGTGATGGCGGCACACGGTACCTCGGCACGCTCGGTTCCGAAGAACGTTCGCGTTTTCTTTCACTCTTCCAAAAAACATCGCTTTCAGAATTACAAGAAAGCATGTTCACCGGAACATGTCCCATAACATATGACGGCATTGCGTATCGGTACGAAATAAAAGCAAAGGGTGCATCATACGACCTCGATTCGTGCCGCGAAAACCTTTCAAACAACGCTTTTATTTCAGAACTCCAGTCACTCTTCACAACATTGGGACGGGCACATGCCGATGAGTGATATGATGCGGTATCATATTTCCATGCGAACTGGATTTTTTACCCTCTTCTTTTTCCTTTGTGCGTTGCCGGTATACGCGCACACGCCTTATTTCGTTGAACAGAAATCACTCCACGATGTCACTGCGATTGAAAATCCTGAATACTCCAGGGCGTTTTACGGTATGCTTGCGGGATTTCCTCACACATATGAAATTCGTACACCCGAGCCATTCCATCTCTATGTACAGGTTCTTGTGCCCGACACCGAAACAACTGAAAACATCATAAACGGCATTATTATTAAAGAAACCGGGAAGGGTGGTCGTGTTGAAGAGGTTGCTCGTCTCACCGCAAAGGACGCGTCATGGGAGTCTTGGCACGAACCGTTCGGAAATGATACCTATCGTATCGGGGGAACCTTTGAGCGGGATGTGGCACCCGGAGTGTATCGCATTGAGGTCAGTACGCCCGATAACCTCGGAAAATATGTTCTTGCGGTGGGAAATCTTGAAGGAAAAGATGGAATCGGCTATTTTGAGACGATTGGTCGTCTCATTGAGGTAAAGGCGTTCTTTGGAAAATCAAAAATAAGAATTATCGAATCTCCGCTCGTATACATACCACTTCTCATACTTGGAGCTCTTACCTGTTTGTTCTATTGGCGGCGTATTCGAAGAGGAAATCTTCAACAAAAATAAGTATCATGAAGACATTCATTACTCTGTATACCCTGAGCGTCCCCGTTTTCATAGCGTGCGACCTTCTGTGGCTCGGTATCATTGCCAAAGATTTTTACCAATCGAAACTCGGCTACTTGCTTGGTGATGTGAATTGGGGTGCGGCTATTCTCTTTTACTTTCTTTTCATTGGTGGACTCACTCTATTTGCAACAATGCCCTCGCTAGAGGGTGGGATGATCAAGACGATAGTGTTTGGTGGACTTTTTGGGCTTGTGACATATGCGACATATGACTTGACTAATCACGCAACAGTCAGAGATTGGCCGCTTGTTGTCACCGTCGTTGATATTGCCTGGGGCACAGTTCTTGGAGCGCTTGTTGCGGTTGCTGCACGGCTCGGATATGCATTCTTGAGCTGACCGAAATTCGTGAGAATGTTATAGTAGACAAAACTACCATGTTCGAGAATGTTAGTGAAATAGCAGTCCTCGTTTCATCACTCCTTGCTGTTGCTGTTGGAAGTATTTGGTATTCACCGCTCGTTTTTGGAAAGTATTGGATGGATGCGATTGGTCTTACTGAGGCAGACATAACGACGCCCCGAAAACAGGTGGTGAAACTCTTCGTCTTCGGTTTTTTAGCGCACACGGTTCTGCTCTACGTGCTCGCGCGGTTTGTCGCTTTTGCTGTTGATGCAGGTGAGTCGGTGTGGAGATTCGCTTTTCTCATCACGGTGTTGCTGTGTGCCACACTCGGCATTTCCGCCGTATGGGAGCAACGCTCGCTCATGTATTTTTGTATCAATGCATGTTACACCGCGATAGTTGTGTACGGAGGTGTGGCGATTCTTGCATACTGGCCCTGGTAGAATAAAGTATGATTCATAAATTACAGGTTGGTCTCATCTTCATCATTATTCCGCTCGGATTCTTTTTCTGGTTTCTAAACGAACACGATATTTCATTCACGAAAGCGGATTTGTTTCCTGGTACGCCCATCATGCATTTGGGCGAAATTCCTCTGAATGTTGAAATAGCGGACACGCCCGCGCTTCGTTCAAGGGGTCTTTCGGGGAAAGAGGAACTTGATCCGGGGTACGGCATGCTCTTTATCTTTGACGAGACAACATATCACCAAATGTGGATGATGAATATGCGATTTCCAATTGACATCATCTGGGTCAGTGAAGATCTCAAGGTGGTCGGCATCGAACGCGATCTTCAACCTTCGAACGACCCGAACCAAAAGAGAGTTCGCCCTCCCGTTCCCGTGCGATACGCGGTTGAAACGAATGTAAATTTTGCCGATACGTTTGGTATCGGGGTGGGGAAGAGCGTCAGGCTCCCTGCCACAATACCCCAAGACTAAAATCCATCTAGCATTTAAAATAAATTTGTGGTATAATTCGTGGGCGTTTGTGGTTACCCAGCCCCACTTTCAGCAGTGATTTATCGGTTTTCGGATTGCTTGATTCATTGTCGAGCAATTTCTCGGCGGTATAAATGACTTCGGAAAGTGGAGCTGGGAGGAAAGTCCGAACACGCCCCTAAATCCAATCCAAAAAATATTTTTTTGGATTTAGGATCGGGAGAAAGGTAGCGGGTAACTCCCGTCTAGAGCAATCTACGAGGTGCGAACAGTGACGCCAAAGACGAAAGTCGGAGGCACCTTCAAAAACAATGTTTTTGAAGGTGAATCTTTTCGGTAACGGAGAGAGTGAAACGGCAAAATCCTTACTCGCGTGCAAGGCCGTGTCCCATCCCCATGCGCAGCATATGCACGCATGGGGGCGGGAAGTGCCGCATGAGCTCCCCGGTAACGGTGAGCCAAGATAAATGACCACATCCAATCCTAAATCCAAAATTATATTTTGGATCGGACTTGAGAACAGAATTCGGCTTATAAACGTACAAAACAAGCATCCATGCGGATGCTTGTTTTGTAAACCGGAGTGCTGTTTTGCCGATGCCGATGAGGCAAAACCACGAGGTCGGGTAGGAGGTTGTTAGGAGCGTAGCGAGTTACAAACCTGACACCAAAACAAGCATCCGCATGGATGCTTGTTTTGTATGATACAATTTTGTGATATTGGTAGGTAAATTAACTCATTGTTACCATGTCATTCGAAATGTCAGGGGAAGTTTCAAAAGACCACATTACGCAGTTGCTCGGCCGGTATGCGCAAAATATTCTTGTTGTTATTTTTGGACTACTCCCGATATTTTTCGTGCCGACCGCCTATGCACCCTTTGAATTCACAAAAATATTTCTTGTACTCATTGGTTTGGTTTCCGCGCTCATTCTCGTAAGTCTTTCTGTACTGCGCTCGGGATCGATTGTGGCGAAATTTCCCCGCACGCTTGTTGCGCTCTGGCTTGTTGCGGCGATTGTATCTGTTTCGGCAATACTTTCCGGCGATGTGCGCGATGCACTTGTTGGCGACCAGATTACCACCCACTCTGCCGCATTTGTCGGAATCCTTGCACTCATAGCAACCCTCTGGGGGGTAATTGGTGTTGAGAAAGCAGCAGTCATGCGGCTCTACATGATACTTGCGACAAGTACCATTGTGCTTGTGTTCTTCCATGTCCTCAGACTGATATTCGGGGCTGATGCGGTATCGTTCGGTATTTTCACAAGTCTCATCGCCTCTCCGCTCGGAAGTTGGAATGATCTTGCACTCTTTCTCGGCCTTTCCGTACTCCTCTCGCTCGTTGCACTTGAACAATTGCCACTTACGAAAGCGGGAAAGTGGATTTTCGGATTGGTTGCAATACTCGCACTCTGCATGCTCGCCATAATAAATTTTTTCACAGTCTGGCTCGTGCTCGGTGTTGTAAGTCTCGTGGTGCTCGTATACACGCTCGGCAAAGATCGTTTTTCAGATTCACAGATGCCGCTCATTTCCCAGAAATCAACCCGTTTTTCCTCGCTTCCTCTCGCACTCATCATATTTGCCGTCTCGACACTCTTCATTGTGGGGGGTGCAACCCTGGGCGGTATGATTGCAAAATATACCGGAGTTTCGCACATCGAGGTGCGCCCATCGCTTGAAGCAACAGCGGATATCGCCCGCCAGGTATATGACTCTGATGCGCTTCTTGGTATCGGCCCAAATAGATTTGTTGACGCGTGGCGTCTTTTCAAGGACCAGGCAATCAACCCGACTATTTTCTGGAATACAGAGTTTAACGCCGGAAACGGGTATATCACGACGTTTTTTGTAACTGCCGGCGTTCTTGGGGGACTTGCGTGGGCACTCTTCCTCATTGTTTTTCTTATTTCAGGAATTCTATTTCTTCTGACTGCATCCGATTCGGATAAAATGTGGTATTTCATCGGGGTCTCATCGTTTGTGAGTGCGGCATACATATGGAGTATGTCGGTCGTTTACGTCCCTGGTGCCGTAGTGCTCATGCTGGGAGCGCTCTGTACGGGAATCATGGTTGCAGCACAGTATCGCCTCGATCCGAGAGGTTCAGTAACTTTTTCCGTCATTCAGAATCGACGTGCTGGATTTATCGTGACGCTCGTAGTCATCGCAATCATAATTGGTTCGGTTAGTCTTCTCTACGGCGTTGGGCGTTATTACGCCTCTGCATACATGTTTAATCGCGCAACAGCCGCACTCAATTCGGGTGCCTCACTCGAATCGGTAAGTGCTGACCTTGAACAAGCATATGCGCTCACACAAAATGACACGTATGCACGTCGCGTCGCCGAGTATCAACTTGCCCGCATGAATCAGTTGCTCAACATTTCAGAACCCACCGACCTCAACAGGAAAGAGTTCGAGTCCCTTTTGGTCAACGCGGTCAATGCGGCAAATCAGGCAACCCAGGGAGACTCTACCGAACCAGCAAACTGGTCGGTCCTTGGTTCGCTCTACAACCTGCTCGTTGATACGCATCGTGAAAGCGTGTACGATCGCGGCCTTGAAGCACTTACGAAAGCAAAAGACCTCGATCCAAAAAATCCCGCACCATACCTCGCACTCGCAGTCTTCGAAGAAAGAGCTGGAAACAAAGATGAAGCGCTCGCACGCATAAACGAGGCGATTGCGCTCAAACCGAATTTTGTTGATGCATTCTTCTATCTCTCGCAAATTCAAATCAAGTATGGAGATCTTGATGCGGCACTTCAATCATCCGCCTCAATGATTTCCCTCGAGCCTCAAAATCCGGCACGGTATTATCAGCTCGGAGTTCTCGAAGCGGCAAAGAATCAACATGAAAGTGCAGTTGTCGCCTTTGAGCGTGCAGTTGAACTTGATCCGAATTTTGCGAACGCTCTCTATCTCCTCGCAATCTCGTATGATGCGGTCAATCGTCCACAGGACGCACTCGAGAAATTCAATAAAGTGCTCGAGCTGAACCCGGGGAATGCAAACGTTGAATTTCTCATAGACACGCTCAAAAAAACAGGTTCTCTCCGAAGTATCTCTGTTCCCGCCGAAGAATCACCCATCGTGAACGAGCAGTCGCCGGTAACTGAAGAAAATGGCACAGTGACGACAAACGAAGCACCAAATTCTTCTCTGGTTACACCGGTCAATACTGTTCCCACAGAAACAACACCGAGTACACCAGAAGAGTCTTTAGATTCATCCACGGCACAATAAATGGTTCGAAACGTACTTAAGGTGATGTATAAGGAGGTGCGCGGTCTGCACCAGGCCGCGTATGTTCTTGCAGTATTCACTCTCGGCTCACAAATGCTCGCACTCGTCCGCGACAGAATGCTCGCACACCAGTTTGGAGCAGATACCAGTTTGGATTTGTACTATGCCGCATTTCGTATTCCCGATCTCCTCTACGTGCTTTTTGCATCGACGCTTTCCGTATATGTACTTATTCCGTTTGTTGCGGAGCGCGTGCGAGGTACGGACTCATCGCACGCACGGCATCTCCTTTCACAAATTTTTTCACTTTTTCTCATCGGGTATAGCGCACTCGCGCTCGGTGCTGCCATTGCCGCTCCCTGGATTGTTCATTCATTTTTTCCGGGATTTTCAGGCAGTGAGGAGACCCTGGTACTCATAATCAGAATACTCCTGCTCCAACCATTTCTCCTCGGAATTTCAAGTCTTGTCGGTGTCATTACGCAACTCAATCACCGTTTTGTTTTGTATGCGGTGAGTCCGCTCGTATACAACATCAGCATTATTCTCGGTATCGTTTTTCTCTACCCGCTCCTGGGTCTTGCGGGTCTTGCGCTCGGCGTTGTTATTGGAGCACTCGGCCATCTCGCAATCCAGCTCCCGTTCATTATGGAAAGTGAACTTGCCCCTCGTTTTACACTCGCATTTTCCATCACGGAAATGCGGGATGTCCTCAAGACTTCGCTCCCGCGAGCACTGACTCTCTCCTTCCATCAATTGGTGCTCTTTTGTCTTGTTGGGTTTGCAAGCATTATGACTGCAGGTTCCGTTTCGGTGTTTCAGTTTGCGTTCAATCTGCAGTCGGTACCGCTCGCAATCATTGGAATGAGTTATTCCGTCGCCGCGTTCCCCATACTCGCGCAGTTGTACGCGGAAGGAAAATATGCCGAGTTCAGCACGCATATAACCACGGCGATTCGACACATCATTTTTTGGTCGCTTCCCATGGTTGCCCTCCTCATCGTCATTCGTGCGCAATTTGTCCGTGTCATACTCGGTTCGGGTGCGTTTGACTGGAATGATACCCGACTTACCGCTGCGATACTTGCAATTTTCGCTCTTTCCCTCACTGCGCAGGCGGTGCACATGCTGGTTGTTCGCGCACTCTACGCGCGGGGCAACACGAAACTGCCATTCATCACGACACTCGTTTCTTCGATATTTGCATTGGTGTGCGCGTTCTTTGCGTATGGTGTGTTGAGCGCGGAGCAGGGGATTCTCCAATCGCTTGAAGGTCTCATGCGCCTTCGTGGTGTTCCGGGAACAGAGGTGCTCGCACTCCCTATCGGATATTCCTGTGCACTGATTCTCAATAGCGCAGTGCTCATCTTTTTTGCACGGAAAGAACTTTTTCTTAGACTCTCAAGCCTCCTTTCACAAATGTTTCGAGGACTCATCGCCGCACTCGTCGCCGGAATTTCATCCTATGCGGCGCTTAATTTTGTTGTGTTCGGACTTAATACCGAGACACTCATCGGAATTTTTCTTCAAGGTTTCATCGCGTTCCTTTTCGGTTTAATCGGTGCAATTCTCGCATATTTTGCACTGCGCAGTCCTGAACTTTCAGAAGTATATCGCTCTCTGCACAGCAGAATTATGAGGACTGATGTCATTGGTCCGCAAGACGAAGACCAACTTTCAGTGTAGAGGCAAAGCAAGACGCTCTGTGGTAGAGTGGGCGGATATTCATCATGAACCACATCCGTAATTTCAGCATTATAGCCCATATTGATCATGGGAAATCGACGCTTGCCGATCGCATGCTCGAACTCACCCATACGGTCGAAGCACGCAAAATGAAGGAGCAGGTGCTTGATTCGATGGATCTCGAGCGTGAACGTGGCATTACCATCAAAATGCAGCCGGTTCGTATGGCGCATACCTATAACGGAAAAATATACGAACTCAATCTCATCGACACGCCGGGGCACATTGATTTTTCCTATGAAGTCTCTCGCGCACTCAAGGCCGTCGAGGGAGTGCTTCTTCTTATTGATTCAACGCAGGGAGTACAAGCACAGACGCTCTCGGTTCTCCAGATGGCGCGCGAACAAGGGCTGACCATTATACCGGTGCTCACAAAAATCGACGTTGCGCACGCTCGTATCGATGAGGTTTCAGATGAGGTCATGACGCTACTCAAGTGCTCACGCGAAGAAATTCGCCTTGTTTCAGGACGAACCGGGGAGGGGGTTCGGGAACTTCTCGATGTTATTTGCGAACATATACCCCCTCCGATAGTCCACGAACATGACACATTTCGCGGCCTCGTATTTGATTTCAAGTATTCAAATCACCGGGGAATTATCGTCTACCTGCGCGTTTTCAATGGCGCAGTACGGAAAGGAGACAACATTCGCTTTCTCGCCGCCGCGAAGAATTTCCAGGCGCTTGAAGTCGGTATTCTTGCTCCCGAAGAAAAACCTGTCAGCGAACTTTCCGAGGGTGAAATCGGATATATTGTGACCGGTATCAAAGAACCAGGTATTGCATCGGTTGGTGATACGCTTGCACTTGAGCGGGGTTCACGCGAACCACTTGCGGGATATCGAGAAGCAACACCGGTCGTCTGGGCGTCAGTCTTTCCAGAAAGTCAAGATGATTTCACCATATTGAAACAGGCGCTCGACCGTCTGAAACTTTCCGATTCATCACTCTCTTACGAAGAGGAGTCATCAGGCGTTCTCGGACGCGGTTTTCGATGCGGTTTTTTGGGAATGCTCCATCTCGAAATTGTGACCGAGCGGCTCAAACGCGAGTTTGATATTGAAATCATCATCACCGCACCATCCATTGTTTATGAAATCACGCACGAAAACGGCAAGGTTGAGGAAGTCTATGCGGCATCTCGTTTTCCGGATTATGGAGCAAAAGTTACAGTTCGTGAACCATGGATTCTCGCACAAATTATCACTCCCCCCGAATACCTCGGCAATATAATGACGCTTCTCTATGACCATGAGGCATCTGTTCTTGAAACAGAAGTGTTCAAAGATGGGCGCAATCTACTCTCTGTGGAAATGCCGCTTCGCGAACTTATGCGAAACTTTTTCGATAGACTCAAAAACGCAACGAGCGGATACGCATCGCTTTCTTACGAAATCGCGGAGCTTCGCCCAGCTGATGTGACACGACTCGATGTGCTCGTCGCAGAGGAGTTGGTCCCCGCGTTCTCGCGAGTCGTTGGTCTTCGTCGTGCGGAAACAGAAGCCAAGGCCGCAGTTGAGAAACTGTATACAACGCTCCCGAAGCAACTCTTCATAACGAAGATTCAAGCAAAAGCAACCGGCCGCATTATTTCATCACGAACGCTCTCGGCAATGAAGAAAGATGTAACCGGATATCTCTATGGCGGCGACATCACCCGAAAAATGAAACTTCGTGAGAAGCAAAAGAGAGGCAAAAAACGTATGCTCGAGCACGGAAAGGTAAACATCCCGCAGGACGTCTTCATGAAAATGGTTAAATCTGACTGACGTCAGATTTATACCTTACTAAAATATTTTGTAAAAATATTTTAGTAAGGTATACAGGACCGCTGTAACTGTATTCTCATAAGTTCGAATAAAGTTTCTGTCTGCACTCGCTCGGTAATGAGAAAGCTGACTTTTCATTACACTTGTTCGTTAGACAGTAACGGAAAGCGACTAAATGTCGCTTTAAATCCCCCGACTAACTAATTACTCCCGAGTCCGCCGGAAAAGGCGAAGACCATACTGATTGCAATAAGGATGGCAATAACAGACCAAACCCACTTTATGGTTGTTTTGGTCTTTTTATGAAACAAAAAACTCATGATGGTACAATACTAACACATGTTTGATTTTCACGAAAAACGCAAAATTCGCACGATTGTGTACTCAAAGATATTCATTATTTTCGTGTTTTTGGTTGGCGTGATGATTGCGCGAAGCGCCTATGAACGGTTTATTGTCGAGCGTGCAATGGCTGAAAAGAGAGATGCGAAAGTATCAGAACTGAATGAACTTGAACTACGTTTGCATTCACTCGAAGCCGAAATAGCCAGACTCAAGAATAACCGCGGCATAGAGGAAGAGTTGCGGAGTCGCTTCGATGCTGTGCGCGAAGGCGAAGAAATAGTCGTTATTCTCGAAGATACAGCGGTCGCCGCAACTCAAGCCGCGGTACCAGAACCTGCACAAGAGGAGCCGAAACCACACTCATGGTGGTCGTTTTTGAATGTGTTCAACATCTGGACGACCAAAGAATAGAGGGAAAGTGCAAAACTGTGCTATAATCGATGCACTAAAAATAACGTCAATACTATGAGCAACAATGTAACGATATATAGCACCCCGACATGTCACTTCTGTCACATGGCAAAAGAATATTTCGATACGAACGGGGTACAGTACACCAATTACAACGTTGCTGAAGACCTCGAAAAACGGAAGGAAATGATTGATATGACGGGACAAATGGGGGTGCCGGTTATCCGTATCAATGACGATGTGATTGTCGGCTTCGATGAGCGGAAGATCAAAGAACTTCTTGGAAAATAGACGAAAAACAAATCCCGCGAATGAAGCGGGATTTGTTTTTCATGCCCTCGCTCAGAATCGAACTGAGATCTATCCCTTAGGACGGGACTGTTCTATCCATTGAACTACGAGGACGATTGGTCGATACTGTACCACAAAAATCGTGGCGGTGCTTTTCACCGCCACGATTTTTAAGTATCTGTTCAGAGTGAACAATAAGTGTCTACTCACTCAAATCTTTCTTCTTTGCATCAAACTCCTCTTTGCCCATCTCCCCCTTTGCATATCGCTCTTTCAGTATATCGAGCGCACCGTTTCTCATTCCGCAACAGCCCCCTCTGCAGGATTTTCTTCCGCTACGCACCATCCATACAATGAGCACAATGAGACCGACCCAAAAAAGCAGCGTGCACAGGCCTCCGAGGAAGAGATGGTCTCCATACATTCCATAATGATACATATGTACTATTCAAAGCAATGAATAATGCGAAAATTTTAGCATACATGCACAGAAAGTGTGAGTGATGCGGATGTTTTTAGTCATTTATGATGTACAATACCAAGATATGCAATCTGATAATGAACACGGAGATATTCTGCAATTACTTCGTCAAAACCAGCGGCTTCTTGAGGAAAACAACGTGCTTCTCAAGAAAATGTACCGGTATGATATGCTCGGTTTGTGGGCGCGCATATTCTGGTATGCTATTCTCATAGGACTCCCGTTTGCCCTCTATTTTTATGTTCTTGAGC
>CAYMIV010000008.1:0-39536 GCA_964390945.1 uncultured Candidatus Saccharibacteria bacterium
GTAAGATTCAAGTCCCGTCCACCGCGCAAAAACAAAAGACCCCTAAAGGGGTCTTTTGTTTTCTGAGCCATCTCCCGGGATTGAACCGGGGACCTCATCCTTACCATGGATGCGCTCTACCAACTGAGCTAAGATGGCAAAATCCTTTCCGCAATTTGGTTGTTGCGAACCTGCAAAGAATACCAAAAAAATGATTGAAAACAAACCCTCAATATACTAGGATTCTTTGGTCGCCGTCTTAGCTCGGTTGGTAGAGCATTACGTTCGTATCATATTGATGCAAACAGCACATGTTCGGTCATGAGAAAAGCGGATGAATTTTGAGAGCCATCTTAGCTCAGTTGGTAGAGCATTGCATTCGTAACGCAAAGGTCCCGAGTTCGATCCTCGGAGATGGCTCTCAATATTTATCAAAAGGAATTACTGACCGGTGTGATACAATCATGCTCAATCGCCTGGGTGTAAGTGTATATTGAGCAGAGGGGAAGAGGGTCGGTGTCACCGGCATGTAGTTCCCCAACAGGTCCAACGGCCACTGTCCGGCGGGTAAGTTGAAATTGTTCTCGCGTGTATACACACTTAAAATGAATGGCGCAGGAGTGACGCCCTGGTCTAAAGTAAGCCGCTACCCAGGCGGTTTTTTTTATTCCGACATATCTTGTGTAGACCATATACAGCAGAGCCTGACAATTCCCCGAAATTGCGGAGTGTATTACCATAGGTTCAGCCAACAATTTTAGGGAGGATTCCATGAAGTTGCTCCTGTTCTTTGCAATTTTCATCGTATGGACCAGCGCTGGCGCGCTTACGGGAAAAGAAAATATCAACCCTCGGTATCTTGTCGAGTGGGTGGAGGAACCGCAAGAAGGTTCAGCTCCCCGACCGCTCATTTTTCGCTTTGGCGAACATCAGCGCGCATTTGATTGGGAGCGCGAGCACCCCGGCCCGTCATGTGTGGGTATGGAAAATGAAGCACGTCAACTTTGTATTCGCGTACGAAACGCACAGAGAATCGCACGCGATGTACCGCTTCAGGTGTTTTTCAGTAAAACCAACAGCCTTGGTCTCCGGGTCTCGCAGCATATTCGACGCGAACTAACGCTCGTCGTTTACAGCGAAAGCGATAACACCTTTCACACCATCCTGCTCGATATGCCAGTCAACACACCCGGCGTCGAGGATCTTGTGGTACGTACGGCGGAGTTTGAAGTGATACGCCAGCGAGGAACAACACTCAACCAAATGGTTTTCGAGGTGCGTCGTGGCGGTGAACGTCTCATGCTTCTTGCTGCCAAGCACCTCGTCATTCCGGTCGGAGTATCACGTTCATCGCTTCTCATGCTGAAACTCAAGACAGAACCAACGGTGTATCTTGCGACTCCAGATGAACTGAACACGGCTGGGTTCGAGCGAGCCGGATATGTGTATGCGAAAGAACACCTTCTCGAAGCGCTCCACGCACTTCGAGAAAAACGTGTGCCATCGCGGGCGTTTCCCGGCAAACTTGTCACCGACGTGGTGTCCGTAGATCTTCTCATGCGGCTCATTGCCATCGAACAAGCGGACCCGTGGCGAATGTTCGGCGAACGATACGACCGTCTGCTTACCGACAACGGTGAACGCGTCATGAGTGGGGTGTTCGTACGTTTTTTCCTCAATGGCCTAAGGGCGTACCATTACATATGCTCCGATAAGCATGCGTGCGGTACGTTCCAGTTCACAAACCACACACAGGTGCCTGGTACCTATGACACGGTGAGGATGAAATATCCTGAGGCAAAACTCGACCCCCAGTATGTTCGTGGGGCGTTGAGTTTCATCAATGGCGCCGAAGCCGCAGCGTGCCTCATTGACCTTGAGCTCGCAAATCAGGCTCTTCCAGCATTTGTGCGGGAGTTGTATCTCCAAAATCCCGTACTCGGAGCACTGTTTCCGATTGCCGCATATAACGGTGGAGCATCGCAGTCGATTGCACTCGCAAAACTTTTCGAACGGCACAAGCGCGAGTTTAAAAAAGACATGACGCTTGAGAACATCCCATGGAACTGGGAGCCGCTCAAAAAGTCCGTGTACACGAAAAATCAAGGACCGCTCAAGCAAGAGACTGCGGTCTACCTTCGAAAATACCAAGTCGTTGAAAGGTATTTCAGAGAACGTGTGACAAAATGAAGTCGTGGAGCGGGAACCATTGTTCCCGCTCTTTTTGTTTATTGCTATACTCATCCCATGTCTGAATCACCCGAAGCGCGAATAAAGGAAATCGAGGAGGCGATGCTTCGCCCGGATTTTTGGAATAATCCCGAGAAGGCGCAGGCCATGTTCAAGGAACTCCAGGAACTGAAGGATGCTGCAGATGGGAGGGGCAAATATGATCGTTCAAATGCCATCATCACTATCGTAGCGGGCGCTGGTGGTGATGATGCCGAAGATTTTGCTCGAATGCTCGTAGAAATGTATCAGCGGTATGCGGAAGGGCGCGGGTGGGGTGTTACTGTTCTTGACTCAAACGCAAATGACCATAACGGTTATCGAAACATCGTATTTGAAATTGGAGGTAAGAATGCTTACGGCACTCTCCGTTTTGAGTCAGGGGTGCATCGCTTGGTCCGCATCTCACCATTCAATGCAAATGACAAACGCCAAACTTCTTTTGTGCTCGTTGAGGTTTCTCCCCGAGTCGATAATATAAAAGAAGTTGATCTCAAAGAGGATGAAATTGAAACAACCTACGCGAAGTCGGGTGGGGCGGGCGGACAAAACGTAAACAAACGCGAGACTGCGGTGCGTGCCACGCACAAACCGACGAATATTTCCGTGCACGTATCTTCCGAACGAAGTCAACAGCAGAATAAAGAAAAGGCACTCGCACTTCTTGCCGGTAAAGTCTATGCTTTCAAGGAAGAACAGCACAAACGGGAACTCCAAGGTCTTTCGGTTGAAAAGACGCTCAAAATAGAGTGGGGAAGCCAAATTCGGTCATACGTACTCCATCCTTATCAACTTGTGAAGGATCATCGTACGAATGTTGAAATTCGTGATACAGAACGTGTACTCGAAGGAGGAATCCAGCAATTTCTAGACGCAGAGGACGCCATGCGTTAAAATGGAACGACTACACGGAGCACACCATGATTTACTTTGATAAAGTCTCGAAGATATACAATGGCGGTCGCTCTGTGGCGCTCCAGGACGTCACCTTCCAAGTCGCCCCCAATGAATTCGTATCCATTGTTGGCCACTCGGGTGCGGGGAAGACGACGCTCCTCAAGATGCTTATCGCTGAAGATCGCCCCACGCACGGACAGGTGTTTTTTGAATCGCTTGATATTCACTCGATACCGCGGAGTTCGCTTCCGCGATATCGGAGAAAAATCGGTACCGTTTTCCAGGATTTTAAATTGCTCCCCCATAAAACCGCATATGAAAATATTTCATTCGCAATGGAGGCGAATGGTCGTACCGATGAGGAAATTGAAGAAAACGTTCCGCAGGCGCTTGAACTCGTTGATCTCGCAGACAAAATCTGGAATTTTCCCCACGAACTTTCGGGCGGGGAAAAGCAGCGCGTCGCCATCGCCCGCGCCATTGTTAACCAACCGGAAATCATCATTGCTGATGAACCGACCGGGAACCTCGATCCGATTGCCACGTACGAAGTTGTTCAGATTCTCAAGAAAATCAATGATCTTGGCACGACCGTCATAATGACAACCCACAATAAGGGTGTTATTGACGCCCTCGAGCGCCGCGTCATCACGATGGATGAAGGTCGAATAGTAAGGGATGACGCGGAGGGCAGGTACGTGCTTTAATCATGTCAATGTTCACCAACTTCAAACGAATTGTTCGTTCCGGTTTCGTGGGTTTTTGGCGGAACGCATTCGTTTCCCTCGCCGCAATATTCGTGATGACAGTGACGCTCACCGTTGTGGGCGGCGTCATGCTGCTCGGAGAACTCCTCGATGTGTCGCTTGCTCAAATTCAAAACAAGGTGGACATAAACGTCTACTTTGTTACTAATGCAAGTGATGAGAATATTGCAAAATTAAAAACTTCTCTCGAAGCGCTTCCCGATGTACGCGAAGTAGCGCTCACCACTCGTCTTGAAGCGCTCGATGCGTTTCGAGAGAAACACCAAAACGACGAGCTTACGCTTCAAGCGCTTGAAGAACTGGGCGACAATCCGCTCGGCGCATCCCTCTCCATTCGCGCAAAAGACACATCGCAGTATGAGAGTATTGCAAACTTTCTTAATGAACAACGCGCCGGTGAAGACCCGAACACTCCCGTGATTGATCGCGTGAATTTTTCACAGAATAAGGAAGCAATCGACAAACTCACGCACATTATCGATGCGGTAGAACGGTCAAGTTATATCGCAATGATTATTCTCATCGTTTCCTCGGTGCTTATTACCTTCAACACTATTCGTCTCGCTATATATACGACGAGGGAGGAAATATCCATAATGCGCCTCGTCGGCGCGGGCAACATGTTCATCCGTGGTCCGTTCATGCTCCAAGGACTGATGTACGGTCTCATTGCGGGCGTGGTAACACTTCTCATTATCTATCCAACGGTTCTGTGGCTCGGTCCCGCGACGGAAAGTTTCTTCTCTCTCAACATTTTTGAATACTTTGTTTCGAACTTCTCCTACTTCTTCACTGTTCTTGTCGGGGCAGGTGCAGTTCTCGGTAGTCTCTCGAGCACTCTCGCCGTTGCTCGGTACCTTCACACATAGCCATGGCAATAAACTCTTCGCAAAAACGCGCATCAAAAAAACAGCGTAAATTCATCTTCGTTGTCGGAGGTGTTATGAGCGGGGTCGGAAAGGGCATCGCCGCGTCCTCAATCGCGCTCCTCCTCCAGTCGCGGGGACTCAAGGTGACCGCGCTTAAGATTGACCCGTACATCAACGTCGATGCGGGCACCATGAATCCAACCGAACACGGAGAGGTGTTTGTGCTCGAGAATGGGCTTGAAACAGATCAAGATATGGGCAACTACGAACGCTTTCTCAATACCACCATCCCCGGAGGTAATTACATGACAACGGGGAGCGTCTATCAGGATGTCATCCGCAAAGAGCGCAACCTTGAGTATGGCGGAAAGAACGTCGAAGTTGTTCCTCACATTCCCGAAGAGGTCATTGGGCGTATAAAGAAAGCTGCAGAAACAGCGGATGCAGATATCACAATCACAGAAATCGGCGGCACAGTCGGCGAGTATCAAAATATTCTATTCCTTGAGGCAGTACGTATGCTCAAGTCCGAACGCCCCCATGATGTTGCGGTCGTCATGGTGAGTTACCTTCCCGTACCCTCCTCAATCGGCGAGATGAAAACAAAACCAACGCAGACAGCCGCCCGCATCTTAAACAGCGCAGGCGTGTTCGCCGACTTTATTCTCGCGCGCGGTCCCGTACCACTCGATGTAAAGCGTAAAGAAAAAATAGCGCGCTTCTGCAATGTGAAAACAGAACACGTCATCTCCGCTCCAGACGTGAAAAGCGTCTACGATATCCCCATTAACTTTGAGAAAGATGACATCTCGCATCGAATCTGCGAACTCCTCGGCATAAGGCTCAAAAAACCCCAGAATCTGCACGCGTGGAAAAATTTTGTGAAGCGCTCCAAAGGAGGGAAGGACACAGTCAAAATAGGAGTTGTGGGAAAGTACTTCAGTTCAGGCGATTTTATCCTTTCCGATGTGTACTTATCGGTACTCGAAGCAATCAAGTACTCTGCGTACGCACTCAATCTCACGCCTGAAATTCACTATCTCTCTGCGTCGGAGTTCGCCAATAAACGAAAGTTGAAAAAACTCGATGAGTTTGACGGCGTTCTTATTCCGGGTGGTTTCGGTTCGACCGGAGTCGACGGGAAACTCGCGGTCATTAAGTACCTGCGTGAACACAGCATTCCCTACTTCGGTCTCTGCTACGGTATGCAACTCATGGTTGTTGAGTATGCTCGAAATGTTCTTCGGTATACTGACGCACACACTGCGGAAATCGACCCAAAATCGAAACACCTCGTTATCGATATCATGCCTGACCAGAAGGAAAAAATCGCGAAAAGCGATATGGGTGGCACGATGCGGCTTGGTGAATATCCGTGCGTGCTTGAGAAGGGAAGTGTCGCCGCGCGCGCCTACGCTGCCCATCATTCTGGGCGCGAAATAAGCGAACGCCACCGCCATCGCTATGAGGTGAACCCGACATTTATTGAAAAGCTCACCACGAAAGGTCTTGTCTTTTCCGGCAAGTCACCCGACGGAATGCTCATGGAAATCGCAGAACTCCCCGCGCATGTCCATCCATTCTTTCTCGGCACGCAGTTCCACCCCGAATTCCACGCGCGTCCGCTCTCTCCGCACCCACTGTTCACCGCCTTCATCAAAGCGGCGTATGAAAACAAAAAAGTTATATAAAATCAAAGCCAAGGTCTGGCTTTATCCGGGCGAATCAGGTAATTGGCATTTCATTTCAGTACCAAAGAAAGAATCCGCAGAAATCAAAAAATCTTTCGGCTCTCGTGCGAGGGGATTTGGTTCGCTCCGTGTTTCCGCAACTATCGGTACGACGACGTGGACAACATCTATTTTTCCCGATTCAAAATCAGGAACCTACATTCTGCCACTCAAAGCCCTGGTTCGTCGGAAAGAAGGTCTTTATGAGGGTGATTCCGTAGCATTCTCATTCGCAATCACTGTTTAATGGTATACTCATACTCATACTCATACTAAATACTTATACTTTGTAAATATGCCCCAAGGAAATTGGACCTGTAGCAGTTGTAGCGCAACCATCACCGAATTGCCATTTGAACCGAAACGCACTGACGGTCTTCTCTGCAAAGAATGTCATCAAAAACGGAAAGGAAACGCCTCACCTCGCCCGCCGGGCTCACGACCGCGCGTTGAGGGAAACTGGACCTGTAGCAGTTGTGGCACATCCATAACCTCACTTCCGTTCACGCCACGTGATACCTCAAACTTGAAATGCATCGATTGTTTTAAAAAGTCGAAAGGTTCCTAGATTCAACACGTAAAAAAACACCCGCCGGTCAGGGCGGGTGAATAGGTTATTTCTTTGTGATGTGCCAAGCGATGGGGTACCACTCGTCTTCATATTTTCGGCGATACATAAGATTCCGAAGTGTGTGTCGACGAATGCGGTCCGGTCTCCTTTCTTCAAAGGTGACATGGTTGATTACGTCGAATGTTTTTCCATTACTGGAAACACCGGTGATAAGCGTGTAGTGTCCCGATCTTTCACCCTTATTATTACGCTCATTATAGAGAAAGTTAAGCAGGACTGCTTTCCCCGAAGTCAAGGAGTTCTCGATTCGTCCGAGCGTCGGACGGTAATCAATTCGTGCAGTGAAGTATTTCTTACCGCTCGTGACAATGGCGAGAGCAAGGTCCGAAGGGTAGGTACCGTTCGGTTGGCGGCATGACGCTTGTCGACAAAGTGTAGGTAATAGTTTGCCGGTAACCGGTGCTTCAGCCCACTTAAGAGCGTTGAGGATACCCACGGGGCCACAACGAAATTTGTCTCGCTGACGAACATAACGGGGCATACAAATCTCCTTTCTGAGAAGAACCCCACACCAAGATTCAAAAAATGCAAAAAATTACCACAAACCCATTTCGCATCGATTGTTTTAAAAAGTCGAAAGCCGGGTAGAGGGACCGAATAAAATATGGTATGGTATGAGCGCGCAAAAATGCGCGCTTTTACTTTGCCGGTTCGTCTAATGGTGGCCAGAAATTAAGGAGTGCAACGACTATAATTTCTGAGTCCGTCGCAAAGTGCTCCCCGAATGCCTCCTTGCGACGCCGAGGTCAAACGCCCTGTAAAGAACAAAGCAAGTAACAAACATTGCCGGTTCGTCTAATGGTAGGACGCATCCCTCTGGAGGATGTTATTGGGGTTCGAGTCCCTGACCGGCAGCACTGCATGTAAACTAGGTTTTACAGAAGCTCGTACAAGACAATTGTACGGGCTTTTGTATTGGAGTTGAGCGATATTTCTATTTAGCAAGGTGCAGTTCGATAGTGCTTCAGAGAGGATTATTCGCTTTTCTTCTGGTGAGGCATCAGAATATCGTTTTGACATTGAATATCCTTGTTTAAATTTAGAATACACGAGTTCGATAGTTGCGAACGGGTCCTGGTTATCTTTCTCCATTTTTTCAATCTGGAGAGACATCTTTGCATGTTCATTATCAATTATCAGTAATTTCTCTCGGTATAGGTCTTCATTTATGTCGCCAGCGGTATAGGTATCTATAAGGCGTGATTTGCGCTCAGAGAGCAAACTACGGGCCTTGTAGGCACTTTCTAAAGCATGACTATGGAATTCATCCGATTGCTTCATTTCTTCCAATTTTGCCTTGTAAACGATGTCCACGAGTTTCGGACTAATCTGCAATCTTTCCATATCCTTGGCTATGAAGGCGTTAATCGCTTCCTCGTTAGTATTAAATGACCTTTGGTTGCATGTACCCCTGCCATTCGTGCAATGATAGTAAATATATTTGCCTTTCTTCTTTTCTGCGGTCGCAGCACAACCACACGATGCACACTTGATAAAGCCTGACAGAGTGAACCCTTTGTTCTTAGAGCGTGGACGTGATTTATTCTCAGTAGTCTCGCGACACTTATCAAAAAGTTCTTGTGAAATAAGTGGCTTGTGATTACCTTTGTAGAATTTTCCGTTTGATTCCATCAGTCCAAAATAGAACGTTCGTTTAAGAATGAAATGTATCTGACCACCGGAAACTTTTAGACCACCTTTCGTCCTCAATCCTTGTTCATAGAGAAGATTAGAGATTTGCTTATAGCTATAGAGTCCCGATGCGTAGAGTTCAAACATCTGAGATACATAGGGGGCACGAACAGGGTCGACCCTGATGGTCTTAGTTGCTTTATCATTCAAATAACCGAAAGGAGCTGAGTTAATCCAATCACCACGCTTAAGCTTCTCTCTGTTTCCTCTCTTAACATTCAGACTCTTTTGGTCGTTCTCTAACTTTGCCTGTGAACCCAACATCATGAGCATGAATTTACTATTCGGGTCATTTGCAAACACTTGTGAGAACGTACGGACGCAGTTCAACTTTCCTGCATCCATCAAATCAATCACTAATCCTAGGTCGCCCGCATTTCGAGATATTCTATCCGGTGCCCATGTGAGAATCGCATTATATTTTCCTGAACGGATATTTTTCACCATACGGTTGAACTCAGGTCGTTGCCCGGTGACTTTTGCAGAGTGTGATTCCCGGATGACCTCGACTATATCAACAGCATCTCGTTTTGCGATACGCATCATTTCTGATTCTTGTGCATCAAGAGACATTACCTGCCGGTCTTCACTTTCAGAGGATTTTCTAATGTATAGTACGTAGCGTTCCATATTTTGAATTATTACATCACCAGTCCCGATTGTAATCATTGACGCCCCTCCAGATATATTTCTCGTCAAGATTTTTTAAATCAATTCCAGCTTGTTCATTGAGGGCTCCTAGATTAATTTCCTTTATTCTTCTGTGTAGTTGAGACAAGTCCTCATCTGTTGTTCTGTACGAGTCGTTGATGCTTTTGGGAGAGGTAAAAATAATAAATGGTGAGTTAAATGGTATCTGACCACCCTTGAAATACAGCATAAATGGGTAACGATCAGTTAATTTTAGAACGTCTTCGAAATTCAAATTTTCCCGCCTAAAATCATCCAGTAAGAAACATTCATTTTGGTTATATCCCGTGCCAAGCCAATCATAATTTGATACTGAACAAACGTCTGAGAAATTTTTATAAACAAGTGACGTTTTTCCAATACCTGATGGCCCAAAGATCCAGAAGACTCGGGGAGGCACGTTCTGGTCTCGGTGTGGAAGATAGTAGGGACGCAGCATCTCAGCATAGCGAACTTGTTGAGGACTATTTCCATATTCATCAATCACGCCTTTTATGTTCTTTGGAGTATCTATAATCATCTTTTTAATATTAATGAGGTCGGTACGCATACCACGGGTGGTGGGTTGTCCGAACTCATAAAAATCACCATCTTTCTTGCAATACTCTCTATTTTGCTCCGGTGTTCCATTTGCAATCTCAACATGGAATTTTAAGACCTCCCCATCTCTCTGAAAATTAAAATAATTTTGAAGGAAGGTAATTCGTTGAGCATCATTCAACTGAACATATCCTTGTATGTGTTTAGTTCCTGTCGTTGGTGCTGTTTCGAGGCCAAAACAAATGTAATGATGGCGCTCTAGCGAAGCAGCAAGTTTGTAAAAATTCTCCAAGTCACCATCTGAGTAGTTGTTGATGGTGAAAATGTAATTTCTGGTTTTGAAAGAATTATCAGTCATAACCTTTGTCTCGTTGTCCCGAAGTCGGGGTAATACTAGCCCCGACTTCGTTTCCACCGCCCCGCTGAAGCGGGGTCGGCGGAAACAACGAACGTACGAGGGACTTAAGTTGCATCTGTGCTTCTTCCTCACTAACAAAAAAACCGTACGTTTCGTACAGCTCTTTTTGATATTCTTGTATTAAATTGTGAGAAAAGTTTGTGCTATCCATTGTGTTCTTTACAGAACACTTGAAAGTTACAAATACAAAGAAGGCTACTCAAAAAAGTGAGCTTCTGTTTATTTGTTACCTTCTAGGGATTTTACTCGGATAGCGAACCATTGCCGTATACACAGCTAGATATGCCCCAGTCATACAGATGGTTTGAGGAGATAGACCTCACCATGTCTGATATGAAAGACGCAATTGATAACGGGGCAACTGACAAGGTACTGTAGCAATCCTATTATCTCTCTGGGACGGAAGTTGTCAAATATGGCGACACAGCTAGACTCCGCCACTTCATATCGTTCGTAAACTCACGATATGAAGCTCCGTATGGCGGACGCGACGAGAGGTCTAGCTGTGTCTAGAATAGCTGTCGGATATCAAGATTGAGGGCTTTTGCAATCTTTTCAATATTGATGAGTGTGATGTTCTTTTCACCTCGTTCAATCATTCCTACATACGTTCGGTGTACCTTCGCGAGCTCACCTAAGCGTTCTTGAGAAATACCACGCCTAGTACGCTCACTTCGTACTTTGTTACCAAATTGGATAAGGATTCTTGAACTCATTACATTAAGCGTAATGAGTTGCTAACCATGGTTCTACATACTATAGTTAGCACATATGAGTAACATCATACCCACAGAAGCAGAGCTGATTTTAAATAAGGCGCTAAATGACTTGGGTATAGAAACCACACTCCAATACTGGGACGGACATAAACATATCGATATTTATATCCCAGTAGGCAAAATTTATATCGAGGTAGACGGTGTAAATCACCTTACAGATGTCAGACAAATCATGTCGGATTTCCAACGCGACCATTACTCCGACGACGCCGGTTTTCATACCTTGCGCATTCCTTCCGAGGCTGTTCCTCAACAAGCGAAACTTATTGCTGGTGCTATTGCGAAATATCTAAATCGTGTTGCTATCTAAAAGAGGGGGCGTATACTTGCTTCATGAGCGATTTAAGCATTAAGCGCACTTCAACCCTGACACTCCAAGCCTCAGATATTGTCATTCGAGAAACATCGACGACTCGATTGCTACTGAGGCCAGTAATGGTTCATAACTTAAATAAGCCGGACAATTCAATTAAGTGTTGGATTATTGCTCAGAAAAAGGGTACAAACGACACATGGGAAGACTACAACGAGTTGTCACTAAGCAACTTGAAGAAGGGTGAGTGGACGAGACTAGAGTTGAAGACGGAAGACTTAGCAAATATTCTCAAGGCTACTGCCGCTATAAAGAGTGAATTTGATAAACGCGGTGTCTTTTTTGGAGGTCAATATTCTCTGATTAAAGGCGAGGAGGCACGAGTACTTACAGAGTTGTCAAAGTTTGATAAAACAAAACTCATTGATACTTTTAAAAAACTAGCTCCTGATGACTTAGACAATATCAGTGAAACAATAAAAGTTTCACGTCTCGATAAGCTTATAACTGAAATTGAAACTAACAAAGAAAATGCTGATGAAAACTTTTGGCAAAAATTGTTCGAACAAGAAGTATGGGTGTTGAGCCAAGTCTTCGCTCAACCCGTAGTCGTCTTAAAAGACAAACCATATTTAGGAGGGAAGGGTCTGGAAAATAAAGGAGGACAATACAGTGATTTGATTGTTCAGAATCTCCTTACCAAAAATACCGCTATCGTTGAAATTAAAACTCCTGTTACAGAATTGATTGGGAAAAAGTATAGGAGTACGTATGAATTATCAGAGGAACTCTCTGGCTCAATTAACCAAGTTCTAAAGCAAAAACAGAAGTTCTTAACAAATTACTTGAGCTTAAAGGAGGAATCCACTAGCGATTTTATAGCAGTGAATCCAAAGTGCGTGCTGGTTGTTGGTTCTCTACGAAAAATAAAAGATGATAAAGAGAAACTATTTGCGTTCGAAGGTTTTCGAAATTCATTGAAAGATGTTGAAATCATTACCTATGGGGAATTATACGGAAGATTGACTACTATTCGTGATTTATTGAAGCAGTGATGAACACACAAACAATTCAAAACTTATGGGAACAGAAGGAGATACGAGTGGCAGTCTTCGTGTTCTTAAGTATTTTTATTTTCAAATTATTTCAGTGGACTCTCGTGGACTATGTCACAGTCTTTCTATTTCCAGTTATAGAAGGCGTACTTATTATTTCTTTTCTGGTCTATTTTGTTCGTGGTTTCCTTAGAGCATTTGCGAAAAACAATAATCGTACTACTTCAATCGTTTTGGCCATAAATCTTGTAACTGCATTAATGTATATATTTTTTCCTTTTACAGAAATATCTTTACATTCAGATTTTAAATTCAAACTCTCAGCTAGAGAAGAGGTAGTTATGAAAATAAAGAGTGGTGAGCTGACAAATAATATTGATTACAATAAAAGGATGATACATCTGTCATTGTCTGATGGTCTTCTTTCGAAGGGAGGTAACGATGTAATCTTTGAGGGTAATTCTGGACATCTGTCCGTCTTTTTCTATACCTTTAGGGGAGTTATCGATAACTTTGCAGGTATTATCTACAAAGAAGATAATGTACCACCCACCAATGAGGACTTTAATTGTGGTTATCTAATTGACAGCTTAAAATTTCGTGACAATTGGTATTGGATGTCTTGTACTTAAAAAGTTCTAACATCAGTAAAGATAACCGATTCGACTTTTCTCTTTGATATAATTTATCAATGAATATCTTTATAGGCAGATTGGGGAGGAGAGCCTATCTTTTCTCTTTACTGACGCTTTATTCGATGCTAATCGGACTGCTTTTAATAATAATCACCCTACAGAATTCTGTTGCAACGTATTTAGGCTTTCAGAATATGTATGTAGATTTTCTTCTCTTCCTTCTTCCTTTTGCTTTATATTTCCTGTTCAGGGTAGCGATTGATGCTCGAAGATTTCGGGATGTGGGCGTTTCGGGCTACTTCTCGCTACTCCACTTTTTACCCTATGTTAGTTTTCTCATCACTCTCTTTCTTCTTTTTAAAAAGAAAAGGATAGAAAATAATGAGTACGGAGTAGAGATAGCGACTTTTTCTTTTTCAAATTTGTTCAAAGGCAGATATCTTGAAGAAAAACAAAAAGAAGATGAGAAAAAGGTATACCAAATCCTAGGGGTCTTAGTAGTGATTTTTATACTTGCTTCATTTGTGGAGAATTTGCCGTTTCCTAAAAGTGAATATGCCTCCTCCGAGGAAAAGGCTCAAATAGACTCTAAGGAAGAAGGGTTAATATCTAACGTATTCCTTAGAGCTTTGTAATAGAAAAGTTCGAACATCGTCAAAGACAGCCAGCACGAGAATTAAAAGCGCCTTTGTGCGCTTTTTCTCGTGCTGCCGGGAGCGAGTGACCAGTGTCACTCGCGTCGGGGACTCGAACGGTTTGCGATATGAACCTCTCTTGCAATGAGGCGAATCAGCAAACCGCGGGCAGGTAACTCTTGTGAACGTAGTGAACTAGAGTTGGACGCCGAGTCCCAGACCGGCAGCCAGTTTGATATAGTATTTCGATGAAAACAAAAACAGCAAAAAAGGTTGGTGCAAAATATGTAGACGGGTTCGTGTTTCGGGTGCCGAAAAATAAAGTTGCAGCGTACAAGAAGATGGCGCGGGAAGGAAAGGAGGCGTGGATGAAGTTCGGCGCACTCGACTATAAGGAATGCAAAGGAGACGACCTTGCTACGCTTGGTATGGATGGAAAACCTGCACCGCTCACGTTTTTGAAGCTCACAGGAATGAAGCCTACCGAGACAGTCTGGTTCTCATTCATCACGTTCAAAAATAAAGCGCATCGGAATGCGGTCAACAAGAAAGTCATGGCGTATTTTGATAAGAAGTATGCAAAGGTGACGAATTTCTCGATGCCATTTGATGAATCGCAGATGGCGCGCGGCGGCTTCTCCGTTGAGGTTGGATAAAATATCCCAAAGATATAACCAGTACACAAGAAGGGCACCGCCCCGTGTTCTATAATTGCGGTATGAAAAATACACCCGCAGGCAAGAAGAAACTTTTACGAGAATTAAATGCGAAATTGAAAACGCTCCAAACGGAGCTCGTGCTCGTGAAAAAGTCAGAAGGAAAGGATGACTACATTGATGTAAAGACAGGGAAGAACCAAGCGCGGTTCGAGCGAATTAAGAAACCAGGCGAAGTCGACAGAGCGCTCGGGAAGTTTTACGTCGAAGTGCACATTACCGCCAAACAAGAAGCGGTATACGTTCCCCTCTCCATTGCGTCGGGAAAAAAGACGGCAGGTCTCATGTACCAGATTGAGGGTACGTCAGAGGGCAGAATAGCGACCGCTCACATCAAAGTCCGCGGAAAGGGAGTGTCGCAGGTAACCTTGGGAACATTGCTCTACGCAAAAATCACGGCAGGGGCGACGGCGGAGTTTCAAATCCACATTATGATTCGCGGCAACTTCGGCAAAACGTATAAAATTGTTTTTACGCGCATCAATTACAAGCGACGCCTGACGGACGCTCGCTACGAGCAGTACCTCAAAGAAATTCATACCGACAGTGTAAAGTTTTCTCGATAAAACCGCCAAAACCACCGCTTCAACGTGGCGAGATGCATCGCATTTCAACTTTCAACCTTTTCCATAGTTATCTGAAAGAGTCATGAAAAAAATCGTCATCGCATTCCTTCAGGCTGTCGTTGTTCTCGTCGGTATCACCACGTTCATTTTTCTTCTCTGGGAACCGCACCTTGAGGGCAGAAACGTCGGTGCAACGATCTACGAAATCTACTTCAAAGACCCGTTCTTGGCGTATGTGTATGCGTCATCCTCGATGTTTTTCATAGCCCTCTATCAGGTATTCGGGTTGCTTCGACACGCCAGTAAGAACACCATGGGTTCGCCGAACGCTCTGCGAGCGCTCCAAATCACTGGACGCTCCACCACGGCGCTCATTGTTCTCATTGCGGGTGCGATAGCGTATATCGTTATTATTGTCCGACGAACCGAGGACGATATCGCGGGCGGTGTCGCAATCGGCCTTTTCATGCTCTTTTTCCTTGCGATGGTAACCGTTTTGGCATTCGCGTTTGAGCGATATCTGCGGCGAACCGGCGAAGCATCTGCCAGAAACTGATCAAACGCATAATTCCTCGAACACTCTCCTACGAGTGAGGTCGCGCGTTTCATTATTTTGAATCTTTCTTACACACGAAGGCGGTCTCGAAACAGCATTCATTTGGTACACTGATAATGAACGTAAGCACGAATATCCGTGTATGAGTGTTCGTATATCAAATCGAATAACCCTTCGTTTTTTAAGCCTGGGCGCGGTGCTCATGGCTATACTTTCGTATGCGTTTACCTACACGCTCCGTGTTGATGCCGACTACATTATCCTAGAGTCAGTTCTTACCGAAACAAAAGTCGAAGTCTCTCCTGATGCCACCTTTCCCTTACCACACGAACTTCACGAATATACATGGAGCTCCTTTGATGAAAACGTTCCGGAAGGGTCATCAATAACCGGCATAGACCTCATCCTCTCATGGGAGCACGAGGAGGTTCCCCTTGAGTCGGCGGTTCCCGAGGCAGAAGTCGAAGATCAAGAAGCACCTCCCGCCGCGACAGACATTGAGTTGATGATGCCCCCCGCACCAGAAATTCTTCCAGAGACGAGCGAGTCAGATGAAGATACTGAAAACAGGGAAGAATCGATTCAAGATGAGTCAGGCACCGCAGAGGCTGAGCCGGTGGACGATGAAACCATCCCTGCAGATACGGAATTACCGCCCGAAGTCGTTGGGTTTAAACAGGTTCCGCATCGCCTATCATTTCCATTTGTTCAGGAGAGTATCACCACCAACTCTGAAACAGAAGAACCGGCGGATTCGTCGGTCGATGAGAGTGGTGCTTCCTCTAACGTTGATACCGAGATTGTTATGACCGAGCCAACGACCGATGAAGCAGATGTCGTCACGGTTGTCACTGTTGATGAAGAGGGACAACCCGAAGACGTCGTTCCCTTTGAGGTTGTTCAGATTGACACTATTGGTGTGGAAGAAATTCTTCCGCCGACAGAGCCTCCAATTCTGCCGTCGGAAGATAGTTTTCCCTTAATTACGTCCGAAACAGTTTCGAGCACCCCCCACTATCCAACCCAGGATGCTGCGGAAATCCAATACTCTTTGGGTGCAGACATGTGGACGACGCTTGGAACGGTGGATCTTGTGAAAAATCGCGAAGTAGTGCTCGACATGAGCATGCTTACTCCGGCTGAAATACTATCGCTCCACGTGCGCCTCGTTTATCTCGCCCCACTCGATGCGCCGCGCATCATGTTCAAAAACCCGCAACTTCGACTCACCTACACTCCGCTCGCGGTCGAGATGATTCCTGTGGGTCCGAGTGATCAGGAGCCGAACTTTAATAATGGTGTTGTGCGAGTCGATAGTTCTTCAGAGAATATCCGCGCTGTCGTGCTCGAGCTGGGTGGCATGCTCGAATTTTGGTACTCCGTAACAAACGCTCGTTCCGGCGAGGAGGTGTGGCGAAAACTCTCCGGCGGCGGCGCCATTCAAGAAGGTGCGCCAATAGGCATAAAAAAAAGAACAATCTTTTGGTTCGACAGAAACCAAGAAATGCTCTTCGGTCTTTCTGTGGACACGGAATCGATTTTTGGCGTTCCGTATGATAACCCCCTCGAGCGCACCTTCCGACTTCCTTTTGAGACGGAGGACGAAGAGCATTGGCAAGCTGTGTATGAACCACAGGAGAACGTACTCAATTTTGAGAAAGTTCGTAAAGTTTCACCGAGATGAGGATTGTTCCTAGATTTGTGCGGATGCCGACCGGAAGACGTGCACGAATTGTCATTTCGTGCCTCTTTGCGGTATTGGTGTGCGCATTTTTTATATCGTCCCACAGTATCCGTGATTTCCTCGGCAGGTTTTCGCCGCTTGATTTTCCAAAGACGCACGAAGTACTCGCCCACTATCAATTCACCCCCACCCACGGCACCATCGTCGTCGGCGCCTCCACGACCATTTCCTCCGTTGTCGCGCCAGCCGCCGAAGGGGCAAACGTCGGTTCGTGGAAGGGAACTACCGCCGATGACAACTACCACTGGGTTGTCGCGGGAGAGAATCCTGGCGGCGTCGATGTGAATCTCACCGTGGGCGGGGTGCAACTCAATGGCGCGAATAAACTCATCATACAAACTGAATTCGACCTCGATGCGACCGTCCTCTCAACGGAGGTGCAGATTTGCGATTTTGTTTCGTCATCGAATGTTGACTATGCCGCTGATGACGTGTGTACCGGGGGAGGGTGGCGCACGCTCAATACGCGGAATGCGTCACAGGTGCCCCTCGCCCTCACGCATACCTCGGGTACCGCATTCCAGTGGCACATATACAACGGATACTGGTCGACCGGAACGACCGGCGGTACTGCGGTCAATACACCGCTCTCCAATTTCATAAACGGATCGAATCAAATCAAGGTTCGATATTTCTCCACGACGAATACAACAACAGAAATTGCGATTGACTATCTCCGCATCTATGCGATTGTCGACCCGGTGTACCACGCGGGCGGTTTCACGCAAGTGTCGGGCAATACCCCCATCGGCCACTACGGCAACACTTTTGGTGTCGGCAACTCCGCGTCCGCGCAACTCGCCGTTATCACCGGTGACGCCACCTACCTCGACGTCGCTGGCACCGCCGCGACAACCTCCGATTTCTACTTCACGTTCAAGAATGTGAAGACATACGTCGGCATGAACACCATTCTCGTGAATGCGGAAACACTCTGCACTGGTGCAACCTCGAGCCCACAGTATCGTTTCAAAATTCGAAACGTTACCACAGATGCCTGGGAAGACATCTCGCAGACGCTCGACTGTTCGACGACCGGAGACTTCAACAACTTTGCGCTGAACAATATCGTCATCGATGACTACATAAACGGATCGGATGAGATTTGGGTGGGCATCTACGCGCTCTCGACGTCGACGACGTACATCCGCACCGACTCCATATACCTCATTCTCGGCACCACAAACACGGACGCAAACAGTTGCGAGATATCGTTTGGGGGAAACACCGCGGGACGTATTGCCACAAACCCCTCCGTACCTGGGTCTGATCGTATCCAGGCGATGACCACCGATGGCACATATCTCTATGTTGCCGGCTATGACAGTTTCGGTATCGATAACGAGTGGCGCATCGAGAAGCGCACTCTCTCGGACGGTGCGCTTGTCGGCGGGTTCGGCACGAGCGGCGCGACAACAACCGATCCCTCAACGGGCATTGACCAGATATTTGCGATTGCCACCACGTCTGGAGCGTTCTTTGTCGCGGGCTACGACCTTGCGGTGGGAGCGGGGCAGTGGCGCATCGAGAAGCGCGATAGTACCGACGGCACGCTCATTACAGCGTTCGATTCTGATGGTATTCTCACCGCCAATCTCGCAGCCGATGTTGACCAAATCACCGCGATTGCCGTTGACGCCTCCTCTCTCTACGTGACCGGTTACGAAGATGACGACACGGGCGTGTGGCGCACTCACAAGTACGACATCACAAGCGGCGCGCTCGTCACCGCATTTGACGGAGACGGTATTGCAACGAGCACCCTTGCCGCCGCCGGCGATGAGCGTCCGCAGGCAATCAAGGTTGATAGCGACTATCTCTATGTCGCCGGGTACGACAACATCCAGGGAAACGCAGAGTGGCGCATCGAGAAACGCAACAAAACGACCGGCGCCCTCTGCGCGAGCGGTGTCGAGTGCACGGCGGGAGCCTTCGGTGTGGGCGGCGTGGCGACAACAAACCCGTCCGCGAACTCTGACCGCGCGTACGCGCTCGCCATAGACGACACATACATGTATGTCGCGGGGCATGACGGCGTCTTGAGCGCTACGGATGGGCAGTGGCGCATCGAGAAGCGCAATCTCTCGGACGGCGCGCTTGTTGGCGCATTCGGCGCGAGCGGCGTTATTCAGGACAATCCGACCACCGCCGACATTGATTGGGTGACCAACATCATCATCCATGACACATACCTCTATCTCTCCGGATTCATTGATGACGATGCGGGCGTCTGGCGCATCGAGAAGCGCGACAAAACGACCGGCGCAACGACGACCGAATTCTCTTCAAACGGCGTCGCACTTTCCGAGGACGGCGGCGATGATCGTCCCAATGCGCTCGTACTTGCGGACGGATACCTCTACGCGGGCGGGTACGGTACCGCGCCAGGCGATAACCAGTGGCTTATTGAGAAATGGTCGACAAGTACCGGACTTCGAGTGAATGACGATTTTGGCGCAAACGACTGCACGGATACGAGAGACATCGATATTACCGGCGACAATCGAAATGCTTGGGTCATACAAACGCAGGACGAGTCGGCGACCTTTGGGTCTACCTACTATCCCTATGACAACGACTTCGACGCAGTGTTGGAGGAAGCGGGGTCTGCGAATATCGATTTCAGCGTGTCAGTCCCCGAGAATGCCGCTGTTGCCGGTATCTACTGGGCTGGACACGCAATGAGCGGCCCGGCGGGAACGGTACGCCTTGCTCTGAAGGATTATTCAGGTCTCACCAGCATCACGGGAGGAAGGACGATTGTGGGTTCGGCAATCACGACCGCGATGCTCTACAACGACCCACTCACCACAACCGGCATCGGTTCGGGCGGTCTCGCGGGCTACATGACAAATCCCGAAGACTACGTTGATACCGTGAATAACAGAATCAATCTCGCGCTCATTACAAACGTTGCCGGTGCGTCGACGACTAATTCAGTGAATACGTGGGACTTCGCGATGGTGAGTTTTAGTTGGGTGGAAGACGTAGATCATCCAAGTAGCGTGTATCAATTCACCCCCACCCACGGCACCATCGTCGTCGGCGCCTCCACGACCATTTCCTCCGTTGTCGCGCCAGCCGCCGAAGGGGCAAACGTCGGTTCGTGGAAGGGAACTACCGCCGATGACAACTACCACTGGGTTGTCGCGGGAGAGAATCCTGGCGGCGTCGATGTGAATCTCACCGTGGGCGGGGTGCAACTCAATGGCGCGAATAAACTCATCATACAAACTGAATTCGACCTCGATGCGACCGTCCTCTCAACGGAGGTGCAGATTTGCGATTTTGTTTCGTCATCGAATGTTGACTATGCCGCTGATGACGTGTGTACCGGGGGAGGGTGGCGCACGCTCAATACGCGGAATGCGTCACAGGTGCCCCTCGCCCTCACGCATACCTCGGGTACCGCATTCCAGTGGCACATATACAACGGATACTGGTCGACCGGAACGACCGGCGGTACTGCGGTCAATACACCGCTCTCCAATTTCATAAACGGATCGAATCAAATCAAGGTTCGATATTTCTCCACGACGAATACAACAACAGAAATTGCGATTGACTATCTCCGCATCTATGCGATTGTCGACCCGGTGTACCACGCGGGCGGTTTCACGCAAGTGTCGGGCAATACCCCCATCGGCCACTACGGCAACACTTTTGGTGTCGGCAACTCCGCGTCCGCGCAACTCGCCGTTATCACCGGTGACGCCACCTACCTCGACGTCGCTGGCACCGCCGCGACAACCTCCGATTTCTACTTCACGTTCAAGAATGTGAAGACATACGTCGGCATGAACACCATTCTCGTGAATGCGGAAACACTCTGCACTGGTGCAACCTCGAGCCCACAGTATCGTTTCAAAATTCGAAACGTTACCACAGATGCCTGGGAAGACATCTCGCAGACGCTCGACTGTTCGACGACCGGAGACTTCAACAACTTTGCGCTGAACAATATCGTCATCGATGACTACATAAACGGATCGGATGAGATTTGGGTGGGCATCTACGCGCTCTCGACGTCGACGACGTACATCCGCACCGACTCCATATACCTCATTCTCGGCACCACAAACACGGACGCAAACAGTTGCGAGATATCGTTTGGGGGAAACACCGCGGGACGTATTGCCACAAACCCCTCCGTACCTGGGTCTGATCGTATCCAGGCGATGACCACCGATGGCACATATCTCTATGTTGCCGGCTATGACAGTTTCGGTATCGATAACGAGTGGCGCATCGAGAAGCGCACTCTCTCGGACGGTGCGCTTGTCGGCGGGTTCGGCACGAGCGGCGCGACAACAACCGATCCCTCAACGGGCATTGACCAGATATTTGCGATTGCCACCACGTCTGGAGCGTTCTTTGTCGCGGGCTACGACCTTGCGGTGGGAGCGGGGCAGTGGCGCATCGAGAAGCGCGATAGTACCGACGGCACGCTCATTACAGCGTTCGATTCTGATGGTATTCTCACCGCCAATCTCGCAGCCGATGTTGACCAAATCACCGCGATTGCCGTTGACGCCTCCTCTCTCTACGTGACCGGTTACGAAGATGACGACACGGGCGTGTGGCGCACTCACAAGTACGACATCACAAGCGGCGCGCTCGTCACCGCATTTGACGGAGACGGTATTGCAACGAGCACCCTTGCCGCCGCCGGCGATGAGCGTCCGCAGGCAATCAAGGTTGATAGCGACTATCTCTATGTCGCCGGGTACGACAACATCCAGGGAAACGCAGAGTGGCGCATCGAGAAACGCAACAAAACGACCGGCGCCCTCTGCGCGAGCGGTGTCGAGTGCACGGCGGGAGCCTTCGGTGTGGGCGGCGTGGCGACAACAAACCCGTCCGCGAACTCTGACCGCGCGTACGCGCTCGCCATAGACGACACATACATGTATGTCGCGGGGCATGACGGCGTCTTGAGCGCTACGGATGGGCAGTGGCGCATCGAGAAGCGCAATCTCTCGGACGGCGCGCTTGTTGGCGCATTCGGCGCGAGCGGCGTTATTCAGGACAATCCGACCACCGCCGACATTGATTGGGTGACCAACATCATCATCCATGACACATACCTCTATCTCTCCGGATTCATTGATGACGATGCGGGCGTCTGGCGCATCGAGAAGCGCGACAAAACGACCGGCGCAACGACGACCGAATTCTCTTCAAACGGCGTCGCACTTTCCGAGGACGGCGGCGATGATCGTCCCAATGCGCTCGTACTTGCGGACGGATACCTCTACGCGGGCGGGTACGGTACCGCGCCAGGCGATAACCAGTGGCTTATTGAGAAATGGTCGACAAGTACCGGACTTCGAGTGAATGACGATTTTGGCGCAAACGACTGCACGGATACGAGAGACATCGATATTACCGGCGACAATCGAAATGCTTGGGTCATACAAACGCAGGACGAGTCGGCGACCTTTGGGTCTACCTACTATCCCTATGACAACGACTTCGACGCAGTGTTGGAGGAAGCGGGGTCTGCGAATATCGATTTCAGCGTGTCAGTCCCCGAGAATGCCGCTGTTGCCGGTATCTACTGGGCTGGACACGCAATGAGCGGCCCGGCGGGAACGGTACGCCTTGCTCTGAAGGATTATTCAGGTCTCACCAGCATCACGGGAGGAAGGACGATTGTGGGTTCGGCAATCACGACCGCGATGCTCTACAACGACCCACTCACCACAACCGGCATCGGTTCGGGCGGTCTCGCGGGCTACATGACAAATCCCGAAGACTACGTTGATACCGTGAATAACAGAATCAATCTCGCGCTCATTACAAACGTTGCCGGTGCGTCGACGACTAATTCAGTGAATACGTGGGACTTCGCGATGGTGAGTTTTAGTTGGGTGGAAGCGACTGCAACACCGGTCTATTCAATATCCATTACAAGCGACGGGGTTATTCAGTACGGATACCTCAATCTCAACACGTCGTCTTCAACCGTGGGCGGAGATACGCAAACAGTCCAAAACACGAGTATGGTGTCAGAAAAAATAAATGTTCGTTCAGGAAATGCTCTCGGGGGTGTGAGTTGGCTCCTCGGGGGGTCGACTGCCAGCAATCAGTATACTCACGAATTTTCAACTACGACCGGCGCTTCGTGGAGTGCCATGCCAGATAGTTCGACGTATGTGCTTGCGGACCCCATTGTTCTCTCAAGCGAGACTGTTGATTTTGACTTTCGTATAACCGCGCCCCTCGGAACAACCGATTTTACAGAAAAATCAATTACCATCACCATTCAGGCGGTGGCACCATAAGCGCTCAAGCGTCCTGTTGATAATTTTATGCAAAAGCAACCATTTATGATGATACAATTTGATAAATACAACATATGTTTTATTCAACTAAAAAGGTGGGGACGAGCATTCTCGTCCGGACGCTCTACGGCGCTTCGGCGGCGCTCCTCTCAATTGGTCTTGCTTTTTATTCGATTACAGTGCTTGCACAAAGCACCGACACCGTTACCGCAACGGTAAGTGCGACAAATCTCGCCGTATCGGTAACTGACGGTTCAATTGCGTTCGGGTCTGTTGCGCTCAACACCGCAACGAGCACTCATGGAACAGGCCAATCACAAACTGTAACAAACGACGGCTCAAACGCGACACTTAACGTAAAATCGAGCAACGCCACAAACGGCACAGCGTGGACTCTTGGAGTAGCCGCAGGATCTGATATCTTCACACTTGCCGTGTCGACGACCACGGGCGCTTCATACTCTCTTCTCCAGGCAACTGACGTATATTTGACTGCGTCTTCAACTTTTGCTTCACTTACATCAGGGCCGCTCGACTTCAGATTCACCACGCCAACCGTTTCGACTGACTTCGTACAAAAATCCCTTACCATCACCGTTCAGGTCACTACGCCATAAGTACGCCACGATTGTTCGGTGGACCGAAACTACATGAATTCCACTTACACTGCACTTAAACTTCTTCCCACAGGCTTCTTTATTCTATTCTGCCTCTTGCTATCTGGCGGTAGTCTGCACGCGAAGGTTGGTGTTGGAATGGGTGCGGGCGAGATTCGCGTCACCCAAGACATTCGACCTGGTGGAATCTATACGCTCCCAAGTCTTCGTATTTTCAACACCGGCGATGAAACGACAACGTACGGAATGAATGTTGCATACCACCAAGACAACCCGCAGATACGACCTCAAAAATCTTGGTTTTCATTCTCTCCGCAAACGTTCACGATAGAGCCGGGAGGCAGCGAAGAGGTATTCATTTCCATGACTGTTCCGGTTAAGGCGGAGCCCGGCGAGTATTTCGCTTTTCTCGAAAGCGGACCCGTTCAATCGAATGAAGCGGGAACGTCGGTTGGTGTTGCGGTTGCGACGAAATTATACTTCACGGTTGTTCCGGCAAATATTTGGCAAGCATTCATGTATCGAGCGTCTGCTTTTATGAACGGTCATGCGCCAGGATCGTGGATTGCTCTCGGGGTATTCGGATTCATTGTTCTCGCGCTCATTTTCAAACGTTTTTTCTCATTCAACATATCACTTAAGAAAAAAGTGGAAGGAGAATAGTCATATGCGTGCCGTGATGTACGGTTTGGTCTGTGTATCACTTGCACTCTTTTGTGTCGCACATTTTCTTGATGTAAAAACACAGAAACTTCTCGCAGCAGATATAGTCGCAACAATTCAGACGGGGCTTTTTGTGCCGCTCTCCCCGATAAATCTTGCGGTCACTGTTGGAGACATGGGTGTATCACTCTCATGGTCTCCGCCGCTTTCTGATGGCGGAGTCGCGATAACTGATTATGTGGTTGAGTATAAACTCACCGTGGACGGAGTGTGGGCTACCTATCCCGATGGAGTTTCAGATAATGCATCCGCTGTGCTATCCGGACTCTCAAACGATATGTCGTACGATTTTAGGGTGTATGCGGTCAATCCAATTGGGCAAGGACCATCGTCTGCGAGAATATCGGCAACCCCCGGTTCTCCAGCGCAGGTTCTCATCCTCGGCTTTTCCGACCTAACCGTACCGAGTATCGTTGCGTCAACGCGAATTACCAATGAGGGGTCGGGATCATATGAATATCAATACACGTGGTGCGTCACCACTTCAGATAGCAATCTCTGTGGTGGCGGTGACGATGTTGCATACGATGTCGGGGCGATACTCATATTGTCATCGGAATCGTGGGATTCATCACTTACCGCGACTGTCCCAAATGCAGGAACATACTGGTTTCATCTTGAAGTTCAATTCGGTTCGGATACCTCATATGCGAGCCAATCGTTTGTTGCGGTCAGTCAAAGCGCGGGTGGCGGCGGAAGCAGTAGCGGATCAAAATCGCGCGCGCGCTGCGTCGGTGCAGATATGAATAAAGACCGCATAGTCAATATGATTGACTTTTCTATCCTGCTTTCATTCTTCAATTTTCTGCCACCATTCAAAAACCCCTGCGTGGACATCAACCATGATGACAAGGTCAGCGTGGTGGATTTTTCAATCATGCTCACACAGTGGGGAAAAAAGCCAACCCCGTTTAGTCTCCAATAGATTTTATGAAGTACTATATTTTTGCACTCACCATATTCGGCGCTATGCTCACTCCGGCATTTTTAGTTCGTGCCGCTAACATCGCATTTACCGCACTCTCGCAGAACAATCCTCAAGATGAAGTACAAGAACTCGAGGTGAGACTTATTCCTGATGAAGGTGAGTCGGTGAACGCGCTCGAGGGGGCTATCAGTCTTTTTGCAGAAAAACAAGAAGCGCTTGTCGTAGAAATTGAATATGGCGATTCCGGATTTTCATTGTGGCCGCGGGTTCCCGAATATAATCGCGAAGAGCACACAATTCGTTTTACCGGCGGAACGATATCGGGAACCCAAAACGGTATTCGGGTCTTTCGAATACGCCTTTCCTCTCCCGTCTCCCAATCAATCACGGTCTCCTGGGTCGGAGGGGAGGCATACGCAGACGATGGTCTGGGAACCTCCATAGGAATTTCATCTCGTTCGCTCTCGCTTAACATAGAGAATCGAGACGTGTTCCGTGCACTGCCGCAGTATGACGACAGAGAGCCGCCGCACATAGAATTCGCAACGATATCGCGCGACGAGGAAACGTTTGACGGAAAATACTTCCTTACCGTATACGCGACCGACAATAGTTCCGGAGTTTCCGGATATTCAGTGAAAGAGGGCGAAACAATCACCGAAGTACAAAACGGGCCATATGTACTCCGTGACCAGACGCTCAATGAACCGCTCTTTGTCACAGTGCGGGATGGGACGGGAAATAGCGTCTCCATACGTGTTTCAGCCCCACACAGTATCGGTGTACGCATTTTGTTCGGAATGACACTAGTCACCATCATTGCGGTGGTGTGGTACTTTGTTCAGCGTCGCATTAGGCGCACAAACCGTTGATTCAAATATTGGAAAGAGTGTCGATTTGATACACTATAGACATGACTCAAAAAATCGCCGCAGGCGTCGTCCATACCGTACCAGCGGATTTACGAAAGGCGCTCGTTTCATCAAAGACATTGCGTGATTCATGGAACAACCTCACGTTGCTTGGACGCAACGAATGGATTTGCTGGGTGACTTCGGTGAAAAAACAGGAAACGAGGAAAAATCACATTGAACGCCTCTGTGTGGATATTACGAAAGGAAAACGGCGCCCTTGTTGCTGGCCCGGCTGTCCGCATCGTTAAAATGTGGCGTTCACAATTTGGTTTTGTACAAAAACCGGTAGGTTATGAGCGGTGCCCAGGTAAGGAAATTCGCCAAACCAACGATGAACAACGTACCTCCCGCCTTAAACAATGCTTCCGGTGCACGTTCTTCAAGCCATAATCCCACAATAAAGCAACTTGCACAGAAGACCATACAGGCCCAAAACAACCGAAGTGTTATCTTTTCCATGTATGCTAAAACCATGCCCTCAAACAAAAAGTTCTTAATAGAGATTCACGCTCTACTCGTTGCATGAGAACGCTTTTTTCTATTACCGGACTCCTTGTAGTAATCGGAATCGCGATATGGTGGATGATGCAGGGTTTTTCACGCGATGTCGGCCTCATTACACCGGAAGAATCGGCGAGCGGGAGCGTGCAAATTAAAACTCCAATTGATGATGCGAAGGAAGTACGCGAACTCATCGAAACGCGCTCTCGGCAGTCGGTTGAGTAAGTTGGCTCAATATTGCTATGCTCAAACGATACGCAAAAAATAACGCCGAATTTGTGGTTCAAGGGAAATGCAAAGGAAGTGTTTAATTTTTTCAAACTAGTCTTCGGCATACGGAGGATGGTGAATTGCGCCGATAATGCATGGTGCTGAAAGTGGGGGCAAAAATTGCCCGGCGCACTTTTCGTATTCCCCCCATTGCACATATTTAGGCAGGGGGTAGCATAGAGGTATGAAGAAACACAAAGTCCTCATTCTCATCGTTGAGGATAATAAGCACAACCAGCATCTCTATGCGGAGGCGTTTGAAAAGAATGGCTTTGATGTCGTTATCGTTTCTGATGCTGACGGTTTTTTTCCTGAAAAGGTGAGTGAAGTGAACCCCGATATCATCTCTATGGATCTTATGCTCGGCGCCGATGGGGTGGGTGAAGACCGTGATGGATTCGAGGCGATGCAGATGCTCAAGTCGGATTTGCGCACTGCGGACATTCCCATCATGGTACTCACCAATTTCTTTGAGGAGGGAAAAGTGAGGCGTGCGAAAGAACTTGGCGCAGTTGATTTTATAAATACTGCCGCTTTCTCCATTCATACTATTCCGGAACACTTCGTGCGCTACCTTGAGGACCCCAAAAACTACAAACCATCGCACCCCGTTTTCCGGGAATCATGAACGATGAAAGAACGAATTGATACACCTGAAGAGTTTTCACTCGTGAAGCGCGGAAGGAGTTTTGTGCGCGCCGGCCGCGGGATTCTTCTTTTTCTTCGAACGACGCACAATGCGTGGATTGAGCTCGGAATCTTTTTGGTGGCGGTACTCCTCGGTCTCCACTTCAATGTATCGATGATTGAGTGGATGATGATTGTATGCGTCGGCGGTTTTGTACTTTGTGCGGAAGCATTTAATACGGCAATCGAAATTGATATAAATCTCACTTCGCCCGAGGAACACCCCTATGCACGCGACACAAAAGATGTCGCGGCGGGTGCGGTGCTCATTTCGGCAACAACCGCACTCATAGTTGGAGTCCTCATTTTTGGAAAGTATTTATAACCCGTATTCAACCGCGATACTGTATCCGCGAGCGGAAGTTCGGCGTCGGAGTACACCAATGGTGTCAGGGAAGACACTTCCAAATATATGCTACTCGCACTTCTCTCTCGAGAGGTATCGTACCTTGGTATGAATGGAATTCCGTGCTCTGTTATACTGGGATGCTATGGAGAAGACGGACAATGCAACGAACAAAACAGTCGATACTCTATCGGAACTTCCGAATGGCGGTCTCACCGAGGAGCTCGTGCGTCACATCTCAAAGAGTAAGAATGAGCCCGGGTGGATGCTTGAGAAACGCCTTGAGGGTTTTCGGCTCTCTCAAGATGCACCGATGCCCCACTGGGGTCCGAATCTCGATGGGCTCGACCTTGAACGAACCATTTATTATGTGGACCCGAAAGTTGCTGAAAAGCGTTCGTGGGAAGATCTTCCTGAAGACGTGCGAAGCACATTTGATAAACTCGGTATCCCGCAGGCGGAGCGCGAATACTTAGGCGGCGTTGGTGCGCAGTATGACTCCGGCGTTGTCTATCACAAGTTACAGGCAAAATATGCGGAGCAGGGGGTCATCTTCGAAAACATGGATGTGGCGCTCCAGAAATATCCGGAGCTCGTGCAGAAATATTTTATGACGACCTGTGTGCCTGTCGGGGACCACAAGTTCACTATGCTCCACGCGGCATGCTGGAGCGGGGGCACGTTCATTTATGTGCCGAAAGGCGTACGGCTTGAAGCACCGCTCCAAGCATATTTCTGGATGCATCAGCGGCGCGGAGCGCAGTTTGAACACACACTTATCATTGCGGACGAAGATTCGTACATTGAGTACATCGAGGGGTGCTCCGCGCCGCGATACAACGAATCATCGCTCCACGCGGGGTGTGTGGAACTCTTCATACATAAGGGCGCAAAGGTAAAGTACATTAGCATTGAGAATTGGTCGTTCAATACCTATAACCTCAATACAAAGCGTGCCATTGTTGAGGAACGGGCGGAAGTAAATTGGGTTGGCGGCAACATGGGTTCGGGCGTCACCATGCTCTACCCGTCCTCAATCCTCATCGGAGAGGGTGCGAAGTCAGATACACTCGGCATTACTTTTGCGGGGGAGGGACAAATTCAAGATACCGGCGCGAAAGCGATTCATCTTGCCCCGAACACGCGGTCAACGATTCGCTCGAAGTCGATTTCAAAAGATGGCGGTGTGGCGAATTATCGCGGACTCATCAAGGTGTCTCCGAAAGCACGCGGTGCCGTCGCATCGCTCGTCTGCGATTCGCTCCTTCTCGATGCACAATCGAAATCCAATGCTTTTCCTTCGGTGATGAATGCACATGACGATGTTGAAATCAGCCACGAGGCGCGGATTGGACGTATCGGCGATGAGGAGATATTCTTCCTCAAGTCGAGAGGGTTGTCGACTGATGATGCGGTACGGCTCGTGGTGTCGGGTTTTGTGAGCCCGGTCATCAAAGCGCTCCCTCTCGAGTATGCGGTTGAGCTCAACCGTCTCATTGAGCTTGAGATGGAGAAGCATCACTGATGAAGCGAGTTTGAAGAGAAACGAGGGGTATGAATATAAAAAAAGATTTTCCGATATTTACACATAATCCAAGCCTTGCCTATCTTGATAGTGCGGCAATGTCCCAGGTGCCCGAACAGGTTATTGCGGCAATTACTACCTACCATGCCGAGTACCGAGCGAACGTGCACCGTGGTATGTACGCCGAAGCGGAACGCGCATCGGAAGCGTATGAGGAAGCGCGCAAGAAGGTTGCCGCGTTCATTCATGCTCGTGCTGAGGAAATCATTTTCACCTCAGGAGCAACGGCATCACTCAACATACTTGCGCTTATGCTTGAACGTTCACTCGATATTTCACCCCAAAACACGATTGTCTCAACCGTAATGGAACATCACTCATCACTTCTTCCGTTCCGAGAACTTGCGCGTCGAAAGGGGGCACGGTTTTCAATCATTCCTCTTACCGATACATACGATCTCGATTTTTCGGAACTTAACGACCGCATACCCGAAGGAACTAAAATTATCGTGGTGACGCTCGCGAGCAATGTGCTCGGGACGATAAACGATATTGCGCCGATTGTCACACGCGCCCGCGAGGTGGGCGCGTGCGTTGTTGTTGATGCGGCGAAGGCGGCAAGCCACATTCCCCTCAATGTAGAGACCCTCGATTGCGATTTTCTCGTGTTTTCCGGACACAAAATGCTCGGTCCATCTGGTGTCGGCGTTCTCTACGGCAAGGCGAGCGAGCTTGCTCAACTCGAACCCGGATTCTATGGAGGCGGTATGGTCGCAAACGTGACTGACCAGAGCATTGAATTTGCACCGGTTCCCGAAAAGTTTGAGGCAGGTACTCCGCCTATTGCGGGAGCAATAGGTCTCGGTATCGCCGCTGATTATCTTCAAGCGCTTGGTGTCGGAAATATCCACGCCCATGTCACCGAACTCATTGAATACGGCATTAAAACACTCGATGCAATTTCGGGCATCACACTCTACGCGCATCGTAACGCAGAACGAAATGCTGGCGTAATTACCTTCACCGTTTCCGACATTCACGCACACGATGTCGCACAGATTCTTGCGGATGACAACGTGGGCGTGCGTGCGGGACACCACTGCGCCATTCCGCTCATGCATGCACTCGGAGTGACTTCGACGGTGCGTGCCAGTCTTCACGCATACAACACGCGTGAAGATATTGATCGTCTTGCAGAAGGAATTAAAAAAACCCAGAAACTTTTTGCATAATATGTTGGATGAACTGTACAAACAGAATATTCTTGACCACTACAAGCACCCTCACCACAAGGGTATTCTCAATCCATGCGATATTTCAGCACAAGCAGCAAACAAAAGTTGCGGGGACGACCTCACGCTCTATCTTAATGTTCGAGAGGGAACGATAAATGATATCTCGTTTAACGGCGATGGGTGCGCCATCAGTATTGCCGGCGCATCAATGCTCTTGGACAAACTTTCAGGTATGACGCTCGTTGACGCCAAGGCGCTCGGCGAATCGGATGTACTTGCGCTCTTTGGCGTTCCCGTTGGTCCCGCACGTTTGAGGTGCGCACTCCTCGCGTATAGTGCGCTTCAGGAAGCATTGAAACAGTATGAGTGAATCGAAGGCGCTTTCGGCAGAACACATATGCGCATCGGTTGGCGACCGCGAAGTCGTGCATGACGTCTCGCTCACCATTCATCCTGGAGAACTTCACGTACTCATGGGGCAGAACGGCTCGGGAAAAAGTTCTTTTGTGAATGCGCTCATGGGGCACCCAAAATTTTCACAGATATCGGGTAGGCTTCGTCTTGGCGAAGAAGATATTCTCTCAAAAGAACCTGACGAAAAAGCAAAGCGCGGCCTTTTTCTCTCACTCCAGCACCTTCCCGCGATAGACGGAATCACGCTCGCGTATTTTCTTCACCAAGTACAGAAGACGCTCCGGGAAGCCAAAAAGCCGATTATGGAATTCTACAAGGAAGCGAAAGAAACGGCACGTCGCATCGGTATCCCTGAAACGCTCCTCGATCGTCCGCTCCATGCGGGGCTCTCGGGAGGTGAGAAAAAGCAATCGGAAATTTTACAGCTCGCACTCCTTGCACCACGCTTTGCGTTTCTCGACGAAATCGACTCCGGAGTCGACGTCGACGCGATGCATTCGGTATGGAAGGGAATTGAGGAGTGTCGAAAGGGCGGTACCGGTGTGGTGCTCATCACACACTATCCCGCATTATTGAAAAACATCACACCCGACTATGTCCACATCATGTCGGGAGGCGCTCTTGTTCGCTCGGGCGGCATCGAACTCGTGTCCCAGATTGAAAGAGGCGGTTTTAAGGGGATACACGATACTCTATGACGGACATCATATTTCCTGCGTACCTTTTTGCATTCGCGCTCGGCGTCATGCACGCCTTCGAGGCGGACCACATTGCCGCAGTGACATCCCTCGTTTCGCGTGAGCGCGGCATTCGGCGCTCATCGCTTCTCGGTGCGCTGTGGGGCTTGGGACACACCACGACACTCCTCCTCGTCGGTTCGGTGCTTCTCATTCTCCATGTTTCTGTTCCGCCTGAACTTTCCGCATTGTTTGAAACGGCGGTTGCCTTCATCCTCATTGCGCTTGGAGCAAGTACCATTCGCCGCGTGCACCAGGGCGAGCTCCACGCTCATACGCACACACACGGAACAGAAGTACACGCGCATCTCCACACACACTACGCGCCGGGTATTCATAATCATCAGCACACGACCTTCTTTGTCGGTCTTGTACACGGTCTTGCGGGAAGCGGTGCGCTCGCGCTTGCCGCTGTTGCCGCCTCTTCGACGCTTCGCGAAGGCACTCTTTTCATCGTGCTCTTTGGTGTTGGCTCGATGTGTGGTATGGCGCTTATGAGCGCCTTGCTCGGACTCATCTTTCGCCGCGCTTCGCAGTTTGTGCGTTTACACACGGCGCTCATGGTAGGTTCCGGAATCCTCTGTATCGTGATTGCATACACGCTCATTCCCGTCGATGAATTCATCGCTTTGATGGTGCGCTGATACTCGCGTTTGTGCACCAAATTTCGCACGCTTATTCCTGTGCGGTGATACAATATCCGTAAGTGGGAGTTTAGTGTGTTTGCATAAAAAATTTTATATGGACCAATCAAAACCAGTAGCAAAGGTAACCGTTGATAGGGGACTCTGTATCGGTGCGGGAAGTTGTATCAGTGCCGTACAGGGCGTTTTTGAACTCGACGAAGAAAATAAGGCGGTCATGCTCCTCAAGGGGGGTGCGAAGACATCAGACGCAAGCGGAAAAGGAGATTTGGCGAACGAAGGCGCGACCGATGCGGATCTTTTTGCTGCAGCACAATCGTGTCCCGTCATGGCGATACTACTGCATGATGCAGAAGGTAACCAAATCTACCCGTAGGCGGAGTCGAAGTTTTTATTCATTGTTCTTTCAGTATGGTCTTTGAGGCTAAGTACGTAATCATAGGTGGCGGTATCGCCGGTACGGCGGCCGCAGAAACACTCCGTAAGGAGGATCCAAAAGCAAGAATCATCATTGTGTCAGAGGAGCCGCACCCCCTGTATTCACGAGTGCTTCTCACAAAAGCGAATTTCTTTCTTGGGAACATTCCTTTTGAGCGTATTTTTCTCAAAGATGAAAAGTGGTATGAGGACCAGAAGATTGAACTCTGGAAGGGCAGGAAGGCGGTCCGTATTGAACCACGCGAAAAACTCGTGCACCTCGACAATTGGGAAATTCTCAAGTACGAAAAATTGCTCCTCGCTGTCGGTGGGGCACCCCGCCCGCTCAATGTGCCCGGTGTCGAGAAGAAAAATGTTCACTACTTGCGAACCATCGATGATACGAAACGCATCATCGAAGCGGTAAAGCATGCGCGACGCGGTGTCGCGATCGGAGGAGGAATCATTGGTTTTGAGATGGCTGAAATGATGTTGCTCTGGGGTATTGATTCGACATTCGTCATTGCGCGTCCTCTCTATCGCGTTACCGTGCTCGGAGAGGCGACAGCGCGCGCCGTGGAGGCGCGCATCGGAGGGAGCGGTGTCCGCATTCTTCATGAGGCGAACACAACCGAACTGGTAGGGGAGGGTGATGTGGTGACGAGCGTACGATTCGAGGACGGTTCGGAAATACCCTGCGATTTCGTGGTTATTGGTATTGGTACGGTTATTCCGGGCACTGACATGCTCAAAGAGGCGGGTATTGATGTTGGTGTCGGCATCAAAGCAAACGAGTACCTTGAAACGAATATACGCGACATATACACGGCCGGCGATTGCGCAGAGTATTACGACCCCATCATTGAAGACACCATCAATTTGGGAAATTGGGCGAATGCACAAGCCCAAGGACAGACTGCGGCGAAAAATATGTCGGGGAGAAAGAGTAAATATAAGTATGTCTCGTTCTTCACCACGCACGGGTTCGGTATGGCAATGACGTATGTCGGTGATGTGCGACAAGATGTCAAAGACAGAAAAATTGTTGTACGCGGTGAGCCAGGCGACCCGCTTCATGGCCGCATCATAATTGAAGGAAAGCGCGTGGTTGGCGCAATCTTCTTCAATTCCTCAAAAGAAGTGAGCGCAATCTGCAAACTCATCGAGACAAAGACCGATATAAGCCGAAAAAAGAAAATGCTTGAAGATCAGTCGGTTGATCTGCTCACACTCGTTGCACAGGGTATTGATACATAATTATTTTAAAAACATATGGCAGAAGAAAATAAAAAAATAAAAGTGGGGTGGTTCTCCTTCTCGTGTTGCGAAGACAGCACGGTGATTTTTACGGAGATTTTGAATGACCACTGGCAGGAATGGAAAAAAATACTTGATATTCGGCACGCTCGGGTTCTTCAGGCGAACAACATCATGGATGAATTTGATGTTGCGTTTGTCGAAGGTGCAATTGCGTCAGAGGAGCACGAGGAAAAACTCAAGGAGATACGGGCAAAAGCGAAGTATCTTGTTGCCATCGGCTCGTGCGCATGTATCGGTATGCCATCTGCCCAACGAAATAATTTCAATTCAGAGCAGATGCATGAAATCCAATTTCTCGTTGACCGATTCAAAATGCTCCCCAAAGTGCTGAAACTTTCCGATATTGTAAAAGTAGATTATGAGGTTCCTGGTTGCCCGATGAGTCCGGATGATTTCCTCAAAAAACTCGGCATTATCATAGGCGAACTCCAAAAAGAGAACGCATAAAAACAGCGAATTTTTTCGTTATGCTTCAGAAAATATCATTCATCAAATACACGATATGCCTGACGATATTTTCCTCGCACGCCTCGAACTTCGCTCGTTTTACGCGTTCTTGAGGTAGGGTGCATAGCGAATATATAATTACCACTAATCATTAAGAATTATATGCATACAGTAGATCTCTCGCTCGAAGAAATGACCAAAGTGGAAGGAGCTGCGAAACTCGATGTGAAAGTTCGCGATGGCAAGGTCGAGTACGTTCGGTTTGGCATTGAGGAATATAAGCGTTTTTATACCGTTGCGATGAAGGGAAAGCCCATTGTTGCACTTCCGCAACTCCTCGCGCGTATCTGTGGTACCTGCTCGAATGCGCATCTCCTCTGCGCGATTGAGGCGTGTGAACACGCACTCAATATTCAGCCGACACCGCAGAGCATCATGCTCAAAAAACTCACGATGTACGGGCTCAACATCCGCGACCACGCGCTCCATCTCTATCTCTTCGTGCTCCCCGATATGTACGGCAAGGACAACTTTCTCTCGCTCGATGAAAACATTCCCGAGGAGCACCAGCATCTCCATGATGCCTTCGACATAAAGGCGGCTGGCAACTATCTCGCAAACATCATCGGCGGTAGGAGCGTTCACGCAACGCACCCTACCATCGGAGGATTTCTCCACTTCCCGACAAAGGAGGAGGTTGCGGAAGCAGTCAAAAAACTAGAGGCGGTCCGTCCAGCAGTGCTTCGTTGTATTGAAACCTTCAAGAATTGTTCGTTCCACCTCGACATTGATACGCAGTATATGGCACTCATTTCCAAAGATGGCTTTGCTTTTCTCGATGGCTCTATCAAGATGAGCGACGGGCAAGTTGTCGAAGAGGATGAGTATCGTTCGCATCTTGAACGGGTCGTCATCCCATACTCGCAAGCGTCTGGCTACCAGTACAAAGGAAAGTCATATCTTGTTGGATCGCTCGCACGGCTCAATCTCGACAAGGATAGTCTCCACCCACGCACGAAAGAAAGCGTTCCAGAAGCACTCGCCTGTTTCCCCTCAACGAATGTCTTCCACAACAACCTCGCACAGGCGATTGAAATCTTGCACTGCCTCGACCGATCCATCGAACTTCTCTCAAACAATGAAATTGTGCCAGAAGAAGTTGTGAAGAAGCCGGCTCGCGATGCAGTCGGTGTCGGCGTCATTGAGGCACCACGCGGTACGCTCTATCATAAAATTGTTGTTGGTTCAGACGGCTTGGTAAAGGAAGGGGAGGTTATCGTTCCTACAGGACAGAACCAGATTAACATCGAAAAGCACGTCGGCGCGCTCGTTGAGGAACTCCTCAAAGACGAGAGCATGACGAAGGAAAAAATGCAGTGGGAGATTGAGAAACTCATCCGCGCGTATGACCCGTGCATGTCATGCGCTTCCCACTTCTTGGAACTCAATCTTGAAGGCGTCGACCTCAAGTGATTTCGCAGTAGGTAATACGTGTACAAGAAAAAACTCCTCAGGGTTCTCCTGGGGAGTTTCTGGCTATGCCGGCGCGTGAGCTGTGCGTATAGTCGATACCCATCTTTACAAAGGGTAACCCTTTGTCAAAAAGGTGATTGCAAGTAAAGCATCGGACTCAGAAATCTCGACCGGTAGACCAATGATTTTAATTGCAGGAAGCTTGCCAAGTTTTTTGAGGAAACGGAGATTCGTGAGTGCATCAAAATCGTGCATGGAGAGATTCGGCACATCTTTAAATACATCTATTGAGTCAAATATTCGTGGCTCTTTGAGTCCGACGACGGTATCGATGATGCAGAACGGCTCGCTCACGTCCCACTCCTCATTAGGGTCGTGGACGAGGAATTCATGCTCGGGAAATTGTTTTTGAAGTTTCTGCAAAAGCCGTAAGGGCAAAGAATCCATTTCCAAATCCTCATTTCCAAAAACAAATATGCGCATTGCCTTAGTATACCGTGCCCATGAATGAGCGCGGACTATTCCAGTTAACTGGAATAGTCCGCGTGATACTTTGTCGATTTTGAATGTTGCGTGGACGGGGTATACTAATACCCATACTTCATACTTATACTCATGTATGTGTTTAGCAATCCCCGGACAGATAACAGCGATTCAGGATGAGAAAAAAGCCACGGTTAATTTTAGTGGCATAAAAAAACTTGTTGACACAACATTCATTGAAAAGCCAGCCGTTGGTGATTACGTACTCGTGCACGTCGGTTGCGCGATTCAGAAAGTGGATGAAGATGCAGCGAAAGAAACATATCGACTCCTCGCAGAAATCCGGAAAGAGGATTTGGAAGCTGAGTTGAAAGCATAATTTATGGAGTACATTGAGAAAATTCGGGAAATAGCGAAAGACATGGGCGAGGTGCGCATCATGGAGGTGTGCGGTGGGCACACGAACACCATCATGAAATATGGCATCCGCGAAATTCTTCCCAAAAACATCAAACTCATTTCGGGTCCCGGATGCCCAGTGTGTGTTACGTCGCAGACCGACATTGACTCGATGATAGAGCTCGCTCGGCAAGGAGTGCCGGTCGCAACCTATGGCGATATGATAAATGTCCCGGGAACGAAAGGAAGTCTTCGCGACGCACAGGCAAAAGGTGCTGATGTGAAGATGATTTATTCCGTCGACCAAATCATTGACGACAAAGACCGGGTTTTCTTCGCGGTTGGCTTTGAAACGACAACACCCCCAACAGCGCGACTTCTTAAGGCGGGTAACAAAGTGTTCGTTGCACACAAGGTTATGCCGCCCGCGATGCACGCCTTAGTCGCCGAGATGAACATCGACGGTTTCATTGACCCCGGGCATGTCTCGACAATAGTAGGAAGCAAGATGTGGGAAGACCTCAACCTTCCCGTTCCGCAGGTTATTTCTGGTTTTAAACCCGAAGCGCTCATCCGTGCGACGTACCTTCTCCTTGAATGCATCAAAAATAAGGAAACAAAAGTCATCAATGATTACAAAGAGGTCGTATTCCCCAATGGCAACCCTATTGCCGTCGCACTCATCAACGAAACAATGAAACCGGCTGATACAGAGTGGCGAGGTATTGGTATGATTCCCGGCTCGGGACTCGCGCCACGTGATGAATCTCTCGATGCACGGATTGTGTATAAAGACCTTCTCAAAAACATCGTGAGCACCGAAAACCCGAACTGTAGATGTGGGGAAGTGGTGCGCGGCATGATTGAGCCGAATGAATGCGCCCTTTTCGGTACCGTGTGTACGCCCGACAACCCGCAGGGTGCGTGTATGGTTAGTGAATCAGAAGGGGCGTGTGGCATTGCGTTTAAATACGGCCGCAGTTTGGCTGAATAAAACGCGCATGGTTGGGAAACTTCTTTGTCAGAACTGCGGATTCCGCCCTCATCGTACGACAAGTACGCCTCAGTCGCCCTCCTTGTTCTTCCTTGAATTTTCCGCAACCATACGCGTTTTATATAATTGCAAGATTGTTCATGAATAAATCCAATTTTTCACAAAGCTGCCCAATTCCCGATGCGCCGGATCCGTCGGTTGTAAAACTTTCCGAAGGGAGCGGTGGCAGGGACATGCGTGTGCTTATCGATGAGATAGGGAAGCATTTCAAACATCGTGGCGAGTGGAAGCACTCAATGGATGATGGGGCCACGCTCAAACTTGGTGACAAGCATCTTGTCTTCACAACCGACTCGTACGTTGTAACCCCAATTTTCTTCCCGGGTGGCAACATTGGGAAAGTTGCCTACTGTGGCACGATAAATGATCTCGCGGTTATGGGAGCGAAACCCCTGGGTCTTTCGCTCGCCATCGTGCTCGAAGAGGGGTTTTCAAAAAAAGAACTGCACGACATCCTTTCAACCATTGGGAAACTTGCAGAGGAACACGGGATTCCCGTTGTGACCGGAGACACAAAAGTAATGGAGCGTGGAGCAATTGATAAGATTGTCATCAACACAAGCGGAATCGGAATTGTCGATGTGCCACTTGAAGCAAAGGTTGAACCGGGAGATAGCATCATTGTTTCGGGCGGTATCGGTGAACATGGTACCGCGCTCCTTGCGAAGCGTTTT
>CAYMIV010000009.1:0-35995 GCA_964390945.1 uncultured Candidatus Saccharibacteria bacterium
GTGAGCGGGCAACCTCTTGCAAAAGTGCCCCGCACTTTCTCACCCAGTAGCCGCCCTAAAGAAAATAGAACCAAAAAACCTCTCATGTGAGAGGTTTTTTGGTTCCGACCAATAGATACCCTAGTGGGAATTTGTTTGGTATGCTTTTTTGATGGAAAAGTTGAAAAACCCGAATGAAATACCCCAGCAAGATATGCGTGAAAAATTCAGGGATTTATTTGGTGCTGAAATGGTTGAAATTGTCTATGAAGATTTGCCAGAGAATGTTAAAACTCATTTTGAGGGGCAATCTAGTAAATTCATCTTGCCTGAAGAATATAAAGTCGGTAATTTTAATAAGTTATACAAGTTCTCACATCAAAATGGTGATGTGACCTATGTTGGTCAACAAGACAAAACTTATGGCACAAACGGTGTCACAGAGCGTTTGACTTATTTTGTTGATACAAGAGATGGAGAGATGACAGGCTATCTAGAACTCAGACTCGGTATCAGTGATTTGAGTGAATATTTTAAAGGAAAGCCCTTCGTGGGTTTTACCAGGACACATTCAGCATTTCTCAATCAAGGTCTTGGAAAGAGGCGTCTTGAAGAAGCAAATGCCTACTCACTCTCTGAACATTCATTGCCACTAAACTCAGATTCGTTGGTTACCGAAGAAGCAAAGAAGGTGTGGGAGAGTTTAATTAAAGATGGTAGGGCAGAAAGTTACGATGAAAACGGAAAAGAAAGGTTTAGATTTATTTCTCAGAAATAGTGCACTACTGGGGTAGGGTAGAATGTCGGAATATAGATACTCGTATCGTTCAGTTTTTGGAAAACAGTTCTAACATCCTCTACGACGTCGCCCAAGTCAGCCAAAGCCCGACACGAAAGTGTCGGGCTTTGCTGCTGCTTGGAGCGGCTACTGGGAATCGAACGGTTCGCGATGTGAGTCGCTCTCAAAATGCGACGAACCAGCCCGCGGGCAGGTGCTAGTTATGAGCGTCAGCGAATTACTAGCGGACGCCGATTCCTTACAGGAACAGTTTAGGTTGTCGCTCTTGTGAGCGGGCAACCTCTTGCAAAAGTGCCCCGCACTTTCTCACCCAGTAGCCGCCACAACAAACTCCCTGCTATACTTTCTCAATGCATGGAAATGACACAGAAACACAAGTGTTCTTCTACGAGCACGAATTTTATGTGCTCTCGAACTTCTCATCTTTTATGCTCGAGTGGAAAGGAAGGTTGTACCCGACCTCTGAACATGCGTACCATTCAGAAAAATTCGAATCCGAAGCACTCAAGGAAAAAATACGCACAACCAGATCCGCGCACGACTCAGCGACTGTCGCCCACGATCACAAAGGGGATTATCGGAAAGATTGGGATGATATTAAACTCGGAGTGATGAAGGAGATACTTCGTGCAAAGGTTACGCAACATCCATACGTAAAGAAGAAGCTACTCGAAACCGGCACACGAGAACTCGTGGAAGATTCCTGGCGCGATGATTTCTGGGGGTGGGGTCCGAATAAGGATGGACAAAACCGTTTAGGGAAACTATGGATGGAAGTGAGAAGTGAATTACAAGAATAAACCCCGCACATACTCCCTGTGCGGGGTTATACTACCTTAAGCGGTGACGCTCTGCTTTCGAGGTATGCAACAATGAGTTGTTTCTCATACCGGCGAAGCGTCTCACTCTTCTCGCGTGCTGATTTCCTGCACAGCGGACCAGAATCATTCGGATGAAGTCGCCTGAGGAGGATTGCATATGCTGCTTGAAAAAGAGCTTCGTCACCAAGCCCCTCAGCAACCGTGAGGGTTTTGGTGGTTGGGTTGTAAAATCCGGGAACAGGAAGGTGCGCCAGGACCTGATTGTCGTAATGAAAGACGACTCTCAACACCATGTTTTCGAAGAGCATGAGCAGTGGGACGCTATGCATGGCATTTTCCTCTCAAAGAACAGCCTTCTTTCAATTCGCGATCCAGGGTCGTGTGCTGAAAGAAATGCCGGTTCGGAGTTGTTCCAAACCGGCAAAGAACAATGAAACGAAGAACTATCGGCGCTGTGCGGATGCATTGGGGGCAATCGGAATGATGCCGTCTGCAAGACCCCACTCGACACACGATTGCGCGCTGATATACGTTTCGATTCGCAGGTGTTGGCGCAATTTCTGCTCGTCGAGCTTTGCTTTAATGCATCGCGAGAGGTAGATGCCAACAATCGCGTCCATGGTTTCTTCATGTTCCCGAAGATTTTCCCGTAGCCGGTCAGGGTCCGAGGTCCCTTCGTCCCAAGTAAATCCGTAGTGAATCATGAGCTTGGAGTTTGGCGACATATATCGCTTTGTTGCTGCCTGTAAAATGAGACTCCCACCGCTCATGCATGGTCCGTAGACGTACATGTGCACCGGGACACTCACGGTCACTCTTCGCAACATGTCGTAGATACCAAGGCTCGAGTACAAGTCGCCACCGTAACTCGAGAACTCGATCTCGATGTGCTCACGCGGTTGCGTATCCTTGATTGGCACATACATGTGTTGAAGAACATGCAGGCCGGCCTGAAAATTCGCTGCAAGCGGAAACCCAACGTCGTTGTCGACGTTGTGTTCCATGAACGGAATTCCGATAATCATTCGCCTATTGACGAGATCAATGCCGCGTTCCATGAGAAGCACGGCGCGCTCGGCAATGTCACTCATTTTCGGTTTCGCAGCAGCCATCGCTTTCTCCGGTCTGAGTTTATATGAAGAACCACATGCTGCCACCATCCTATAGAGCAGAGTGCAAAAGGTCAAATCTTGCCACCCTCCCGGAAACCTGGGAGAATGTGGAGCATATGGAACCAAAATTTGTTATCGGCGAACAGCCGAACATGCAACCGGAGGCGGGACCTGAAAATAGACGGTGGGAATTACCGAAAGAACTTGAGGAGGAGGGCGTCGGTCTCATTAAAGATTTATTTAATGCACGGGCTGCAGTGAAATTTCACGGAGAGGGAAATGTCGGTCCTGAACTTGAAGATGTCAGGTTGCGAATCAATCTGTTTCTCTCGAGAGTCGAAGAACAAGCAAGTAAAGAGTTGATATGAAAAAACCGGCGCCTCTGGCGCCGGTTGTCCGTTGTAGGACTATGCTCTGTACTCCTCTTGTGAAGCGGTGAATGAACTGAACCCCATGTCCGCACCAAGTGAGCGGATTTGAAGTTCAATCTCCTCCGCAATGAGTCGCCGCCGGCGTCTGCTACGGAGCGAATGAATCAATCGAAACCCGGCACCGAGAACAATGACGCTGCCGAGTGCCGTGACGGCATAGAGCAGCATGTTATTCATCGGCATGAGTGGTCCCCGCCAGCTCGAGTGATTCGTGAATTTCTGGGAGGCTTCGCACTGCCTCCCGAGCCACCAACTCGTGCTTGTCGCTGTGCGCGAGGTATGCCCTCGTGGCTGCAAGCACGTTGTGTATCGTCTCTTCCAAAAGAACTCCTTATTTTTTATCCGCACACCATTGCGCGAAGGAGTGTTTATACACAAAAAATAACCGAACGTCAAATTTTTCTTATTGTCGACGGGTTTTTGCTTGGTGATGGCTCATCGTGACACTGTGCACAGACTCTCTAACGGGGTACACTACATGCATGGACTCGAGTGACATCTTCATCATCATCTTTTTCACTTTTTTTGTCGGTGCAGGGCTCGGTTTCTACATCGCTGGTTTTTTCTTTTCGTGAACATTAAAAGTAAACAAAAAAGCAAATTCTATGAATTCATTTTTTCAAGAGTTTAAGGCATTCGCGGTACGCGGAAATGTTGTCGATCTCGCGGTCGCAGTCGTTATCGGAGGGGCATTCGGAAAGATTGTGTCATCGCTTGTCGATACTATTTTCATGCCCATCATCGGAGCACTCTCCGGAGGAATAGATTTTTCCGGGCTCGTATTCCATTCAATTGCCTATGGCAAATTTGTGCAGTCGGTGATTGACTTCACCATCATCGCCCTCGTTATATTCATGGTTGTGAAGGCGATGAATCACCTCAAACATGAAACGAAGAAAGAAGCCGAGGGAAAGGCAGAACCATCAGAGGAGGTGCTTTTACTCCGCGAAATACGCGATTCGTTGAAGCGATAGGGAACAACAATAACGCGCCGAGACCTTGCGAAGGACTCGATGTTGTTGCTATCCACAGGTCCATCGAAGTACATTCGCCAAAACATCCATATTTTTCAAGAGTAACCCAAAAAAGGGATTGAAAATCAACAATTTTTGACCTGCGTCAGTGAGTGCTATCATGCAGTTAACACACGCTATTTGCTCTTCGTGTGGCGGCACATAAGGAGGAGACACAGCGCGGCAAAGCCGCGGGGTGTCTTTATCGCTCAATGAACGGTGGGCTCGCGGCATCGTTTGGAAAATTATTAATGCGTAACTGTTCAATGAAATGATCACCCAGATTATCAAGCGCAACGGAACCGTAGTTCCGTTTGATCCAAACAAGATAGTCATAGTAATGAAGAAGGCGTTCACTGCGGAACAAATTCCCGTCGACGACAGCGTTCTGGATCAGATGACCGCCCGGGTGATTGCAAATCTTAATGCACTCTGCGAGGGAAAGGAGCACTGCCCGACCGTTGAGCAGGTGCAAGACCTCGTTGAAAACACGCTCATGGAGCGTGGCTATTTCAGCGTCGCGAAAGCATACATTCTCTACCGGTTCCGCCAAACCGAAGAGCGCAAACAGGAGGTGGTCAAAGAAATAGAGGAACAGCGACTGATGATTGTTCGTTCCGACGATACGCATGAGCAATTCTCTCGAGAAAAAATGTACGAGTACATTTCGCGGTTCGTAAAGGGATACGAAAAGGAAATTGATATCAATGACCTTGTTACGCAGGTTGAGCGTGAGGTGTATGACGGCATCAAGACAGTGGAGATGGCAAGACTCGTGACTCTTGTTCTTCGGGCGCGAATCGAAATAGACCCGGCTTACTCAATTGTTGCGGCGCGACAACTGTGCGATCGCGTATATGATGAAGCAATTGGACATCGCGCCGATGCGACCCCCGAAGCGTGGGATAGTGCGTATCGAACTGCGTTTATACGAAACATAAAGCGTGCGGTAGAGGCGAGAAAATTCGATGACCGCTTTCTCTCATACGATCTTGAAAAACTTTCAAAAGCGCTCAATCCCTCACGCGATGATTTGTTTAAATATCTCGGGATTGAGACGCTCCACGATCGATACTTTGTTCGTATAGATAAAAATGTCATTGAAACACCGCAAATGATGTGGATGCGCGTCGCAATGGGGCTCGCTCTTGGGGAAGAGCGAAAGGAAGAGCGTGCCATTGAATTTTATAATGTGATGTCGCAACTTCTCTTCGTTCCATCGACACCGACCCTCTTCCACGCCGGGACACTTCACCCCCAACTTTCCTCGTGCTACCTGAATGTGGTTGAGGATGATTTGAAGCACATATTCAAGGTCTATGGTGACAACGCAATGCTCGCAAAGTGGGCGGGCGGAATTGGTACCGCATGGAGCAAACTTCGAGGAACCGGAGCAGTCATTAAGCAAGCCGGCATCACATCACAGGGCATCATTCCATTCTTGAAGATTGCAAATGACGTGACGGTCGCCATCAATCGTTCGGGGCGACGACGCGGGGCCGCGTGCGTATACCTCGAAAACTGGCATATCGATTTTGAAGATTTCCTCGAACTTCGAAAAAATACCGGTGATGAACGCCGACGCACGCACGATATGAACACTGCCTCGTGGGTTTCCGACCTTTTCATGAAGCGTGTGAAAGAAGATGGCACCTGGACACTCTTTTCTCCCGATGAAACGCCGGAACTCACCGAAGTGTACGGTAAACGTTTTGAAGAACTGTACGAGCAGTATGAAATGATGGCGGATCGCGGCGAAATTGCGCTCTTCAAACGCCTCAAAGCACGTGACCTCTGGAAAAAAATGCTTGGAATGCTGTTTGAGACAGGACACCCCTGGATTACCTTCAAGGACCCGTCGAACATACGGTCACCCCAGGACCACGCCGGTGTCGTGCACAACTCGAATCTTTGCACCGAAATCACCCTCAATACTTCCGCGGAGGAAACTGCAGTGTGCAACCTCGGCTCAATCAACTACCCGAAGCACATTGTGAACGGGGTGTGGGACATTGCGCGTGTAAAACAGACCGTGACGACCGCCATGCGCATGCTCGATAACGTTATCGACCTCAATTTCTATCCGACCATCGAGGCGCGTAATTCGAACATGAAGCATCGGCCGGTTGGTTTGGGCATTATGGGATTTCAGGACGCGCTCTACATGCTCAACATACCATTCGGTTCAACCGAGTGCGTCGAATTCTCGGACAGTTCGATGGAGGTCATTGCATACTACGCGATTCTCGCGTCTTCGGAACTTGCCCGCGAGCGCGGCGCATACCAAAGTTTCAAGGGTTCGAAGTGGGACCGGGGTATTTTCCCCGTCGACACTATTGCTCTCCTTGAAAAGGATAGGGGTATTCAAACCGGCGTCGATCGTGTCGAGCGTCTTGATTGGGGCATAGTTCGAGAGTCGGTGAAACAGTATGGGATGAGAAACAGCAACACCATGGCAATTGCGCCGACGGCGACTATTGCGAACATTGCCGGTTCGATTCCTGGCAACGAACCGATATATAAGAACATATATGTCAAAGCAAACATATCGGGAGACTTCATTATTGTGAATCCATATCTCGTTGATGATTTGAAGCGCATTGGTCTTTGGGATTCGGAAATGCTCAAGGCCATCAAGTACAATGACGGCAGCGTCGTCGACATCCCCAATGTTCCCGTTGAACTTCGCCAAAAATACAAAGAGACATTCGAAATTGATATGCGTTGGATTATCCGTGCAGCGGCAAGCAGGGGGAAGTGGATTGACCAGTCACAGTCACTCAATATTTTCTTTAGTGGAACTTCCGGTCAAGAACTCTCCGAACTCTATCTCTATGCGTGGGAGGCTGGGCTTAAAACCACCTACTACCTCCGCTCGCTTGGAGCAACCCAAGTCGAGAAATCAACTGTGGGTGAAGAGGGTACCCATTTGAGAAAAACGGGCGATGCCCGAGGAGCGGCCGGGCAAGAGCCTGTGGCGAGCGACCAAGCAACGACAGCAGGGGTTGCTGGATTCACGAATGCAATGAGTGCAGGATCGATTCCTTCACCCATCGCAACCCCCTCGCCAATCACCAAGGAAATGGTTGATTCACGCAAGGCGGAAGTGGCTGCAGCCCCCGGGAAACCACGTCTCCACATTGCAGAGGATGCAATTTGCGAGTCCTGCCAATAGCAAGTTCATTTTTGGCGCACTCCTTTGTCAAAACTACAGTTTTCTTCTTCATCATACGTCATGTATGGCTCAGTCAAAAACTTTGTCTTTCCTCGGATTTGCGTCCAAAAAAAATGAACTTACTTAGAATATGAAAGAGGGGACAGAACAGACAAATCACAATAAAATGCTAAAATAGCGTCCCATATTCAATATTTTTATTTCCACTATTCCATATCGATATGCCCGTAAAAAGATATGCCCCGCCCGTTGACATCAATAAGCGCCGCGCCATAAACGGCGAAGATGCTGATGTTATTCAACTCTATCCCATGAAGCACAAGTGGGCGTGGGAATACTACAACGCGGCAAATGCAAATCACTGGCTTCCCACAGAAATCAGTATGCAACTCGACATTGAACAGTGGAAATCGAAGACTGTTCTCACCGAGGATGAACGCCACGCATTTGAAACCGTCCTCGGCTTCTTCACCACTGCCGATTCAATTGCCGCAAACAACATCACGATTGCAAACTACCGCTTCATCACATCACCGGAAATCCGCATGTATCTTCTCCGGCAGGCATACGAAGAGGCGATTCACACGCATGCCTATCAGTATATTGTCGAATCGCTCGCGATGGACGAATCAAAGATATTCAACATGTACCGCGAGCGCGATGCCATCTATAACAAGGCAAGTTTCATCTTGACATTCAATGAAGGAATTTTTGACCCGACATTCAAGACGGGAACTTTTGCGAATGATCAGAAATATCTCGAAAATCTGTGCGTCTTTTCGCTCATCCTTGAAGGAATCTTCTTCTACTCATCATTTGCGGTCATGTTCGGATTTCAGCGTCAACACAAACTCACGGGGAGTGCTGAACAAATTCAGTACATCATGCGCGATGAGTCGATGCATCTCAACTTTGGGTGCCAGCTCATAAAAACCATTATTGAAGAGCAGCCGGAACTCTGGACCCGAGAGTTTCAGGATAAGATAATCAACTACGTGCGCGAGGCGGCGCGGCTTGAGTACACATACGCGCAGGAGGTGTTTCCGAACGGTATTTTCGGTATGAACGCGGCAGGTTTCAAACAATATATTGAACATATCGCTGACCGGCGACTTGAGCGCGTCGGACTTCCGGTCCAGTTTGGGGTTGAGAATCCATTCCCCTGGATGAGCGAAGCAATTGATTTGCCAAAGGAGAAGAACTTTTTTGAGACAAGAGTAACCGAATACAAAACAGGCGGCGCCCTAAACTGGTGACCGAAAAATAAGGAGCGCAGCGACTATATTTTTCGAGTCCGTCGCGGTGTGCTCCCATAATGCCTCACCGCGACGCCCCACTCGAATTTTGCTCGGTAACGGCCTCTGTTATAATTTTTCAATGCTCATGCCCCTGAAACGAAATAAAATGATTTTGATATAGTAACTGTGATGAGAAACGGATTTTCAATACTTCTTTTGGCATCCCTTATGTTCGGGGGATGGTTTTGGTTTGTCGCATATGAGCCCACCTGCGACGTTCCGCTCACCTATCGCGTCGGAACGATTGATTCACGATTCAATATCACCGAACCAGAGGTGCGTGCGGCACTCACAACAGCGGAATCCTTGTGGGAGAATCCTGTGGGAAAGGAACTTTTTACTTACGATGCGGAGGGCGCGCTCGAGGTACGCTTCGTGTACGACGAACGGCAAGAGCGAGCTGACGAAGCGGAAACACTTCTCTCTGAACTGGAGCGAAAGGGTGACATGAGTGAGTCGGTGAGGGCTGACTACGACCGCCTCACGCGCGAATATACCACGCTCAAGAAAACACTCGATGCAAAAACCGATACGTATAATGCGAAACTCGCCTCGTATAATACAGAGGTGGAAGATTGGAATGCTCGCGGAGGAGCGCCGCAGGACGTGTACGCTCGTTTGGAGATAACAAAACGCGAACTTGGGGAAGAATCGACAGCGTTGAATGATCAGGTTAAGGAATTTAATGCACTTGTGCGAAGCATTCGTGCGTTAGCAAACCGAGGGAATGCGCTTACCGAGGCATACAATGAAACGATCGATGAATATAATAATCGTATCGGGTCGGGGGAGGAGTTTACCCAGGGGGACTATCAAAAAAAAATCATTACCATCTACGAGTTCACCTCGCGTGATGAACTTGAGTTGGTTCTTGCTCACGAACTGGGACACGCACTCTCGCTTGACCATGTCGAGGGAGAGCAGTCCATCATGTATCGGGCAATGGGTGGACAATCAAGGGAGACGGGTATTTCTGGGGCGGATATCGCGGAATTCAGACGAATGTGTGGCACCGGAGACCCATTTTTCAGGCGCCTGTTTCCTTAAGGCCGAACGCTGTTACCAAAGTCATTTTGCCTCGTATATAAAGACGTTGTAGGATTACACACAACACAATACAAACTAATTTTTATTTTATGTTCCAAGAAGTATACATGCGCAAAATTGCAGCCCTTGTCGGGATTGCTGCCATTGTGGCACTCGGCGCGTACACGTATTCAGCGATAAAGAACGCAGATTACATGACCGAAATGCCGGTGAGCATTTCTGTAACGGGTGAAGGTGAGGTTGTTGCTGTTCCCGATATTGCACAGATATCGTTCTCGGTCACCGCAAAAGAAAGTACCGCCGGTGAGGCGATTGCGAAATCGGCCGAAGGGGTAAACGCAATCGTTAAATATCTCAAAGATAACGGTGTTGAGGAGAAAGATATAAAAACGCAATCGTATAACCTGAATCCACGCTATGAGTATCCAGACACCCGATGTAGTGAGTGGGGATGTCCTCCTCAGGGAGAACCGAAACTTATAGGATACGAGGTGACGCAAACAGTCGGGGTTAAGGTCCGTGACCTTAGTAAGGTTGGAATGTTTATTTCGGGACTCGGAGAACTCGGTGTAACCAATGTGAATGGTCCTTCGTTTACGATTGACGATGACAGCACGCTCAAGGCTGATGCGCGTAAACAGGCAATTGAGGATGCGCGCGAAAAAGCAGCCGCACTTGCCGAACAACTTGGCGTACGCATTGTTCGCATGACCGGCTATTGGGAAGAGCAGAATTACCCGATGCCCTACGGTATGGGGGGTGGAGAGGGAATGGTGGCTGCATACGATATGAAGGCGGCTGTTCCAGATATGCCCGCAGGAGAAAATACCATTTCAGCACGTGTAAACGTCACCTACGAAATACGGTAAATCATAAACGATGTACGCAAAAACCGCCATTCCCGGCGGTTTTTGCGTACCGTACCGAAATTTGACTATAATCTTCGTCGTGGTATTCTTATCGGTAAGTCGCCCGCAGGGGCGGTTTTATTTTGGAAGATAAATTTATTTGTTTATGAGCCGATTTATTGAATATCTCAAAGATACTCGTACAGAACTGGGACATGTATCGTGGCCGACACGCCACCAAGCAATTGTTTCAACCGTTCTCGTTGTTGTCATCTCCATTCTCGTTGGTATTTTTATCGGACTTTTTGACTTTGCTTTTACAAAAGGTCTTGATTGGTTCATTAAGTAAACTATTTAATAGCAGCGTGCAGTGGGGTGCTGAATTAGGATTTCTAATTCCTTACAGGAACTGTCCACTCATTGGGTCTTTTGTTTCAAATTTACAAAAGTCCACAATGAGTCTTGCGAAGCTCCAAGTATTCGCTTCTCACGCTACGCTTATAACAATTTCTAGGCATGGCAAAACAGCAAACAGACGGAACACGACAGTGGTATGCGATTCACACATACTCCGGATACGAGAACGCGGTCGCGCGCAACCTGAAACAACGTATTGAATCTCTCGGTATGCAGGATCGCATTTTCAGTGTGGTTGTCCCAACAGAAAAGAAAATTCGCGTAAAGGGGGGAAAGCGTGTCGTTGAGGAAGAGCGCATCTACCCTGGATATGTACTCGTTGAAATGGTCGTAACCGATGATTCGTGGTACGTCGTTCGCAACACCCCTCGCGTGACCGGATTTGTGGGAAGCGGAACGCAGCCTGTCCCACTGAAGCCGAAGGAACTTGAGTTTCTTATGAATCGCATGGAGGATGAGGCGCCCAAGCATCAAGTCGACCTCTCCGCAGGCGACCTCGTCATGATTGTTGATGGGCCCTTTAAGGAGCTTGAGGGGAAGGTGGGTGAAATTGACGAAACACGGGGTAAGGTCAAAGTACTCGTCTCCATGTTCGGTCGCGAGACACCCGTCGAACTCGATTTCCTGCAACTTAAGCGAATCTAATCAAGATATTGCTCATTTGCGCTTTTTCTTGTACGATACGCACGCTTCTACGAGTCGTTCGGATATGGAACGGGCGACTCATCACAATAGTAAAGATTTATGGCAAAGAAATTAGTTAAAAAAATAAAGGTTCAAGCCGTGGGAGGCAAGGCAACGCCAGCACCCCCGCTTGGTCCAGTACTCGGACAGGCTGGTATCAATATCGGTGAGTTCGTGAACCAATTCAACAATGAGACACGCGACCGTATGGGTGACGTTGTCCCCGTCGAGCTCTCGGTGTTCGATGACCGAAGCTTTACCTTCATCACCAAAACTTCCCCAGCATCTCGCCTTGTCCTCAAAAAAATAGGAAAGGAAAAAGGTTCTGGGAAAAATGTCGCCTCGAAAGCGGGCACGATTACTAAGGCGCAAATTCGCGAAATTGCTGAAGAGAAAATGAAGGACCTGAATGCAAATGACGTCGAGGCCGCAATGAAAATCATTGAGGGAACCTGTCGAAGCATGGGTGTCGAGGTGAAAGGATAAGAAAAGTCGAAAAAACAAAATCCCGAGGCGCAAAGCGCCGCGGGATTTTGTTTCGGTAACAACTTCATGATATAACAACGCGGGTTTGGTTCTAAGATATATACCGAAAGGAAAACAATGCTTCAAGCAACAACGCTTGACATCAATCAAGCTCTCCCCGCAATTCCCCCACTGTACCGGATTACGCCAGTAATCGTCGGCATTCGCAGCAGGAGGAAGGTTCTCGTGGCGAAATCGTGGCACGGGTCATGGCACCTGCCCCAGGGTGAGATGGAAAAAGGCGAAACAATCTTGGATGCGGTGCCTCGCGAGCTTCGTGAGGAACTTGGGATAGGGCGCGAGGACATTTACATGCAAAGTGCGAAAGTTCTCGGAATCGCAGTCAACAGGATTCCACACGAACGTAAGGTTCGTGATGGGGACCCGCGCGAGAAAGTGCTCGTCTTCGTCGCTGTTCCAATTGCCGGTGCCGCAACCATCGTTCTCAACAACGAAAATACCCAATGGACATCGGTCGGGGATCCGTACCACCTCTGGACGCTCATGCGAGGGGCGCGCGACGTTAAGTTTTCAGCAACGTGCGAGGCGCTAAGGATGGCGTGTTCGCTCGGAATGCTTTTCTGGAAATGGGACGACAGCCTGCCGATGAGGTTGTCGGCGTAGCGGTGTGATACATGACAAAGGGCGGTGAGTTTCCTCACCGCCCTATTTCATTGCTAACACTCGAGTGTGACCCACTCGTACCGAAGGGAACCTTCCTGCCGCGACTCGCGGCTTATGACTTTTGTAAAGTTTTCATATGGCGGAAAAAAGGTGTCCGCCTCACTATCGGTTGCGTCAAATATGGTGAGGTACAGCCGGGTTGCCTGCCTGATTCCGGCGCGATAAATTTTCTCCCCACCAAAGAGAAATATTTCATCTGCGCCCGGACACGTTTCAGCAAGTTCGAGAGCGCGCCCAAAAGATCTTGCCACATAACAACCGGGAATAGCAGCCTTGTTTCCGGACACAACGATGTTGGTGCGCCCCTGGAGCGGCCGCCCGATGGATTCGTACGTTTTACGCCCCATGATGATTGGATGTCCCATGGTGAGTGCCTTCACCCGTTTCAAATCGTCACTTACGCGCCAAATGAGTTCGCCGCGCTTGCCAATCTCTCGATTCTTACCTATTGCTGCAATGATACTTACTCGTGAGTTCATGTTGTTCTCCGAATGTGTTTTCTTAATGAAATCTACCGCCAAACACGCAGAAGAGCAAATCCTGCGCCAAGCCCCATTGTGTTGAGGGTTGTTCTCGGTATACTATCCCGAACATGGAGCAAATAAACGGGGGCGCACTGCCCTCACAAGCAATACGAAAACTCATCCATGCTGACGCCATTTGTTGTGCGGAACTTCAAAATGTTTCTCCTGCCTCACTCGACCTCTCCCTCTCCAGCGAGGTGTATCGAATTTCCGGACTTGTGCTTCCAAAGACGAGAGAGGATGTTCGGAGCCTGCTTACCTACATGGGCGCGGAACCTCATAACATCACAAAACCCCTCGTCTGCGGGGGTATGTATCTCGCTCGGCTCAACGAGACGCTCAAACTTCCCGATGATGTGTATGGGTACTGCAACCCAAAGTCTTCAACCGGTCGACTCGACATGCACGTACGTGTGCTTGCTGATGGCGTTCCCCGTTATGATTCGGTGACTCCGAAAGGGTATTCGGGATCACTTTGGGTCTCAATTCACCCAAAATCATTCGGCGTACTTCTCCATGAGGGCGTGCCGCTCACACAGTTGCGGTTATTTACTCGGGATACACGATTTTCAGACTCCGATCTTGAGGTTGCGATGCGGGCGGGGCTTGTGTGGCACGAACGCGAGGACAGGATGCTCACCTACGATGAACTGGTGACTAATGACAAAGACGGCACGGTCGTCCTTTCCGCACTCATTGAGGATGACTTCTCCGGCTACCACTGTATCGCTTCCTCCCACGCGGTCATTGATGTCGCGCGCGTCGCATCGTACGACCCGAATGATTTTTTTGAAGAAATGAAACCACGCGATGGCGCGCTTCACCTTGCTCGAGATCATTTTTACATCCTCTCCGGCGCAGAGCGTGTGCGCATTCCCCCACTCCTCGCGTCTGAAATGATTCCAATGGATGAGCGAAGCGGAGATTTTCGTTCGCACTACGCAGGGTTCCTCGACCCCGGGTGGGGGTATGGTAAAAACGGCGAAGGGAAAGGGCGCCCCTTTACGCTCGAGGTGAGACCATTTGAGGACCTGGTTGTAAGAAGCGGTCAACCTATCGCAAAGATACGCTTCGAACGCATGCTCGAAGAACCGGACATTCACTATGACTCAAAAGCATCGAACTATCTTTGGCAAAGCAGAGCAAAACTTGGAAAGCAGTTTAGGTCACTATAGACGGGCAAAAGAAAACGCCGGCATCACAGGTGCCGGCGTTTGAAACACTGTTACACAGCCATCACCGCCTTAATTGGCGGATGCGATTCATAGCCGACGAGCTTGATGTCGTCCATCGTGAACCTGTCGATGTCTGTAACATCCGGATTAAGCCAGAGCGTAGGGAGAGGAAGTGGCTCCCGAGCGAGCTGCTCCTCGACCGCGAGGAAGTGCGTATGGTAGATATGCGCATCATTCAGCGTGAGTACGCACTCGTGTGGTTTGAGTCCGGTTACCTGCGCGACCATTGAGAGAAGTAACGCGTACGATGCGATATTGAAAGGAACACCGAGGAACATATCGCAACTTCGTTGCACCATATGGACCGAAAGTTTTCCATCCGCCACAAAGAATTGAAACAGCATGTGGCAGGGTGGGAGCGCCATGAGTTCGAGTTCTCCCGGATTCCACGCGGTCACGACATGTCGCCTATCGTGCGGCATCGTTTTAATACGTTCGATGACCTCTTTAAGCTGGTCAACTTCTGTGCCGTCTTGCTTTCGCCAATGACGCCACTGTACACCGTACACACGACCCAAATCTCCGGGGAACTGAGCCTTCGGTTTCCAGTAATCCGATTCGGCATTTGCTGTCCAAATAGTCTTCTCGGTGCCCGCAAGTTCCTTAAGACGGTTGTCGTCACCCGACCCTTCGATGAACCAGAGAAGTTCGCTCTTCATCATGCTGAAGGCGAGCTTTTTCGTCGTCATCGCTGGAAAACCTTCTTCAAGATTGAAGCGAAGTTGCCGCGCAAACACCTTTCTCGTCGCACCGTTCCGACCCTGAACGTCAAATCCATGGTCGTAGATGTCTCGCATTAGTTCAAGATACTGTCTCATGATGACCTCGTTTTTTGATGGATAGTTTGTCCATTCTACTAGATTTCAAAGAATGGTCTGGGATGAGTATACCAAATCGGCCCTCGTCGTCTCGTTGACAGCGCCAATCTCCGTATGTGCGAATCGGTTATCCACCACCCTCCCGCGAGGCACCGTTGTATAGTGTTCCTATGCAGGGGAAACTTATTGTGATTGATGGTGCCGACGGGTCAGGGAAGGCAACCCAGTCTCGGCGGCTCGTTGCACGACTCATGGACGCAGGTATTGCTGCGGAGCACCTCGATTTTCCTCGTTATGAAGACAATGTGTTCGGGAAACTTCTTCGCGAGTGTCTTGATGGGAAGCGCGGTGATTTTATGGCAATTGATCCTCGCATAGCATCGGTACTGTATGCTGCCGATCGGTATGAGAGCAGAGAACATATCGTGAATTGGCTTGCCGAGGGGAAGGTCGTGGTACTCGATAGATACGTGAGCGCAAACATGATGCACCAGGGTGCAAAAATCCTCGATGCCGAGGAAGCAGACAACTTTCTTAATTGGCTCGATCACATGGAACATGAAGTTTTCGATCTTCCTCGACCCGATGCGATTTTCTACCTCGACGTGCCGTACCTGATTCGTCGGAACCTGATGGAACGTGATGCGACACGGGCTTCAATCGACGTCGCCGAAATAAACCACGAACACCAGATAGCCTGTGAAAAGCGCGCAAAGGACATTGTCGCTTCGGGTAATGCGTGGCGTCTGGTGAGTTGTGTTGCGGGAAACGATATGCGAGCAATGGACGAGATTCATGAAGAAATATTTGCGCACGTGACCGAACTGTTACAGACTGGCATGAACACACCATGAAACTCCAGGTCTCACTACTCTCGCCAAATGCAGTATTGCCGACATATGCGCACACACATGATGCGGGCATGGATTTGTATGCTCTCGAGGAGGCAGCGGTAATTCCCGGCGAACGAAAACAGATACGCACCGGCATTGCGGTTGCAGTTCCCAACGGATACGTCGGGCTCGTATGGGACAAGAGCGGGCTCTCGCACAAATTCGGACTGAAAACCTTTGGCGGAGTGATTGACGCCGGATACCGAGGTGAGATACTTGTGGGAATTCAGAACTTTGGGACAGAGACCTATACGTTTGCCGCAGGAGATAAAATTGCCCAGATGCTCATTCAAGCAGTGGAACACCCCGTCATTGAAATAGTTGAGACGCTCGATGAAACGAACAGGGGAGAATCCGGTTTCGGGAGTACTGGGAAATAATTACCATGATCTGACTTCGTACAAAATTCCCTTTTATTTTTCATTTTTAATTTTTATTCCATGTACGAATTCATTGAGAAGCAAGACAAAGAAGTTTTCGCAGCCATCGCGGGAGAAGAAGAGCGTGAGCGCGTTGGGCTTGAACTCATTCCATCCGAGAACTACGTGTCACGTGCCGTTCGTGAGGCAAATAGTTCAATTTTCACCAATAAATATTCGGAAGGATATCCGGGAAAACGATACTATGGTGGTCAAACATACACCGATATTGTTGAGACAATAGCGATAGAGCGAGCAAAACAACTGTTCAAATGCGCATACGCAAACGTTCAACCGCTCTCGGGGGCGCCCGCAAATGCCGCAATGTATTTTGCGCTCCTTGAGCCGGGAGACACCGTGCTCGGTATGGACCTCTCACATGGGGGACATCTCACCCATGGACATCCGACAACGTCCATCAACAAAGTCTTTAACTTTGTGCGGTACAAAATGAAGGACGTTGACACGGGAGAAATAGATTATGACGAACTTCGAAAGGTTGCGCACGAACACAAACCAAAAATTATTCTTGCAGGGTTTTCTGCGTACAGCAGGGAACTCGACTATGCAAAGTTTGTGGAGATTGCAAAAGAAGTCGGCGCGTACACTGTGGCGGATATGGCGCACATCGCCGGACTCATTGTCGGCGGCGCAGCACGAAACCCGTTTGATGATGGTTTTGATGTCATCACAACGACCACCCACAAAACACTCCGCGGTCCGCGTGGCGGAATGATACTCACTCGTGAGAATGAAGATATTTCAAAGCGAATAAACAAGACGGTGTTTCCCGGTATGCAGGGAGGTCCGCACATGAATGTTGTGGCGGCAAAAGCGGTCGCGTTTGGCGAGGCGATGTCGCCACGGTTTAAGGAGTATGCAGCCCAGATTCTCAAAAATGCCAAGGCAATGGAGATGGTATTTCACGATGCCGGTATCAGAATGCTCGGTGGCGGTACCAGCAACCACCTCATTCTCGCCGATGTCTTCGGTTCTCTCGGCGTTACCGGAAAAGAAGCAGAAGTCGCGCTCGATACTGTTGGCATTACACTGAATAAGAATGTCATTGCCGATGATGTGCGATCGCCACTTGATCCTTCTGGTATTCGTTTCGGTACGCCTGCCATGACGACGCGAGGTATGAAGGAGGGGGAAGCAACTCACGTCGCGGAGATTATGGTTGCGTGTCTCACCGATATACACAATGTCACTGCGCACGCAGAATTGAAAAAAGAGATTGAAATGCTCTGCGATGCCTTTCCCGTACCAGATTCATTCGTGTGATTTTTGACTTCGGCTCCACTTTTCTCTATTCTTGAGGTAGAAAACTCTGAAGGAGAAAAGAATGCCCGTAAGACGACCAATTGAGCCGTGGGGGTGGGGGTACATGTGCGGCGTAAGCCAGGGAATACTCATGGGTTTGTGTGTGATTTTTTCCATTATTTGGACATTTTGCACAGAAGAGCAGACGCAGGACGTCTTACCATTTCTGCTCATCGAAGCGCTCCTCATGCTCGGATTCCTTCTCACCATTATTCGCGATGAGGCGCTCCGATATGCGCACTCACAGCTCGGGTGGATACGCAGACACGCAGTCATCTACACCGCACTCGTCATCATCTACTCCTCGGTGTACTTTTGAAGTTCTGCAAACGGCCGCACCCCTTGGGTGCGGCCGTTCATCATGCGGTACAATACCCACATGCTGTCACTCGTGCGAACGATTAAATCAAAAATATCATCACACTCACGACGTCACTGGCTCACCGTGATGTTTCTACTCGGTTTTGTCGTTGATAATTTGACATTAAACAATGTTGAACAAAAACTCGATAATGCATTCCTCATCTCTTACATCATGCTCTCAATGCTCGGAATGCTCACGCTCTACGCGGGTATCGCAGAGCGCTTTGGAGAGCGATTGAGTAAAACCGCTCGAATGTATGCGCCGTTTCTGATTCAGTATGCGTTTGGCGGCCTCCTTTCCGGCATGCTCATCTTCTACGGACGGAGCGGTTCCTTCTACGCGAGTTGGCCGTTCATCCTCCTGATTCTCGCCGTTATCTACGGCAACGAAACGGTGCGGGACCGAGCAACACGTCTCGTCTACAACCTCACGATATTTTTTGTCGGCCTTTTTTCATACACCGTGCTCATTCTTCCGGTTGTGACCGGTAAGATGGGCGTGTTGATGTTTCTCGGTAGCGGTGCGCTCGCGCTCTTTATCCTGTATTGGTTCTTTGTCTTTCTCACGAAAATTGTCCCCAACTTTGTCGCACTACAACGCAAGAACGTCGTGTTCGTTATCGGTCTCGTCTACGTTGCCTTCAACGTTCTTTACTTCACAAACATCATTCCCCCCATACCGCTTTCGCTCAAAGAGGCGGGCGTCTACCACAGTGTTGTGCGGTTCGAAGATCGAGACGAATATCAACTCACCTACGAAAAACCTCAGTGGTGGGAGTTCTTCCGCGATTCTGACACAACCTTCCACGCGATGCCCGGCGACAACATCTACTGTTTTGCCTCTGTGTTCACCCCGACAAAACTCTCGACAAAGATATATCACAGGTGGCAGTACTATGATGAGGCGGTCGGTGAGTGGTTCAACCACGGAGAACGTTTGCCCTATCAGATTACCGGGGGGCGCGATGGAGGTTTTCGCGGATACACCATGATTAGCAATTATCGCGAAGGGAAGTGGCGCTGCATTGTTGAAACGGAGCGCGGACAATCGCTCGGTCGTGAATCCTTCATTGTCCTGTCCGGAGGTCGAGGTGAGATGGTGAGTGAAATCAAATAGGGGGGGGCGGGTAGACAGCGCGAAACACAGGGGGTATTGTTTTTTGAACCCATCTCACATTGAATGGCGAACTATCACAGTCAAAACGCGCGTGAGAACGGTCGGCGCAACACGAAGCATATCGAGATACGATGAGCGTGAGCTGTTATCGTTCGTAGCCGTTGTTTTGACTGCGAGAGGAGACAAGCACTCAACATGCACACTTTCACTTTGTGTGGTTCAATGAGAGATGAGTTCTAATATGGAGGCACAGATTCGAAATGCGATTTTCACTATCCTCGGCGACCTGGGTATCACCGACGCCGACTTTTCTGTTGAACACCCCGCAGAGCCGACGCACGGCGACTACGCGACAAACGTCGCTCTCGTTGTTGGTCAGAAACTGAAGAAAAATCCACGCGAAATTGCAGAGCAATTTCGCGTGGCGCTCAAAGAAAAACTCCTCGATGTCGCCACCATTGATATTGCCGGTCCTGGTTTTATCAACTTCGTACTCACGCGTGCCTACCTCACCGAAGAAATAGCTCACGCCCGCGCGGCGGGAGATTCGTGGGGCAGGAATGAAACACTCAAACATGAAGAAATCATTTTTGAATACACGAGTCCGAATTTAATGAAGCCGCTCCATATAGGCAACCTCGTCGGAAATATCATCGGAGAATCCGTCTCGAGGCTTTTCAATTGGAGCGGTGCTCTGGTGCATCGCGTGAATTATCCATCAGACATCGGACTCACTGTTGCCAAGGCAATTTGGGGACTTCGCCAAATGGGGAGCGATGCGAGAGATATCAACGAAATTGGTGAGGCGTACCGCATGGGCAATGAGGCATATGAAACGAACGAAGTGGCGAAGGAGGAGATAGAAGGACTGAACAGAGCGCTCTATGCGGGGAACGATCAAGAGTTGAGCGCGCTTCGCGAGCGAGGACTCGCAACTTCCCGCGAACGGCTCGCAGAGCTCTGTCGTCTCCTCGACACAACATTTGATATGGAGATTCCTGAAAGCGAGGCGAGTCCCGTTGGCAAAAACATCGTCGCAGAACATACCGGTACTGTGTTTGAGGAGAGCGAGGGGGCGGTGATATATCGAGGTGAAAAGCGCGGACTCCATACCCGTGTCTTTATGAATTCGCAAGGACTTCCAACGTACGAGGCAAAAGATGTCGGCAACTTTGCACTGAAGCGCGAACGATACCCGTCGTGGACATCGTACGTGGTTGTAACGGGGAGTGAGCAACGCGAGTATTTCAAGGTACTCTTTGCTGCGCTTCGCGAAGTATTTCCCGAAGCGAATGAAAAGCACCTCGAACACATTGCAACCGGGTTTCTTACGCTCACAACCGGCAAGATGTCTTCGCGGAAGGGGAATGTGCTCACGGGCGAATCTCTCATTGAAGAGGTGCGTGAAGCGGCGCGTGAACGGGCAGAAATGAGCCGAGCCGATAATTTTGATGAACTCACAGAAACGGTTGCGGTCGGTGCTCTCAAATATCAAATACTTCGCCAGTCGCTCGGCTCGAATATTATTTTTGACAAAGAGCGTGCGCTTTCCCTCGAGGGCGACTCCGGTCCATATCTCCAGTACACGCACGCACGCATCGCTTCAATACTCGAGAAGGCACGCGACGAAAACCTCGTTCCTGGCACTGACAGCGCCCCCGAGGCTCCCTATGCGCTTGAAAGGATTCTCTACCGGTTCCCCGAAGTTGTTCGTAGAGCACAAGAAGAACGCGCCCCTCACCACCTTGTCGTGTATCTAACTGAACTAGCGGCAGCATTCAACACTTTTTATGGACAGGAAGTCATTGTGGACACCAAAGACCCGCACACACCCTACAAACTCGCCCTCGCACAGGTGGTGAAGCAGACACTGAAGAACGGACTTTTTCTCCTCGGCATCAAAGCGCCAGATAAGATGTGACCCAAAAATAAGGAGCCAAAGGCGACTATATTTTTGGAGTCCGTCTGAAAATTCTATTCATAATGAATTTTCGGACGCACCGCTCCGCCTTTCGATTTGGTTAAAGACGAAGATACGCAGTGTATTTTTGGAGTCCGTCTGAAAATTCTATTCATAATGAATTTTCGGACGCACCGCTCCGCCTTTCGATTTGGTTAAAGACGAAGATACGCAGTGTATTTTTGGAGTCCGTCACCGACCATTTGTATTTTGTGCTATGATGCCTCCACGTGTCTGATTTACACGCGAGGTTATTATGTCTGATATACATATTTCAAAATGAAAAAGGAAGAAGAAAAAATGAGGAGTGATGCGCCTTCGGCGCAGAGAAAAAAGAGCGATGTGGCACTTCGGGAAGAAGAGATGCTCGCATTCTGGAATGAGCAGGGCATCTTTAAGAAGAGCGTTGAGACGCCTGCTGGTAAACAACCGGTCGGCGATTTTGTTTTTTATGACGGACCACCCTTTGCAACAGGCACGCCGCACTATGGCCATATTCTCGCCGGCACCATCAAGGATGCCATCCCGCGCTTTTGGACAATGAACGGCAGCCGCGTCGTGCGCACGTGGGGATGGGACTGTCACGGTCTCCCGCTCGAGAATATCATCGAGAAGCGGCTCGGGCTTTCGACGAAGCGCGACATTGAAGAAATGGGCGTGAAGAAATTCAACGAAGCGGCGCGTGAGGCGGTGCTCGAATATGAAGATGATTGGAAGCACATCGTGCCGCGCATGGGTCGTTTTGTAGACATGGAAGATGATTATAAGACCATGGATGCAACATACACCGAATCGGTGTGGTGGGCATTCGCCGAACTCAATCGAAAGGGTCTCGTCTACGAAGGGTTCAAGTCAATGCATCTCTGCCCGCGCTGTGGCACGACACTCTCAAACTTCGAGGTGAACCAGGGATATAAGGACATCAAGGATATCGCAGTCACCGTAAAGCTCCCGCTTCTTGATGAAAGGAACGCGATGACTGATGCATCGCTTCTTGTTTGGACGACAACTCCGTGGACACTCCCGGGCAACATGGCAGCAGCTGTTCACAATGATATCGATTATGTGAAGGTGCGGATGAAAACCGAAGAAAAAGACGAGGTGGTCATACTCGCTAAAGCGCGGCTTGCACAACTTGGCACTGAAGAATACGAAATTCTTGAAGAGATGAAAGGGAGTGCACTCGTCGGAAAACGTTACGAGCCGCCGTTCGATATATTCAAGGAGCAGGAGTTCAAGAATAAGGAGAACGCGTGGAAAATCTATCACGCTGACTACGTCGAACTCGGGGAAGAGGGAACGGGGGCGGTACACCTTGCGCCCGCATACGGCGAGGAGGATATGGAGCTCGCAAAACGAGAAAATGTGCCGCTCATGCACCACGTCGACACGGAGGGTCGCTTCAAGGATTTTGTGACACACCTTGCGGGACAACTCGTGAAGCCGAAGGATGATGAAAAGGCGGACGTCTCGCATCTCGATGCAGACATCGAAATTGTGAAGCGACTCAAGGACTCGGGTCGACTTGTAAAGAAAGAGAACATCACCCACAGTTATCCGCACTGCTGGAGGTGCGATACTCCGCTCCTCAATTACGCAACCACATCATGGTTTGTTCGTGTCACTGATCTCAAAGAAAAACTTGTCGAAGAAAACAGCGCTGTGAAGTGGATACCGGAGCATGTGGGCGTGAGCCGATTCGGTAAATGGCTCGACGGTGCGCGCGACTGGGCAATTTCTCGCCAACGTTACTGGGGAGCCCCGCTTCCCATCTGGCGCCGCGACGATAACAATGAATATAAGATTTTCGGTTCACGGAAGGAGCTCGAAGAATACGTGCCGAAATCGGGCAACACCTTTTTCATAACGAGGCACGGAGAGTCTGTCTTTAATACACAAGGCAAGCTTAACTCAATAGTCGGAGTAAAAAATCCTCTCACTGAACGGGGAAGAGAGCAGTCGAAACAAGCGGCGGCATTTCTCGTACCGCACGGAGTGGATTACATATACTATTCACCGCTCGAGCGTACGGAAGAAACCGCACACATTATTGCCGAAGCGCTCGGCGTGCCGAAAGACAGACTGGTTGCCGACAATCGCCTCCTCGAAGTATCATTCGGCGAATTCGAAGAAAAACACATCGATGACTATCACGCATTCTACGCGACGGGCACGGACCGACTCACCAAGCGACCCAGCGACGGGGAAACGTGGCTTGATGTGAAGCGGCGTGTTGGTGCGTTTCTCTACGACATCAACAGTCGGCACACAAACGCCCGCATTCTCGTCGTGTCTCACAACGGGACGCTCCAGATGATTCGTGCTGCGGCAAATGGTGACACCGCAGAGCGTGTGGGGGAGTGTGTGGAGGAAAATTGCTATGATGTTCAAAATGCGGAGGTGCTTGGGCTACCCTTTACACCAATGCCGCACAATGATGACTTTGAGCTCGATTTCCACCGACCCTACATTGATGAACTTGTGCTCTGTGACCATGATGGCGTGCGTCTCACCCGCGTTCCGGATGTCTTTGACTGCTGGTTTGAGTCCGGTTCAATGCCCTACGCACAGCAACACTATCCGTTTGAACACAAAGAAGAGTTTTTGCGGTCGCTCTACCCCGCACAGTTTATCGCCGAGGGGCTCGATCAAACTCGCGGGTGGTTCTATTCCCTCATTGTTCTTGGTACCGCGCTCTTTGGTAAATCGCCGTACCAAAACGTCATTGTGAACGGTCTTGTGCTCGCGGAAGATGGGAAGAAAATGTCCAAATCACTTCAGAATTACCCCGACCCGATGGAACTCGTCGGTCGTATTGGAGCAGATGCTGTTCGTTTCTACCTCCTCTCATCCCCGATTGTTCGCGGAGAGGATTTGAATTTTTCCGAAAAGGAGGCACTCGAACTTCAGAGAAAGAATATCGGTCGGCTCCACAATGTGCTCGCCATGTATGAGATGTACGCTCCAATTAGAGATGGCGCGGCAAGCCTCGAAGCAGAGCAAGCCCACTACGGGGAAGACCCTATCTCTAATGGGGTAAATAGTGTTTCCTCGAACGTGCTCGATCGCTGGATACAATCACGCCTAAACGAAGTGGTGCGCGACATAACCAATGGATATCGGAGTTACGAGCTCGACAGAGCAACTCGCCCCATTACTGATTTCATTGATGATCTCTCGGTGTGGTATGTGCGACGTTCTCGCGAGAGACTCAAAGGTTCAGATGAGGCGGATAAAAAGGCCTGTCTCGGAACGCTTCGTCATGTTCTCAAAACACTCTCGCTCCTCATGGCGCCCGTAATGCCGTTCTATGCAGAATACTTATTCCTCAGAGTCAGGGAGCGTGGGGACGCAGTGAGCGTTCATCTTATGCCGTGGCCGACAGAGGATGCCGTTGATGCTTCCATACTTGAAGAAATGAGCGGAGTCCGAGAGTTGGTCAGACAGGGCCTGGAATTAAGGCACCGGGGAGGTGTGAAGGTTCGGCAACCACTACAGAGCATAACAAGTTTAATTAATCTTTCACCGGAGATGGTACAAATTGTTAAGGATGAGTTAAATGTGAAAGAAATACTCGTTGTCATGAATGCGCAGTTATCTGGTTCGGGAACATTGGTTGGAAATATCGACACGAACATTACTCCCGAACTCAAACGCGAGGGAGATGTTCGCGAGTTTATTCGAGGCATTCAAGATGCACGTAAAACCATGGGGCTTCACCCCCACGACCGCATTACCCTCATTCTCGAAACAGAAGCGGCTGAACTTGTGCGTGGATTTGAGAATGATATCGCTGCTGTTGTGGGTGCATCAGATATTAAGAATGAGACGCTCGAAAATGGTTCGAATGAAATTATTGTTGATGGGGTCGCCCACCGCTTCGCAATCATGAAGCAGTAGAGGCGCTGCCTTCTCTATGGCGTACAAGGCATACATCACAGAAGCATTGGTGTGCGGAAGCGAAGACAGGCTCACGTCCGACCGCTCACTCCACCTCTTTGCCCGTGAAGCGGGAATGCTTCGCGCGAATGTGAAGAGCGTGCGGGAAGAACGCTCGAAACAGCGCTATGCGCTCCAGGATTTTTCTTACGCACGCATAACGCTCGTACGAGGTAAATCGGGGTGGCGCGTTGCGGGGGCAGAGGCAATCGAGAATTTCTATCTTCGCGCAGAGACACGCGAGGCGCGAGCGTTCGTTATTCGAGTCTGCTCACTCTTGAGGAGGGTGGTGCGTGGCGAATCGCCCCACACGCGTATATTTGATGATGTTACGTATGCGTTGGGCGCCTCCTGGGGAAATGACATTGATTCCCGCGAACCGATTCTCACATTAAGGATTCTTAATGAACTTGGGTATATTTCTCCACATCCCGCATATAATCACTTTCTTGCGCCGGAAAAATTTCAAAATATCGAACTGGTACTTGCCGGCGAAGCGCGAACTCAAACAAAACAAGCCATTGAGAAAGCCCTTGTCGAGAGCCAACTCTAGGATAACGAGATATGCTGGCGCGCCAAGGTGTCGACAACGAAGGAATTCAAGTTTTAAAACATGCGTGAGCAGGTAAAATAGTCCTGCGTGGTATACTCATTCGTATGGAATCGAGAGACAATGATAATGAAGCCAGGTCAATTGCGGATGAATTGAGCGCCAAAAACGGGAATACACAGCGAGAAGCACTTTCTCAAGCCGAACGCATTGCGGAACTGCGGGAACGACTCTATGCACGGGGGGCGAAGTCGGAAATGACTGTTCGCCACTCCTTGAAGGATGATACGCCTAGACCAACATTGGATTTACCGAGAATGGAAACAGTTCGCTCCTTTCTTCCCGAATCAATGCGTCCCCGTCCGCAAGGAGAATCTGTGCGAAAGGCGGTTCCTCCACCCACCTCTCGGGAACCTGAAGAGTCGCCAGCAACCAATATTACACCTATGAGTGAACGAAAACCCAAACGTCCCTACCGCCTTAAACTGCTCGCTGCGGCAGCGACGTTTTTTGTCGGGGCTGTTGCGACGTCAAGTTATTTTCTTTTGAGCGGGAACAATCTTATTTCCGGCGAGAACATTTCATTGAGCGTCCAAGCACCCTTTACGGTCGGAGGAGGGGAGGAGATTGAACTTCAGATTGCGGTCGCAAATCAGAATGTCGTACCGATTGAATCGGCGACGCTCATCATAGACTACCCGCGGGGCACACAAGCAGTTGATTCGGACGGAAAGGAGCTCTTTACCGTCCGGCAAGAACTCTCAAAGATAGATTCCGGGGAGGTCATCACCGTTCCGATGCGCGCTCGCGTATATGGTGAGGAAAACGAAGAAAAAATAATCAAAGTTTCAGTTGAGTATCGGGTCGCTGGTTCAAATGCCACATTCTTTAAAGATGCCGAGCCGCACCGATTTAAAATCTCGACATCGCCAGTTGTACTTTCCGTCAATACCGTAAAGTCGATAACATCAGGACAAGAGGCGGAAATTGAACTCACCGTACAGTCAAATTCACCGACCATACTCAAGGATTTGCTCGTGAAGGCGGTTTATCCTGAAGTCGGTTTTGATTTTTCTTCATCCGAACCCGACCCATCAGCGGGAGAAGATACATGGCTCGTTAAGGAGTTGGCTCCAGGGTCAAAGAAGATTCTCACTCTTAAAGGAGTGGTGGTCGGCAAACAAGACGAGGAACGAACATTCGCATTTTCAGTTGGTGTGCCGAATGAAAAAAATACGTACGAAATGCTCTCAACGTATTTCACGGCGAAACAAATCATTTCACTCGAGCAACCGTTTCTCGACCTCACCATGACGACAAATAATGATGACCGCGCAACGGTGATTGTCGACGATGATAATCGGGCGACAATCTCTGTCGTGCTCGAAAATACGCTCGATGACACGCTGTACACTGCACAGGGACAGGTGCTCATAAGCGGTCCCGGGGTGAGCGGACTCCAGGTTGATCCAGGAGAAGGGTTTTATGACTCGAATAAACACAGCATTTCATGGGATCAATCAAGCATGGAAACGCTCGACGAAGTTCCACCCGGCGAAAAGCGCGAACTATCGTTTGCAATCGATGTCGGTAATTCGAAAGAACGCATATCGGAATTATTACTCGAGGTAACCGTCCGTGCCGAACGGGTTTTTGAGGACCGTGTACCGCAAGAACTTATCGGAACTATCTCACAAAAAATTCGCGTTGAGGGAAGTTCGAAACTCTCCACCTTTGCCATCTATTCGGACGGTCCTTTTGCGAACAGAGGTCCTATTCCCCCCGTTGCAAACGAAGAGACCACCTACACGTTCCTTCTTGTTGTTGACAATGGGTCAAACGAAGTGACAAAAGCCGAAGTGTCCGCGGTGCTCCCGCAGTATGTGACGTGGCTTGGCAACGTGAGCGAAGGCGATGTGGTAATCTTTAACCCAACATCACGAACCATGACGTGGAATATCGGAGATATGGGTGTCGGTGCCCACAAAGAAGCCTGGATTCAGGTGTCATTTACGCCAAGCACGTCGCAAATCAAAACAAGACCGACACTGCTTAATACCCAGCGATTCAAGGCAAACGATAAGTTCACCAACACCACTATTCGTGATGAGGCGCCGGCCCTAACGACTGCGCTCCTCAATGATCCGAGCGAATCTGCACGCTCCGGGGAAGTCACGGAGCAGTAATGGTGCATTTTCCTTGAAACTTACTCCAATTACCTATATTGTTTGCTCATGAATTCTTCTGCAAGGAACACGGAAACCGCGGAAAAGGTAGTTTCACTATGCAAACGGCGTGGCTTTGTGTTTCAGGGATCGGAAATATACGGAGGACTTGCCGGCACTTGGGATTACGGTCCGCTGGGAGTTGCACTCAACAATAATCTCAAGCGCGAGTGGTGGAAGATGTTCGTCGAGAACAGGGAGGACATGTATGGACTCGACGCCGCCATTCTCATGAACGAGAAGGCGTGGGAGGCGTCAGGACACACAGGTGCGGGGTTCTCTGACCCGCTCATTGAATGCGAAAAATGCAAACGTCGTTTCCGCGCCGACCACCTTCTCGATAGGACAAAATGCCCGGAGTGTGGCGGTCAGCTTGGCGAGGAGCGTGCGTTCAATCTCATGTTCCAAACACAGGTCGGCGCGCAAGGGGATATGCGCTCCTATCTCCGCCCCGAAACCGCGCAAGGCATTTTCGTCAATTTCAAAAACGTTCTCGATTCAATGAGTCCGAAGATGCCCTTTGGTATAGGGCAGATAGGGAAGGCGTTTCGCAACGAAATAGCCCCCCGCGAATTTTTGTTCCGCGTTCGTGAATTTGAGCAGGCAGAAATTGAATACTTCATTAAGGAAGAGGATTGGGAAAGACTCTTTGAAGCGTGGCGGGAAGATATTTGGAAGTGGATTGATCATATCGGTCTATCACGCGAAAACGTTCGTGAGTTTGAGGTGCCGGCAAATGACCTTGCGCACTACAGCAAGCGCACGATTGATTTTGAATACAATTACCCCGGCAAGGGGTTCGGTGAACTTCTCGGTCTTGCGTATCGCACCGACCACGATTTAAAGAGCCATATGGCTGCAAGCGGTGTCCCACTCGAATACATTGAACCCGACGGAACACGCTTCGTTCCCCACGTTCTTGAGCCGTCGTTCGGACTCGGGCGAGCGTTTGTTGCTGTTCTTTCGGAGGCGTACATGGAGGATCAAATGAACGGGGAAGTACGTACGTATTTGAAACTTCCGGCGCACCTCGCACCATATCGTGCGGCAGTATCGCCGCTTCTTAAAAATAAGCCCGAGCTTGTCGCGAAAGCGCGAGAAGTGTTCACTCACCTCAAATTCGTCTTTGGCAACATCGCGTGGGACGACAACGGCAATATCGGAAAACGTTATCGCCGCCAAGATGAAATCGGTACTCCCGCATGCATCGTTATCGACTTTGAGACTCTTGAAGGTGAAAAGAAAGACACGGTGACTGTTCGAGACCGTGATACGGGCGCCCAGGAGCGCCTAGCGATTAAGGATCTTGCGGCTTACATAGCCGGGGTACAACAACTCAAGTAGCCACCACGTCATGAATAAGTACCTCACCACAACACTCCCCTATGTGAATGCTGATCCGCACATCGGGCACGCCCTCGAGTTCGTTGAGGCGGATGCAATAGCGCGCTACTGGCGTCTTTTGGGTCATGAGGTTTTTTTCAGTACCGGCACTGACGAACATGGTCAGAAGATTGCGCGAAAAGCGGATGAAAAGGGTGAGTCGCGACAGGAATATGTCGATTTTTTTGCCGCTCGTTTCAGAGAGTCTCTCTCGCGACTCAATCTCTCGTATGACAAATTCATTCGCACGACGGATGAGGAACACAAAAGGGCCGCACAGGAAATGTGGTTGCGCTGTGCTGTAAGTGGTGATATCTACAAAAAGAAGTTCAGCGGACTCTACTGTGTTGGTTGTGAATCATTCAAGACAGAGTCCGACCTCGTCGATGGAAAATGTCCCGACCACGGAACACCCCCGGAATTTGTGGAGGAAGAGAATTACTTCTTCGCACTCTCAAAATATCAATCATATCTTGAAGAGTATCTTTCGCGGGAAGGGGTAATACTTCCGGAATGGCGGAGACAAGAGGCACTCAACTTTGTAAAAAAGGGTCTCGAGGATTTCAGCATTTCCAGGGAAAAGGCGCGTCTCGATTGGGGCATTCCCGTGCCCGGCGACGACGCGCAGGTCATGTATGTGTGGTTTGATGCACTCACCAACTACATCTCGACCTTGGGGTGGCCCGGGGATAGAGAAGGAAACTATCAAAAATTCTGGGAAGCGGGTATGCCCGTTCAGGTGGCAGGAAAGGATCAGGTGCGCTTTCAATCAATCATGTGGCAAGCGATGCTTAAATCCGCCGGCGTAGCACCCACGCACCAGGTTGTCTACCACGGATTCATCACCTCGGGGGGACAGAAAATGTCGAAGACCATCGGAAACGTCATCAGCCCGTTTGACCTCCTCGACAGGTACGGCACCGATGCGACACGATATCTTCTCCTCCGCCACGTACACCCGTTTGAGGATACCGACATCACGTGGGAGCGTCTCGATGAGTGGCACAACGCAAATTTAGCGAATGGTCTCGGCAATCTGGTTTCTCGCGTAATGAAGATGGCAGAGGATAACCTCGACGGTCCTGTGTCAGTCAAAGACGCTCCACTCGAACCCGCGTTCTGTGAAAAACTCGACTCGTATCGCCTCGATGACGCGTTCAATCTTATCTTCGAGCACATTCAGAAGGGCGATATTCACATTCAAGAAACACAGCCATTCAAGATGGTGAAATCAGACAACCCTGACACGGTACGGGAAGGCAAGGAAATAATTGAGAAACTCACCCGCCACATCTATCGTATTGCCGAGCACCTTGTTATCTTCATGCCGGAAACCGCCGAAAAAATTAAACAGGCGGTCATCAATCACAAGAAGCCGGAAACACTCTTTGCCCGCATCGATTAGTCCATAAAACTGAAGAAATACAAAAGCGACTCCGGTGTTAATGGGTGACCCAAACCAACTATTCCGGTTAACCGGAATAGTGATACAAATCTCTCCTGTTATCTTCGGCGATATTGCGCTCGCCGTTCCGAAGGACTGCGGTAGCGGTCCAGCCCAACACGATGAGGCAGCAGTCCGCCAAGATGAAGTATTGAATCAATGGTGTCGAGTAACTCGAGATAGTTCGTCTTCTTTTGTTTCAGTAATCTAATGAGTCCGTTATATGCACCAGTCTCAATTCTTGCATGAATGATTCCTGCTGTTGTTGGACTCAACTTTAGTAATCGGGATGTTTTGTAATCTGAATATCCTTCATACATAAGCACTATCGCAGCGAGTCGTTTAGCAATAGTAAGTCGCTCCTCTTTACCAAGAAGTTCGTCAAGGAAAATTGTCGTAGCCCCGCCACCAAGTTTTGAGAGAGTATTATCAAAACGCTGAAGAAGAGCGGACAATTCTTTCTGCGGAAGTCTGTTTCTATTTACGTTGACCATCTCACAGAGTGTAGCAGGTATTCCGGTTAACCGGAATAGTCAGTAAAGGGTTTGTGATATGCTGTCATTATGAGTTTTGAATTGAAATACATCGATGTACATTCGCACGTGCATTTTTCTGAGTATGACGCGGACAGGGAGGCGCTGCTTGCATCTATGCGGGAGAATAGCGTTGCGACCATCACCGTTGGCACAGACATGGCCATGAGCATGGCGGCGGTAGCGCTTACGGAAAAATACGAGAATGTTTGGGCGACGGTCGGACTCCATCCGGGACATAGCGACACAGAGTTCGACACACAGGACTACGAACCGCTTGCACAACACCCGCGTGTTGTCGCGATTGGCGAGTGCGGACTCGATTATCACTACATCGAAACTTTTTTTGAAAAGGAGAAGAGAGAAAAAAATCTTGACTGGAACAAAGATGCTGAGGCCGACAGACAGCGCGTTGTTTTTGAAGAACACATTAATCTTGCGGCGAAGCTCGACAAACCGCTTATGCTCCACGGGCGTCCCTCGCCAAAAACAATGGATGCCTATGAAGATATGTGCGAGATGATTGAAAACGCGCAAAAAAAATACGGCGACCGTGTGCGCGGCAACTTTCACTTTTTTGCCGGAGATGTCGCAATTGCCAAACGAGCACTCTCACTCGGCTTCACGGTAAGTTTTCCTGGTGTTATTACGTTTGCATCCCAGTATGATGATGTGGTCCGATGTGTACCGCTTTCAATGATGCATGGCGAAACGGACTCACCGTACGCCACCCCCATTCCATTCCGCGGCACGCGCAACGAGCCAAACCACGTCCGTGAGGTCTATAAACGCATTGCAGAACTCCGTGGTGAAGACCCGGAACTTATTCGCGAAACACTTCTCGCAAATGCACGCAGGGTGTTCGGTATCGCAATCTAGGGTGTCCATTGTACAAGGACCGACCTTGACCATTTTTCATACGCCTTCTCAAACTGTGCGCGACCATTTTCCTGTGGTATATATGACTCAGCTTTGTACGTTGACTTGAGGAGATGACAATGGCACAAAAGGCACCAGAAGCGCCTATTCATAACCCGAAACTCAAAGCGGCTGGAGGAAAGGTCTCATTCCACTCGGTGAGCCTGCTGTTTGTGCTCAAGCTCGCACACATGCTCGGTAACCGTTTTTCACTCTACGTATTACCCGAACTTGGAAATGCGATGCTTGAGGGGGGTGGCAAATATGGTCGCCACAACTTCCGCGATGCGGGAGGGAGGGCGAGTACGTACATATTCGCAACCATGCGCCACATCCTTGCCCACCTGTTTCGGCAGGATATTGATCATGATTCCGGCGTACCCCACGTGACGAAAGCGATTGCGTCACTCTGTACGCTCTATGACATAGCACTCTTCGGAAAGCTCGAAGACGATCGACCGCCGCCGTTGCCACTGAGAAAACGCAGTGCGTTTCTTCAGGAACTCGGTATCGGGAGCGTCGGTATGGGCCGCAGTAAAAGTTCGCACGCACTCGCATGGGAAGCCTTTGTTCACCTTGCGCTCTACTGGGAGGGCGAGAATGATGACTTCTGTACCCAAGAGCCGCATCTCATGGAGGCTGCCCTGTCATTGTGGATGCTTCGAACTCATGAGATAAACGGGTCCATCATAGACGATCGCGAACCAGCGCTTCGGCCGGAAATTTTCAAGGCGTACAGCGACACTCTGCTTTTGCAGTTTCGCGGGATAGTGGAAAAGTATCCGAATCCGGTTGCGCCCCATACACGGACGCACGTCGGCGCACATCTTCGCGGGAAAAAACGGGAGATTTACTACATCTCGGGCAAAATCACCAACGGTGATCAGGAAAAACTCAAAGAAAGCCTCGATGTCTTTCATGCTGCTGCGAAAAAATTACGTGCAGAAGGAAAGACGGTTTTCAGTCCCGCAGAGCATGAGCGTGACGGATGGACGTGGGAGATGTACCTTTCCCACTTCATTGATTGGATAGTCAAGCACCGTCCGGTGATGTACATGTTGCGAGGATGGAAGAATTCACTTGGGGCCAAACTCGAACATGAACTAGCGAAACTTCTCGGACTCCGCATCATTTACGAGGAGGACTGACCGCAAGAATGCGGTGTGAGGATAAGAAAATCCTTAAAAGCAAAAATCTCTGAAATGTTCTTTAACCCCGCGCTCCGCGCGGGGTTTTTTAGTCAAAGAGTGAAATAAGATACTCGTCTATCTTGCGTTGCTCGAGGTCATAGAAGAACAATGAATTGTCATGGAGGTGGTCTGCAAGATTGCGCCCGACGAATCGCCAGTGCCATGGTTCGAACACGTAATAGGCGTTGTCTTTGGGATAGGAAAGCACAAAACCATATCGGTGTGCGTATTTCGTAAGCCACTCATATGCGGGCGTGCTCTCAAAACCGGTGAGCCCCCCACCAAGCCCCTCGGTGGTGAAGTCAACGGTTGTTCCGAGTTGGTGCTCGGAATAGCCCTGATCTGCAGAGAATGTGTTTGCGCCGGAACCATATGAAACGGTATATGCTCCCTTTAAATCCTCCTGTTCATCGAATGAGCGGAATGCAGAAACAACCCACAGTTTCACACCGTCTTCGAGGGCGTCGCGTATCATCTCAGTGAGAAAGGGCTCGACTTCCGAGTGAATGAACGTTGGGTCGGTCTCATTGTAAAGAAATTCTTTATCGAGTTCGACCAATGTTGCGGGCATATAGTGTTCATTGAGGAAGTATACTTTTGAGTATTTCATGAGGAGCTCGGGGTCAGTCTTCGATAGTTTATCGAGCGTACCCACCGTGGCGCCGAGTTCTTCCAGCTGTTCTTCAAATTCTTGATTTTTGCTCTTTTCACGTTTCAAATCTCGCGAGAGGTCCTCATTCTCATCAAGCGCCTCCTCAAGAAGAGAATCTGTTTCGAGAATGTCGGTTTCAAGAGTTGCAATACGGACAGATGTGGACGCAACCATGGTGTTGAACGCTTCAGTGAGCGTTTGCTCTGTGTTGACGGAAGAACGCTTGAGTTCTCGTATTGTGTAGGCAAGGTATCCACTCCCAAGGAGAGAGAGTGCGAGGAAAACTGAAAGTAGGACAACTATCTTATTCATGAAACCTGATTTTACCACAAATCATCCCGTGAGCGCCGAAGACGCTCACGGGATCCCCCAATTTTCTATTTTCTATCAAAGCGCCGTCCTTGCCCTTTGACAAGAAACGTGGTACTTTTGTCCAACATTACTAGGGTTAATGACAAAATAAATGTCAGAAACAACAATGCCGGTAACCGAGGCATCGTTGACTGCATACGCAGATGAGCGTAACAGTTACGAATTTGCCTTCCACGTACTTCCAACGGTTGCCGAAGGGGAAGTGCCCACAGTCTTCGCAGATTTGAAGACGCACATTACCACAGCAGGGGGGGAGATTATAAGCGAGGAAGCACCCGAGCGTGTTGAGCTTGCGTACGAGGTCGTAAAATCAATAGAAGCGAAGAACCGCAAATTCAAAAGCGCGTATTTTGGTTGGGTTCGTTTCAAACTTGAGGGCGAGAAACTCGCGCATCTCATCGAGGAATTTAACGCGCACCCAATGCTTCTCCGTCATCTTCTTATCAAACTTACACGCATTGAGGAAGAGCAGCCGTTTCGTTTCCACGAGACCCGCAAGTCGATTAAGATGGTTCAAACCTTCGATGAAAAAATCGGTACGCTTCGCGAGTCGCCTGCAGTGGGAGAGGATACGGTTGAGGTGTCTGAAGCACAGCTCGACGAGTCGCTTGAGAAGATTACCGGTGAAAGCGAGATGACAGAAGAAGACTTAAAGTAAGAGTAGATTACAAGCATTGATGAAATGGTGTTGGACTCCCTTTGTCCTCACAAAGCATTAGGAATAGCATTGTGATGATCGCTAACTTTTTCTAACTCGTTTCACTCGTAAGAAAGATAAGCATGTACCTTAACAAAGCAATGGTTTATGGAAATCTCACGCGAGATCCAGAACTGAAATCGCTCCCAAGCGGCATGCAGGTGTGTTCATTCTCACTTGCGACCAACCGCGTTTACAAGGATAGAGATGGCGCACGCCAGGAACAAACCGACTACCACAACATTGTTGTTTTCGGTCGCCAGGCGGAAACAAGTGCTCAGTATCTGAAAAAGGGCGCATCAGCATTTGTCGAAGGTCGTTTACAGACTCGAAGTTGGGATGCTGACGGAGGGAAACAGTACCGCACGGAGATCGTTGCTGATAGAGTACAGTTCGGCCCCCGCGCCGGGGGCGCAGGTGCGCCGCAGCAAACGAGCGCAGGTACAGCACCGGCCGCGACACAGGGAGGTGCGCCGGAGTACCCGGAAGAAGAGATTAATCCCGAGGACATCCCTTTTTAAAAACAAAATTGCTCATCCGCAGTGTCGGGCCACGGTAATTTGGAACTCACCGTATGTTGAATACGACTCGTCCCAAATTCCTTGCC
>CAYMIV010000010.1:0-20301 GCA_964390945.1 uncultured Candidatus Saccharibacteria bacterium
AACAAAGGGTCGGCGGTTCGAGCCCGCCCCAAAGCACACAGGCAAGAATAAAAGCCCGTTGGGGGTTTTTTTTATGTTAGGCAGTGGGCTGAGGGGCGGGCTCGAACGGTTCGTGTTGTGAGGCACCACTCACAATGTGCCGAACCAGCGAACCGCGGGTGAGAAAATCCAGTGGGTTTTCGCAAGATTCATCGAGGAATTTTGTGAGTGAAGCGAAACAAAATAACCGATGAGTGGACAGTTTCTGTAAGAAACGTAACTTTTATGAGCGTCAGCGAATTACTGGCGGACGCCAAGCCCGCCGTGGGGTAACGAAACAAAATACTCAGTGATTCGTGGCCGAGCCCGCTCAGAAAGGACTTAGTTTTTTTGCTAGTCCATGCTACTATCCAGTCAGATAAAACAGGAGGACGTATGACCCTCGAAATAGCAGTATCCGTATTTGGGTTAATCTGTATAGCGATACTCATTGCAGTAGTTCATGAACATATGTACAACAAAAGGATGGTTCGTGGCAAAGCGCCGTATCGACTTCCGTGGAGTTTACGACTTGGGGGATGGTCTGTCGGGAGGTGTCGGGAAATAGGTTGGGAACGCAGGGTCTTCTGGGATAAGAGAATCAAAAAATACATTCCGATCACACGAATCGGAAGTCAGAGACTAAAGGAAATCTTTCCAACGTGATGCACCAAACAAAAGAGCTGCCTTCTGAGGCAGCTCTTTCCTATTGTGCTCATCCCTTCACATGATGACTCTTCACCGTAAGGCGGGCACTTCGTTCCTTATCCAACTTTGGTAAATGAATTTCAAGAAGCCCGTGTTTTTCTTTTGCTTCTGCTTCATCAATAATGATTTCTTCAGGAAGAAGTATGGTGCGCGAAAATGAACCCCAAAAGAGTTCGCGATGGTAGTAATCCTCATCGGGCGCCTCTTGAATTTCTTCACGTTGCCCTCTAAGTGTCACCATATCTCTCGTTATAGCAATGTCGAGGTCTTCCGGACTCACACCCGCAACGAGTGCGCGAATAACAATCGCGTCCCCCGTCTGGTACATATCGATTGGAAGTTCCCCGTCAGCAGTATCCTCTGGTTCGCTTTTCCAGCGTCCTTCGCTGTGTTCACCGGATTCCTCTTCGGCTTGCGGAGCATCATTAAAAGCACCCTGCTCATCAAATTCGTCGTCATGTCCCTTGGTGAGCTTCACCGAACCGGTGAGTCGCTCGAGAAACGAAGGTCGCTTTGTCATAGGTGTATTCGATGAGATCTCTCAATAATTTTAACTTTTTCAAAGACGAGGAAGAGCGCAATAATGCCCATCCACACGAACATGAACACGCCAAGAATCTGCTGTCCACTTGCGTTCACTATATAATGGTTGAAAAGCCAGTGCAATAGAATTGCAATGAACAAGCCGAATGTAGCCCATAAAATTTTTAATATATCGCGTTTGTAAAACGCGAGTGCCATAAAGACTCCAACCGTGCCAGAAGCGAGTACGTGAAGCAGTGTTGCGCCGAGGAATCGGAAGTTTCCGGTCACAAACGAGTCAATGTAGTTGCCCGCCAGAAGCGGATTATAGATGAAAAGCGCATTTTCGAGTGCTGAAAATCCAAGCGCGATGGAAATCATATAAATAATGGTGTCGATAGGTTCATCGACGGCGCGATTCCACAGAACGACAATGAGGGCGGCGCAGTATTTGAGTATTTCTTCAACCATTACCCACACGAGCATTCGTTCGTCTCCGAGAAACTGGTCTTTTGCATACTCTTGGAGGGGAAGTGCAATGGGCACCACAAGCATGCCTGCGAGAAACGCAGACGCAATAAGACCCCACGGCTCTGGATGACCTTTGTCTTCGCGAAGCCAAAACCAAAGCCAAAAAAGTGCAGGAATAAGACCTGCGAGAAACGCGATGGCAAAATAGGTTGAATCAACCGCAATCATCGAACCTTATTGTATCATCTGGACTGCAATGTTGCGGTGAATAGGTGGAATTAGCCGCCCTTCTAGCTCGGCCAGTTCGCGACCATGAGGATATCCGTCTCGCCTTTTTTGAGATTGCCTGGAAGTTCTTGCCAGATTGCTTCGGTGACATAGGGCATGAAAGGGTGCAGTATTTTGAGCGCAGTCTTGAGACATGCGGTGAGTGTATACTCACGCGAAATTTTTGCCGCACCATCAGTTCCGGAAAGTATCGGTTTTGATTCCTCGAGTATATTATCCGCCAGTTCGTGCCAGACGTAATGGTACGCGCTTTCAGCGGCACGATACAGGTGAAACCCTTCAATATCTTTCGTTATTTCAGCAACCTTCGCTTCAAGTCCTGAAAGGATTTCGGTGTCGCGCGATGTTAATTCCGGTTTTTTGCTTAAAGATACATCGGACACGCTCGTTAGTATGAAACGACTTATATTCCATAGTTTATTTGCAAAATGTTTGTACCCGCGAATCTTATCCTCTGAAAGCGGGACATCGTTGCCGGGCGCCGCGCCGATAATCAGTGAAAGTCTGGTCGCGTCCGCACCGTACTTTGCAATCATGTCCAATGGGTCAATGATGTTGCCGAGAGATTTTGACATCTTACGACCCTTGCCATCGCGCACGAGTCCGTGGAGATATACGCTTCTGAAGGGCACTTCTCCGAGGAGAAATGTGCTCATAAGCACCATGCGCGCAACCCAGAAGAAGAGAATATCATAGCCGGTTTCGAGCAGTGTCGTCGGATGGTAAGTCTTGAGGTCGGGCGTTTCGTCTGGCCAGCCGAGCGTCGAGAATGTCCATAATCCTGATGAAAACCACGTATCGAGAGTGTCGTGGTCTTGTTCCCAGCCATCGCCTTCTGGTGGCTTTATATCACAGTGTATTTCACTGTTTCGGTACCAAACCGGAATACGGTGCCCATACCAAATTTGGCGAGAAATACACCAATCATGAAGGTTGTTAATCCAGTGATCATAGGTTTTCACAAAACGTTCCGGAAAGATTACCGTTCCACCATGTTGTACCGCGGCATGCATGAGGCTTTTGAGTGTAACTTTGTCACCTTCCGTTACTCCCGGAATTTTTGATGGTCCCATGGCGAATTCTTTGTTCACATCAATCCACCACTGGAGTTTCGGGAGCGGCTCAATGATTGCGCCGGTGCGTTCAGCGGTCCCGACATTTTGTGTGATTTGTTTTTCCTCGATGAGAAGTCCCGCTTCGCGGAGCCAGGCAACGACGCTCTCGCGCGCTTCTCCAACTTTCTGACCTTCAAGACGGCCACTCACCGTCATTTTTGCGTATTCGTTTATGACTTGCGGCCGGGGAAGGTTGTGACGGTTTGCGATTTCCCAGTCAATGTGGCTGTGTGCCGGCGTTACACCGAGCGCACCGGTGCCAAACTCTTTGTCAACACTTTCATCAGCGACAACGGTAATATGAAGCGGCACATCGCAGAATACGATATCGTACTCTTTTCCGATGAATGATTTGTATCGTTCGTCATCGGGGTGCACCGCAACGGCCGTATCGCCGACCTTTGTTTCCGGTCGGGTTGTTGAAATTGCAATGGGGAAGTCGGCTGCGTAGGTAAATGTGTAAAGTGTTGCTTGGCGTTCCTCATAGAGGATTTCGTCGTCAGAAATGGTTGTTTGACCTTTTGGATCCCAGTTCACAATGCGTGATCCTCTATAAATGAGACCCGCATCATACATTCGCTTGAACGCGGTTGTGACCGCTTTGTATCGCGGTTCATCGAGCGTGAATGCGTAGCGGCTCCAATCGAGCGAAGACCCCATCTTTTTTGTCTGATTGATGATGGTTGCTTTGCTTGCTTCGGCAAACGCATCAATGCGACGAAGCAATTCTTCTCGCCCGAGGTCCTGACGAGACTTTCCTTCCGCTTTGTATATTTCCTTTTCAACCTTCGATTGTGTGGCTATTGCCGCAGAATCGGTGCCGGGAATCCAAAGAGTTCGTTTTCCACGCATGCGATTGTATCGTACGAGGATATCTTCAATTGCAAGCATTGCGGCGTGTCCCATGTGGAGCGTGCCGGTGACATTCGGCGGCGGCAGAACAATCGAAAAAGTTTCTGCATCTGCCGATGCGATTCCTTTTTCAATGCACGTGTCGGGATTGAAGTATCCCGATTCTTCCCAAAGACGATAGATTCGACCCTCATTTTCCTCTGATGAGTACGGCTTGAGAAAAATACTCGGAATATCCGGAGTCGTTGCGTCACGCAGGGTTTCAGGAGCATCGCTCATAATGAGGCGATGATACCACGAAATATAGCCACACAGAAGATTATTCTTCAGAAAGCGCGCGATTGCCGTCGGCGCGAATGGATGCGGTGTTGCGGGGAGAGAGTGCTTGTTCTGTTCGGGCATGACCGGCGAGCGCAATCATGACGCTGTTATCGGTTGAAAGAGCGATTCGTGGAATATAAAGGGTGAGCATGGGGTATTTATTTCGGAAGAATGTTCCAAATCGTTCTCTGATGAACGAGTTTGCGGAGACCCCGCCGCCGATAATAAACGTTTTTGCGTTGAATTTATCAATGGCAGAGTGTGATTTTTTGAGCAGAACATCGGTTACTGAATCTTCAAATTCTCGCGCGACAGCTGCTTTTTCATCACGAGACAAATTCTTTTCCGCAAGAGCATATCGAACTGCAGTTTTGAGCCCCGAAAAAGAAAAATCAAAATCATTGGAATCGAGCATGGGGCGGGGAAGGGTCAGAAATGAAGGAAGATTTTCTCTGCGCGCATGCTCAGCCAAGGTGCCGATTTCCGGACCACCCGGATACGGGAGGCCGAGCATGCGAGCAACTTTGTCGAACGCTTCACCAACCGCGTCATCTCGTGTTTGTCCAATGAGTTCATACGTTGCATAGTCTCGCATCAGAACGAGTTCGGTGTGTCCGCCCGAAATGAGAAGCGCAATTGCCGGAAAGGATAGTTCGGGAAGGGATGTGCCATCAAAAATCGATGAGAGCACATGCCCCTCCATGTGGTTTACAGAAACAACTGGAATATTCCAGATGTGCGCGAGTGCGCGCGCAAAATTTATGCCGACCCATAGTGCAGGCTCGAGACCGGGACCGCTCGTCACCGAAATGAGATCAATGGGGGGTTTTGCATGAGTGCCCAAAAATGCGATAAGAGAATCACTGAGTCCTGGTTCTCGAACAAGAATTTCCGTGAGCGATTCAGTATCCTCCCTCATCAGATCGTGGTTTTCTGCGATAAGGAGGGACGCCTCACCAAGTGCCTTTTGAAGCATGGGTACGAGTGTTTTTGCGTGCTCACGTTTTGCGACCTGGGGAAAAACTCCCCCGAACTCGCGATGAATATCAACCTGTGAAAAAAGTGCATTACCGAGAATTTTGTATGACGCGTGGGGGAAACCACCCGTTGCTTCAACGATGCTTATGGCCGTTTCGTCACACGAAGTCTCGATGCTTAGAATTTTCATTAGGGAAACTGTACAGGATATTGCGGAGGAGTGCTAGTTAATGGAACGGCACGCGCATGTGGTCAAGCCGCGGGACTTGGTGTCCGATTCCATCTGGCCAGTGGTCACGAATCGCTAACAATAAGGACTTGGCGTCAAGTTCTAGTTCACTGACGTTCACAAGAACTTCCTGCCCGCGGTTTGCTGGTTCGTCGCCCTTTGTGGGACTCCTCATATCGCAAACCGTTCAAGTCCTGTATCGCGCACTGGCAAAAAGAAAACGAGACGCGGGTCTCGTTTTTCTAGCCAGTGCGCGATACAGGACTTGAACCTGTGACCCCCACAATGTCAATGTGATGCTCTACCAGCTGAGCTAACCGCGCATTGGTCACGATAATACAATACAAAGAACTAAAAATGAAGGGTTTTAGGAAAATAGAAGGTCCTCAAGGGAAGGGATTGTGGTGTATTGACAATATTTTAATACAATGTTATTATCCCAAACCTTCAATACAGAGGCTTTAGTCATGCTGACTAAAGAATTTCTCGAGGAGCAACACGATCGGCTGCTATATCGACGAAAGTCGAAGGAACGGATTTTGCGGGAAGGGGGTCAACAATCACTCTCGCACACGATGAAGGATCTGACCCGCATCGATTTTGCGCTCCGGAGAATAGAACAGGGTCAATATGGCATCTGCACGAACTGCGGATGTCCAATTGGCGGAAAACGACTTCGAGCAATTCCGGAAACTCCGCTTTGCATTCACTGCGCACAGGAACGTCTGCAGTGAAATAAGGGCTGCGCATGTTCAATGCGTGGCTCTATTTTTTTCTGGAATATAATGACGAACAATAAAATAAATGTTTTCCTCCTCGAGTCGTTCTCGTTCTGGTTCGGTGAGTAAACTCTCTGGGAATATGCATATTGGAAATCGAAACGACAGCATCTGGATATCTTCCGGAGATATTGTACCGGCACCAATAAGCGAAACTTGAGCGGTCTCTGGTTTCGTTTTCCAGATATCATATTCATTGGGGACTCTCGCATGCGTATCGAGGTGGTCTCTGTTGAATACGACGACAACCTTAACAGCGCCACCAACTTCCTTTCCCGAAAAACCTTCTGTCATTGCAATTCTGAAACCTGCCCCGAGTCCCATTGCGCACATGTTGGGTTTTGAATGATTGTTTACAATCTGAAGCGGAGTATGTTCCTCAAGGAGCGTCATAACCCGACTGAAGTTCTCACTTCTGCATACGAGCGCGGGATTGTTGAGGAGAGTTGTAACCTCTCCTTCGTTCGCAAGCAAATATCCCGATTCTCTAAGAGTCGTTTCGAGTTCATTGAATACGCGAGGCCCTGTGTCGGGTGAGGCAGTGAGTTTTTTAAAAGATTCAGAAAGGTCTTCTCCGGAACGTCTCGCGGGTAGGGCACCAGATTCAATTTTCATAAATCTATGATAGCACGTTGAAATAATGGCTTCATGAAATAAGTTTTTGTGATTCGCTATTTTTAGAACTACACTCTGACAGCCACGGTTCCCACAACAGCAGCATGGTCTGAAATCCCGAACGTGAGCCGGACATCGTGGACGCTATACGGTGCTTGGGAAAATATGTAATCGACGACAAACGAATCGAAGAGGACTGACTTTTCGGGGTCATTGCCGAGTCGATGAAATGTGCGGTCGAGACTTGAGGTGACGGCATCAGGAATGCAATCCTCGTACATGGTGATGAGATTATTGTAAAGCGGATTACGACCTCTTGGAATATTGAAGTCTCCGCAGAGAAGGTGCGGCGGTTCCTTGCTCATGAGAGCGGTGAGTGAGTCCATGTGAGCAATTTGCGCGGGAGTCGCACAGTTTCCATCCTTTGACCAGGTAAAGTGTGTTGTGGCAATTCGGTATTCGATACCCTCTATAACCGCGGTCCCCAATATGACACCTCGCTCGACTGTGTCTTCCTGGTTTTCCGGGTCAAAGCGCTTAAGACCACACGTAGTGTGGTAGTTCAGTGAACTGAACGTTGGGGTAAGTGTGTTTTTTACAAAGAGTGCAATGCCCCACACCCTGTCATACTCGGCGTGCGCTTTAAGTGTCATCGGAAGGAAGGAAGACGTGTAGCCCAAAAAATTAATTTTTGATGCGGTGTCCTCGAATATTTCCTGGAGGCAAAGAATATCGGGACCTTCTTTCTGAAGAAAGGGAATAACCCGATTCAAATGACGGTCGCCCTCAATGTTGAGTGAAATAAGTTTCAGAATGTGACCCTAGGGGGAATCGAACCCCCATTTACGCCGTGAAAGGGCGCTGTCCTAACCGTTAGACGATAGGGCCAAATGCTATTCTATTTTGTCCTGTTCAGAATATCTGTCCTCAAGGCGCACTTTCACGGTTCCGTGAAAGGGTGAGGAATGGGACGGGACCCATTCCGCAAGACCTTGCGGCGACCCAAGTCGCCCAAGGTGTACAGCCTCAGTATGAGGATGTCCTAACCGTTAGACGATAGGGTCTTGAAAATATTCGGAAGTGTGGACTTCTGAACCCCGCTATACTACCGAAAAATACCCAAAAATGCTAGTTTATATCCGTTAACATAACACGGAAGAGTGGCTGAGAGGTTGAAGGCACCGGTTTCGAAAACCGGCATGGGGGAAACCCCATCGAGGGTTCAAATCCCTCCTCTTCCGCAGGAAGCGAATGGTGTTTAGACACCGTTCGGGGATTTGAAGACCTTGAGCAGTTTTTGAAGTCTCTCCAGGTCTGACCTCGGGAACATTGATTAATCATCGCGCTATTTCGGTGCGTAAACGTGATAAATTCAACGTTGATTTTAATTACAAAAGCCGGGGTAGGTGACTACCCCGGCTTCGAGAAGTTTAATCAACGTCAGTCCGACTGCTTCTCCGCAGGTGTTTCTTGCGTAGGTTGGGTATCCATCGCATGTTTCTTGCGGTAATCCGCAATCGCAGCCTTGATGGCGTCCTCGGCGAGAATTGAGCAGTGAATCTTGACCGGCGGAAGTGCAAGTTCTTCCGCAATCTGCGTATTCCTGATATTCGATGCTTCGTCGAGCGTTTTGCCCTTCACCCACTCAGTAACGAGCGAGGATGAGGCAATTGCCGAACCGCACCCGTACGTCTTGAACTTCGCGTCTTCGATGACATGAAACGTGATGAGCGCATTCGACTGGCACATGCGGCACGTCGCTTCTTGCGTTGGCGCATCGAATGTTGCTCCGCATTTTCCGCAGATGTGATGCGTCACAACGCGTATCTGTAGTTTCATCACGTCGCCGCACGCTGGTGCGCCGACCATTCCCGTGCCGACGCTGTCATCGCCCTTGGGGAGCGACCCCACGTTGCGGGGGTTTTCGTAGTGGTCGAGTACCTTTTCACTATACGCCATGACGTCCTCCGCAAGTGGAAGTTGAAGAAGAACAAACCTTCATAAAGTATACGTTAAACACAGACAAACAAAAGCCGCGACGGGGTCGCGGCTCTGGGCTGTTTGCACTTTAGTACAAATCGTTTTTGTTCCATTCTTCAACGAACAGACGAATTCGGTCACACTGCCTTGCAGCATCTTCGGGTGAAAGGTATTTTCTTGCCAAGTCTTTAAGACGCTCTTCTTCTTGTGTGCACTGGCTACCGGTTTTATTCACATAAGCGGAAACGAGCGCAACAACTTCATCCACGGAAGGGTCTCTACCCAGGAGTCGAGTCGGGAGTCCGGGAAACCATGAGTTGAAACCCTGGTGCGCCGCAGATTGAACGAGGCGCTCCGCAGTTGCCGCGTTTGGAACCCACAGCAAGGAAAGACGGAGAGCTCTTACAAGCAGACCAACCTCTGGAACGTAAAGATGTCTCCTTGATGCGCGTTTGTTCTCAAAACGGTCAAGGAGCATGTCAATCGTTCGCGACGCTATCTCACGCTGCTGTGTCTTGTGTGTTGCGCAAATGAGTTCGACAACAGCGTCTTTCCCATGGACATTGTCACTGAACTCGAGGGGAAGTAGGACAGAAATTGCGGCAAGCGCTTCGTGTTTGCGAAGGGTCGGCACGGAAACCTCCATGTGTTGAATCAAATCCGAGTCCATCATACTGAAAAGATACTGAAATGCAAAACCCCAGAGAAGCGATGCTTCTCTGGGGTTGTGACAGACTTCAGGCACACGCACGCGTGATACCAAGTCTTTCAATGTAGTTCTGGTGTGCGTCGGTCATCGCATGTGCAAAGAACCGAGGGAAACTAAGGCGCGTCCCGTCGAAGTCGATCGTCCGCTCTTCGGGGATACCAATCACCTGTTTTGTCGCATGCATGAGCAAAGCGAGTTCGGCAAGTTCTGCATCCCTTTCGCCCATCGATTCTCGGATCTCAAGCGTCATTCGAATCAGTGTACGTCTGAATGGCGCATTCATCCTGATGAGGCTGGCAGACAGAGGAATTCCTACCATCCGTCGGTTGAGGTACGTCCGCGAAGGTTGAAGTACTGAAACGAGGTCGTCCGACATTAAGAGGTTTGCGTATGTGGCAAATAGTCCGACCACAACGTTATACGTCGTGGGGAAGAGTGCGTTTTCGTGCGTTGTTGCTAGACTCCGAATGCGTTTGGCGAAATACTCGCGCCTCGTTTTGTGATTTTGCACCACAGATTCACCTCGCTATGAAAAGAACGAAACAAATTTCTAACACGAATTATTTATCGAGTCAAATACCTGTCAATAACATAGAGTTCCCGAATGTTTCCTCACAATGTAATAAACGGGGTTTTGCACCAGGTTATGAACAGATTATTCACATTTTCGCTCAAACAATACCTTTTTTAGCCATGGCAAAAAACTCTTGACTGCAGTTTGTGGCGTGCGATGCTGTACATATCTTTCGGGTGTGGTGAACTTTCTTCACATATTAGTACTCGCACAGAGTACACAAGGCCCGAAGGAGATGCTCTACGTTGTATAAGGAAAAAGCGCCGAGCCGTCGGCGCTTTTTCCGTGCATGTGCGCGAGGCAGCGGATTCCATTGTCACACTGTACAAAATTGTATTCGTCATATATCAAAAATGCCTCATGCAATTTTGTTTGTGTTCGCGGACTCCATCTACCTCGCGCACATGCATTGGTTAAGCACACTGAACTTGAAAAGCAACTGCACTCGTCAAAATCGCTTCAATGTTCTCTACTTTCTATTTCGTTTTGAGGTGGACGTATATATCCTCAAGTGCGCGGACACCGTCTCCTGCTGAAATATTGTTCTGGTGGTATTTCACATTTGTGCAATCGCCTGCCGCCCAAACACCTTTCACGTTTGTCTGTCCGGTCCAAGGATCGATTTTGATACGCTTGTACTCATCGAGCTCCACAAGGTCACCGAGAAATCCGGTACTCGGCACAAGACCTATTTCAACAAACACGCCGCTCACGGATATTTCCTGCATCACTCCGTCTTTGCCTGTGTAACGAATTCCCGTCACAAAAGAGTCGCCGACAATCTCGGCTGTTTTCGCATTACGTATACTGCGCATGTTGGGGTGGGAAAGCACCTTTTCGACTGTAACAGGATCCGCCTTGAAGGTATCACTGTGATGGAGCAGAGTAACGCTTTTTGTGTATGCAAGAAGTTGTGCGGCGGTCTCAAAACCAGCATTGCCGCCCCCAACTACTGCAACATCCATTCCGCTGAACATCGGTCCATCGCAGGATGCGCAGTAGGTCAAGCCTTTGTTGTCGAAGGTCTCTGCGCCGGGAACCTGCAACTTGCGGCGGGATGAGCCGGTTGCGATGAGTACCGCATGCGACTCAAAAATCTCGCCATTTTCAAGTGTTACCGAAAATCCAACATCTGTTTTAGCAACCTGGTTCACGGCTTCTCCGCTTTTTAGTGTCACCACATCACCCGCATACGTTTTAAGGTGTGCTTCGAGATTCTTTGCAAGTTCATTTCCTGCAATGTGCGGAGTTCCTATCCAATTTTGAATATCGGGCGAAACGACGCTCTGCCCGCCCCATTCTTTGGTGATGAAAAGTGTTTTGAGTTGCTTCCGCGATGCATAAACACCTGCAGCAGTGCCTGCGGGACCTCCGCCTATGATAATGAGATCAAACATAACGAATATAGAAATGTAATGGATAGAAGGCAATTTTACCGTACCTATAGACAAAGGACAAAACCGCAAATGGCAGTTTTGATGCATTTCGAAACATCGCCGCGCTCCGCTGTACTGGCGTTTTAAAACGCAAATACCGAAACACAGAAAAAGCCCGCAGTCATTTTCGCGGGCTTTTTTCAATTTATTACTTAAGTTTAGATCTCCTTAAGAAAGCGGGCACCGCGCCCCAGTCCATGTCGTCTTCTTCGTCGACGGGGTCGACCGGCTTTGGTTCCTTGGGAGGAAGCGGCTTGCGGTCTTCTTGCGCAACAACTTGTTCGGGCTTCGCATCTGATTCATTGCTCTTCAGAGATGGGAGTGAGTTGAAGATTCGCCCGCGAGCCTCTTCACGCTGTTCCGTTCGTTCGGTACTGCGTTCCTCTCGGCGGAATGGAGACGGATGCGCCGTGCTGTCTGTTTCCGGGAATCCCGTTGCGATGACGGTGACTCGAACTTCGTTCTTCTTCAACTTATCATCCTTGATGGCACCGAAAATAACTTTTGCATGAGGGTCGATGGATTCGGTGATGATGCGTGCTGCATCCTGAATTTCGAGCATACCAAGATCGTCACCTCCCGCAATAGCAAAGAGGACACCCTTGGCACCCGTAATGGAAACTTCAAGAAGGGGAGAGTTAATCGCCGCTCGCGCCGCTTCCTCCGCACGCTTCTCTCCGGTTGAAAGTCCGACGCCCATGAGCGCAGAACCGGCGTTTTCCATGACGCTCCTTATATCGGCGAAGTCGACATTAATGATACCGGGCATCGTGATGAGGTCTGAAATTCCCTCAACCGCCTGCTTCAACACGTTGTCGCAGAGTTCAAAGGCTGCCTTCACGCTCGTTTCTCGGTCAACGATGGCGAGGAGTCGGTCGTTTGGTATCGTGATGAGAGCATCAACCTCCTTTTTGAGTTCCTCGATACCTTGGAGTGCAAGACGCATACGTTCTTGTCCTTCAAAAAGGAAGGGCTTTGTCACGACACCGACCGTGAGCGCTCCGCTGTCGCGCGAAATTTTTGCTACGACAGGAGCCGCACCGGTTCCGGTGCCGCCACCCATGCCGCCGGTAATGAATATCATGTCTGACCCTTTGAGCGCATTTGCGATTTCCTCTCGAGTTTCTTCCGCTGCGCGGCGTCCCATATCGGGATTTCCGCCTGCTCCAAGTCCGCGGGTAAGATTCTTACCGATGTGTATCTTTCGTTTCGCGAGTGAGTGATGGAGGTCTTGCGCATCACTGTTGATGGAGATGAACTCGACTCCCTTCACTTTCGCAGACACCATGTGATTGACTGCATTGCCTCCAGAACCTCCGACACCTACCACACGAATTCGTGCGAATGACTCTACGTCTGTCTCGATTTTTTCCATACGTAATACACCTATACCTCCAAGACCCGAAGGCCTTTTCTAATAAGTAGGTGTATCATACAGCCCCAAAAAATATCTGTCACTATATTGACAAAATTCTCTTTCGTGCGTTTGCAAAAAATGAAACCTATGATGAATAGAGCGCTCAATCAGGGGAGAAACTGCTTGAACCAATTGAGGAGAACGTTTCCGGTTTCTTTCGCAATATTGATTCCGCTGTCGTCGTCAGTGCTCGATGCACCCCAAATACACAGTCCGTAACTCACTGCCCATGACGCATCACGCACCTTGCCGTTTTGACCTGGGTCGAGTGTCGCGATTTTCGAGGGAAGGCGAAGCGCGGCTTTTGCGAAGTCTTGCACAGTAGTGATACCCGAGCCACCACCGGTAATGATGACGCCGGCAGGAAGAAGTCCATCGCGATTTATTTTTTTGAGGTGAGCATCAATGAGTTCAAAAATATCGGTGAGTCTCGCAGCAACAATTTCATCGAGCCGACGCTTTGAATAGACAGCCGACCCGATACCGCCGCGCTTAATTTTTTCCGCTTCTTCGGGGGCGATTTTAAAACCGAGCGCGATGTCGTTTGTAATGTCGGTCGAACCTATAGGGAAGACTTTCATTGAGACTGGAATATTGTTTTCAAACACGACTATAGAAACAGTTTCCGCGCCTATATTTGCAAGCACACATCCGGCGCGCTTTTGGGCTTTGGTGAGCATGACGAGACCTCCCGCGAGCGGAGATGCCATGATGTCGGTTACCTTAATACCAACACTCTCAATCGCGTTTACTAAATCACTTAAATGCTGTTCGTAGGCGGTGATAAAGAGCACTTCTGCTTCGAGTTTCATGCCTTTGAGACCATGAGGACGTCCCATGACCTTCTCACCATCAATCGAAAAGGAGAGGGGGATGTCGTGAATTATTTTTCTATTGGGAAGTTTATCAAGAATGTACTCCTTACTCGTCTCAATCGCGCGGTCAACATCCGCTTGGGTGATTAGGTTGTCGGCACGGGAGGGGGTTGTTTCACCGCGCGAACGAATTTCGTCGAGCCCTATACCTCCTATCGAGACATACGCATTTTTGATTGAGAGACCACTCGCTTTCTCCGCTTGGGCAACAGCGTTTCGAACACTCCGCACGACATCGCCTTCATTGATGATGTAGCCGTTTCGCAAACCGCGACTTTCGGCATACCCGGTGCCGATGATTTGCGGAAGCGTACGCGGGTCGGCGCGGTAGGGTTGCCGAACAACCACCACCTTTACCTGGTAGGTGCCCACATCTATGCCAGTGATGATACGATCAGCCATGAGAACAAAAGTCCGAAAAACGAAATATACATACACCCAAAAAGCACAACTATGTAAGGGCGTACTTTGAAACAAGCCTTTTTTCGGCTTTCTCCATTGTACCGCCGTGATGGTAGCCCTTCAAATGGAGTAGTGCGTGGATAAATAGGTAACCCACATATCCTCGCGGCGTCATGTTGAATTTTTTTGCCTCACGTCGTGCAACTATTGGCGCAATGTACACTTCACCAGTGTGTGCTTCGAGCGGGAAGGAGAGCACATTGGGCACATACGTTTTATTACGGTATTCGCTATTGAGTTTCCGCGCGCGTTTTGCCCCAACAAAAACGAGCGTGAGCGCATACGAAGTCCCCAGAACGTCATTTTTCATCGCATCGTAGGGAAGTGTCGGAAAGGAGCGCGTAGTCGCCCGTATCGTTGTTTTCATTCTGCCAGTATGCCACAGGAGTACGAAAAACCCCACCGGGCGGTGGGGTTTTGTCCGATAGTAGCGGGCGTTTTTATTTTCGAGGTTGGCGTTCTTGAATTTTGCCGAGTTTGAGCAATGTTTCGTACTCCTTCTTTCGCTCGAGCTTCTTGAGTCTCGACATACGGTTGACCATACCGGACTTTTCTCGTTTCCAATAGCGGTTCTTGCGGACGCGGTTAATGATGCCCGAACCCTGTACGCGCTTCGTGAAGCGTCGGATAAGGTTGGCGGTGCTCTCCTGATTATTCTTCTCAACTTCTACATTTGTTGCCATATATGTGGGCAAGAGGATACCACAGCAAGACCGCCATTGCAAGACCGTTTGTGCCGAACCACGTTTCTACGCACGCATGGTTTGGCGGAGCTTTGCTGCAAGTGCTCCCATGGGGACATATTCCTGGCTCTGTGCTCTCAAATCCCTCAAAATAACTGTTTTTTCAACGTATTCTTTTTGACCGACTATGACCGCATAGCGTACTTTGTGATGCTCGGCTTCGCGAAGTTGTTCGGAAAGCGAATCGCTCATGACGTTTTGGTGTGCCGAGATTCCCGCACGTCGAAGTTCGTCAATAAGGAGAAGGCTCCGAACCTTCGGACCGAATCCGAGTTGAATGATATAGACGGATGGGTTATTTCGCTGCCGCGGGTAATTGAGCGCGGTCGCCACCTTTTTGTCGCGCAATACGACAACAGCGCCTGCCGCCGCGGTCTTTGATTTGCTCATGCGTGAGATGAATGTGTTGTACCGTCCTCCGCGAATGTAGAGCGGGCTATGAGCGAGGGGCGTATTTTCCTCATTCATGAGATCGAATGCAAACAGCGCCTCCGAATAGCACTCATGGTGACCGATAAGTTTTGTATCCACCTCGTACGGAATACCGCTGATGTCGAGAAATTCAACTATTTCACGAAAATGCTTGCGACTTGTATCAGTAAGGTATTCGAGCGGACTCGGACTTTTTTTCGCAAGCTCATGTTCGCGTTCAATAAGATGCATGAGCGCAATGAGAGCATGATCCTTCATAAGTTCTCGGGCTGATGCAGGCATGGTATCCAACCGCCTTTTGAGGTAGTTGGTCAACTCACGGACGTATCGCGACACCGAATCGCTGTCGCCGAGCGAATTCACCCGCACCGCATGATTCACATAGCCAAGTTCGTTGAGGAGAGAACGGATTGTCTGGATGAGGAGTGCTTCAGCGATGCTCTTTTTGACGTTGAAAATTTGAAGCGAAAGCGCAACTTCACCGGAACGTGGTACTTGCTCTGTCGAGTAAAAAAGTACCGGTCCGGTAAGCCCATTAAATTTGTTGTCAAAATACGAACACATGCCAGACGTGAGGAGCCCATGGAGGGCGTCCGTTCGTCTATCGACTGCTGTTGCTTTGTGTTGAACTTTTTGTTCGCACGATTTGCAGTCAGCATGCTCTCGAAGTTCGCTCACGGGAGTGAAGCCGAAGTGTTGCGCGGTGTGCATGCCTGCGCGAAGGAACTCCTGTGCTGATACGTTGGGGAACATAAACGTTGGTTACGGTGAGTTGGTAAGCGGCGTGTCGGCGAGGTGTGAACTGATATCGTAGGTTCCGGGTAGAACACCAAATCTAGAAAACGGGAAAAGACGCAGGAGCGCTCTGCCGATAATTTTGTCGCGCTGAAGTATGCCCCACATGCGCGAATCAGAACTTGCATTCCGATTGTCGCCCATAACGAAATATTCGCCCTCCCCCAAGGTTTCGGTAAGCGTAGTGTTCGGATTCATTTCATGAATGTATGTCTCTTCGAGAACAACACCAGACGGGTATTCCGCATTCGTGAGAGTGACCGTTTTTCCCTCTATACGGAGCGTATCTCCCGGTATGCCGATTATCCGTTTGATGAAGTATTTTGAAGGGTCTTTTGGGTAGCGAAATACAATAACGTCGCCGCGAGCCGGGTCTTCGAGACGATACGTGAGCTGGTCGACAATGAGATATTCACCGGTTGAAAATGTTGTTTCCATCGAAGCGCCAGAAACGATGAATGGTTGAGCTATAAAGGTACGAATAGGGAGAACGACAAGGAGGGCAATAACGGAGAAGCGGATGATTTCGCTTAAGAACCCGCCATTTTTCCCATCGTGGTTGCGGAGCTCATCCTCGTGCGCATTTTGAGCATCAGTATTCACTGAAGAAGAAGAACGTGATGACTGATGCAATGGCTCCATAGTCGAACGTGGCACACATTATATCGGTGTACTCTGTTCTGCACAAGTCCTGCAAAAAAACGGCACGAAATATTTTTTTACCAAGCAGATAACAGTTTGTTTGCGAACACTATGTACCCAAAAATATGCGACACAACTATTTTGGCAACCGTGGTGTATGATAAGTACCATGTTTACCGTTGTTGGACTCGGGAATATCGGTGAGGCGTACCATGAAACGCGCCACAATGTCGGTTGGAGCGCGGTTGAATACTTCATGCTTGTTCATGCGTTTCCCGACGCACGCAGTTCATCGATGCTCGGAGGGGCGATTTCTCGGGGTATGGTTCAAGAAAAAGAGGTGCAAACGCTCTTTCCGCACACATTCATGAATAATTCAGGTTTTCCGGTCAAAAAAACACTTCCCGAACCTCACGATCTGTCGAAACTCATCGTGGTACACGACGATATCGCGCTCCCATGGGGCGAGGTGCGTATCGGAGTTGCACGGGGAAGCGGAGGGCACAACGGCGTGCAATCTATCATTGATGCCTTGGGCTCAAATGCGTTCATTCGCGTGCGCATCGGTATCGGTGAAAAAAATATATTTGGTACACTCAAACACTTTGAAGGTGAAAAACTCTCGCGATATGTGCTTGGCACACTCAAATATAAAGAACGAACGGTTTTTGAAGAGGGAAAGAAAGTGGTGGTCGAAATTCTTGACACCATCATTTCCCACGGTGCCGACAAGGCAATGCAGACGTTCAATGGTAGAGCCATTGAAGTGTGAGTATCAAGTATAAGTATTGAGTATACGGATTCAGAAAACGAAAAAGAAAAGCGCCGACCGTAGGTCGGCGCTTTTGCAACAAATCTATTTATTGTTGTCGTGAAGCGCTTGCCTGATTGCAGCAATGCAAAAATAGACGGCAACACCCGCCGCCCAACTGCCGGCACCCTGGACGAACATGGTTGTAAAAAAGGAGGCGCAGACTGACCACAAAATGAACCAAAGAGAGATGTTGGCCACTGGTTACTCAACTCGTAAAAGAATGAAATGATAGTACTTCGTATACAGGACATATCAACCACGAAAAATCGCCCGTGGGGGCGATTTTTCGTGGTCCAATTCAATATTTTTTATTCTCTATCTTCTATTTCGTCTCTTTCTTTTTGAACGAAAGCGTCATACGCTGTTCGCGTGGTTCAAAGAGAGTAATCTTGAACGGATAGGGTTGTCCAAGAAGGAGCGTGTTGCGAAGCTCCTCTTCACTTGTAAATTCCGAGATGTGTACGAGTCCTGCGACACCCTCCTCAATCGAGGCGAGTGCCCCATGCTTGTTGTACTTGATGATGACGCCCTGCACATCCTGGTCTTTGCGGTATTTCTTCGCTGCAGCGACCCAGGGATTCTCACGAAGTTGCTTGATTGAGAGGGAAATCTTGTCGTCTTTCACCTCAATTACCTTAACCTGGACCTTTGCGCCAACTTTATAGAGCGCACGAGGGTCCTCAACGAGTCCCCAGTCGAGTTCTGAAATGTGCACGAGTCCTTCGAGCCCCTCTTCGAGCTTGACGAAAATACCGAAGTCAACCGCACCCGTCACCGTGCCATTCATAACGTCGCCAACGGTGTATTTGCTGACCTTCTCTTCCTTCTCTTCCTTCTCCTGGGGTCCCTTTTCAGAGAAGATGAGTTTGCCCTCTTTCTGATCGGCGGTAATGATGATGACTGAAAGTGATTTTCCAACCAAATCGTTGAGTGCCGAGAGGATTTTATCCTTGTCGCCATCCTCGACTCGCGGATAGTGCTCCGATGAAAGTTGAGACGCAGGAAGGAATCCCTGGATGCCCTGCCACTCGATGATAAGACCGCCCTTATTTGCTTCCTTCACGGCGAGTGTCATGACCGTCTGTTTCTTCTGCGCATCCTCCGCATCGCTCCATATGAGCGCCTGGCGAGCTTCCTTAAGCGAAAGTTCAATGTAACCATCTTCGTTTGCCGGCATGACCACCTTCGCGGCGATAGTATCGCCGACGGAGACTTTACGGAGAATGTCACGCGCGTTCATAAACTCGCGTCCGTAGATAAGGCCGGTACCGAACGGCGCGATTTCAACATAAATACGCGCTCGACCTATAGCCGATACCTTACCCTCAACAAGATCACCTTCTCCGGGAGGAGTGGGCGAATTATCGAGCATTCCCTGCATCGCACTTGAGCGTGCCGGCTCCACTACTTCGTCTGCATCATCGTGGTCAACCATATCGGCGACCGCGTGCACTCCGCCGCGAACGACTGAAGCGATTCGGTCCAGGACCGATGTTTTTTCTTCCATTGAATTTTTTTCGGCGATGGGTGTCCTCGCAAACCGTATCTCGTGGCCGTGTGCGCGAGCGCGGGTTTTACCCTCATGCCGTTAGAACTAATAAACCTTTTCAGGTGGGGAGAATATACTACACAAGAATGAATTTGTCCACAGACCGAACGAGATATATTGTTTTGCGAATAACGCTGTGGTTGTGTAGTATACTGCTCATACTCATACTAGATACTCATATTTTCCCATGGTAATCACGCATCACGGCGGGCAGTGCTTCAAGGTTTCGTTTGGCGACACCACACTTGCATTTGATCCTATTTCAAAGAAATCGAAACTCGGCTCGGTGAAGTTTGGCGCAGATGTTGCGTTCGTATCACTCCACCATCCTGACATGAATGGTGTTGAAGAAGTTGCATTCGGCTCCAAACAACCATTCGTTGTTGACGGTCCTGGTGAATACGAGGTTGGCCAAGTGACTGCGCGCGGGTACGGGGTGAATACCACCTATGAGGGTGTGGAACGTTTCAACACCATCTATCAGGTGAAACTTGAGGATATCAACATGATTTTTCTTGGTGCGCTCGGAGACGAAAATATCGACCCACAAATTCTCTCGGACTTCGGTGATATCGACATACTTTTCGTTCCTATTGGTGGCGGCGATGTCCTCGATGTGCCGGCTGCGGCAAAACTTGCAACAAAACTTGAGGCACACTGCATCATTCCTATGCACTACACCGATGCCGCACTCAAGGCATTTCTCAAAGAAGTTGGCACCGATAATGGCAAGCCAGTTGAAAAACTCACGGTGAAGAAAAAGGATTTGGTGGAGATGGAAAGCGAGGTGGTAGTATTGAGTGTCTGATTATTTGATACACGAGAGCACAGGTGCACAGTCCCCATTGTGCAAAATTTTCAGAGAAGCAATAATGGTGCGGAGGGCATGTAAAGGCGCCCGTTTTCATGGAAATAATTGAACGAATAAAAAAACGTTCTGATGCAACAAAACGTCGATATGCGTTTTCTGTCGCTGT
>CAYMIV010000010.1:20311-31264 GCA_964390945.1 uncultured Candidatus Saccharibacteria bacterium
GTCGCTGTATTTGTGACACTCGTGATTGGTGTAGGGTGGGCGACGACGCTCCCGACACGCTTTTCAGACATATCGTTTGAAATGGGAAACAACACATCCGTCACTGATTCTGGTTTCGATGAACTCATTAAGGACTCCGCTTTGCAGCTCGGAAATGTTACCGGCAGTCTTGAGGAGCCAACAGTCATACCCGAACCCCAATCGGTTTCCGACGCGATTCAGGAAACTGCACCAATCGGCAGCGACTTGTCGGCATCAAATCAGGAGTCGAAACCAACTCCTTCTCCAACACCAGAACGGGACGCCGTCACACCCTCCAACATCATTTTGCAGCCCGCGGAAGTCATTCCACCTTCGGGGTCGGACGGGGAATAGGGGAACCCAAAAAGGGAATTATCTGCTATAATGCCCGAGCATTTTACGCATACATACCGTGTCAAAAAAGGATACACCAAAGAAAAAAGGAGATAACAACAACCCCGAACCGGGGAATAGCGAAGTGCTTTTTGCTGAAAAGGGCATCATGCTCCAGGGTATTACCGATGAGATGCGTACAGCGTACCTCGATTATGCAATGTCCGTCATCACCTCACGCGCGCTCCCGGATGTTCGTGATGGTCTAAAGCCGGTCCATCGCCGCATACTCTATTCGATGCGACTTAATGGTCTTACCTCGACAGCAAAATTCAAGAAATCAGCGACCGTCGTCGGAGATGTGCTCGGAAGTTTTCATCCGCACGGCGACGTCGCGGTGTATGACGCGATGGTAAAATTGGCGCAGGAATTCACCACCCGCTACCCGCTCGTATTGGGGCAGGGAAACTTCGGTTCCATAGACGGTGATTCACCTGCGGCGTACCGTTATACGGAAGCAAAAATGTCGAAAATCGCCGAAGAACTCCTTCGTGACCTTGAAAAAAATACAGTCAATTGGCGCCCGAACTTTGACGGCACAAAGAAGGAGCCGGAAGTGCTTCCTGCGTCGGTTCCCAATCTACTTCTCGGCGGTACGCTCGGCATTGCCGTCGGTATGGCGACGAATATTCCGCCGCACAATCTTCGCGAAGTTGCTTCAGCAGTCGAACACCTCATTGAGAATCCCGATGCGTCGACGAATGACCTGCTCGGCTTCGTGAAGGGTCCAGATTTTCCGCTCGGTGCTATCGCATTTAATCAGAAGGATATTGCTCACGCGTATGCAAACGGTCGCGGTGGTGTTGTGGTTCGAGGTGAAACGGAAATCGTTGAAGACAAAAAGGGCAATTTTTCAATCATTATCACTTCGATTCCCTATCGTGTGAATAAGGCGGACATGCTCATGAAGATTGCTGACTTGGTTCGCGATAAAAAAATCGAAGGCATTCGTGATCTTCGCGACGAATCAACGCGCGACATTCGCGTGGTCGTTGAACTCAAGAGCGGGGCACAGCCGCAGACGGTTCTCAACAAACTCTACAAACACACGCAACTTGAGGAGACCTTTCACTACAACATGGTTGCTCTCGTCAACGGCGTCCCTCAGACTCTTTCCCTCAAAGCAATTCTTGAAGAGTACATAAAGCACCGAGCTGAAGTCGTAAAACGCCGCACCGAATATGATTTAGAGAAGGCGCAGGAACGCGAACATATTCTCCTCGGGCTTAAGAAGGCGCTTGACCACATTGACGCAATTATCAAACTCATCCGTGCTTCAAAAGATGTTCCTGCCGCTCATGCGGGACTCATGAAGCAGTTCAAGTTTTCTGACATACAAGCGCAAGCGATTCTCGATATGCGCCTTCAGAAACTCGCCGGACTTGAGCGCAAGAAAATCGAGGAAGAACTTAGAGAGGTGCAGTCGCTCATCAAGGAACTCGAATCCATTCTGGGGAGCAAAAAGAAAATGCTTGGCATCATCAAGGAAGAATTGGTCGCAATAGCGGAAAAATACGGAGACGATCGTCGTACAAAGATTGTGAAAGGGGGTGTAAAAATGATGAGCCCCGAAGATCTCATCGCCGATGAGGAGAGTGTGTTGGTACTTACGCAGGGGGGATACGTGAAGCGGACAAATCCTTCGGAATATCGCACCCAAAAGCGCGGCGGCGTCGGTGTTGTCGATCTCAACACGAAAGAAGAGGATGTCGTTACGAAACTCGTGACCACGTCAACCCACAGCGACCTGCTCTTCTTCACCGATAAGGGAAAGGTATACCAAACAAAGATGTTCGATATACCGGAGGGTCGCCGTGCAACGAAGGGCAAGTCAATCATGAACTTCCTTTCTCTCACCTCTGAAGAAAAGGTCACGTCGGTACTTGCGGTTCGTAAAGAAGATTGGGAGGGGGATTGGTCGCTCATGATGGTGACACGAAATGGCGTTGCAAAAAAATCTGATGCCGCAAGTTTCAAAGACGTGCGTCGAAGCGGTCTCATTGCGATTACGCTCAAAGATGATGACGCTCTCATTTCAGCCGCATTCGTCGGAAAGGGTGATCAAGTGTCGCTCATAAGCGCGAATGGGCAGTCGATACGTTTTAAGGAAAGCGATGTACGAGAGATGGGCCGCACCGCGGCGGGAGTTCGGGCGATGAAACTCGGAAAAAATGACACGATTGTTTCTGCTGACGTTATTGGAAAAGACATAAAAGACTGTGAGATTCTTGTTGTTATGGAAAACGGTTTCGGCAAAACAACATCTGCAAAGGAATATAAGGTTCAGGGAAGGGGCGGCTCCGGAATCAAGACCGCAAAAGTAACCTCAAAAACCGGCAAGGTGGTAGGCGGAGCAATATTAAGTTCTGATGCGCGCATCGAAGGGGAGTTGGTCGTAATGAGCAAGAAGGGTCAAGTCATCAAACTTCCTCTCAAAGATGTGCCATCGCTCGGCCGCCAAACACAGGGTGTGAAGGTTATGAAAATGCGCCCGGGTGACTCCATCGCTTCAATGGTTTCATTCTAGGTTCTAAGGCATAGGTGAATGAGAAAAGCCCCCGGCGCACGAGTGTGCGCCGGGGGCTTTCCACTACCGGGGTGTCTTTCGGTAATCTCCCTGCGCTATAATACATGATATGGCAATGGCTTTTGCTGGTCAGTTTGTGCAACCTGAAATTGTTGCGACACACTTCCATCTCCATGATGGTGATTCTGTAGCGGATTTTGGCGCGGGCGCAGGTCACTATCTGGCGGTACTTTCAAAACTTGTCGGTCCGGAGGGGCGTGTGTACGCGTGTGAAATTCAAAAACCGCTCGTTGATAAACTCGGCATCATGAAACGAGACATGCACATAGCGAATCTCGATGTGGTTTGGTGTGATTTAGAATCCCCCGGCGGAACCAAACTTGGCGACGGAATTCTCGATGCGGCGCTTCTTTCGAATACCTTATTTCAACTCGAAAACAAAGAAATTGCGCTTGCGGAAGTCGCACGCGTGGTACGGCGAGGGGGCAAACTCTTCATCATTGATTGGACTGATTCTTTTGGCGGTATGGGACCGCACCCATCGCACGTGGTCACTGAAAGTATGGCGACTGAACTTGCGCAAAAGGCGGGGTTTGCAATTGAACGCACGATTCCTGCGGGTGACCACCATTATGGGCTAGCACTACGGCGAGTATGAATGGCATGCGACCATTTGAAATAGTCCTTATCGGCGTATTCGGTGCCGTTGCCATAGGCGCCCTCATTGCGGTTATGCTGTATCGGGCTTCTCCCGAAGTAGAGGATGTTCAGTTCGGTGACAGCGTTGAAATCTGGGGAACCTTCAATCAAGACACCATCCATAACTTGTTCGCAGACATGAAAAGTACGAACAGGGCATTTAACGTTGTTTCTTATACGCAAAAAAATCCGGAAACTTTCGTCTCGGAAATTGTTGACGCCATCGCGGAAGATAAGTCACCAGACCTGATTGTTTTACCGCACGAAGACCTTGTTTCTTTGCGTACAAAAATTCAGCCCGTCAGTTTTGAAACGTTTTCGGAGCGAGAGTTCCGTGACAGTTTTGTCGATGGCGCGGAAATATTCCTGCTCCCGGACGGTGTCTATGGCGTGCCGATTTTTGCCGACCCGCTCGTGCTGTACTGGAATCGGGATATTTTCTCAAGCAGCGGTCTCGCGCGCCCCCCTACAACATGGGAACAACTCGTCAATGAGACAGTGCCAGCACTTACGCGCAAAGACGACCAATTCAATATTACCCAGAGCGCGATTTCGCTCGGCGAAGTTTCCAATATCAACAATGCAAAGCGAATTCTCGGAATGCTTCTTCTTCAGTCGGGGAGTGACCTTGTCCGTATTAATGATCAGGGGATGTTTTCTGTCGAACTCAATACGCCAGTGAATAATAGAACCTTGTCTGGAAATGCGGCACTCTCTTTCTATACACAGTTTGCAAATCCGACCGATGAAAATTACACCTGGAATCGCGCGCTCAAGAATGACCGTCTCATGTTTCTTGGAGGTGAACTTGGCATGTACATCGGTCGAGCGAGTGAGCTTCCAGAGCTTGAAAAAGCGAATCCGAACCTGAACTTCGATGCGGTTGTTATTCCGCAGGGAAGTGGGGCTACGATACAGAGAAATTATGCTGATTTTTATGCATTTGCAATTCCGAAAGCATCCGACAACAAATCTGGTGCGTATGCGGCAGCGCGCTATATTGCTGGGGAAGAACATGCGTCAGCGTTTGCGGAAGCGCTTCATCGCGTGCCCGTCCTCCGTGCGCTCATCGCGCGCGGTGCATCGGACTCCTTCAGGCAGCGATTTTTCGAGGCGGTACTTGTTGCCCGAGGGTGGCTCGACCCGTCCCCGGAGAGAAGCACCACCATCTTCAGAGACATGGTGCAGGACATCACCTCACAGAAAGCAAGCGTTGAGAGCGCGGTGAGAGATGCGACGGGTAAGTTGAGGTTGTTATTTAATTAACTCAAGAAGTAACTATGCCGGGAGGAAACTGTCCAACAGGTCAAATCTGTAATCCATTAAAAGCGACTGATATCATCACATTTCTCACACAAATCATTGATGTGCTCCTTATTTTTGCTGTTCCCATCATTGTATTCTTTATTATTTACGCAGGATTTCTTTTTGTGACCGCAAAAGGCAACGAAAGCCAGGTTTCAACGGCAAAGTCTGCTTTGACGTGGGCTGTTGTGGGGGGTGTTATCGCGCTCGGGGCAAAACTCATTATTACGGTGATAGAGGGCACAATCAAGACATTCTGAAATACGTATGCGATACCTCACGCTTTCACTCATAGCATTCACACCACTTGCGGCATCTGCGGCACAGATTACTGACTTCGCTTCTTTGGTATCGGAACTAATTGGCATAATCAACTACGTTATTGCCTTTGTTATTGCGCTTTCATTTCTCACCATTGTGTGGGGGGTAGTGAAGGCGTGGATAATAGGCGGCGGTAACGAGGAGTCAGTAAAATCTGGAAAAATGACAATTCTTGTGGGGTTCATTGTGTTTACCCTCATGATAGGGGTGTGGGGCATACTCGCAATCTTGAAGCAGACATTTTTTGCATAGCCCAATGCAGCAAAACTAACCCTATCCAGTATGGTGGTATTTTTGTTCGTTGCAAATGGATATAGTGGGCGTATAGTGGGTATGCTGGTATCCACAGCCGGCACAATAAACCAAATTTTAGGCGGTAAAATATGATGATAGAGAAGTTTAACATTTAGTATATAAATTCAACGTATGAAATTAGTAACTCGCCTACTCCCGTTTGCACCATTCCTTCCAATGGTTGCCTTTGCACAATCGGTTAGTCTTACCTGGTTCGAGAATCTGCTCCTCGATATTACCAACTTCATAAACTCCTATCTCGTTCCGTTCATATTTGCAATCGCGTTTCTCCTTTTCATCTGGGGAGTTTTCAAGTATTTCATTTATGGAGCAACGGACGAAGAAGCACGAAATTCAGGGAAACAGTTCATGATTTGGGCACTCCTTGGTTTCGTCATCATGATTTCAGTCTGGGGTCTTGTGAACTTGGTTGACAATATCTTTAACCTCTCAGGCGGAACCGCCCCCTCGTTCCCGACGATATAGCGGTACCTCGGCGACCATAATGTAAAGTCATGGCACCACACCAACAGGAGGCGCTAAAGTTAGTTGCGTCGATTCGGACAAATATCCTGAATCCGCTCATTATGCTTCTTATGGCGATAGCGCTCCTCGTGTTCCTTTGGGGTGGCTATCAGTTCATTGCGAATGCAGATAACGACCAGGCACGCGCGGTGGGCAAGCGCCACATGCTTTACGGATTCATCGGGTTTCTCATTATGGTTTCCGCTTACGGAATTCTTTCTGTAGCGCTCAACACATTCGGTATAGCAGTCCCGACTCCTTAACAATGAAAAGCGCCCGCGACAACTGTCGCGGGCGCTTTTTCGTTCCAAAAGAAAAAGCGCGGACCGAAGTCCGCGCTTGAAGAACATACCATTACCTTATTACTTTTATTACTTGCAGTCCTCCACATCCTCGATGGCCTCGAATTTGTAGAAGACCGTCGTGCCCTTCCGTACCCCTTCGAACGAGGCCCAGGCAGATTTGTACTTAATCTCGCCGGACGTCCGAAGCCTCTTGAACTCCTGCTTCGTGTACCACGTTGCGTCCTGGAGGCCTCTGACCCACGTAATGTACGTGGTTCCGTCCGGATCGTTTTCCGCCCAGTCAATGAAGCAGAGATTGGACGGAAGAGCGAGCATGCGGGACCGTTTGTTTTTCTGAAGCACCTCCGAATGAATCGGTACGCTCGGCGCCTCTTTGGTTGTCGCTGAAGTGCTGATGTTTTTGACCTCTTCCTTCATTGCTGGAATGAAAGAGAGAAACATCCAGAAACCTGCGAGAACCAGAAAGACACCGGTACTTACTGCTTTGGCTTTTGCGGAAACCGCCTTGAGTCCACTTCTCGACTCGGTGCCGCGCGAAAAACTTTCCTTTAGTTTTTCGCCGACATTGCTACTGCTGGTCGTCATTTCTTGTCTCCGAAGATTTTCGCCACGCCGGCAACAACAGCGCCCGCAGCCCCGTCGATACCGGTGATGTCGAGCTTCTTGATTTCCTTCTTGACGTTGCCGCTTGCCGCAAGGAAGTCGTCGCGTGCGCGTGCCACGTCAGATTCGGATATTGCTCCGCTGCGACGCGCCTCCTCGAAAGCCTTTTTGGTTTTGAAACCGAGGAGGTTTCGTACGCCTTCCGCGATACGCTTGCTTTCCTCGATGGTGTCGCGCGTCTCTTGCACCTTCGGAGGAAAGTCGATTGACGAAATTTGGAAACCAGTGACTCGGACTCCATACTCGTCAAGAAGCATCTGCTTCCGGGTTTGCTCGAATTCGCGCTCGATCTCCTCTCGGAGTGGACGAACGGAATTTTTCGCTACTTCCCCGGTCATTCCCGAAAGACGTTGCGACAACCACTCGTTGATTTGGGCGACGAAGCCCTGTTCGACGGTGGTCACGTCGATGCCGACGACTTGCGTGATGTGGGCGAGATCGAACTTGAACTGTACGGACCCGTCCACGATGACCGATGTCGTTGATGTCGACACCGTTTCCTTGAAGGACACGGTGAGAATATCGAGCGTGATGTTTCCGCTCTCCGCGCGAAGTTCCCACGGGTAGGCGGGATGTCCGCCCGGGCCGTAGGGAATGTTCGGGTTTGCACCGGGGGAACTGAACTGGTTCGTGGTGACGAACGCAGCAGTCTGCGGTACGACAACCCAAAACCGATGAAAGTACTTCACGATGAGATACACTCCGAACGAGAAGCCTGCCGATGCGAAGAGGTACGGCGACCAAACCACGGAGCCAATAGTTGCACCGATGAGGGTCGGAACAAACAGGGCGACCAACGCCGACCCGACGAGAAGCGCGCATCGCGAGAAGCGGTCTCTTTCCACCATGCTGTCGTGGTCATATTGCATGACGTTCTCCTTTTCAAGGTTCATGGAGCGCCACTGGGCGCGTAAATGGGTAAGGGAAGCACTGAGCAAACAAACTTGCTAAGACCACCCTGTCTGTTTATATACTATCATATTTTATTCAAAAAGTCAACCCCATTAGAGGCTATTTTTCAAAAATAACCTCTAACGGGGCAAGTCGTCATGTGCTTATTTTCAGCCGTATATTCTGACTATATTTCGTGCTACAATTTTCCAGCAATGAAAGACGCCATTTATCCAAAGAACACACCAAAAGCAGAACTTCGTAAAAAAATTGCGCGTGATGGAATCCCACGTACAACACTTTCGTTCTATCGCTATGTTCGCATCGCCGACCCACGCGCCATGCGCGATATTCTGTTCGCAAAACTTTCGCAACTCGGATGTCTCGGCCGTATTTATATAGCGAGTGAAGGCATCAATGCGCAGATGAATGTTCCGATTGCTCACTGGAAACAGTTTGACGCATTCATTCAAAACACACCGGAATTTGCAGGTATTCCCTATAAAATCGCAGTTGAGGAGACAGATGTCGTATCATTCTCCAAACTTGCAATCAAGGTCAAAGACAAAATTGTGGCGGACGGACTCGATGACACATCATTCGACGTCACGCGTACCGGCGAATATCTCACCGCCGAAGAAATGAATGCCTACGTTGATGACCCCGACGCAGTCATTGTCGACATGCGCAACAGTTATGAGAGTGAAGTTGGGCATTTTGACGGTGCACTAACCCCCGATGTTGAAACATTCAGAGAAGAACTTAAAAAGACACCAGAAATGTTGAAGGCATACAAAGACAAGAGAGTCGCACTGTACTGCACGGGAGGGATTCGATGTGAAAAGGCAAGCGCATGGCTTCGGCACAATGGTTTCAAAGACGTGAAGCATCTTAAGGGCGGCATTATTGACTACAAACGACAGGTTGAAGAAATGAAACTGCCCAACAAATTCAAAGGGAAAAATTTTGTATTTGATGCCCGTATGGGTGAACGAATCAGTGACGACATCATTGCGCACTGTCATCTCTGTAACATCGAAAAAGCAGACACACACCACAATTGTAAGAACGACGCTTGCCACGTGCTCTTTATTGCGTGCGAAAAGTGTTTTCTGCGAAAGAGGGGATACTGTTCGTATCGCTGCATGACCTTTGACACATTACCTCGAAAGGTGAAAAAATTTCTTACGCGAAATGATTTCAAAAAGAAACACGAGCAGTTTAAGAAGGCGCGAGTGAAGCGAGTTTGATGTACGGTAATGAGCACTGCCGACGTGCAATTCCTCAGCGCGGCGTGTTTTAATAGGGAGAGAAAGTTCATAGTTCATAATCGCATGTGGAGGAATCATGGAAGACAAAGAGGAGGGCGACAAACTCTTGTTTGACATCCAATCACTAAAACCACGCTCTTGGGTACGCATTGAATGCCGTCCACACGAACATCCGGTTCCTGCTGGCATATATGCACTTGGCGGTAGAGTCATCGGGCAATACGCTGTTCCTGATGTGTATTACCACAGGCAGTATGGGGTGAAAGTGCTCATTCTGCTCGACCCCGTACTCGACGAAAAGCCATTCATCGTCCTCCTCGAGGACATCATTTCGCTCGAGGTGATTAAACCAAGCGTTCCGGACGATTGACCGCATGTATTACTGGAATGCATGCGGTTTCAATTTCCATAAAAAGAAGCCTGCGCTATGCAGGCCTCTTGTGAAGCGTTCCAAGGAACTTCCACCCCCCAACCTTGAGAGCGTAACAGGTGCCATCATCGTCAACGCGCAGATACCAGGAATACAAACCCTGCACCTCACCGGGCACCATAGAGTATTCGTTGTTGTCTTTGCGGAAGAGTACCCAGCGGCTTAGGGAAATTACCTCCTCGGTCGCATTGCCCTCCTCGTCGAAGTACTTGATGAAGTAACGAGACCAGTTTCTTTCAAAATCTTTGCGATCCAGTTTCACGATGCCTCCACAGATTGTTATGACTGCGCGCATCATACAGCAAAACAGTCAAAGAGCAATTTTCTCACTTAAAAACAAACAAGCGATAGTGTTATACTTAACACCATAATCACCTAATCCGTTTTCATATATGGAAGGACCGCATATCGAAAAAAAGGAGACAATAGACCCAACAGAAGCGCTTAAGAGTGAGTTTCTGCGTGTGCGGGGTCTCATTGAGGAAAAAGAGAAAAAACTCAATGAACTTTCTGACGACTCATCGGATACCATCACAAAAAAGGCGGGGCTGAATATACAACTCGATATCTTGCGGGTGAAACTGACACGAGCAACACAAGACCTCATCGACGCGGGAATCGATGTTATGGAATTGGACAGTGAGGAGAATGACAACCTCCGCGTCGGAGATTATTCAAAAATCGTCTTTACAACCGAATCGGGAAACACCTACACGATTGAAAAAAGAGATGATGGGCAGTATGCAATCATTAATTCGAAAACAAATACCGAAGAGGTGGTTGATGCTCGGCACATTGAAAATGTTGTACTCAAGCGCGGTGAAAAACTCGAAATGGGAAGCGGGGCAACAACCCCGATTGTTGCGATTACTACGTACTAAGGTTTTCATTCAATACCCGTTCAGGATATTTTTCGCCAACTCAAAATATCTCTGAACGGCTTCAAGTCCTTGCTCCTTTTGCATACGCAAAAGTTGCGCCTCCCGCGTACGGTGTTCACTTCGTTCACGAGTGCGCGGGAGAGGACTTGAACCTCCATGCCTTGCGGCATCTGCTCCTAAGGCAGACGTGTCTACCATTTCACCACCCGCGCGTGAGAGAGACTATACCATGTGTAGTGTTTTTTCGTCACGTTATGAGTAGAAACATCGCTCCGGCTCGACAGCCGAATCTTGTCGTCACGAGTTACTAAACTCATTGCATTCGTTAAGTACTCGCGACCCCGCCTCGCGGTTTCTATCTCTGGGTCGAGATAGAAACATCGCTCCGGCTCGACAGCCGAATCTTGTCGTCACGAGTTACTAAACT
>CAYMIV010000010.1:31364-32770 GCA_964390945.1 uncultured Candidatus Saccharibacteria bacterium
ACCCCGCCTCGCGGTTTCTATCTCTGGGTCGAGATAGAAACATCGCTCCGGCTCGGACAATCTAAAATCCTGACGAAGGTCAGGATTTCTTTACGCTTGTCCGCCCACCAGGGCTCGAACCTGGGACCTTATCGTTAAGAGCGATCTGCTCTACCAACTGAGCTATGGGCGGAATCAATCATTTATGCAACAGGAGTGAGTTTACTAAATGTGCAAAGTAAAAACAAGTGAACAATCTCATTGTGGGCGCGAGAAGTGAGACAGTCCGGGGGACTGTCGCAAGACTCATTGAGGGGTTTTGTGAGTTAAGCGAACAAAAGACCCAATGAGTGGACAGTTCCTGTAAGGAATCGAACTTGCTGTATCCGAAAACACAGACAACACAAACGCTTGATAACTTTGTGGGCGCGAGAAGACTCGAACTTCCATGTCCTTACGGACACACGGACCTGAACCGTGCGCGTCTACCAATTCCGCCACGCGCCCATATGTATTTGTGTCCAGGGCGGGAATCGAACCCGCACGGCCTTGCGGCCACAAAATTTTAAGTCTTGCGCGTCTACCAATTTCGCCACCCGGACATGAGCGGTATCATAGCACAAATGCTTGGTCACTGTAGTAAAGAATGATAGAGTAAGCCATGTTCGTCTCGGCCAGGTGGCGAAGAGGTAACGCTTCGGTCTGCAAAACCGACATGCACGGGTTCGATTCCCGTCCTGGCCTCCAAATTCAGTCTGAACATTTATAGCATCACGTTGTGATGCTATTTTTCTTCATCAATTCTCCTCGCAACTTCATCAATGTGCTGTCGATGACGCTCACCCCAATCGACCTCAAATTCGATATGAGGAATGACACGCAGTCTGCTGTGTTTTTTAATAAAGGTGCGAAGGTCGCCCGCCTTTCGCTTTAAAAAAATGAGCGCATCATCCTCGCCCCCATCAGGAATGGTCGTAAAAAGAACGGTGAGATATTTTGAGTCGGGCGAAGTGCGTAAGTTCGTTACAGTGATGAGTGGGGTCTCATTCGCCTCATTTCTAATAAAGGTTGCAACCACCTCCATAAGTACTGACTTTGCTCGATCGTTACGGTTGAAGGTCATAGAGTTAGGTGACGACGACTTCAATCGCTTCAATGTAGTCTCCCGGAGCAATCTCGACTTTTGAATCAACCTGCATACCAAATTCGTCCATCGAAACACTTCTCACGTTCGCCTTTTGCTGCTGAAGATTTTTTACAACGCCTTTGCCGAGTTCAATGTCACGACGCATGACACGTACCTGCTGTCCAACGGAAAGTGAGCCCTCTTCGACGCGTCCGCCCATGACATGCGCGTTTTTCTGTGTGCTGAAATGCTTGAGTATCTTTGCTCGTCCTGTAATGCGCTCCTCTTCGTGTTTTGGCGT
>CAYMIV010000011.1:0-3782 GCA_964390945.1 uncultured Candidatus Saccharibacteria bacterium
GCTGTGGGCGTTTCGTATTGCATCGCGTATCGATATAAGTTCAGACTTTACGTCCGTGAATGCGGGTTCGGGATCTGCCGAAGACACCCCCTCTATCACAAAGGCATTCAAAACAGGGAGTTTGTTCTTTGCAAACTGGAGTGAATTTTTTGCTGATTCGATTGCGCGTTCAACCTCCGTGGTGTCCACACCGCGAGCTTTTTCAATTTGAACCCGCGCCTCCAAACGACCGATAATCTGTTCCATGCGCGCGACAGCCGCACCCATTTTTCCCGTCACATTGTGCGTAAGATTCACGATTCTGTCTTGCGTGCGTATTTCGAGCACTGTCCCCAACTCCTGCACCTCGCCGACACTCACATTAGGTTGAGCGGGGGAAACTACTTCCTCCGCAAAAACTCGTGTTGTTATCGCGAGTGCGAGACTCAACGCAGCGAGCGCAAGGTAAATGTACTGTTGTTTACAAAGGCTAAATTTCATAGATTAAAATCAAACAGGGGCGTTAACCACAACCTCCCATTGTTATGTACAGTATAAAACGACCCGACACATTGTGTCGGGTCGTTTTGCACATTTTGTTCTATCCATTATGCCGTTTGACCATCCGTATACATTTTTACACTGCGTTCGAATGCTGTTTTCGCCTCCGCGGCGCCATGCCATTTCCCGACAGTCACCTCTTTATTCTGTACTTTTTTGTATGTTTCAAAGAAGTGCGTCATTTCCTTAATGAAGTGTTTATTCAGGTCTCCAATATCATTCACTTCATCGAATCGAGGATCGTCGACGGGTACTGCTACAATCTTGTCGTCGCGGTCGCCCCCGTCCGTCATTTCCATGATTGCAACGGGTCGAGCTTTTACGAGAAGCCCCGGCACAAGCGGATGGGTGGTGATGAGGACAACATCGAGCGCGTCTCCATCATCAAAGAGTGTTTGAGGCACAAACCCGTAATCAAACGGATAGTCCTGCGCTGTGTGCATGACGCGATCAAGTGCGATGAGCCCCGTCTTCTTGTCGATTTCGTATTTGTTCTTTGAGAATTTCGGAATCTCAACGATGACATTCATTTCATCGGCGGTTCCAGGTGCGATATCGTGAAGTAGATTCATGGTGATTAGGGTAATGGCGAGTAATTATGCAACATCCTCTTCTTCAATGAGCGCGGCGTCTAGTTCGTCTGAATCGATATCATCTGCCTTTTTTCCAAAATCGTCTTTTTCAGAAACATCCGGTTTTGCAGAAATGATATCTATTTTCCAGCCGGTAAGTTTTGCCGCAAGACGAACATTTTGTCCACCGCGACCGATTGCAAGAGATTGTTGGTCCGGCGCTACGAGCACGGTTGATTGCCCGCGCTCATCCGCAGTTCCGCTCGAGGCGTCTTCGATTGTGACCTTCATGACCTGCGCTGGAGAAAGCGCGTCTTCAATAAAGGCGGCAGGATCAGGTGACCATTCAATTATGTCTATCTTTTCACCACCGAGCTCGCTCATTACCGTTGAAACGCGAACGCCGCGCTGTCCAACGAGCGAACCGACCGGGTCTACATGATCATCGGTCGAGAAGACCGCAATCTTTGAACGAGAGCCGGCTTCGCGAGCGATTGCCTTAACGACGACCGTGCCGTTTTGAAGTTCCGGTGTCTCTATTTCGAAAAGTTTTTCGAGGAAATTCGGGTGTGATCGTGATAGTTTGAGGAAAATGCCCCGAGGCGTCTCGTCCACGGCGACGAGAAGTGCGCGGATGCGCTCTCCGGGTCGAAATCGTTCACCGGGAATCTGTTCATCGTATGGCATGACGCCGGTGACACGGCCAAGGTCGATATACAGATTGCCACGCTCAAACCTCTGAACGTGACCAACAACAATGTCGCCTTCTTTCTGTCCGAACTCCGAAAGCGCCGACTCCTTTTCCGCCTCACGAATTTTCTGGATGATAACCTGCTTTGCGGTCTGTGCGGCGATGCGCCCAAAGTCGTCTTTCGGTTCAAGGGGAAATATCAGTTCTTCACCCAGCTCAACATCGCGTTTAATAAGCCGTGCGTTTTCAATGAGAATGTGCTTTTCGGGGTCGAATCGGACGCGCTCGTCGCCGTCAATAGAAGGTGTCTCCTCCTCTTCACCATCTCGGCGCGGTCGCTTGCCCTCAAATTCCTCAATTTCCGCATCGCCCGGAAGTTCTTCCATGCGCGCCGTCGTCTCATCGACCACAATTTTCACTTGATTGAAGGTCGTTGCACCAGTGTTTATGTCAAAATGCGCACGGACAATTTGTCCGCGTTTCCCGAATTCTTTTTTGTATGCCGTTGCAAGTGCCTGCTCGATAGCATCAAGCATTTTTGCGCGACTGATGCCGCGCTCGTCTTCCATTTGGTCGAGAACGGAATTGATTACTTTTAGGTCGAACATGTTAGGTTTTGTTACGAGCAAAGCAAGTTAGAAAATCTTACATCCGTCGCGCATCGTGTCTATGCTACCTCGCATAAACACGATGCGCGATTAGGATTGTTTCCACTCGTCTCACTCAACGGAGTATACCCCGATTATTTATAATATTTGCAACAAAAATGCCGGCCGTATGCGGCCGACTCCCAGTCGTGCATCTACTATACGTGAGAACCAAAAAAAGTCAAAACTAATCATTCATCACGTATACACCACCTGTCACATATACATGTGATGAATGATTACGAGGTATTGACATAAAAGTGTTTTGTGTTAATCTTTCGACCGGCAGAAGTCGCTCTTTGACTTCATCACCAATTCTAATTCTAAATCTCAAAGCTTTGCGTTGAACTAGATGGGGTATTCCCCGGAAAGGAGCACAAGATGCCTGAAAACTACGCAACGATGGAACTTGACCCCCGGGTCAAAAACTTTAAACGTAACCTACAAATCGGAGGGGTTGCGGTGGTTGCGGCTGGCGCTTCGGCGCTCGTTTTCGTAGCCGGCGCATCACTTGCCATTGCGGGCGTTGCAGCGGTTGCCGGCATTGCCGTCGTCAACTTCATCCCGGTTTTCGCTCGGTGGGCTGCCCTGCGCAAGCAGAAGGCACTCACCCAACTTGCAGAAGTCTACTCGGAAGAAACAATCCGAGAGGACGAACGGCAGGAAGGAGATCGGATTAAGATTCTCGAGGAACAGTATCGGGTCAACCGATCAGAGCTCGAGGGGGCTCAAGAGGAGCTTCGTGCCCAAAAGGCAACCGCCACCGATGAAGAGTGCGCAATGCTCGATACACACGTTTCGCAGCTCCAGTCGATTATCGACAATGCCGAGGAGGTGCTTCGGCAACGCAAGGTCGACTTCGAGGAACTGAAACGTGTCAACAAGCTTTACATCGCATTCGGCCGCTCGGCTGCTGCGATGGAAAGGAGTACGGCCGCAGTGAGGAACACCGAGCAGTTTCAACAAGTCGAAACCGCACGGGCTTCCATCAAAGCGCGCATGCGTCAGCAGATGGCGGGAAAGACCATCGAAGCGATGAACGCCCAAATCGAGCAGAAGCCGAACATTCAGCACGCTGTTCAGATTGGTCATTCGAAGCCGCTCGTCGTTCCCACACACGTGAAGGAGGTGAAAGATGCGCTTCCGAATCGTCGCTAGCATCATTGTGGTGCTGTGCGTCATCGCGGCAGTGTTTTTGAGTGGCGCGCTCACCGATCAGGGTAGCACCGCTGTTCAACCCCCCACGCAGTCCGACAAGAAGTTCAACTTCTAGGAGACGTACAGATGAAAACACTCATGGTCGTTCTCGCATTTCTGTTCGCTGCCACCGCA
>CAYMIV010000011.1:3792-30683 GCA_964390945.1 uncultured Candidatus Saccharibacteria bacterium
CCCAGCCCCCCCCTCACGCCCGTCCGCGCCTCGCTCGGCGCGGCCCCCGCAAGGCCCCCGATCACGATGGGTACCGGTGGCTGTCCCGATGCGACGGGGAAGGGTGGCGGCACGTACTGTGCCCTTGCCCTCAACATGCAGAAGGTCTGCGGCGCGCAGGTGACCATCGATGTCCAACAGTCGAAGGGATCCTTCGACAACATCCAAGGAATCCTCGACAACAACTTCAGTGCCGGCATCGCACAGTTCGACGTCATGCGGTACTTCGAGGAAAAGGATGACGGCATGGCACGTATCAAGGTTCTCTTGCCGCTCCATGTCGAGGAAATCCACATCGTCGGTCTCAACAAGGCATATAAGGAAGGAGGTCTCTTCGGCATCGGCGCAAAGTCGGTCGAGCTTCAGACACTCAAAGACCTTGCTGGTCGCAAGGTCGCTGCGTGGGGTGGATCGGTCCTCTCCGCAGAGTACTTTGCGTACAAGGCAAAGCTCGGCTACACGGTCGTTGACCTCACGGGCCAAGAGAAGCCGGAACTTGTCGCGGCGAAAATGCTCGCAGACGGAGAAGCACATGCCATCTTTGCGGTTGGCGGTGCCCCGCTCGGTTGGCTTCGGAACGAGAAGGTCTTCGGAAAGCAGTTCAAACTGCTGTCCATTCCGAGCGATATCGGGGATCAGGTGAGGGGGACGTACAATACCGTCAAGGTGAACTACCCCAACCTGACGAATGGTCAGGTGCAGAGTTTGGGTGTGCAGGCGCTCCTCGTGACCCGGGACTACCGTTCCGGCGACCGAGCAACAGCGCTCACGAAACTCAAGCGGTGCGCTGTCGAGAATCTCGACAACTTCCGCGACATGACAGGCATGCATCCAAAGTGGCAGTCGGTAGAACCGGCGACGAAGTTCGATCGCTGGGCAAACTACGAGCCACCCGCCTCGGCGGTCGTAGCCCCTGCCGCACCGACCTCAGCGCCGCAGGTTCCCACGAAGAAGAAGTGATTAGTCCGCCGGCGCAACGCCGGCAACAAAGCCCGTAGAACGTTCAATCGTTCCGGGCTTTTTCTTTTTAACAGACATACACATATATGTAGAGTGTAGTGATGGTATACTTTCTATGTAAACCGTTTGGAGTTTTTTTAAAACTGTGCGAATCCAAGATGCACAACTGAAGCGTTTTGTAATGGACTCCGGTCTTGTCTCCCGCAAGGACATCGAAGCGGCTGAACACGTGGCAGAACAGGAAAAACGCCCGCTTGCCGATGCGCTCGTATCATCGGGTGCCATGACCGAGGATGATCTTCGCCGCGTCGAGTCGTACGTGCTCGGCGTTCCGTTCGTGTCGCTCAAAAATGTGAAGATTGATGCTCCGATTCTTTCACTCATTCCCGAGCCGATTGCGCGAAACCACAACATCATTGCATACAAGAAAGCCGAGGGAACGCTCGAGGTTGCCATGCTCGACACTGCCGATCTTTCGGCAATCGACTTTGTAAAAAAGAAAGTCGGACTCAAAATCCTCCCGCGTCTTACTGATACCGAATCGATGAAGAATGCCCTCATGCAGTATCAGAAGACACTGAAAGACGAGTTTGGCGACCTCATCATTAAGGAAACAGCCGCACTCAAGGTTCTCAAAGAGGATGGCGAAGAGGGGGTAACGGAGGCCGACCTAAAAAAAATGGCGGAAGATCTGCCGGTTGTGCGCGTTGTCGACACTCTCCTTCGACACGCGATCATACAGGGGGCGTCAGACATTCACATCGAACCAATGGAGCAAGAACTCCTTGTTCGCTACCGCATCGACGGCATTCTCCACGACGCAATGTCGCTTCCGAAGCACGCTGCTCAGACTATTTCCGCCCGCATCAAGGTTCTCTCAAATCTGAAACTCGATGAAAAACGCCTTCCTCAAGACGGCAGATTCAAAATGGAAATGGAGGGACAGAAGGTGTCATTTCGCGTATCGGTCCTCCCCATATTTTTTGGTGAAAAAATTGTTATGCGCCTTCTCCGCGAAGGGCGTTCGGGATTCACCCTGGAGGGGCTTGGATTCCATGGGCAGGCGCTTGAGCGTCTTCATGCCTCCACAAAGCAAACAACGGGCATTATTCTGGTCACCGGCCCGACCGGTTCGGGAAAGACGACCACGCTCTATACGGTACTCGATATCCTCAACACGCCGGAGGTGAACATCTCAACCATAGAAGACCCCATCGAGTATCAGATGCCCCGCGTCAATCAGACGCAAGTAAAGCCGGATATCGGATTTCATTTTGCAAACGGTCTTCGTTCGCTCATGCGCCAAGACCCCGACATAATCATGGTGGGAGAAATTCGTGACCAGGAAACCGCCTCGCTCGCCATCAACGCCGCCCTCACTGGACACCTCGTACTCGCAACCGTGCACACAAATTCATCGTCTGCAACCGTTGCACGACTTCTTGATATGGGGGTTGAGAAATTTCTCCTCGTATCAACATTGCGCGTTGCGGTCGGGCAACGCCTCGTTCGGCGACTGACCGAATCCAAGGAATCATACACACTTTCAGCAGATGAAAAGTCAGACATTGGAAAGCACGCCGACCTCGACCGGGTGCTCGATGCGCTCAAGCAGGAGGGTGTTGCAAAAAGCAACGCAACCTGGAACAGCATCCCATTCTACCGGCCGAAGTCGAGTGATGCTGCGGAAGACGGATACAAGGGCCGAATTGGTATTCATGAAGTACTCCACGTCTCCCCGGCAATCAAAGAGCTCGTTATGGGTTCGGGAACGGCGGACGCAATCGAGCTACAAGCGCGTAAAGAAGGCATGCTCACCATGGTCGAAGATGGCATATACAAAGCGGCACTCGGACAAACCTCTATTGAGGAGGTGTTGCGCGTTATTTCCGAATAATCACCATGTCACGATTCACATATCAGGGGGCGACAAGCGACGGCACACCAGTCACGGAAACGGTTGAGGCAAAAGACCGATATGCCGTTTATGAAATCGCTCGTACAAACGGCCACACCGTTACGAAAGTCGAAGAAGCAAAAGCATTCTCAATCGAACGATTCATAAATGTTGAACGGATAAATTTCTTATTGAGCCGAGTCAAGGCGGACGAGCTCATCATGGTAACTCGCAATCTTTCGTCCATGCTTAATGCTGGCCTCCCGCTCACTCGCGCTCTCTCCGTTATTGAACGACAATCGAAAAATCCAAAACTCAAGGGAGTCATGAAAAGCATTCGCGAGAGCATAAATCGAGGAGATCCGCTCAATGTTGCGCTTGCCGAATTTCCGAAGGTCTTCTCCGATTTGTATGTCGCCATGGTGCGTGCAGGAGAGGAGGGGGGGCAACTTTCCGATTCGCTCGCAACACTGAGCGTTCAAATGGAGCGTAGCTCAACACTGAAAAAAAAGGTTCGAGGCGCGATGATGTATCCCTCCATCGTCATCATTGTCATGGCGATTATCGGAACGCTCATGATGATATATGTGGTTCCTTCGATTACTGCAACGTTCAGCAGTATGAATATTGAACTTCCCATCACTACGAAAATATTGATTGCCACCAGTGATTTCATGAGCCACCACAGCATTCTTGTCCTGGGCGGGATGATGGCAAGCATATTTGGATTTATATTCGTGCTCCGTACGCGGTGGGGGAAAAGGTTTTTCCACTATGTAATCACCAGGCTTCCCGTGATAGGGCTGATTGTCAAAGAAGTAAATTCAGCGCGCACATCCCGAACGCTCTCCTCGCTTCTCAAATCGGGTGTGGACGTCATCCATGCAATAAATATCACCGAAGAGGTGGTGCAAAACGTTCACTACAAAGCGATTTTGGCTGATGCCGCGAAGCGGGTTGAAAAGGGAACGGCACTTTCCGAGATTTTTATCGAAAAAACAAATTTTTACCCCGTTCTGGTCGGAGAGATGATTGCTGTTGGCGAGGAGACGGGGAAAATATCAAACATGCTTGAAGAGATGGCATCCTTCTATGAGAACGAAATTGATCAAAAAACAAAAGACCTCTCCACCATCATCGAGCCAATCCTCATGGTGGTAATCGGCGGCACCGTCGGCTTTTTTGCGCTTGCAATGATTGCTCCGATTTACTCAATCACGGACAGTATCAACTAATATGCATACCCTGAATGTGCCGTCGCGCCACCGAGGATTCACCCTTATCGAACTTGTCGTCACGGCCGCGATATTCGCACTTGTATTCGGGGGCCTTTTTACATCGGTGCAATTTACGCTCAAACTCATCGGGAACTCCAAGGCGCGAACGAGCGCGCTTGCCCTTGCTGCAGAGCAGATTGAGTACATTCGTTCATTACCATACAACAGTGTTGGGACAGTGAGCGGCATCCCCAGCGGACCCATACCCCAGTACTCAACCTCATCGCTCAATGGGGTGACACTCCATGAGCGGGTTCTCATTCAGTATGTTGATTCACCCGACGACGGCACGGGCGCCTCGGACAGCAATGGAATTCTTGCTGACTACAAGCAGGCAAAGGTCGAATATTCATGGGCGGGCATTAATGGAACAAGCACAATTTTTTTGCTTACCAACGTTGTTCCGCCGGGTATCGAATCTTCAGTGGGCGGGGGAACGCTCACCGTCAATGTGTTTGACGCCGACGTTCTCCCGCTCTCCGGCGCCGATGTTCGCATATACAACAACACGACCACATCAACCATCGATGTCACCACGCACACGAATGCTTCTGGCATTGCCATGTTCTCGGGAGCGCCCGCCGCGGCGAACTATCAAATCACAGTTTCGGATGCGGGTTATTCAACCGACCAAACCTATACGGCAACAACATCAAATCCAAACCCGAGCACCCCGCACGTTGCGGTACTGGAGGGTGCTGTGTCGACCATGAATTTTCAGATTGATGAACTTTCAGACTTGCTCGTGCGCACCATCGGCACCCCGATGGTCAACTCGTTCGCGGACACCTTTCCCGATACGAGCATGGTTGGCGCAAGCGCAAACGTCGATGTTGCTCTCGGTGATGTCGTGTTGCAAGGCGGCCCCGGGGCATATGTTCCACTGGGGAGCATCTACGCCACCGCCACATCCCCCGGCGCATTCACTGCTTGGAATACCGCACAGTGGACACACACCGCTCCGGCAAACACCACGCTCACCATGCAAGTATTCGCCGTCACGGCTACCGGCAGTTATGCACTCATTCCGGATGGCGATCTCCCGGGAAACGGGGCGGGATTTTCAGCAAGCCCTATTGATCTTTCCGCTCTCAATACAACCACGTACTCTTCGATTGCACTCGGAGCGCAACTCACTTCGTCTGATGTAAATGCAACCCCCTTGCTTCATGATTGGCAGATTGAGTACACCGTTTCAGAGCCTGCACTCGGGAGCATCCCGTTTACTCTCTGGGGAAGCAAGGTAATCGGGACTACTGCGTCGGCAACTCCCATATATAAATATCACGCAAGCCACACCACGGATGCGGGTGGAGAAATTGAGCTGAATAACATGGAGTGGGATGCGTATACAGTGGTACTCGACACAGGTGCGTATGACATCAAAGAGGCATGTCCTGGAATTCCGTACGCTCTCGATCCCGGCGTGAGTGAAACATTGAAACTGACACTCGCCGCATCAACCGCCTTCTCGCTTCGCGTGGAGACTGTCGATATAGATGGCGACCCCATCATCGGCGCGACAATTGAATTAAGCAGGAGCGGCTTTAGTGAAACTGAAACCTCCTCTTCGTGCGGACAAGCATTTTTTAACACCGGGCTTGGTGCAAACCCCGATTACCAGGTGCTCATACAGGCACCCGGATTTGTTGACCAGACGATTTCTGATGTAAATATCAGCGGCGCCGAATCGCTCCGCGCGGTACTCACTGCGGTGTAGTGGTATGCAACAACAATCTCAAAACAACATGTCTGCCCCGAAAGGATTTTCCATCGTTGAAACAATAATTGTCATAGGGCTTTTTTCCATTGTTGCGCTTGCCATCGGCGAGAGCATTGCTTCATTCTATCGACTGAACGGATATACACTCGCTCAAGCATATCAGGTAAGCAGTGCGCGCCGTGGCGTTGAACAACTCGTCCGAGATTTGAGAGAAATGACGTACGCTGACGATGGGACATTCCCGCTCGTTGTCATGGAAGACAATGAGATTGGTTTTTTTAGCGACCTTGACCGTGACGATAGCGTCGAATATGTCGAATATGAACTCATCTCATCAAGCACCACACTCGAAAAGCGAATATACAACGCAACGGGATCTCCGCCCACATACAACTTCGGCAGCCCTGATACCACACTTTCAATTTCAGATTATGTACAGAACGAAATCCAGGGTACGCCGATATTCGTGTACTATGACAGTAACGGCTTGCCCGCCACGGCAACAACGACGGTGACTGACGTCGCCTATGTCCAGGTCAGCATTGTTGTAAACATTGATCCGGTGCGGGATCCGGGACAATTCATGCTCCGTTCAAGCGCGTCTTTGAGAAACTTAAAAAACTAAGTATGCGATTACAACACGCAACGAAGGGATATCTTCTCGTCCTCGTCCTCGTGTTTGGCGGCATTTTTTTTGCACTCGCAACCGCATTTGTCGGGTATGTGGTAACCCAGGCACACCTTGCTCAATCGAAGCTCAACGGAGAGCGTGCGCTCAACATTGCGGAGGCGGGACTCGATTATTACCGGTGGTTTTTGGCGCACTACCCGAACGATATAACAAACGGAACGGCTACCTCTGGACCCTACATCCACTCTTATGCCGACCCCGAAGGGGCTGCGATTGGTGAGTACTCTCTCGATATAGAAAGTTCTGCCGCGTGCGGTGACATATATGCAATCAACATCACCTCAACGGGGTATACGTATGAAAATCCATCTGCACAACGAGTAGTGTACGGACGCTATGCGCGCCCAACTGTTGCCGAGTACGCGTACATCATCAACTCAAGCGTCTGGGCGGGAAGCGACCGCGTTATCATCGGTCCGTATCACTCAAACGGGGGCATTCGAATGGACGGAACGAACAACTCGACCGTCACGAGCGGTCAAAGCACCTGGTCGTGTACCACATCATACGGATGCAGTCCCGCAAACCCGACCGCGAACGGGGTCCTTGGAAATGGCCCAAACAGTGATTTGTGGTCGTTTCCTTCAACGCCGATTAATTTCACTGGGCTTACGGTTGACCTCTCGCTCATGCAAAATAAAGCGCAAACTGGAGGCGGGCTATATTTTGGACCATCGGGAGGTTTTGGTTATCGGGTGGTCTTTAAGACAAATGGAACGATTGATGTCTATCGGGTAACGAATACAACTAGTTACTGGGGGTACAGCAGCCAGGATGGCTGGCAAACCGAGCGGCACGTTATCAGTGCGACTGTTTTTCAGGGAAATTATGTAATTCCTGCGGGATGTTCACTCATCTATGTTGAAGACAAGGTTTGGCTTGAGGGTGTCGTGAGGGGGCGAGTAAGCATTGCGGCGGCGGATGTTGATACGGCGGGCGTTGACCCAAGAATCATTCTCAATGAAAACATTACCTATGCGAATGCCACGTCAGGACTCCTCGCCATCGCTGAAAATGACGTTTTGGTCGGTCTCCAGGTTCCCAACAACATGACAATCAATGGAATTTTCATTGCACAAAATGGAAGGTTTGGAAGAAACCACTATTGCCAAAGTGAGTGTGACGGTTCTCATGGGGGAAGTGAAGGGCTCCCCGGAGCGCTCGATCCCTACTACAAGCGAAATCAACTTACGGTGAATGGCACCATTGTCTCAAATGGACGTGAGGGGACAAAATGGATATCGGGCGGTGTGTATGTGTCGGGGTTTGATACGCGATTCAACTCCTATGATAGAAATCTGGTATCCGACCCACCCCCGGTGACCCCTAATGTTTCCGATACCTACGAATTCATAGAGTGGAGAGAGGTTCAGTAAAAACGACTGCCTCGCCCTTCCTGGGGACGGGGAAGCGGCGAACGCGCAAGTCCACTCAACGACTCGCGGTGGGCGGGCGCGCATGATTGAGCGGTGTTTTTTATCGCCAACTCCTCGCGTGGTAGAATGGAAGCCATAACTACAACATTATGCAACCCATTGTTATCGGGAACTGGAAGATGAATCCGCAGTCAAGCACGCTTGCAACCTCGCTTGCAACGGAAATAAAACAAGGTCTTGTCCGAATGAGCGGACCCGAAGTGGTCATCGCTCCGCCAACACTCTTTCTTGAGGTGGTAAAACGTATACTGGGATCGACACAGAGTCTTACTCTTGGCGCACAAAACGCACACCACGAGAAGCTCGGTGCCCACACGGGAGAAATTTCTTTTCTCATGCTCAAAAATTTCGGAGTCCACTATGTCATTATCGGCCATTCCGAGCGGCGGGAGACGGGTGAGTCGAATCTGAACGTTGCGCAAAAAATACAAGCAGCCCTCAAAGAAAATATTTCCCCGATAGTATGCGTTGGCGAGCGAGACCGCGATTCGGAAGGCAACTACCTTTCTTTCATTGAAGAAGAGGTCCGCACTGCGTTTGCGAGCGTTTCAAAAACAAAACTTTCAAAAATCACGATTGCCTATGAACCCATATGGGCTATTGGTACGGGGGTAAACGCAACTCCAGAAGATGCGCACGAAGTGAAACTTTTTATTCAAAAAATACTTTCTGATATGTTTGGACGAAATGCCGCGCGCAGCGTGAGGATACTCTACGGAGGTTCGGTGAATGCAAAAAATGCGTCAGAACTTATGGAGCGAGGCACGGTCGACGGTTTTTTGGTTGGCGGGTCGAGCCTCAACGCAGACGAATTTTTGAAAATAGTTAAAACAGTTCAACCATATGCATAGAACGCCACTCCCCGGCCTTTCAGAGATGCCGGATCTATTGGGCAAGCGCGTCATCGTGCGGGCATCGCTTGATGTACCCATCGAAAACGGTGTTGTTGTTAATGACTTCAGAGTACAGAAGGCGCTTCCCACAATTAAATTTCTTTCAAAGCGCGGTGCAAAAGTAATTATCCTCACACACGTGGGACGCGATCCCCAGAATACGACCGCCCCTGTTGCAGACGCTCTCAGGAAGTACGTTCCAGTTAAGCATGTCGAATCGGTTATTGGTTCCGAGGCGGAAGCCGCCGTGGAGGCGCTCAAAAACGGCGAAGTGCTTCTCATGGGTAATCTCCGCGCACACAGAGAGGAGGAGGAAAATGATGCGGTGTTCGGTATCGCACTTGCCGCCCGCGGCGAATACTTTGTGAATGATGCTTTTGCAGTTTCACACCGTGCTCACGCCTCAATTGTCGGAATTCCCGCGCACATACCAGGTTTCGCAGGCATTACATTTGCTGAAGAGGTTGAAAATCTTTCGCGTGCACTCAAGCCGGAGCATCCGGCAGTCTTTATTCTCGGTGGTGCAAAATTTGAGACGAAAGCCCCCCTTATCGAGCGGTATGCAGATTCATACGACACCGTGGTCTTGGGTGGCGCACTTGCGAATGATTTTCTTAAAGGCCGCGGATATGAAGTTGGCGCATCACTCGTTTCGGATGTTGATTTAAGTCAGAGCCCCCTCTTGCACAAAAAGAATATTTTTGTTCCAACCGACGTTGTTGTGGCGCGTGAAGATGAGAAGAGGACGGCCCCTGCTGACGGGGTACAGGTCGACGAAAAAATTCTTGATATCGGCCCCACCTCAGTTGAAACACTCGTGCCGTACATCAAAAGTGCAAAAACGATTCTTTGGAACGGTCCTCTTGGGTATTGTGAGGGTGGTTATGACGCGGCGACAAAAGCGTGTGCAAAATTAATTGCGGAAAGCGGGGCGTTCTCTGTCGTCGGTGGCGGTGACACTGTTGCCGCAATCGAGTCGCTCGGTCTCACTGACAAATTCGGTTTTCTCTCGACGGCGGGAGGAGCGATGCTCGAGTTTTTGGAAAAAGGAACACTTCCTGGCGTTTCTGCACTTATAAAATGAAAGCGAACTCAGTAAAAAAGTTGCTTACACTCGTCTATCTCATTCGAGGTAATGAAATATGTCTCGGGTTCAAGAAGCGCGGGTTTGGTGCTGGAAATTGGAATGGGTATGGCGGAAAACTCGAGGTGGGCGAGACCATCGAGGATGCTGCCATTCGTGAACTAAAAGAGGAGTCGGGTGTGCACGTCGAAAAAGACGCGCTTGAACAAATGGCACTCCTTGAATTTTTTATGCCCGAAGGAGTACTTCTCGAGGTCCATGCATTTTTTGCACGAACATGGAAAAATGACCCAACAGAAACAGAAGAAATGAAGCCTGGATGGTTCCACTTTGAAAACATACCTTACGAAAAAATGTGGGCCGATGACCCGCACTGGCTTCCGCGCGCACTTCAGGGTGAGCAGCTTCACGGGAAGGTGTGGTTTGCTCAAGATGGAACAACCATCACGAAGATGGAGTGGAGCAGGGTTGATTCATTCCAAGAGCTGTTTTAATGTCAGGGCGAGTTCCTTAGCCCGCACCCCGTCGTATGCAATGTGTTTCGCAGGAAGATATGCACCGTCATTCGCGAGACGTGGTATGACATGGAGGTGCGCATGAAAAACCTCCTGTCCCGCAGGAGACTCGTTGTTCATAAGGATATTTACCCCATCGCACGCTCCAAGTTCTCGAAGTGCGAGAGCAATGCGCTGTGCAACGCGCATCATGTGCCCAAGTACTTCAGAGTCTCCGTCAAAAATATTGATGAATTTCTGTTTGGGGATAATAAGCGTGTGGCCCACATTTATTGGTTTGATATCGAGAAACGCAAGCACAACGTCGTCCTCATACACGATTTCTGCAGGAATTTCACGAGCAATGATTTTTTCAAAAATTGTTTTTTCCATGCGGTGAATCTGAACGTATAACACCCCCATAATACCAATAACTGCGTTGCTCACAAAAGAAATTCCCGCGCACTGGCGCGGGAACCATACCTCATTGTCCAATTTTTCGTACGACGGCTCTGAAAAAAACTTCGACGACGAAGAGAAGAAAGCAGAAAAAGAGCCATTCGAGCATGATTGGCGACCAGGGACCGAAACGAATCGCGAGTGTCCCGGTAATACTGCCGGCAAGTGCTCCCGCCAAAATACCCCCAATGCCCCATTCCGTCGCTGATTTTGTCCGAAGAGAAGGAACGATGCCTCCGAGAGCGCCAACCAAGGAAGCGAAGAAGACGTTGCCGAAAATGCTCCCGAAAAACCCTGCCATTACCCCAGCGACGACGCCGACGCTTGCCGAACAGAACGCATCTCCTCGTGCCCTGTATCCAGAAAGCATCGTAGATAAAACCAACACAAAGAGCAGCAGTGAAGCATGGTTACCAAGTGCGCTGAAAAGCGACATGACGACCCTCCGGTGGTGAAGTGCAGCCCCTACCACAATGGACGAGGGGCGGCGTTTCGTCAACCCGCAGTCTTCAGAGTCGCGTGGTAGAATCGTGCGTACAGATAGCATGGCACCAAAACGCACGTATATCCTTGCGGAACAAATTTCTTTTTCGGAAACTCAGTCAGAGTCAACCGCGGTTCTCGCCCGTCAACTATTGGTAAACCGCGGTATTCACAAGGATGAAGAAATTACCGCATTTCTCAACCCAGACTACGATACTCATCTGCATGACCCGTTCCTTTTTACCGACATGGAGAAGGCGGTCATGCGCATACTTCGTGCGATTCGCGAGAATGAGCACATCGTCATCTATACCGACTACGATTGCGATGGTATTCCCGGCGGTGTGATTCTCCACGACCTCTTTGAGGCGATAGGATTCAAAAATTTTGAAAACTATATTCCTCACCGCCACCACGAAGGTTACGGATTCAACGCGCGCGCGGTCGAGGAATTTTCAAGGCGCGACACGAAACTTATCATCACCGTCGACTGTGGGATTGTCGACCACGAGGCGGCAATACGCGCCAAAGAACTCGACACTGATGTCATCATTACCGACCATCATGAGCCAGGAGAAACACTCCCCGATGCGTATGCGGTCGTGAATCCAAAACGCGACAATGCATATCCGTTTAGTGGCATTTGTGGCGCGGGCGTTGCATATAAACTTGCGCTCGCGGTGCTCGCGCGGGGTCGGGAGCAAGGACTTATAACACTTAAGGAAGGAATGGAGAAGTGGTGGCTCGACATGGTCGGAATCGCCACCGTTGCCGACATGGTGCCGCTCCGAGATGAAAATCGAGTGCTCGCTCGATATGGGCTTGAAGTACTTCGTAAATCACACCGACCGGGTCTACAGCACCTTCTCCGCGCAGCGGGCGGGAGTCAACGCCACCTCACCGAGGATGACATCGGTTTTACCATAGCACCGCGTATCAATGCGGCATCGCGCATGGACAATCCGGAAGATGCGTTTCATATGCTCCGAACAAAAGATGAGGGCGAAGCAGGTGCGTACGCAGCACATCTTGAGCGCCTTAACAATGAACGCCGCGGCGTCGTTGCCGCAATGACGAAAGAGGCGAAGAGGCGGCTTCTCGCACACGACGAACTTCCACCAGTCATTGTGCTCGGAAATCCGGAGTGGCGACCCTCCCTTGTCGGACTCGTCGCAAGCTCCCTTGCGGAAGAATTCAAGCGCCCCACATTTCTTTGGGGAAGGGATGGACGGGATATCATCAAGGGTTCATGCAGAAGCGAGGGGGCGACAAGCACGCTTCGCATTATGGAGACGGCTCGCGACGCGCTCCTCTCTTTCGGCGGGCATCACGCATCGGGTGGTTTTTCGGTCGCTGACGAGCGGGTGCACACACTCGCCGACGCACTCATCGAGGCGCACCTTCGTTTGGGAGATGGTGTTGTGATGACTAACGAGGTCGTCATCGATGCAGACATCTCACTCGATTGCGTGAATGGAGAATTTCTTTCTATGCTCGATTCGCTCGCACCCTTCGGAGAAGGGAACCCCAAACCGCTGTTTCGGTTTAGCAACGTAACTCCGCGCACGATTGGTGTATTCGGTAAGGCGAAGAACCACACAAAACTTGTCTTTGATACGTCCCACGGAGTCCGCAGTGCCATCGCCTTTTTCAAAACCCCGGACAAGTTTTCCATTGTTCCCGAGCAGGGAAAGCCGCTCTCTCTCATTGCACACGTCGAGCGTTCGTACTTTATGGGGCGTCTCGAGACGCGATTTAAGATTGTTGATATTGTGAAATAGACTATACTCTTTTGATGCACGCAATAACAATTTACTGCGATGGAAGTTCGATAGGAAATCCCGGTCCGGGCGGGTGGGGTGCGGTTGTTGCTGACGGTACTCGCGTTAAAGAGATTGGGGGGCACGACCCACACACAACCAACAATCGTATGGAACTTACCGCGGCGATTGAATCCATTTCACTCACTAAAACTCGTGCAAAAATCACCATTCATACTGATTCGCGCTATGTCATAAACGGGATTACAAAATGGGTATACGGTTGGGCAAAAAATGGCTGGCAGACGAAAGAGAAAAAAGACGTTTTGAACAAAGAACTATGGCAGGAGCTTGTGCGGGTCGGAAAGAAACACGACCTTGAATGGAAGCATGTACGAGGACATGAAGGCGTTGCTCTTAATGAGCGTGCAGATATGATTGCAAATGGCTATGCACGAAAGGAGAAGGTTGAGCTCTTTCACGGCCCACTTTCGGCGTACACAAAATTCCTTGACGGTATGCCGAAAGCGAGAGTTGTCTCAAAATCCAAATCAAAGTCAAAGAAGACCGGCCCAGCATACTCGTACGTTTCAGTACTCGACGGAAAGGTTGTGATTCATAAAACATGGGCGGAGTGTGAAAAGCGTGTAAAAGGAAAAAAGGCGAGGTTCAAAAAGGTTTTTTCAGCAACCGAGGAAGTGCTGCTTAAAAAATCGTGGAGTGCATAATATGCCGGGCACTTTCTTTTATGCTATCGGTTTGGGGTTCGTGGGCGGGGTTTTGCTCCGCTCGTTTTTTGATTCAGGTATTGTCGGCGTTCTTCTTCTGCTCGCCATTTCACTCGGTGCCGGAGTGCTGTGGTTCGCGCGAGGGAGGGTGAAGCATTCACCGCTTTTCATTGTCGCGCTCGTTGCGCTCGGTGTTGCAGGAGGAGCACTTCGTTTCGACGTTGTTGATTCGCAAGTATCTCCTCTTTCTGCGGACATCGGCGAGCGCGTGCTGTACGAAGGAATTGTCGCTCGTGAGCCGGAGGTGCGCGAGCGCAATATCCACCTTTATGTAGAAGTCAAAGATGTCGGAGAGCTCATTCTGGTATCTACCGACCGCTTTGAAAAAGTGCGTTACGGTGACCGGCTAACAGTAGCGGGAGAACTCACGTTGCCTGAATCCTTCGAAACCGACACCGGAAGAGTCTTCAATTACCCCGGATATCTCAAGGCGCGCGGAGTCTCTTCGGTGATTTCGTATGCACACGTCGAAGTTGTGGGGAGCGGCGAGGGAAATCCGGTGATGGCAGTGCTCCTCGCAGGAAAGCGTGCGTTTGTCGCCGCGCTTGAGGGTGTGCTCACCGAGCCTGAGGCGGGGCTTGGGAAAGGAATTCTCCTTGGTGTGCGGAGTGCACTTGGTGAAAAACTCGAAGAAGACTTTCGTGTTGTTGGCATCATCCACATCATTGTGCTATCCGGGTACAACGTGATGATAGTCGCAGAGGCAATTATGCGTATACTGTCGTTCGTGTTTCGTCCTTACGCACGTATGGTCATTGGCATTTTGGTCATTACTGGATTCGCACTCGTTGTGGGGCTTTCCGCAACGGTTGTTCGGGCAAGCATTATGGCGGCGCTTGTGCTCATTGCACGCGCAACGGGGCGGAGATACGCAGTTATGCGGGCTCTTATGCTTGCAGGAGTTGTCATGGTACTCATCAATCCGTATCTACTCGCATTTGATCCCGGGTTCCAACTTTCATTCATTGCGACGCTCGGACTCATTGCGCTCGCACCAGTCATTGAGGTGCGTCTCATTAAAGTTCCCACCAAATATCACCTAAGGGAGGTGCTCACCGCAACACTCGCGACACAGATATTCATTTTGCCATTTCTTGTGTACCAAATCGGGACATTTTCAGTCGTGTCGCTTCTCGTGAACCTCCTCGTGCTCCCCATCGTACCGTTTGCAATGCTCTTTGCATTCGTTGCGGGTGTTGCAGGACTCATTTCGGAAGGACTTGGAATCATTGCTGGATTTCCCGCGCATGCACTTCTTGCATACATCATTGGTATTGCGGAAAAATTCGCCGCACTGCCATTCGCATCATTTGTCGTCCCCGAAATTCCTTTTGTGGCAGTGGTCCTCGCGTATGCACTCATCGGCGGAGGTATGTTGTTGCTGTCTTTGCGCAGGAACGAGCGATGTATCGAAACAAAATACCAACCTACGCATCAAGACAACTTATACGAAGATTGGGTGATTGAGGAAGAGCAAGAAAAACCTGCCACAACGCACAGCGTTGCGGCAGGTGTTCGTGACCAGTTTCCGTTTCGGTGATTATGCTGCAGACTCAAAACGCTTTTCAACGACGCTCCAATTCAGATTCTTGAGAAATGCCTCGACATAGTTTTTCTTTTCGGTGGGGAGATAATCTACCATAAATGCATGTTCCCACATATCCATTGCGAGAATGATGGGAAGCCCACCGAGCTGACCGAGTTCATGGTCGGCAACCCATGCGGTGTGTATCGTTCCCCCTTTTTGATCCGCGTAGAGCACCGACCATCCGATGCCGCGGCTCATACTTACCGACTTGAAGTGTTCAATGAATGCCTCGACTGAACCATACTTTTCACTCGTCGCCTTGGCGAGTGCAGACTCGACACCTATGGGCTGTGTGCCGCCTTCGAGTTGCATGAAATAGTACTCGTGCATACGCATACCGTTAAACTCAAAACCAAGGCGTCGGCGCGTTTCCATGATCGCATATGCATACTTCTCCTTATCGAGCGCGGTGAGCTCCGCAATCTGTTCGCGGAGGACATTCACATGTTTTACGTACCCCTCGTAGAGTCCGAGATGTGCCGTGATTTGTTTTTCTGAGAGTCCATCAAGTGCGGGGAGATTGAACTGTTGTGGTGTATAGGTGTGCATAGTTACGTATGAGAATTTAGTATGAGTATGAGTATCGATAAGTATACACGAAATTGTGGAGTACAATGTCCAAGTGGACGAACGGAAGATCAGAGTACGAATACTATTATTCGGGGTGGTTGCGATTATATTGCCGTACTTTGTTTGGTCGTTTGTACCTGCGTCCGAAAAAACGCCTGGACTACTCTATGTCGCATTTCTCGATGTTGGACAAGGCGACAGTATATTCATTGAGTCACCTTCTGGTACTCAGGTGCTCATTGATGGCGGTGCAACAGAGGGTGTGCTTCGTGCACTTTCTCGGGAGATGAGTTTTTTTGATCGTACTATCGATATGGTTGTTGCCACTCACCCCGATCAAGATCACATAGGAGGGCTTGTGGCGGTACTCGAGCGGTACAAAGTCGGTGCAATTCTTATGACAGAAAATAAAAGTGACACACCAGTTTCAAAACGTTTTCTCGAGGCGGTACATAATGAAGGTTCAAACATGCTGTATGCGCGCACCGGTCAGACATACGATTTTGGAAATGGTAAGGCCGGAAGCACAACATTGCAGATATTTTTTCCTGACCGTGACCCGCGCGGACTTGAAAGCAACACGTCATCAATCGTTGCGCAGCTCATATATGGCGAAACTGAATTCATGCTGACAGGTGATTCACCCGTTGCTATTGAGGATTATCTCGTGTCGCATTTTGGTGAGTTACTTCACAGCGATGTGCTTAAGGCTGGGCACCACGGTTCACGCACCTCAACGGGTGAATCGTTTCTCGGTGCAGTGCACCCCACATACACGGTTATTTCAGCAGGAGATGGAAATAGGTATGGGCATCCACACAAGGAGGTAATGGAAGCGCTCGGTGCAGCAGGGGTTATAACAAAAAATACCGCCGAGATGGGCAGTATCGTTTTTGTCTCTGATGGAGCGGCTGTTGAACTTAGATAAGACCTGCGGTCTTGAGTGTTTGATATGCACCATTCTTTGCGATGGTGCGAAGTGCCTTCGTTGAAACGGTTACCGTAACTGTTTTGCCGAGCTCAGCTACAAAGATGCGCTTTTTCTGGAGATTCGGCTGACGCTTCGCTTTTCCGCACGGATTAAACTGGGTCGCTCGAGTGCGATTGCTGTAACGTCCCCCAACCTGGGTTTTTTTACCTGTTACTTGACATTGCTTAGCCATATGTGCGCGCAATCCTACCACATACTCCATTTTATGCAAACTTGATGACCCATCATGCGGTGCTCTACAGGAGTCGCGATTATCCAGAAACTAGGGTAGTATTGCATCATATGCTGGAAATAGCGATTATTGCGGTACTCATTCTTTCTATTGTGCTCCATGAAGTTGCACACGGGTTCGCCGCGAACGCGCTCGGTGATCCGACCGCACGACTGGCGGGAAGATTAAGTCCTAATCCGCTTCTCCATATTGACCCAGTTGGCTCGGTTTTTGTTCCGGCCATGCTCTTTCTTTCTCACTCACCGCTCATGTTCGGGTGGGCGAAACCAGTTCCCTATAATCCCTACAATTTGAGCAATCAAAAATGGGGCGAATCGCTCGTTGCTGTGGCGGGACCGTTTGCAAACGTACTCCTTGCCTTTATCTTCAGTGTGCTCATTCGGTTTACTGGGGCACTCGGTCTTTCCCCCTCGTTTGTTGATTTTGCGAGTTATATCGTATTCCTCAATATTCTTCTCGCAATATTTAACCTACTTCCAGTGCCGCCCCTCGACGGTTCAAAGGTCATTGCTCCGTTTCTTCCAGGCATTCTTGGAATTCGCTACCGCCAGTATGTTGAACGGGCAGAAAGGAACAGTTTCCTCTTCCTCTTCATACTCCTCTTCACAGCCATGCTTTTCATTGGTGATGAAATCTCCTTCCTCGCAATGAAGTCCTCCGCGTTTCTTACTGGTTTGCCATTCGGATATTTCGCCGGACCGTTCTAGTACCCGCTCACTACGAAGTCGGGTCTCTAACGGGGCTTGCATATTTCACGCGATATAGTAGAGTACTCCAACCAAAATTTACATGGCAACAATAAACCAACTCGCACGAAAAAAGCGTCGGAACCCTGCTTCAAAAAGTAAGACGGGTGCTTTGCATACCGGTTTTGACAAAATCAAGAACCGACCGAACGTCTACAACTCTCCGTTCAAGCGCGGCGTCTGTACTCGTGTGACCACAAAGACTCCTCGCAAACCGAACTCTGCAATCCGAAAGATTGCCCGCGTGCGCCTTACGAACGGTCATGAAATTACGGCATATATCCCCGGCATCGCCCACTCCCTCCAAGAGCACTCTGTGGTCCTTGTGCGCGGTGGCCGAGTGAAGGACATCGGTGTTCAGTACACAATCGTTCGTGGAAAGTATGATGCAACCGGCGTAGCAAATCGCCTCAATGGTCGCTCACGCTATGGTGCGAAGAAACCAAAAGGAAAATAATCAATCACACAATTTAATAGTCTATAGTTGCTATAGATAACGATAGGAAACATATGCGACGACCAATCAAACGACGACCAGCCATGAGGGGTGATGACCGCTATAACTCGGTCAATGTTACCCGACTCATCAACTACATCATGCTCCGCGGTCAGAAAGAGACAGCGCGCAAGATTGTGTATGCGGCACTCGAAGAAATTAAGAATGCAAAAGAAGGAGGTGGCGAGCCGGTAGAGGTGCTTGAAACAGCAATTCGCAATGCAGGACCACAGATGGAAGTTCGTTCTCGTCGTGTTGGTGGTGCGAACTATCAGGTTCCCCGTGAGGTTCGTCCAGAACGACGTCTCGCACTCGCGTTTCGCTGGATTATTGCAGCAGCACGCGGCCAGAAAGCAACGCCCATGCACATTGCGCTCGCTAAAGAAATTATGTCAGCGGCACGAGAAGAGGGTGCGGCAGTGAAGAAGAAGGAAGATACGCATCGAATGGCAGAGGCTAACCGAGCATTCGCCCACTTCGCTTGGTAATCATTAAAACTGGCGACTGACTTTGTCGCACTACGAAAAAAGACCCTCACTGGACCACGTGTCCCATTCGGGTCTTTTTTCTTGTGCTCCTCGTCATCCATCCAGTTTTAATGATTACCTCGGTGACCCGAAAATAAGGAGCCGAAGGCGACTATATTTTCGGAGTCCGTCGGCGCATTGCTTCCGCAATGCTTTGCGCAGACGCCGCACCATACAACACCCACTATTCACCCAAAGAAAAAGCCCCGCAACGCGAGGCTTCGAATTTACGGACATTAGCGGAAAATGGCCTGGTACACATCGACCGCAAACCACCCGACACAGGTACCGACTGCGATGGGGGCGAGTGTGAACCCCAAAAACCAAAGCTTGTTTCTCCAAGAACTCCCCACGAACCAGATTTCCTTCAGATACTTAAACCAGGTATACGCCGGGCGACCGTGTCCTTCGAGAACAATGGATAGGTAGAGCCACGCCGCATACCAGAGACCCAACGCACACATGATGCTGAGAAAAAGTGTCGCAGACATTTTCACCTCCCCACTCTGAACAATCTGAAAGAATAAAATCACGGTTATGCACAAACGTCAATTTTGAATATCATCGTGATACAATTCTCTGGTATCAGCTTAAGTGTATTTCTATGGAAGGTGCAGAATCGTTTGGAAAGATAAGCCAGCAAGAGGATGCAGCAATTGGTTTTAGGAATCAACTTGCTGGTTTTGAGGCGTCGCGAAATAATGAATTGTTTCCAAATATCTCAGCGGCGATATTCGGGTTTGCGCAATACATAACCAAAGGAAGCGAGGGTGTGCTTGAGGCTGTGAGAAAAATGGAAAACTACCGACTTGAAAAAGAAGCAGCAAAACTCCACGAGTTTAATCTTGCAAACGCTGCGGTACTCCATCGGTACGCTGAAATTCTCGATATGTATCCCGAAAGTGCCAAATCACTCGAGGACACCTTCCCGTGGCTTAGGGGAATATATGAATGGGGCGATCGACACGTATTAAAAACCGCGACATCGTAAGTAAAATGCCCATTGATTTCGATGCCGAGATACGAAAGCATCTCGATGAAATCCTAAAACTTCGCAAACCAACAGGAGTTTTTACCGCCGCCGCACACTCGGTAAGCACCGGCTACGATAAGGCGTGGCTTCGCGACAATTATTTCACTGTTCTCGGATTCCTCGAAACCGGTGACCTTGAAACCGTACGGCAGACTGCGCGAGCGCTCCTTCAGGTTTTCCTAAAGCACAAAGACAAGATTAATTGGGCGATTGAGCATAAGCCGTATGAGACGTGGCAGTACATTCACGCGCGTTTCCATCCAGAAACGTTTGAAGAATACTGGGAGGAGTGGGGCAATCGGCAGAATGATGCGGTCGGGGAAATACTGAACCTCATCGTTGATCTCGAGCTTCGCGGGATGCCCGTTGTAACACTTGATGAAGAACGGGAAATGGCACAGAAGATTATCGACTACCTCATCCGCATCGAATACTGGCACGATGAAGACAATGGTATTTGGGAGGAAGGAATGGAAGTGCACGCATCATCCGTTGCATCAGTGGTTGCTGCACTAAAGAAGGCTTCAAAAGTCTCATGGCTCCGTGTCCCTGAGGGCGTAATTGAAAAAGGAGAGACTGCTCTCCGCACGCTCCTTCCGCGTGAATCACAGAATAAATTCGCCGACCTCGCACTTCTCTCCGTCGTCTATCCATTTAACGAGGCGACTGAAGAAGAAACAATCGAAATTCTTCGCAACGTTGAGTATCATCTCACGCGCGACAAAGGTGTTATTCGCTATAAGAATGACCGCTACTACAACAAGAATAATGATGGATTTAGCGAAGAGGCTGAGTGGTGTATGGGACTCTCGTGGCTCTCCATCATTTACGCGCTTCGCGGTGAGAAGGAAAAGGCGGAGCACTATCTTCTCCGGGCCCGCGATACGCTTACGTCAGACGGTCTCATTCCCGAGCTCTATTATTCCCACAGCAGTGTACCAAACGAAAACATTCCACTCGGGTGGGCGGAGAGTATGTACGTCGTGGCTCTCCAGAAATTCAAGGTCTCAGTTGTTGAATGAAAAAGCCCGATGCTCATCCGAGCATCGGGCTTCGTTGCTAGTCGTACGCCCGCGGCCGCTTTCCGAAACGTCGAGCAAATGCGTACAGGATAAAAAGAATGACAAAAAGAAGCGCAAGCTGAACAAGCGCGGGATGGGACAGAACGAGAGAGGCAGCGAGGAGGATGAAGGAATAGAACCATCCTGCGAGCGCCACTCCTGCGGCAAGAACCTTTTCAAAATAACTTGTGTGAGCGTTGGGGAGTCGCGAGCGAGTGATTGTCGCCATGGAGGGCTCGGTGTCTGTGGCCGATTCAGACACGATGAGTTCCGCCGGCGGTGAGGTTTCAATTTCGTCTCTGTTGTTAAGATATGAATACATGGGATCATTGCGTGTTGCCCTATATTCATCAATTGCATCTTTTGCGTTATTGATTCCGCCAGTTACCGATCTTAGTATGTTATGTGCGGTTTGGTTTTCGAGGTACTTCTCAAGTCCTTCTTTTGGTTTTTCCGAGAACTCCTCCGATGGTTCTGTGGAATCATTATTCTCACCTGCCTCTTTTGCTTTTTCACTTTGATTCTCATTCCCGGCCTCTTTCACAGTGTTTGCGAGAAGAGGGTCGGTCCCGTTCGCGACCTCATCAGCGTCACTTGCCCCGTCGTTATCATCGTCGCTGTCGGTCTCGTTTCCAATGCCGTCGCTATCCGTATCGTAGTCAACGAAGATGTTCATCTCCGACCGCGCACTCACAACCTCAATCATTTCGGCATTCTCGCCAAGCGGATGAATTTGGGTGTTCGACAACGATGCAACGAGGATGTGTTCACCGTACGACGGAGTCCAATCAATCCACGCCTCAATGAGGCGTCCGGGAAGGGCGCTCACGTATGAGACGCCAATTCGTTTCTCATTGTCCTCAAAGCGCACGGTTCCCGTAAGGTCGTGGTCGGTGTTGTTTCGGAGCGCCACATAGATACGGACGGGTGTGTTGGCAAATACCGACTCATTTTCAAACCAAATTCCCTGTACGAATCCCGCATTCATTTCTTCGGCGGTCACCAGGACCGGGAAGAGTAACGAGAGAACAGCACTTACTGACAGCAGCAATTTCATACCTCTCTATTATATATTGCCGAATGGTTGCAAATACCGTATAGTATGCGCGTTCTGCCCAGCCCCACTTTTGTGGCGGATACGATGGGAATAATCTTTTGTTGGGGGGTCGCACAGTTCCCCCGCCTCGTATCGGCAGCAAAAGTGGAGCTGGACTTTTCTTTCTATGGCGCTTTTCAGAATGCGCCACAAAAAGATGATGTTGATTATTCATTATTATTTCTTTATTTTTCATTCGTACCATGGCACGAGCATTTCCACTTCATAAACTCCGCAACTTCGGCATTGTTGCCCACGTAGACGCCGGAAAGACAACCACGTCTGAACGTGTGCTTTTCTATACGGGAATGAGCCACAAAATCGGCGAAGTCCATGACGGCAACACCGTGACTGACTGGATGGAGCAAGAACGCGAACGCGGCATTACCATTACCGCAGCCGCAATTTCCTGCAATTGGACTCCCTCGCTTATTGCTGACAGAAACGACGATTCGTTCAAATACACTTTCAACATCATCGACACACCCGGACACATCGACTTTACCGCAGAGGTAAAGCGCTCCATGCGCGTTCTCGACGGAGCCATTGTCGTGTTCGACGGAGTTGCGGGCGTTGAGCCGCAATCCGAAACAAACTGGCGCTACGCAAACGAAGCCGGAGTGCCACGAATTTGTTTCATCAACAAGATGGACCGCACCGGCGCCGATTTCGAGCGCTCCTATGCGTCGATTCTCGCCCGCCTCTCAAAAAAGGCAGTTCGTTACCAGATTCCGTGGGGCAGTGAAGACAACCTGAAAGGGGTTGTTGACCTTCTCAAGATGAAGGCGTACACCTTTGAGGGTGAAATGGGAATGAAAGTGGTTGAGTGTGAAATTCCCGACGAGCTCAAAGCAGACGCTGAAAAATATCACGGAGAACTCGTCGAGCGCATCGTCGAGCACGATGATGCACAGATGAGCGCATACCTCGAGGGCAAGGAGCCGACATACGAAGAACTCCAAAAAACGCTTCGCAAGGCAGTCATCGCAAACGAGATTTTCCCCGTTATGACCGGATCGGCGCTCAAAAATATGGGTGTCCAACTCATTCTCGACGCGGTCGTCGACTATCTTCCGTCCCCGCTCGATCTTCCGGCAGTCAAAGGCATAAATCCGAACACTGATGCGGAGGAAACCCGGGATGCCTCAGATGAAGCGCCATTCTGTGCGCTTGCCTTTAAGCTTCAAACAGACCCCTTTGTCGGTCAGCTCACCTTCTTCCGTGTATACTCCGGTACCGTAAAGGCGGGTAGTTACATATACAATTCAACGAATGGCGAGAAGGAACGACTCGGACGCATTGTACGACTTATGGCGGACAAGCGTACCGAGGTTGAGGAAGTGTATGCGGGAGAAATCGCCGCCGGCGTGGGACTCAAGGATGTGAAGACTTCCCACACACTGTGTGCTGAAGATAGGCCAATTATACTCGAGCAGATTACGTTCCCAGAACCCGTTGTCGCAATGCGTATTGAGCCGAAGACAAAGAATGACCAGGAAAAAATGGGTATGGCAATGAAGAAACTTTCCGATGAAGATCCAACCTTCAAGGTTTCAACCGATGAAGAGACCCTTGAAACCATCATTGCGGGCATGGGCGAACTCCACCTCGAAATCATTGTCGATCGTATGAAGCGCGAATTTGGCGTTGAGGCGAATGTTGGAAAGCCGCAAGTCGCCTACCGTGAGACAATCCAGCGTCCCGCCGAAGCAGAATATAAATACGTGAAGCAATCGGGAGGACGCGGTCAGTATGGCCACGTGAAGATTCGCATCAAGCCGATGGAAAAACTCGCCGAGGGCGAAGAGGTGAAGAAAAACGTTACACGCGAAGACCACTATGAATTTGTAAACAGCATTAAGGGAGGTGTGATTCCGAACGAATACATTCCTGCCGTTATGAAGGGCTGCAAGGAAGCGATGGCGCGCGGTTTTGTCGCGGGATACAAAATGGAGGACATTTCAGTCGAACTTTTTGACGGAAGTTATCACGAAGTGGACTCTTCGGAAATCGCATTCAAGCTCGCTGCAATCAACGCGTTCAAAGAAGCGGCAAAACAAGCGGGGGCGGTGCTTCTTGAGCCGATAATGAAAGTCGAAGTCACCACCCCAGAGAAGTTTATGGGTGACGTGAACGGCAACATCAGTTCAAAGCGAGGACTCGTTGAGGGAATGGATGATCGCGATATGGTAAAGGTTATCCATGCGAAGGTTCCGCTTTCTGAAATGTTCGGCTACACGACCGCACTTCGCTCTATGACCGAAGGTCGTGCGAACATGACGATGGAGTTCGACCACTATGAGGTCGTTCCGCCGAACATCGCAATGGAGATTAAGAAGGCGCGCGGCGTCAAAGACGTTGATGAAGTGGAATAGTCCACTTCATCACGCTTTGACGAACCGGAGCGATGTTTTGCCGACCACAAGGAGGCAAAACCGCGAGGTCGGGGTGAGAAGCGAATACTTGGAGCTACGCAAGAGGTTGTCGATACTTTGAGTTAATGAAAAGTATCATACAACCTGAACAGCTCCTGTAAGGAGAAAGTGCATAGTGAAATTAGAGCGCAGCGAATTATTTCACTTAGCAACTTGACCCTGAAAGACACAGACACAGACGAATAAGAAAAAAGCACCCAATGAGGGTGCTTTTTTCTTATTCGTCGCCGTGTCTTTCACAAGCCGGAAACCGTTTTTGCTATCCCTAATGCAAAAATGGTTGAAATCAGGCAGGAGGCACTTGCGAGCGAAAGCAAATTAGTGACCCGACGCCCAAGATGTTGAGGACGAAGCATAAGAAGCATAAACAGAACAAAGAAAAGTTGAAAAGGCCCGACGCGAAGCGTCGGGCCTTTTTGGCTCTGCCATACCACCTTATCGCCTATGGTAGTTCGACAGGCAATCCAATCCGAAAAAATAAGAGGGTTCCGAGAATGTACACCAGAACCCTCACCCTTGCGCGTGTCGCCATTTTAGGAACTCGTTTGTCTCAGAGAGAATTTCATTGAAACGAAGTTGGATGCAATATCTACTTCTTCGAACGCAAACGTCAGTCCCTCGAGCATAAATCCAGGCGTGAGACGCAAACCTATTTTATACTTTTCGTACTCAATCAATGATTCAAGATCTTTTTGCGTGATACCCAGTTTTCGAAACTCTTCCCAACCCATTTGTTTCTCCGAGCGGAGAAGAAAATCTGCGCCGGGCGTCTTGGTGTTTGTGAGTCCAACAAGTTCGACCTCGAACCCAACATCCTTAAGTGGGATGAGCGAAATTTTTTTCATACATCACCTCAGTGTCGATGTTCAAGAAGTGGGGGTTGCGCTTACTCTAACCGCCATTCTAGCACGTGATTATTCATTTTGTTTTATCTTCCGCACTCCTTTACATCACCACCCGATTTTGCAATACTGCAAGAAATTGTTCTTTACATGGGGGGGTGCGCAATGCGCGAGCAACGAAAAAGGCGGTATCGACCAAATGCTGGTCTACCCGATTTGCACGAAGGTTCGTATGCAAAGCGTGAGGAAGTGCTTCAAATCTTTTTTTCGGAGCTCAAACGCCAGGGGTGGTTCATTGATCGCCTTGCACTCGTCGGTCAAGTTCCAATTCAGGTTGTGCCAAGCAAGCTCGTATTCCTCGTTACCTTTCAGGTGAACGTGAGCAATGACACAGTGTTGTTTAATGTGTCCTGTGACACTCGGCATTTTCTTAATGTTCCGGGAAGACGATTCCTCGTGCATATGCGGAAACGTTTCCGTGAAAACGGCATCACACTCCACTGGAAACGGCCGCGACACGTCAACCTTGAATGGGTGTTCCACTCGCCTGCGCTTAGGAAAAACCGTCGCCCCCGCTCGATTCTCGCTGATTTGGACGAGCAGATACAGAACGCGATTGAGCTCGTCTCCCTCTGCACGCATGCGCTCAAGGCGTGTGACCGTCACGACCGACGCGACCGGAAGACCGGTAAACGACTACATCTGCCGGAGAGTACAGATCCGAGACTGCTCACATCCTGGGTCAGCCATGGATCTGACGGCATAACACTCCATTGACGCCACACCTACGGTGTGGCGTTTTCTTGCAGACCTCGACCTCCTCTGCAATACTGATACGAGACGCTCTCATAAAATCTTTGAGGAGACTGCTATGTCGGAAGTAATTTGTGGTCTGCTCTCCGAATTAGAAGAAATAGGATGGAAGATCGATTTTTCGCAATTTGCAGGAGAGGTGCGGGTCATGCTGCTCCCGAATGCCGATGTGCGCGGCAAGTTCATCTTTAACACCGATACCAACCATCTCGGGGTTTCCTTAAAAGTCGACACCGCCTGTACGTCGAATGTTCATACGGAGAACTTCATTGCCCTCTTGAGGCATCGCATGAAGGCATCCGAGGAGACGGTGTTAATCATTGAATCCCCGGGAAAATTCGAAGTAGAACGATCGATCCACCGCCCGACACTCTTTAATTCGCAGGACGAATCTGATTACGCGACAGCGTTTTGGGCTCAGTTCTACTACTGCAGCTCGTTCGTATTGTCGTACGCACTCATCCTCGAAATGCTCGG
>CAYMIV010000012.1:0-20742 GCA_964390945.1 uncultured Candidatus Saccharibacteria bacterium
TCCACATAAAGAAACATCAGTCACACTAATGTTTTGCTTCGCACAGGGCAAGTGCACAGAAAAAGCCTCCGCGAGGGAGGCCTTTTTGCATGGCACGTGTTACGAGGCGGGTTTTGCCTTCCCCGTTCCCTGACAGGCGGGACAGGGACCGTACGCTTTTTTGAAGTTGTCCTCCCACTGCGCACGGGCATAACTCGAGAGCCCGACGGGCATACTCAACTGATTGTATGCATGCCAGTCAACAATACGTCTGGTGCTCCCCTTACAGGCGGGACAGCAATCGTCGCTTTGGTTCACAATTTTGACATCGGTCATGAGAACCTCCTCGTGTGTTCAGAACCGCTCTAGAGAAGGTAGCAAATCAATGGTCATCGCACAAGCACCAGCACTCGGAGTTTGCGCAGTGGGTTTACGGTACCTTTGGGGTGCGTAGCCCACCCCAGATTTGTCTTGCGGAAGTCCTAAAACAGCATACAATTGATTTCTAAGGAGTTAATTAGGTCTAAATATTTTCTATGGAAGGAGAACAAAACACCAATCAAAATCCCGCACCCGCACCGAGCCAGCCTCAACAAACGTCTACACCCGCACCGGCAAGCACCGACAATACGACACTCATGGGCGTTCTTGCATACATAGGTATTCTCGTACTTATTCCATACTTTGCCGCAAAAGAAAATGCGTTCGTACAGTACCACGTGAAGCAAGGATTCGTGCTTTTCGCCGCTGAAGTAATTCTCTGGGTCATCGACGACATGCTGTGGGGAATGGGGCCGATTCTTTCGCTCCTCAATCTAGGACTTCTCGTACTTTCGATACTCGGTATCGTAAATGTCGTGAAGCACAAGCAGGAAGAAGTTCCACTTCTCGGTCAGTTCGCAAAGCACGTGCCATTCTAGACCGTTCAACAATTTTGAAAGAGAAAACCCCGGAGCGATTGTCGCCCCGGGGTTTTGGTTACTTAATACCGAGTTTTGCTTTCGCCTTTTCGACGATACCGCTTAGACTCACCTCATTCTTCATGACATATTCGCTCGCGCCATATTCAACCGCCTCCGCCATTTTTTCCATGTCATCGAGCACGGTGAGTATGATGACCGATGCCTCCGCTCCCCACGGGTCATCGCGCAATTTCTTGAGCATACCCACCCCATCGAGTTTCGGCATCATTATATCGAGGAAGATGAGGTCGGGCTTTTCTACAAGTGCACGAGCAAGACCTTCCTCGCCATCACCCGCCGTCACGACTGTGAAATTTTCATAAGAGAGCGCCGTCGCAATTGCTTCTCGAAGATCTTTTTCGTCTTCAACAACGAGTATTTTCTTAGCTGGAGTGTCCATACGTATTAAACTAATTACTTATTACCAGTATACCTCCTCTGCGTTTTTTAGGACATGGGGAATGTCACGGTAAACGTCGTTCCCACATCTTGTTTCGACACAAATGTAATGGTGCCGCCGAGGACGGTAATCGCTTCCTTGGCTATGTAGAGCCCAAGTCCGGTTCCTTCGGGCACTTGCGTCCGCGCGTTCGTTGCTCTGAAAATTTTTCCGAAAATCCTCTCTTGTTCTTCGAGAGGAATCCCGATACCGGTATCTGATACCGTAAGGACGATATTTCCCTCTGCCATCACGCAACGAATGCGAACGATGCCGCCCTTTGTAGTGTACTTCACGGCATTTGAGACCAGATTTCCGATTGCCATGGAAAAAAGGTGGGGGTCTGTCATGAAAGAAATCGGCTCTTCGGGCATATCGGAACGGAGACTGACCCCCTGCATGTGTGCCCGCCCATGTTGTTCTTCAACAATATCCATGATGCACTGCTGTATGACTGTCGGTCGCATTTCGGCAGTGAGAGTCCCGAGCTCAAACTTCGAAGCGCTCAAAAAGTCATTGATGAGCGCATCCATGCGACTGAGACCCGTTACTATTTTCTGCAAATACTCCTTCTGGAGCGGGGTTAGGTTTCCCGGCGCAGCGCCGGTCAGCAACTCAACATTCCATTTCATCGAAGATATCGGCGTGCGCAGTTGGTGCGAGGCGAGTGATACAAATTCCGTTTTCGCTTTATCAATTTCTTTCTGTTTGGTGATATCAACGAGCGTAAGGAGACCGTTGCGCTCCCCTCGCGAATCCCTAAAAGAAAAGAGCGAGAGCATCACCCATCGCCTGACGCCATCATCGCGGATTATGCGTGCCTCTACATCATTCACAAATAATCCCTGCTTGAGTTTTTCAGGAATGAGCGCGATACGTTGCGGATCATCTCCCTCAATTGATTCAAATATGTTTCTCCCATCGAGCTCGCCAGCCGAACAGCCGTATAGCCGTATAGAAGAAGGATTGGTGGATGTCACAACGCCCCGAGAGTCAATGAGAATATAGGGAACCGGACTTCCTCGATACAACTCGGAAAAGAGTTCGTGCGAGTATGTGACGATATCTTTCGCCATACGCTCTGCTATCTGCTTTGCGTTCGAGGAAATTTTAAACGATTGAAAAACAATGACGGTTATGAGCCCGATTGCGAGCAGTGCGATACCGAATACCGTATCGGGTGATGAGAGGCGAGCCACATCAACATTCAGCCGAACGTAGACGAGAAACATCGCGAGAACAACAAAAATGATGAGCGAGGTGAAAAACGCTGATACGTTTGAAGAACGGGAATCCATGCACCAATGATACCAGAAACACGTGACGCACGTCCGCACTCTTCCTCACGGGGTCGTTCGAACCAGTGCGTAATCAACGAACACACTGCGGAAGCGGTCCGCAATAAGTGCGTATCCCCTATCATTCGGGTGGATGGCGTCATACATCAGTTCCGGCTTCATGAAAATTCCATCGAGTACGTTCGATACGTATAACGCGCCGTAGGTGTCTGCAATACTTTCATAGAGTTCGTCGCTACCGTCGCGAATGATTCCTCGTCGTACCCCGGCGAGAATGACGACCGACCCGCTGTTTTTGAGAATTTCAACAATACCGCTAAGATTCGCTCTTGTTGCAGATTCATCAATTCGCCGCAGGTAGTCATTTCCCCCGAGCAACACAATGACCACGCCGGGTTCCTCAGCCACCACCGCATCAATGCGCAGAAGCCCATCCGCAGAAGTGTCTCCATTTATACCCATGTTGATGACGGACTGTTTGAGTGAGGCACCGAGAAGCGACGGAAAATCATTACCCGGTGTACTACCATATCCTGCAACAAGCGAATCACCGAACACCACGATCGTGCTGTTTTTCGGTGGGTAGTTCGCTATAGGTACATCGACGCGTAGGAAAAACAGCCAGTATACTCCGATACAAAAACACAATGCGATGCACACCCCAATAAGACCTTGCTTCATGGTAGTAGTGTATCAAATGACATGACATGCACAGATTAAATATTCTGGTATACTCCATCCTTCTATGCATATGCAGAATAAGTATGCGCAACAAAAACTTGCTGTGAAACGCTCGAACGCGGGACTCGGTCTCTTTAGTGTTTCACATATACCGAAGGGAGAATTTATCATTGAATATACCGGGGAGCGTATTTCTGAAGAGGAGGCACAGCGACGTGCGGGGAAATATTTGTTCACCATAACGCAAGATGTCACCGTAGACGGTCGTGGACGTGAAAACATCGCACGATACATCAACCATTCGTGTACCCCGAATGCCGAAGCGGAAGCGGATGAGGAGGAGCTCCGCATCAGGATTTTTGCGAAACGAAATATAAAACCAGGTGAAGAATTGACGTATGACTACGGAAAAGAGTACTGGAATCAGCACATCAAACCGCATGGATGTCGCTGCCGCACCTGCTCCCGCGTGCGCGGTTAGATTCGCTGTGCCTCATCGGCGATTGCCCTCAACTCATCGGTGAGAATGACGTCAACACGAACTCGGCTTTCATGCGATGAAATGATACCGCTTCGATTTGCGAGCGATTCATTCGCTTCTTCATTGAGCACTATGCCGAACGTTTCAAGACCCTCACATATGAGGGTGCGAACAATGGGATTGCGTTCGACTGCGGTTGCAGTAAATATGAGCGCGTCGAGTCCCCCGAGCGCTGCGATGCTTGCGCCAATTTGTTTTTTTATGGCATAGGTATACATACTCACAGCGTGCGCTGCGCGCGCATCTCCCCGTGCACGTCGCTCGAGCGCGATTCGCAAATCGCCGGTACCGAGAATCCCCCGAAGTCCCCCCTCCTTATTCACATATTCGTGCGCCAACTTCAAATCTAATCGCTTCTGCTCAATGAGGTGCAGTAACGCTCCGGGATCGATGGTACCGGCACGAGTCCCCATCATAAGTCCACTCGCGGGTGAAAACCCCATACTCGTTTCAATACTTTTTCCTTCATGAAGCGCGGTGACGCTTACTCCGCTTCCCACATGACACACAATTGCTCGCTGCGGTATTTTTTCAGCATAGAGTGCATACGCGTGTATCACCGAATGCACCGAAAGCCCGTGATAACCGAACCGGTACACATCAAACTCTTCCGTGTCTTTGCATGGAATACTGTACGTTCTTGCAAAATCAGGAATTGTCGAATGAAACGCACTGTCGGAGACTCCGACTATAGTTGCGTGCGATAGCTGCTCGCGAACAATCCGAAACTCATCAAGCACCGAGGAAATGTGAAGCGGCGCCGCTGATTCCGCCTTTTTCAGGCGCGCAATGTACGTGTCATCAACGATGCGGTGCGTAGCGAAATATGTACCGGGGGCAACAACGCGAACACCGACTCGTGTGATGTCGCCTGTTTCTAAAATACATTTTTCGGACCGAGCGACACGGAGTACTTCCGTGAGCGAGGTTCCGTATTCTTGGGGGGTAATGTCTTGTGAACGCTGGCGTATTTTGTTTATCTCGACACACTTTCCATACCGTTCACCGATTTTTTCAAAGGTTATCGCAAGTACCTGTACACCCTCGTGGTAGAGTGCGTACTTCTTCGATGCACTCCCTGGATTTACGACAAGCGTGGTTTCCATGTCCATTGCGTTATCTCTTCCGGGTCGGCGCCGCGCTCCATGATGAATTCACGATGATCGTCGAGTTTTTTGGCGTACTTGGCGATAAGTTCGTCTTTTTGCTTGATGGTGATAACGCCCTGCTTCTCAGCAACTGCGAAAGCTTCCATGGCGAGATGGTACCGGTCGGTTTTGTTCCGCACCTGCATATCAAAGGGGGTGGTTGTCGAACCCTGCTCTTCATACCCACGAATCGTGTAGCGGGTTGAACTTGCGCCGTAATCAAAGAGTACCTGCTTGATGGTTTGGGGGTAGCCATGAAAATTGATGAGGACCGGTTTATCATTGGTGAAGTAGTAATCAATGTCGTGGTGGAGGACGCGACACATAGAGTGCCCGACACCCAAGGCCGAGAGCGAAACGATGTTAACCAATCGAAGCCGCATCTTCGGAACCTCTTCGCGAATGATGGTTATCGCGGCAAGCGTTTCTTTTGTGAGGTAATCTCCGACGGAACCGAATACCATGTGCGGGTCATCATCGCTCGCAAATTCCCAAATAGAAAGACCGTCCTCAACATCACTCTTCGCCTCATTGAGGGTACGCCACACCGGCACCGGCCGCTTTTCCAGAACGATGATGTTCATCTCATTTTTTGAAAAAAGGCTTCGCTCCATGACGGTAAGAGCAGTGTTTGCGTCCGCAGGAAAATATACATTCACAAAACAGCCCTGCCGTTGCAACATATCGTCAATGAAGCCGGGATTTTGATGTGAAAACCCGTTGTGTTCTTGTCGCCACGCGCCGGAGGTGAGGATGTAATTGAGCGATGGGATATCGCCGCGCCATGGCACGTCGCGAGCAATCGAAAGAAACTTGGCATATTGATCTGCCATGCTTGCGACAATTTGCACAAACGCTTCATAGGAAGCGAATACCGCATGGCGACCGGTGAGCACATACCCCTGCATGAGTCCTTGGAGACTGTGTTCTGAAAGCATCTCAAGCACCCTGCCATCATTGGCCATATCCCGGTCCCATTCCTTTTTCGGCCATACGAATGCGCGTTTGGTGACCTCAAAAATCGGGTCAAGTTTATTGGAATATGTTTCGTCCGGCGAGAAGAGGCGGATATTCCGACGTGCGGCATTTTCACGGAAAGTGTCCCGAAGATACTCAGCAACCGCAGTCATGCTGTTTGCGTCGGCGCAATTTCCACCCTCGGGACGACAGGTACCGCTTTTCGCATAGCGAGTCACGTCGGGCAAGCGGAGAGGTTTGTAGTGCGGCTCGCCGCCGAGGGCGTGCGGGTTGTCGCCCATACGCCGCTCTGGATCGGGAACCAAAGCTTCAATATCAGCATCGAATCGTTCGCCGTCGAAGAGTTCATTGAATCGATACGAGCGAAGCCAATCCTCAAGCGCTCGAAATTCAGCGAAGTCCGTTCGAGCGAGATCGGCGATAACCTGGTGTGAGTAGTGATTGTCTTCGATACGTTTTCCTCCGAGTTCTTTGATGCTCCCCCACCCTTTCGGAGAACGAAAGATAATCATCGGAAAACGTGGATTCTCGCGAAGCGTCCCCTCCTTTGCGCAATGCTGTGTGAATCGAATCGCCTGAATGGCATGGTCCACGACCTCCACCATGCGAGCGTGGGGATCCGCCTCGACAAACGTGTCGACAATGAGCGGTTCGTATCCGTAGCCACGAAACAAATCGGTGAGCTCATTATCGCTCATTCGCCCCATGAAGGTTGGACCGGAAATTTTGTAACCATTGAGGTGGAGGATAGGAAGCACAGCACCGTTCGTTGCAGGATCAATGAGTTTATTGATGTGCCATGCAGTCGCCAGAGGACCTGTTTCCGCCTCACCATCGCCCACAACGCACGCGACGATAAGGTCGGGATTGTCGAGAACAGCTCCGTACGACGTCGAAAGTGAGTATCCGAGCTCTCCCCCCTCGAGAATAACCCCAGGAGCACCGGGATTGCTATGCGACGGAAAGCCATACGGCCAACTGAACTGCTTCGCCATATGCGCGATTCCTGCCGTATTTCGCGTCACTTCCTTGTAGTATTTCGAAAGCGTCCCTTCGAGAAAAAGGTTTGCCTGTATCGCGGGGAAGCCGTGTCCCGGACCAAGCACAAAGAGCATATTGAGACGATGTTCAATAATCGCACGATTTAGATGCGCATATATGAAGTTGACGCCTGGACATGTACCCCAGTGTCCGAGGAGCCGCTCTTTGATGTGCTCGGGTTTGAGCGGCTCTTGGAGGAGAAAGTTTTCTTGGAGATATATTTGAACTGCGGACAGATAATTAGCCGCGCGAAGGAACTTATCAAACTTCGTGTTCATCAACGGTATTGTACGGTGTCGACGCTCTCCGCGCCACAGAAATAATCCCCGTCTATGGGTAATTATTTATCGAGCGGTACATCAACCATGGTAAGCTCGCCGCTCGAGGCGTCGAGCCATCGCATAAATGTCGGAGTGAGCTTGAACATTGTGAAATCTTCGGCGCCCTCGACGTAATACTTTGCGGGATTTTTGGTCTTAAAAAATGCGTGAACTGAATCGAGCTCTTTCCCCGGAACTTCATTAACGGTACCGCGTATATCGACAACCTTGAGCGGATCAACCGCCTCTTCAATGACCGAAAGCGAGACAACCGGGTGAGCGATAATGTCCCCGTATTTTGAGAACGCGCGACGTGTACCGAAGTACACATTGAAATCATCATCAATTGCGTAGAGGAGTAGCGAAGTGGCGGGAAGCCCGCTCTTGTCCAAATTAGCAAAAACCGCCTTGCGATGAGCATTCAAAAAGTTTCGTACGGTACTTTTGAGCAATTCAACATTGAGTTCCATGGTAGGGCGTCGTGTGTATTTACTATTCGGCCGGAACTGTCTCCGCAGGAGTTTCTCCCGGAGCGGCATTCTCTTCTGTCGCAGACTCTGTCGACGGGGCGTCTCCATCACCTTCAGTTGTTGATGCCGTTTCAGGTGCGGGGGGTGGAGGAGGTACATCGTCGGGCTTACCTGTTCCGACAAGACCACCGTTCGGTAAATTTTGGAATGCGCGCGGCGCGGGCATATTGACCTGACTCTCGCCACTTGAACTTCTCGTCACATTCGCATTTGAGATGGCGGCAGAAACATCAATTTGTCCTCGGTCTGAACGTCCATACATGACGGCACCACTCGCAACGACAAGACCAACCGCAAAAACGATAAGGATTGTTTTAAGATTTGCAACACCGCGAACGTATTTTGTACGTATCATACCAATATCGATATTCGTGGGTAATTATAGCATCAGAAACCGCCACCATGCTAGAATAATCACATGAAGGCAATCGCTGTCGCACTCCTCCTTTTTGTGGGACTTCTCATTCTGGATGCGTGGTTCATGTAACAGAGGCGGGGATTGCTCTTTTTCCATGAATATGTTAGATTTCCAACGTATTCGGGAGAGCATTTGCTCTCTTTTTGCATAGTTTTTATAACCTTGAAAGACGAGAAAGTACGTATAAACCAAGCGATAAAGGCCAAGGAGCTCCGTGTTATCGGAGCAGGTGGTGAGAATTTCGGAGTTATTTCCCTGGAAGACGCTCTTGCCAAGGCGGCGGAAGCCAACCTTGACCTCATCGAAATCTCACCAACAGCGGTCCCGCCGGTTGCGAAGATTATGGACTTCGGCAAATACAGTTACGAACTCAAAAAGAAGGCGAAGGAAATAAAAGCGAAATCGCACGTCACCGAAACGAAGGGAATGCAGGTCAAGATTGGAACCGGAGATCACGACCTCAACATCAAGGCAAAGCGGGTCGCGGAGTGGCTCGAAGAGGGTCATCGTGTAAAAATCGACCTCTTCCTCTGGGGGAGGTACAAATACATGGAGGAATCATTCCTCAAAGAGCGGCTTGAGAAGTTCTTGAAAATTGTTCCGGCAGAGTATAAAATAGCGGACGAAATCAAAAGGAGCCCCAAGGGATTCAGCACCGTCATAGAACGAATGAGTGCGAAGAACAAATAGCAAAAACCTATTTTGCGCGGTGCTTTAAAGATTGAAGATACAATAAATCCTCACTATGAAAACAAACAAATCCTACTCGAAGCGAGTCAAAGTAACGAAGAACGGCAAAGTTGTGGCGCGTCGCGCAGGTCGTAATCACTTCAACGCGAAGCAAACCGGTCGCGAACGATTGAGTAAGCGTCGCACACAACGTCTTTCGCTCACAAAGAAAGCAATCCAGCGTTTCCTTCCGAAGTCAGGCGCATAATAAATATTTTCTTAATTCTTAATTTTAATTTACTGATATGGCACGAGTAAAAGGCGGAGTGAGCGCAAATAAGCGCCGAAAATATATCCTCGCAAACACAAAGGGGTACCGTCTCGGACGATCGAAGAAAAAGCGACAGGCAATTGAGGCGATTCACCACGCACAACTCCACGCGTTTGCACACCGCAAGGACAAGAAGAACGTATTTCGCCGTGTTTGGACAAGCCGCATTAATGCGATTCTCCGCGAAAATGGGCAGAAATATAGCGTCTTTATGAAGACTCTTAAGGATAAGGGGGTTATTATAAATCGAAAGATTCTCGCAACGATTGCGAAGGACCGCCCTGAAGTATTCGCACGCATCCTCGCACAGGTCAAATAACTGAATTTAGGAGCCAACGAAAAAACCTTGCAAATGCAAGGTTTTTTCGTGATTTTACCCGATGGTGAGTTTTGCTCACTTTCCTTATTGACAATATATGTAGATATGCTATAATATAAGGAGTTTACTGGTGTTTTGTTTTTAAACAAGAAGTTCCTTTCAGGAGGGTAGGGATGAGCATCACGATTTGCTGCGCTTTCGCGCAACCGGGTGTCGCAACTGCGTATATGGGGAACGCCGACATGGGGTTCGACCCGGAGACGGGGGAGTACGTCCCCCGCGAGCAGTTCATCGACACGTACGACGACCACAGGTTCTCGACCCACGGCCGCGAGGAGGAAGAGGACTCCGACGGCGAGGACGAAGACTTCAACGCCGACCTCGAAATGGAGGCGGCGTGGGAGGACCGGTACGACGAACTCTCCGCCCTCGTCGCCGAACAGGAGGCAGACGAGACGACGGCATACGCGACCTCGACGAAGGGGACGCACCCGGAATTCCGGGGGAAGGAGAAGTTGGGTCCCTACCGGTCTCTCCCGCGCGGGAAGGACACCAGCAAGGACCGCCGCCTCCGCGCAAACGGGTCCGCCAAGACCCGCGCCCGGGACACCGCTTGGTAGCCTTAGGCGCAGATGGGTCCGAACGACGAAGTCGTTCGGACCCTTTCTTTTTATACTGTATTCTTCAAATCATTCCGCATGCAGTGCGTTTCGCTGCGTTTTTAAAAATCTATTTTGATACATTCACCAGGTTCTGGTGCAACGGCGTTGAGCCCGAGGTAGTCGCGAAGCCGCTGTACGAGAAAGAGCGATGCGCGCTCCTCCCCCATTGTCACAAACACCCGCTTTGCCTTTTCACAACCCGCATCAACAAAATTAATGAGTTGGTCACGGTCGGCGTGACCCGAGTACCCTTGGATACGGGCAATCTTCGCACGAACCCGAACCGTCTCGCCTTCAATCGTCACCTTTTTTGCGCCATCGTAGAGTATTCGTCCCAAACTTCCGACCGATTGATATCCAACGAGGAGAAGGGTCGTCTTGGGGTCCTCAAGGTATCGTTTTTCATGCATCAGTATACGCCCGCCGTGGCTCATGCCCGAGCCGGCGATGATGATTTTGGGTCCCCGCACCTTCGCAATCTCTTCCGAAGCAGCGACCGTTCGTGTAAAGGAGAGTTTTGGGAAGTCAAAAATATCGTCGCCTCCCGCCACCTGCTCTCGCACACGTTCGGCGAGATATAAAATGTGTTTTTTGTAGAGTTCGGTCACCGCGATTGCGAGCGGTGAATCAAGAAATACCGGAATCGGTTCTATTTCGCCGCGCTCGACAAAATTATTTATCTCAAAGAGCATGCCTTGCGTGCGCTCGAGCGAAAAAGCGGGAATGATGAGGGTGCCACCCCGTTTCCGCGTATCCTCGATGTAATGTTTGAGGAGTTCGCTCCGTTCGGCGACCCCCTCGTGTTCACGGTCGCCGTAGACGCTCTCCATGAGGAGGTAGTCATAGTCCTTTACGATTTCGGGAGCGTCGAGGAGGGGTTGGGGTGTATTTCCAATATCTCCCGTGAATAGGAACTTTTTGTCGCCACGAGAAAGCGTCACCATTGCTGATCCGAGTATGTGGCCCGCATTGGTAAACGTCGCGGTTACGTCATCTCCGAGTGCAATTGGTTCGTGGTACTCGGCCGTTTTCCAGCGTGCGAGCGCCGCTTCTATATGTACACGCTCAAAACATCGCGGGACGCCATACCGTTCTGACTCATACGACATAACCTTGAACGCATCTTCGAGCATGAGCGCGGCGAGGTCTTTCGTTGGAAGAGTCGAATAAATAACTCCGCCAAATCCATCCTTTATGAGTTTCGGAATGCGCCCGATATGGTCGGCGTGGGCATGTGTGACGCAGAGCACATCAATGCTCCCCGGGGCATATGCGAACGGGTCACTGTTCGACTCGAGCGCGAAACGGTCGCCCTGACGGAGTCCGCAATCAATCAAAATTCGGATGCCGCCACTATCGAGAAGAAAGTTTGCCCCCGTTACGTCACCAACACCGCCTGCGAATGTAATCTGTGCCATATATATTAGAGCATTCTCACGCGAGCGCCGACAAAAAATCCGATACCACCGCCCGCAAGATCCATTCCCAAATCACCCACGGTATCAATGAAGAGATTTGGTTCGAGTACTGACGCACCGATGAAATACTCGAAGACCTCCCATAAAATTCCCGTGACAAGCACGCACCCCAGTACCGGAATCAAAGAATAAAATCGTTCCGGGATACGCAGGCGAAATACGGGGAGCAAGAATAGTGCGAGCGCGACACATGTGCCCCCAAGGAGATGCACAGGATAGTCAAACCAGGAGTATCTCCAATAAAGTGAAAATTGTGTCGCCGCAACGTGAACAATCGCCATGGTCGTGACTGCAGATAAAAAAAGTGTGGTGAGAAGCGACGAACGCATGTGCACACATAGTAGCACACTGGACGAACAATGGATTGAGAATGCGCGCACGAAAAAAAACGCACTCGGTGCGTTTTTTTTCGTGGAACCACGGGTTGCATGTCTCCTGAATCACTCCAGGTGGGCGTCCTTTCCAAGCACTTGTGAAATCTCGTCGCGTCGAGTTCTCAACCGTACTTGTGACTACAGACAGCCCTTGATATGCAATTAAGCAGAACATGCGTTCCCGCGGTTCCACTTAAAAGTATATCACCAATGCACTGGGGCGTGAGGCGTGTGCTCAATACCAATCTGTGAACAACTCTGTTTTTTCTCACGCGAGAACGAAAAACGCCCCGAGGGGCGTTTTTCGATTATTTATTCCGCCACGCCGTCAAAATCAACATCGTACATGATGCGCTCCTGCGCCGTCGCATAGTTCATGATTTCCGCGTCGGTAAACCAAACTTTAATTTCACGTTCCGCTTCCTCGGGTGACTCCGAACAGTGGATGAGATTGCGTACCGCGCGATTCTCAAATGATGAGTGCGCATACGAATCTACCGTGTAGTCGCCGCGTATGGTTCCCACATCTGATGTTGCGGGCTCTGTCGTACCGACAAGTTTTGTAACAACGGCGACAGCCTGGTTGCCCTCAAGAATCATTGCAACGACGGGGGCGGCGGTCATGTATTTCACAATAGTGTCAATAATGGCGCGCCCATACTCTATCGGCTCCTTATCCACGGGAAGCCCCTGCGATTGCAGGTCCTCAACGATGCGAGTCCCCTTCCTTAGAAACCACTCTTCATTTTTATTGTAGTGTGCAAGCAGTTGTTCCTTTTTCGGAACAATCATTTTCATTGCTGAAAACTTGAGACCGGTGCGCTCAAAACGACCTATGATTTCGCCAATGAGCGAACGCTGGACCGAATCAGGCTTCAGTATGACGAAGGAGCGCTCTTGGTGTGGTTTGCGGTTGTACATGTGTCGTGGTTTAGGAATAAAAATATGTCGTGAGTATACCCTACTCTTGTCTTAATTCAAGGAAATTTGGCATTATTTCTCCATCCATATCTTCATCACCCCCAATATTCTCTACTCCCGCGTCATTACCTCAGGACCATTTTCCGTGATAGCGACCGTGTGTTCAAAGTGCGCGCTTCGTGAACCATCTTTAGTGAAGACGCTATAGTAGTCGCCCTCGTCATCAAAAACAACGTCTTTCTTTCCGACATTCACTATCGGCTCGATGGCATAGACGTGTCCGACTTCGATACGAATGCCTGTGCCTTTTTTGCCGAAATTCGGAATGAGCGGATCTTCATGCACCGCATACCCGACACCGTGTCCGCAGAGCGCCTCAACAACACTAAACCCATGTGCGCGGACAAAAGTACCAACCGCATTGCCGATGTCGCCGGTATAGCCGCCCGGCTGCGCAGCCTTGATGCCGATAGTGAGCGCTTCTTTCGTCACATTGATGAGTTTTTGAGAGATCTTGTCTGTCGTTCCGACCGGCACCGTAATTCCCGAATCAACAATCATTCCCTTGTAGCCAACGGACATATCGAGATTGATGATGTCGCCCTCCTTGAGCACTTCGTCAGCGCGAGGCACGCCGTGCTGCACGGTGTTGTTTACCGATGTGCAGAGCGCCGCAGGGTACGGTACGGGCGCGAATTCGGGATGATATCCGAGCAGTACCGGCTCAACGCCGTATTTCTCAACCAACTCAAGCGCGCGGTCGTTAATGTCCTCGGTAGAAACACCGGGCTTTGCGTATTCACTCAGCTCGCGCAAAATTCGAGCGAGTATCGCGCCTCCCGTGCGCAGGAGGGCAATTTCTTCCTTGGTTTTCTTTGTGATGCCGCTCATACAAGAGTAAGCCTGTTTACAATTTCATGGTGCACCTCCTCTATCGAGAGCATGCCGTTAATATCCCAAACGGTCGTACGTGCACGGGAGCGGTAGTACGCAAGGAGCGGCAAAATTTCTTCCCGATACCACGAGAGTCGCTCCTCGATTGAATCTGAGGTGTCGTCTTGGCGTGCGCGCTTGAGCATGCGTTCCCGAACGACATCTTCCGGAGTTTCGAGATTTACGATGACGAGGTGCTCTCTCCGATAGAATGTGAGGGCGCTCTCAAGCACGCGCGCTTCATCGAGCGTGCGGGGAAAACCGTCAATGAGGAGATGGCAATCGGCATCTGCGTGCTGATGGAGCGCGTCGCCCCAGAGTACAACGGAAAGAAAGAGTGGTTGCAATACCCCGGTATTTAATGTTTCGTGCACCTCCTGTTCGGTATACCCTTCTCGCTTTTCCGCGAGAGCTCGAAACCGGCGACCGGTCTGAATATCGACGACCCGACGACCAGGATCGGCATTTCGAAGCACATCGCGTAATTTCGCAATTTGGGTTCCCTTCCCGCTTCCCTGCGGTCCGATAAAAATAATTGTTTTTGTCTCCATCACGTTAGAACTTTATTATATATGTGATACCTTTCGCTCTCGAACACAGGACTCCACGGTTCACCCGAGCGAAATCCGTACAGCACCATCCTACTATGGCCGCCCCATGCATGAATAGTGGGCAGAGAACCAACAAAGTGTACGCGAGAGACAGGAAAACACAACCGCCGTGACTATGCTATTCTAGCGTCATGGAAAAAAAGCACATTATCACCCTCGGTGGCTACCCAGGGAGCGGGAAGTCGACCGTTCGAACGATTCTTGCCGAGCGCCTCGGGTATAGAAAATTCTCAACTGGTGATTTTGTACGCGAGCTTGCTGCAAGGGGGGGTCTCACACTCGAGGCGTTCAACGAGATGGTTTCTGAATCAAAGGAGACCGATCTCATGATTGACGCGGAACTTATGCGCATTGAACGTGAGGAAAATAATTATATTGTTGACTCACATCTTGCGTTCCACTTCATCCCGAGTGGATTTTCTGTATTTCTCAATATTTCTCTTGAGACGTCGGCAGAGCGGGTGTTTAACGACAAACATTCCGAGCTCCGAATAAAAGCAGGGGAAGTCGCCGAGACACTCGAAGAAGCGCTCCTCAAAACGCAGAAACGCATCAAGAATCATGAGGAGCGATATTGTAAACACTATGGCGTAGATCCGTATATTCCATCGCAGTTTGCATTTGTGATTGATACCGAATATCTCACGCCTGAAGAGGTGTCTGAAGAAATTCTTAAAGCATACGAACGCTGGCTTGCGGAATAGGGTATCATTATCCCATGGAGAGGAAACACATCATCACCGTTTCGGGAAAGCCCGGAAGCGGTAAGTCATCAACCGCAGACCGAGTTGCGGAGCTCTTGGGTTATACGCGCTACTCGTCGGGCGACCTCGTTCGCGAAATGACCCGAAAGCGTCGCATCTCGCTCCGAGACTACAATCTCATGGCAGAAAAAAATCCTGAAATGGATATGCAGATTGATGAGGAGCTCCGCAAACTCCGTGATAATCGCGATATTGTTATCGATTCTCGACTGGGTTTCTACTGGATTCCGGAGTCGTTCAAAGTGTATCTTGATCTTGACCCAGATGTTGCCATCGCCCGCATCTACAAAGACGCGAGCCTGAATGTGGGGAGGAGCGGAAGCGGCGAAGGAACGAGTGATATGTCAACCGTCATTGATGAAGTTGAGGCTCGTCTCCAGAATGAACGGCGACGTTTTAAAAAACTCTACAATATCAACCCTTATAACATTGAGAATTTCGACCTCATTGTCGATACGTCACGTCACAGCCCACAAACCGTCGCGCTTACTGTTTTTGACACATACAAAAAATGGCTCAAATCGCAGAGTTGGAAACAGGTCATCAGCAAAGTTCCGCTCGGATACTCATTCAAGAATGAGTATTGATGTGCACAGGGTCAAGGTCCTGCCACCCGCCTCTCTCGGAGCACGTATGCACACAGCCCCTGGAAGTTCCTCAAATATGGTATACACTGCATAAGACCAATAAATCATTCAATTAACATATGGCACTAAATCCAGCACTATCAAAGCCCCTTACTATTTCTCCCGAACTTGCAGCAGTCGTCGGACCAGGTCCAATGCCGCGTACAGAAGTGGTAAAGAAGTTATGGGAATACATTAAGAAGAACAATCTTCAAAATCCAAAGAACAAGAGAAATATCATTGCGGACGAAAAACTCAAAGTGGTATTTGGCGGAAAAGGTGAGGTCACGATGTTTGAAATGACAAAACTCGTTTCACCGCACCTCTCATAGAGAGCGGTACACGAAACAAAAAACACCGAATATTCCGGTGTTTTTTGTTTCTGTGGTCTCTGTTAATACTCGCGGAGTGAGACTTGCGAATCGGTGCGTCTCACAAGGTCAACAACAACGGAAACCGCAATGAGAAGCGCGGTACCGCCGATTGCAAGCGAGGCAACACCCGTAAGAATCTGCATACCGATGGGTAGAATGGCGATAAGACCAAGGAAGAGCGCGCCAGCAAGCGTAAGTCGCGTAATAAGTTTTCCGAGGTGTTCAGCGGTGTGCCCGCCCGGTCGAATTCCCGGTATGAATGCGCCGTTCCGTTGAAGATTCTTTGACATCGCATCGGGGTCAAACGTGACCGCAGTGTAAAAGAAGGTGAAGACGATGACGAGCGTGAAGTACACAACCGCATACAGTTCCTGGTTCGCAAAAAATGCCTGCACCTTTTCCGAAAAGCCAGCAACTCCCGAAACATTGAATGTTGCGAGAATGTTGAGAATCATTTGCGGAAAAAGGATGATGGAGAGCGCAAAGATAATGGGAATCACGCCGGCTTGGTTAAGGCGGAGCGGGATGTAGCTCGAGGTGCCACCGTATGTCTGGGTACCGCGTACGCGCTTCGCATACGTAATAGGAACCTGGCGTTCCGCTTGGGTCATAACGACAACGGCATACACAATGGCGAGCGCCGCAACAACGAACCCTGCGTAGAGCGGTATCTGTGAGGGATCGAAATTGAAGTACAGTTGGCTCGCAGTCTGCGGCAACGATGCAACAATGCCGGCAAAAATGATGATTGAGACACCGTTTCCGATGCCATATTCTGTAACGAGTTCGCCAATCCACATGAGAAGCATTGAACCTGCCACAACAATGATGATATTCACAATGAAGTCGAGAGTCGGGAGTGTACCCGCGAGAACGCCCTGATTCTTGAGGAGTGAGAGAAACCCGAACGCCTGGAGAATGGCCAGGGGGAGCGTGAGCATGCGACTGTATTGCGTGAATCGCGCACGACCCGTTTCGCCCTCTTCAGAGTACATTTCTTTGAGTTTTGGGGACATCACCGTCATGAGTTGCATGATGATTGACGCGGTAATGAAGGGTCCAACACCAAGCATGACAAGGGAAAGATTGTTGAGTCCACCTCCTGAAAAGATGCTGAGGAGATTGAGGAACTGGTTGTTCTCTATGTATTGCTTCAGCATCGCAACGTCAACACCCGGAATCGGGACTGACGCAAGGAGACGAAAGATGACAATCGCACCGAGAACAAACAAAATACGATTGCGGATTGCCGTGTCAGTGAAGATTATTTTGAGTTTGCGAAGAAGAGTATCCATTCAGTATTACTTAGGTTGGTAATGCATTTGTTTTTTGTATGGAGACATTGTACCCCACCAAACGCCATACGTGTATTACGCAACGGTTCCACCCGCCTTTTCAATCTTTGCCTTTGCTGATGCGGAGTAGAGACAGCCGCGAACCGTTAATTTTTTTGAGATTTCACCTGTACCGAGAATTTTTATCATTGGCGTTGTTCCTTTTGGAGCGGAAACGATGCCGCACGCGACCACTGTCTTTGGTGTTACTTCGGCGCCATTCTCAAAGCAGATTTCAAGCGACGAGAGATTCACTACTCGCGCGACTTCGCGCTCGGAATTGACCGTGCGTCCGCGATTCTTGCCGAATCCGCGCAGTTTTGGAAGTTTTTTGATGAGATCGCGCATTTCCGGTCGCGGTCGATTTCCTGCACGCGCCGTCTGTCCCTTTCCTCCTTTGCCGGATGTTTTGCCCCGCTTACCACCGCGACCGATACGCTTTGTTTCCTTGCGCGGTGCTGTTGGTTTAAGTTGATGTAATTGCATGCTTAGAGCTTAGATTTTATTAATGAATGTAATGAATTTAGAAAATCTTAGTTGTCGATTCAATGTTTTTCATAATGCTTTGAATCGACACCGAGGTTTCTCATCCAGTAAAACAATATCTGGGTAGTTACGCCTTAAGTTTCTTAAGCGCCGCGATAGCCGCTTGAGCATTGTTGAGTTTATTCTTGCTTCGTGAAAAGATTTTCGCGGTAACATCTTTGACGCCCGCGAGCTCGAGCACTGTTCGAACCGAACTTCCCGCCACAAGACCTTTACCCGGCGCGGGCATTATCATGATTTGGCTTGCTGAATATTTTGCCGATACATCGTGCGGAATATGCTGATGCTTATTGAGCGGAAGCGTGATGTGGTTCTTTTTTGCATTTCGCGCCGCCTTCTCAATCGCAAGTTGCGTATCGCCGGCTTTTCCGATACCGACGCCAACCTTACCCTTTTTGTTGCCGATAACCATGGCAACACTGAAACTGAAGCGGCGTCCGCCAGCCATAACGCGCGTCACGCGACGAATGCTGATTATTTTTTGATCAAATTCTGAACGAACGCGCTCCTCTCGGCGACCCCCCCGTCGCGGTCGGCGCGGGTTGCGTTTATCCCCCCCGCGATCTCCTCCCCGCCGCGGACCGCCACGCTTCTCCGCAGCATTCTCTGCAGCTGGTGCATCAGCGGTAGGTGCATCAGTTGTGGTGACTACCTCGTTCGAGACGTCGGTCTCGATTATAGCTTCCTGCTGTGTGTTTTCTGACATGTTGTTTAATATTTACCAATTGACCTAAAATGCAAGCCCCCCTGCGCGCGCGCCATCCGCGAGAGCGACAACGGAACCCTTGTATTGGAACCCCCCGCGATCAAAGACGACCTTTTCGATTCCCTTATCCTTTGCGAGCGCTGCAAGTGTCGCACCGGTCTCTTTTGCACGGTCGCGAGATGTTTTTCCCTTTGCGACACGTGAATCGGATGAAACGAGCGTCTTTCCCGACTCATCATCAATGAGCTGGGCATAGATGAAACGATTGCTGCGGAACACCGCAAGACGCGGTCGTGCGGCGGTTCCTGCGATTTTCGCACGAATACGCGCATGGCGTCGTGTTCTGCTGTGTACCTTCTGTGAAGATGTGCTCATGGTGTGTATTTATGACAGCGGGTTTACGCAACACCCTTCTTACCCTGCTTTCTGATAATGTATTCGCCGGTATATCTAATGCCCTTGCCCTTGTACGGCTCCGGCTTTTTAATACCGCGAAGATTTGCGGCAAACTGCCCAACCGCGTCTTTATCAATACCCGAAATTACAATGTGTCCTTTTTCTGTCGCAACCGCAACCCCTTCCGGAGCAACAATCTCAACAGGGTGCGAAAAACCGACAGAAAGTTTTACCTTGTTGCCCTGCGCTTCCGCACGGTATCCGACCCCTTCTATATCAAGTTCTTTCTTGAATCCTTCAGTGACGCCTTTCACCATGTTTCTCGCGTGTGCGGCATAGGTACCCCAGAGTTTCTTTGAGGCATCTGTTGGTTTTGCAACTGCAAATGTCATCGCCTCTTCGCTCACGGTTACTGCGATATCGTTTCGAATCTCGCGAGAAAGCGTTCCTTTGGGACCCTTTACCGTAAGCACGCCTCCTGAAAAGGTCGCTTCCACGCCCTTGGGGAGATTCACCGGCTGTTTTCCTAATCGACTCATATGTAGATGTAGTTAGCGGTAATGGGTTACCAGATAATAAATAATTCTTCTCCGCCGACATTCTTTGTGCGCGCTTCCTTGCCAGTAAGAATCCCCGCGGGGGTGGAGAGAATACGTTCGCCTCTTCCGAACTTCACCGGGTGAATCTCTGATACTCCGAGGTACATACGACGACCGGGCTTTGAGATTCGCTGAACACCCTGAATTGCGTGTGCTCCCTGCGCATCATACTTGAGCGTCACGGAAAGAGTCTTCTTAACTTTTTTTCCGACTTTTGCGGTACTTGAAACATATCCTGCTTCCACAAGTTTTTCGGCGACCGCATGCTTCATCTTCGAGTACGCGACGTTTACTTCGCGTTTCCGCACCATTCCCGCATTTTTAAGCTGAATGATGAAATCTCCGATAGGATCGTTTACCATGATGATTTCTTAATACCTGGTATATGTCCCTCGTGTGCCGCTTCACGGAAGCAAATGCGGCACATGTCGAAATCGCGCATGTACCCACGCTTGCGGCCACACTTGTAGCAGCGACGAACAACGCGACTCTTGAACTTCGGCGAACGGAGCGCTCGAAGCAAAACTGATTTTCTTGCCATTGAAATGACTTATGGGGCGAACACGGGAGCCGTGTTTTAGCCCGGAGTTTAATAATGCTGAAGCGTAAGAGTGGTCTCACCGAGAAAGTGGTGACCGTTCTCTTCAAAAAACGCACCGTCCGGGGCTTAAAAACGACTGTTTTTTAAGCCTCCCTGCTGAACGGGCGAATATCGCTACGGGGGCAAATATATCAAAATAAACCTTCAGAGTCAACAAAAAACC
>CAYMIV010000012.1:20842-30502 GCA_964390945.1 uncultured Candidatus Saccharibacteria bacterium
AGTGGCTTATTTCGCCAATGGTAACCCTATGTGGCGGAGAAGCGCTTCCGCCTCTGCTTTATTTTTTGCTGTCGTTACGATGGTGATACCGATACCGAATACGTCTTTGATTTCCTCATCAGCAGTTTCAGGGAAAATGGTGTGCTCCTTAATGCCGAGTGAGTAATTACCCATCTCATCAATTGCGGAAACGGGGAGTCCGCGGAAGTCACGGGTCTGCGGAAGCGCAATATGAATGAGTTTGTCGAGGAAACTTCGCATGCGGGCACCTCGGAGGGTAATTTGATAGCCGATGACATCACCCTGGCGGAGCTTGAATGTCGCGATTGATTTCTTTGCAAGACGAGGAACCGCCTTTTGGCCGGTGATGCGTGCGAGGCGGTCTTCTATGAGCGCGCGTTTGTGCTTGTCGGGTATTTTCCCGACGCCGGTCGAAACAATAACCTTTGCAATGCGCGGTGCCTGCATAACATTTGTGTATGCAAATGGCTTTTTGAGAGAATCGAAGGCGCTCTCAATCTTTTCTTTCATTGTGACGAATGTTGTTGCCATACGCTTGTGTAATAAATGTGACTAAAAAATTCTTAAACCTTTTCGCCTGAAGGTCGCGCGACGCGTACCTTTTTTGCTGATTTACCTTCTCCTTCCATTGCGTACCCAAGGCGAACACCCCTTCCATCCTTGCCGTGTTTCAAAGCAACGTTCGAGACGTGGATTGGCTCTGGCTTCACAATGATTTGACCTTGCTGTCCTCGGCGACGAGACTTCTCGTGGTGAGTTGTCATATTGACGCCATCGACAAGCACCTCGTGCTTCTTCGGAAACGCGCGAAGCACTGTACCAGTCTTACCGCGGTCCTTTCCTCCGATTACAATCACAGTGTCTTTCTTTTTTATCTTCATATGTTTATGTGTTAGACGACTTCCGGCGCAAGTGTGACAATCTTTTGGTATCCGGCCTCAGCAACCTCGCGAGGAATGGGACCAAATACGCGGTTTGCCCTCGGCTCTCTCTTTTCCTTGTCGACCAAAACAACTGCGTTGTCGTCAAAACTTACATAAGAACCGTCTTTGCGGCGATATGGCTTTACCTGGCGAACGACGACGCCGTAGACAACATCCTTCTTCTTAACCATCTTGCGCGGCTCTGCTGTTTGAATGGAGAGAACAACAAGTTCGCCAAGTTCGGCATAACGTTTCTTTGAACCGCCCAACACCTTGAACACGCGGCCAATTTTGCCTCCCGAGTTATCCGCTATGGTGATTATAGATCGTGGTTGAATCATATTGTTTACTTAACGAGCTCGAATCGCTTACGACGTGAGATGGGACGCGTTTCTCGAATTGCAACCTTGTCCCCCTCTTTTGCGGTATTGCCCTTATCGTGTACCAAAAACTTTTTGGTGCGTCGCTGATATTTCTTGTACTTTGGGTGCTTCACATATCGTTCGACAGCAACAGCAATCGTGTCCTGCATCTTGGTGGACACCACGACGCCATGAAGCACACGCCCTCCCGGAGCGGTCTGTACATTTGATGTTTGATTTTCTGTTTCCATATGTGGTGTATTTATGCTTCGGGCGCCATCTTCGCGCGGCGGTTAAGTTCAGTAAGTGCGCGGGCAACGTCCTTGCGGGTGTTCTTGCGTGCGTGCGTGTCGCGGAGACCGCTTCCCGACGCATTGAACCTATTGGCACGGAGCGCTTCCCGCTTCTCACTGACAAACTTCTTCAGGTCTGTATCATTCATCTGTTGTAATTCATTCATACGCATTGGGAAGATTATCCGCCTGTTTCTTCACGGCTAACGACCTTTGCTTTAAGAGGGAGTTTCGCTGTTGCCTTGCGGAGCGCCTCGCGCGCAACCACCTCGGTGACACCATCAATCTCAAAGAGGACACGTCCCGGTCGTACGTCGAAAATGAAGTGGTCGGGATCACCCTTTCCCTTTCCCATGCCAACCTCCGCTGGTTTTTTTGTAACCGGCTTGTCCGGGAAAATACGAATCCATACCTTTCCCGTTTTACCGAGCGTGCGTGAAATGACGCGGCGTGCTGCCTCGATTTGGTTGCTTTTGACCCGTGATTGAGTTGTTGCTTTGAGACCGTACGCACCAAAAGAAACTTTGGCGCCACGCGTTTCGGCAGCATTAAGGCGATCCGGGTGCTTCCGGTCAGTCTGCCATTTTCGGTGCTTTACTTTTTTAGGAAATAACATATTGGAAATATTTATGCTGCACGACTTCGACTGCGACGCTCTGAACGAACCGCGTCATTCTGTGCGTTCGCGGTTCGGTCTGCGAATATATCGCCACGGTAAATCCACACCTTCACACCTATTGAACCGTATGGAAGGATTGCTTTCTCGCGGGCAAAGTCTATATCAGCGCGAAGTGTTTGGAGCGGAATGCGTCCTTTCTTTATTTCTTCCCGACGCGCCATTTCAGCGCCTCCCAAGCGACCCGACGCAATGATGCGGACGCCCTTCACATCGCGATTAGCCATGACCTTCTCCGCAGTCTGCTTCATAACGCGGCGAAACGCCATTCGTTTTTCAAGTCCTTCAACAACCATCTGACCTACCACTGATGCGCTGGCTTCTGGAGTGCGCACCTCTTCAATATCAATCTTAATTTCAGGCTTTTCGGTGAGTTTAAGCGTGCGGAAGAGGAGGTCGACTTCCTTTTTGAGTTTTGTTGCCCCTTCGCCACTCCGCCCGATGATGAGACCGGGTCGTGAAGTGCTTATGATGATGCGATACGCCTTCTCGTTGCGCTCAATTTCAACCGACGCAACGTGCATACCGCGAAGTTTTTTTTCAAAAAACTTTCGGACTGCGATGTCGGTGCGCACGTACTCGCGGTAAAGTTTGGGGGTCGTGGCGAACCAACGCGACTTCCAATCGCGAATGATGCCGAGACGTTGTACGTATGGGTGTGCGACGTGTGTCATAGTGAGTAATGAATAAATAAGAATGCTATTTTGTATCGAGCTCAATGGTGATGTGGCTGTTGCGTTTCAGAATCTGTGCCGCTGAACCGCGTGCTCGCGGCATATAGCGCTTCAGCACAGTGCCCTTATTCACCTGAACTGACTTGACGACGAGGTTTTCAATTTGTGCACCCGCCTGACGTGCGTTCGCAACCGCTGATTTGATGAGTTTCGCAAACGGATCTGATGCTCGCTTATTCACAAACGCAAGCGTTTGGAGCGCCTTCTTCACATCCTTGCCACGCACAAGGTCAGCAATGAGGCGAACCTTGCGGGGAGACTGACGATAATTTTTGAGAACTGCTTTCATAGTCTAATGATTAGGCCTTATTTCTTCTTTGGAGCAGCATCCGCAGCTGCTTTTGCTGACTTAGCCGCTGTTATCTCGGCCTCTTTCTTCTTTGTTTCAAGTTCTTTCTGCATCTTGCCTCCATGGCGGATGAATTTCTTTGTTGGCGAAAATTCCCCCAATCGGTGGCCTACCATTTCCTCAGAAACAAACACTGCGATGTGTGTCCTGCCGTTGTATACACCAAAGGTGAATCCGACCATTTCCGGAGCAATGACAGCGGCGCGTGCCCACGTCTTGATAACCCCGACGCTATCGGGCTTTTTTCCTGAAATCTTTTTCAGGAGTTTCTCGTTTATATACGGACCTTTGTAGAGTGATCGTGACATATTAATTAAAAGACGCGATTGCGTGTGAAGGCTACCACCTGATTATGGTGAGAACCTCGTGTAGCAACAGGTAACGGCCAGTGCTACAGGAAGTGCCCACTAAACGTGCGTGCCATCCCCCTCGGAATGACTAACCGCTGAGTTCAATGACGCCCGACATACTACGCGAAGAATCGAGAAGTGTCAACACGACAAAACCCGCGGGCAAGTTGCCCGAGGGTTTTGTGTGTTTCGTATACGTTCAATATATCTATCGTCCTGAATTTGCCATGAGTTTGCCAGGCTTGCGGCGCGTGACAATGAAGACGTTTGAATGCTTTTTTGGACTTCGTGTCTTCTGGCCCTTTCCGGTTGGACGACCCTGTTTCGTGCGCGCTCGGCGATGTCCGCGTGGTGCGCGACCTTCGCCTCCTCCGTACGGATGGTCGACGGCATTGCGAGCGCTTCCTCGAGTTTGCGGACGAATACCCCGATAGCGTGCGCGACCAGCCTTGCCAAGGCGAACGAGCTGGTGTTCGTCGTTTGAGACCTTGCCAATCGATGCCCAAGCGGTGGAGACGATTCGTCTCACTTCCGATGACGGCATTTTGATGAGAGTGAATCCCGCATCATGTGCAACAACTTCTGCATAGTTTCCCGCAGAACGTGCAATGCGTGCCCCTGCTCCCGGCTTTGTTTCGATTGCGTACACAAAGGTGCCGACAGGAATGGCAGCGAGCGGTAGGCGATTTCCCGTTTTTGGCTTTGCAGTTTCGGAAACAACGAATTCATCTCCCTGCTTCATACCCTCAGGGGCGAGGATGTAGCGTCGCTCACCGTCTGCATAACAGACGAGCGCGATGAAACCAGTGCGGAACGGATCATACTCGACAGATTCAACGCGGGCGGATACATCCTTTTTGTTGAATTTGAAATCTACGAGGCGATAGGTTCTTTTATTTCCCGCACCGCGATAGAAATTCGTGGTACGACCTCCACTATTGCGGCCTCCGGTCGATCGTGTTCCTTGCGTGAGGCGCTTCGACGGGGCATTTTTTGTCGAGGTGAGTTTGTCGCGATACGAAATGACAGTCATTCCGCGACGACCGGCTGATGTTGGTTTGTAGTGTTTCATGCTTAGATTTTGTTACGAGCGTAGCGAGTTAGAAAATCTTAGCCATCGATTCATGCTATTCCTAATGCCTTGAATCGATGCCGAACTCTCTAGTTTCGTAAACGGTTTTATTGCAATGTTGCGGATTCTACGCAAGATTAATACTGTCTCCCTTTTTGAGATAGACGTACGCCTTGCGGAGTCCTTTATCCATCATGCTTCGACCGCGCGAGAGTGATTTGTAATGACGCGGATGTTGGTTCACGATGCGAACCGCAACCGGCGTAACTTTGTAGAGCGCCTTGATGGCATCGCGCACCTCAAACTTCGTCGCCCCCTTTCTTACTTCGAATGCGTACACATTCTTGTCGAGGAGAAGCGCCGCCTTTTCCGTGATACGTGGACGAACGATAACCGCCGTTGCATCGTGGTCGGCTTGAAGTCGCGGTGCAACCCTCTTTTTTGGAGAAATTTCCAATGCAGAAGTTTCTTCCGCAGTTTTCTTTCCAAAGAATCCCATATTATCTGCGTGTGGTTGTAACCTTATCTGCCTTTGCGGCGCCTCGTACGGCGCGTGTAGCAACTCGTTTTCCGAATGTCTCGAGCGCTACGCTTGGCTTTGCGACTACAACATACTTATACGTGAGTAATGCGACCGGGCTCACATCTTTTGCCTGTGAGACCATGATGTTGCCGAAGTTCCTGAAACTCTTTTCCGTGTTCTCATCGCGTCCAGAAAGGACGATGAGTGCGGAATTCTTTTGCTTTTTTACGATACCCTCCGCTCCTGAAATGGTTCCGAGAGACGAGAGTACTTGTTTGGCTTCGCTCGTTTTTGGAGCGGCAAACGTGAGTGCGTCGATAAAAAACATTTCGCCATCAATGAATTTCTTCGAAAGAATGGTTGCGAGTGCCTTTGCACGCACATTTTTGTTTATCTTTTTCGTGAAGTCCTTATCGTTGCGCGGACCGTGTGCAACACCGCCCCCAGACCAAATTGGCGATCTGGTTGAGCCGTGGCGAGCACGGCCAGTACCTTTCTGCTTCCAAGGCTTTTTGCCTCCTCCGCGTACTTCGCCGCGCGTCTTCGTGTGCGCTGTTCCTGCTCGTTCGTTTGATTGCATTGATACGACAACCTCATGGACGAGGTCCGCATTCCACGCAACACCAAATATGTTTTCAGGAAGTGATATTTTTCCAACCTCCTTTCCTTCTTGCGAGTAGATACTCGATTCGAGTTTTTGAGTCATATTTATACGCTACGAACTTCAACTAAGACTCCTTTTCGACCCGGTACCGCACCTGAAACAAGGAGGATGTTTTCCTTCTCGTTCACCTGAAGCACCGTTAAATTCTTCACTGTTACGCGCTCACCTCCCATACGACCTGCCATGCGCATTCCCTTGAACACGCGCTGCGGACCAGTTGCTCCAATAGAGCCGGGAGTCCGAAGTGTATTTTTCATACCGTGACTTGCTGGACCACCCTTGAAGTTGTATCGCTTCACAACCCCCTGGAATCCTTTACCCTTTGACACCGCAGATACCGCAACGACATCACCGACAGAAAAAACTGTCGCATTTAGCGACGCCCCCTTCTCGAGGCCCGCTATTGATTCCTTCCGGGCCGCACGCGGACGAAATTCCGCGACATGCTTGTATGCGCCACCGAAATGACCCTTCTCTGCCTTGTTTACTCGGTGCGACTTTTGCTCACCGCCCGCAACCTGGACCGCTTCATAGCCATCCTTCTCTCCACTCTTCACTTGCGTCACGATTGCTGGTGAAACGCGAAGTATGGTTGCTGGATGCGCATTACCCTGTGCATCAAACACCTGGGTCATGCGCTCCTTTGTTCCTAAAATAAAACGCATTTATTTTGAAACTATCTGATAATGTGCGCTTTTTGACCCGAAAGCAAAACCGCGATTTCTCATCGCAAGCACAAGCTCGCAGATTGAAAATCGCGGTTTTGTGCCCATTGGTCTCCCGATCACCGTGGTGATGTAGGGGTACGTAGGTCTTAAAAAGCTAGGCGTGAGTATACCCTGTTTCTTAAAAAAAGCAAACAAAAAAAACAGCGCGGGTGCATCCGCGCTGTCAGATTAGAGAATGTCACTTCGTGACGAGGAAAGTCGGAAGGTCTGCATATCCAACCTGAACCTTCTTTTTTTTCCACCCGAGGGTGACTCGCTCTGCAAACCAAACACCGGACGCTTCTTCGAGAAGTTCAACGGTGATGGTCGGCGGGTTTTTCTCCCTTTTCGTATGAACAGCCGAGTGAAGATCTTCCTCGATGAAGAAGTTGATGCTTCGAGAAAGGCGGTCTTCGAAATCCGGTGTTGGTGCGCAAGCAACGGGTGACGAAACCCATCCGCGTATGCCATAGAGAAGCAGTTCACCAGACTGCGAAAGTCTTCCAATACCTGGAAATTCCGCACCATGAGCTGCCGCAATGGCAACACGTACCGAATGGCCAATCTCCACTTTTTCGGTCATCTTTGGCTCCTTGTTGAAGAAACGCAAAATCAAACAAACTGCTTGGGCAATAAAAGCATATCGTTTGACATTTTTCAAACTCTCTTGCAATACAAATCCCCGCGGGCGAAGCCCGCGGGGATTTGTTTCAGTCTATGACAACTTCTGCTTACTCTGGTGTGAATGAATCGAATTGAAAATCGATGAGCTACGCGAAGCGCGAAGAAAATAATGCGAGGCGTATTATAGATATACGATGAGCGTTATTTTCGAAGCGCGACAAAGTAGATCGCGATTTTTAAATGATTCACATCATTTTGACATCAATGTTGACTCCAGATGGTAATGAGAGGTTCGTGAGAGCCTCAATCACCTTTGCGCCTGGATTCATGATGTCGATGACACGCTTGTGCATGCGCATTTCAAACTGTTCTCGCGCATCCTTGTGCACGAATGCAGCACGGTTCACGGTGTACTTTTTGATCTCAGTTGGAAGCGGGATAGGTCCCACAACCGTCGCATCAAATCGCATCGCCGTATCAATGATCTGCTTCACCGATGCATCAAGGATTTTGTGCTCATACGCACGCACACGAATCCGAAGCTTTTGGATCTCATCAATCGCACCGGCCTTTTTCTTCTTTGGCTCCGCTTTGGTGTTCGTTGTCATAATGCTTTTATTAGAGCTTGGTATGCGTTACGCAATAATTTTGGTAACGACACCGGCACCAACCGTGCGTCCGCCTTCGCGGATTGCGAAGTTCTGTTGCTCCTCGAGTGCAACTGGCGCAACAAGTTTTACCTTGAACTTAGCGGTATCACCCGGCATTACCATTTCAGTACCTTCTGCAAGAGTCACGTCTCCCGTCACATCCGTTGTGCGAATGTAGAACTGTGGCTTGTACCCAGAGAAGAATGGAGTGTGGCGACCTCCCTCATCCTTTGAGAGAACGTATACTTCCGCCTCAAACTCGGTGTGCGGGGTTACTGAACCCTTCGCCGCCAAAACCTGGCCACGGTGCACATCCTCCTTCTTGGTACCACGAAGAAGAATACCCGCGTTATCTCCCGCCTGTGCCTGGTCGAGTTGCTTGTTGAACATCTCAACACCAGTTACGGTCGTGAGTGCAGTATCCTTGATGCCGACAATCTGTACTTCTTCGCCAACCTTAACCTTTCCTCGCTCCACGCGACCCGTTACCACCGTGCCGCGCCCTTCAATTGAGAAGATGTCCTCAATTGGCATAAGGAACGGTTTGTCGAGTTCGCGAACCGGCATTGGGAAGTATGAATCCATTGCATCAACGAGTTCGACAATCTTGTCAGACCACTCATTCCCCGGTGCAGAGTTTTCGAGCGCCTTGAGACCAGAACCCTTGATGATTGGTGCATTCTTTCCATCAAATCCGTGCTTATCGAGGAGCTCGCGGAGTTCTTCCTCAACGAGCATAATCATTTCCTCATCGTCAACCATGTCGCACTTGTTGAGGAAAACGATAATCTTTGGAACACCAACCTGGCGAGCGAGGAGTACGTGCTCACGAGTCTGGGGCATTGCACCGTCTGTTGCGGCGACCACGAGAACAGCACCGTCCATCTGTGCGGCACCAGTAATCATGTTCTTGATGTAGTCTGCGTGTCCTGGCGCATCAATGTGCGCGTAGTGACGATTCGGTGTCTCGTACTCAGAGTGCGAGAGCGAAATGGTAATACCGCGCGCCTTTTCTTCCGGCGCCTTGTCGATGTCGTCGACACCTTTCACGCTGGCTCCGTAACCGTTGCCTTTCGCGTGAAGTACATTGAGAATCGCAGCGGTGAGCGTGGTCTTTCCATGGTCAACGTGACCAATGGTACCAACGTTTACGTGCGGCTTCGAACGATCAAATTCTGCCATAGTACGTTAATACTAATTAACTATAAATAATAATTCCGCACGCTGCGACCCTTCTTACAATAGAAAAAGAGTCTGCGGGCACTCAGGGGAAAGGGCGCGAGAACGCCACCTTACCTCTAGGTACCGCGCAGCAAGTTAAAGAGCAATACACTCCTTATCACACCAAGCGGTGTAATGCGGTGCCCGCAATAGTACAAGAGGAATCTGAATTTTGCAAACATACACGATGCTCCCCTCCCAGAAATCTAGGGGAATAAGAAAACCGCCACACTCACATCGTGCGGCGGTTTAGGCTTTAGTGCACGGGCTCGCCTTCAGGTTGTTCGAAAAGGCAGAGCGTCACGAGCGTACCAACATCTTCAATCTTGTTGATTGGCCCGGAAAGCTTGAGTTTCGGACGCGCGCCGAGTATTTCAAGGATGGCCATGTATGAGAGCACAAACAGCCTACAACGTTCAAACTGCACCCAAAACGCCGCAGCGTATGTTGTTTCATCCCGCGACTCGAACAACCCCGGGCGGTGGATGCTC
>CAYMIV010000013.1:0-15881 GCA_964390945.1 uncultured Candidatus Saccharibacteria bacterium
GTGAGCGCTTTGATAATCGAGCCGAGTTCGTAGCGGTCTTCAACAAGCGGATTACGAAACTCATCAAGTGAAATATCTTCTCGGTGATTCAAATCAAATGTCGGTTGAACTGACATCGCATATATTTCACCAGTTTTCGGGTTGATAATAATGCCACCGGTCAAATTACTCCCATACTGCTCCTGAACTTTTGCGAGAACGCTGTCAAGATTGCGGGCAACCGTAGGCTCTATCGAGGTTAAGATATCACCGTGCGATTCTGATGCGCGATCAAATACAAGATTACCGACGTTACTGAATATTTCTGCAAAAAAATTCACGAAGAGCCGTTCATCATCGCGAGAAAGAACATCTTCATAGTATCGTTCAAGCCCATATTTGCCGACAATGTCATTTTCGTTATAGCCGATAAATCCAATGGTCCGAGCTGAAAGCGTTTCTCCCGGATAATAGCGCCATTGATCACGATAGAGGAGAACTCCTTCGATACCGAGCGCCTTTATTTTTTCTGCGTCTTCCGTTTTTATCTGTCGCTTTATTTCCTGATACGTTTTTTCTTTTTTTGCCGCACGTTCTATAAACGAATCATGGTCGAGCGGGATAATGTTCTGAATACTTGAATACGCGGCTTCAGCATCCTTTACCCTCTGCGGATCAATCGCGAGCAAAAAGCCCGCCTGAATGGTCGCCGCAGATACTCGCTCCCCATCCCTTGTCTCAAGATAAATACTCCCCCGTTTATAAAGTTCCCGGACTGTGTGTACATACTGACCTTCAGCTTCTCTGCGATAGGTATCTCCATTCAAAATTTGCACGTGGTACAATCTTCCGACAAGAATGCAGACGAGCGCAACAATGCACCACAATATGAATCGTATTCGTGTTATTGATTGGCTCCGCATTCCACCTGAAACTTCGGATTACGTATTAACTATCATTATTTTTAGAGAGCACAAACGTCGTTTGTGTCGGCTTCACAAACGTTTTTGATTCTGCGAGAGTAAACCCATGCAGAGATGCAATATCCACGCTCACCGCATGCTGGGCAGCAATATATTCAGATTCGCGTATACCGATTTCAGAGGAAATTGACGCAATTTCTTGACCAATTTCCTTTCGTGCGACTACGTGTGCGACCGATGCGCAGAGGAGATACATATACAGTGCGGATGCAAGCAAAATAAATGAAAACGCACCCCAAAGCATCTTTCGTTCAGTTGTATATAAAACTTGTACTTTCCGATTATGCATGTTTTTCAAAAATTCGTAGTTTTGCGCTTCGTGCTCTTCTGTTTGTCTTCAGTTCTTCGTCGCTTGGTACCATAGGTCGCTTCGTCACAACCACTCCCCTACCGTCATGTGCCGCATCTTTAAAGGCGTGCTTCACGATTCTGTCTTCGAGACTGTGAAAGGTAATAATCGCGAGTCTCCCTCCGGGACGTAATATTTCTATTGCCTGTTGTATGAACTGTGTCAGTGCTTCGAGTTCATCATTGACGGCAATTCGTAGTGCTTGAAATGTTTTTGTTGCAGGATGAATTTTGCCGTTTCGATATGCGGGCGATACCGCCTCACTGATTACTCGTGCGAGCGTGCCGGACGAACGTATCGGTTCTCGCGCTCGTTCCTCAACGATTGCTTGGGCAATTTTTCGAAAGTATCGCTCCTCCCCGTAACCCTTGATGACATTTTCGATATCTTCACGCTCCCAACCATTCACAATGTCTGAAGCGTCGAAAAGATATAGTTCAGGGTCTCCGTATGTCATGTGGAGTGGCTCATCAACAGTGAATGAAAATCCCTTTTTGCTTCCCGTAAACTGTTCAATTCGCCATCCGAGATCTGCAATAATCCCATCGATGTTCGATATGTGTAACTTTCCCAGAATGTTTTTCAAGTCTCGAAAGTTGCCGACCGTCAGATGTGTCCGTGCTTCGGTGTTACTGAGAACGAGTGTGTTGATCGCAGAACTGTCAGCATCAATACCAACAAAAAGTCCCTGCTTTCCGAGCTTGGACACAATATGTTGAGTATGACCTCCGCTTCCGACTGTGGCATCGACAATTGTCGAATCGGGTTTGATGCGTAGTGCGTCGACTGCTTCATTTCTGAATACAGTGATGTGATGTTCCATAGTGCCATTCCTTACAAAATACCGATTTCTCCGAGTTTCTCCGCAAGTGCATCGGCCTGTTCTTCGATACGGCGCTTGTACTCACTCCACTGCTTCTCTCCCCAAATCTCTATACGATCATGGATACCCGCGAGCACCACCTTTCCGTGTGTGAGCTTCGCAAATTCCTTTAAGAAATCCGGGACAAGAATACGTCCGACTCCATCCACCTCCACCTCAACCGCTCCCGAAAGGAAGAATCGGTTGAACCCTCGTGTGTCCGCCTGTCCGAGTGGGAGTTGACCAATCTTTTCAGTGATCTTCTCCCACTCTTTGAGCGGATATACAAAGAGACAGTTATCGAGGCCTCGAGTGACAACCAACTTCTTGCCAAGTTCCTTCCTCCATTTCGAAGGTAAGGACAGCCGTTTCTTGGCATCGATGTTATGCGTGTACTCTCCAATCAACATGTAACTGATTGGTGAACCCCGATAATGTGTTTCTGCGTCATGTAACGCAGTATACCACTATCTCCCACCACATTGCTATTCTACACCACTTCATCCCACCAACCACCACAGTTATCCACACGCTATTTGAGGATGTTCCGGTGCCGTTTCAAAAAACGCCGGCGCTCTGCGCCGGCGTTTTTTGAAAACGAATTTCACTCCGCCTTCGGTCTCATGAGCGGAAACAGTTGTGTCTCTCTCACTGGTCTATTTTCTAAGATTGCGAACAATCGCTCACCGAATCCAAAACCGCACGTGGGAGGCATCCCGTGTTCGAGCATTTCGACAAATTCATAATCGGACATCATCGCTTCCTCGTCTCCTGACTCAATAAGTTTTCGCTGTACATCGAATCGTTCGCGCTGATCAATTGGGTCGTTGAGCTCCGAGTATCCGCGACCAACTTCACTTCCCGCAATAATGGGCTGGAACATTTGCACGGTTTCATCACCCTCTCGACTTTTTGCGAGCGGTGCGACGAGCTTCGGGTGATTGACTAAGAATGCCGGACCAGCGATGTGTTTTCGACAATACTTCCAGAGTGTGTCCGCGAGACGCTCGCGATTGTCGCCTTCATAAGCAACTCCGAGTGCTTCAAGCTTCGCCTTTATGGTGTCTTCCGATGCGGTGAGGACGTCGATATCGGTCTGCTTTTTTATCTCATCGCAGTAATCGATGTGTATCCATTCGTCAGCAAGATTAAAGGAGTGATTACGGTAGGTGAATGCGGTTGTGCCGTACACCTTGAGCGCCAAAGTTCTGTATAGTTCGGCGACTAGACTCATGCCCTCTTCGTAATTCACATATGCCATATAGAATTCCATGTTTGTGAACTCTTGAAGATGTTCGGGACTTGTACCTTCATTCCTGTACACACGTCCAATTTCGAAAGTTTTCTCGAACCCCGCCGCCATCAATCGCTTCTGCCACAACTCTCCGATTGAGATGCGGAGGAATACATCGACATTGAAGTCATTGTGGTGCGTCTTGAAGGGTCGAGCTTCGGCTCCACCTGTCGTGAATTCGAGGGTCGGTGTTTCCACTTCGGTAAAACCTTTTGCTTTCATGAATTCGCGCGTGACAGCCCAAAATTGTTCCTTTCGCCCAAAGAGCGCTTTGAGTTCCGGGTCAAGCAATAAGTCGAGGTACCGTTTGCGCATGCGCTCTTCCTCATCCTGAAGACCGTGATACTTATCGGGGAGCGGAAGGAGTGATTTGGTGAGCATTCGCCACTCCCGAACGAGGATTGATTGCTGTCCTTTCTGTGTCGTAAACAGTGGCCCGGTAAACTCAACAAAATCTCCCGAATCGATAACATCCTTGAAGAGTTGGAACGATTCGGCTGGCAGCTCGTCTTCCTTGACAACCGCCTGGAAACGTCCGGATCCGTCTTGAAAGTCGGTAAAGAGAATCGCCCCCTGACCTCGCGTTATCATCACACGCCCCGCGAGAGTGATGGGTTCGCCACTCGCTTCTCGCGATGCAAATTCAGCAATCGATTCGGCTACGGTGTGGGTGCGGAGTGATGTCGAGGGATATGGGTTGATGCCCCGCTCACGAAGGAGCGAAATCTTTTTTACGCGTTCTGCGCGTATCTCATCGAGTCCTGACATAGCACGTATAGTATCGTTTTATTGCATAAATGAAAAGACGCCATCTTGGGAGGCGTCTTTTCATGGTACGGCATTTCGTACGGCGCGACGGGCTCTGAAAACGGATTAATTTTCAGAGTCATGTTGCTAGGTACCATATCGAACTTCGTTCAATATTGGTACTAAGCACATCCTCCCTGGTCTCGCGGTGTTTGCATTATGAATAGCAAAAACATCGCTCCGACGCATAAAAGGAAAAGATGAGAAACTAATCTCATCTTTTTAGCCTTTATGCCACCTTTAAAATAGAGTAACTCTGCTTTCCGTTCGGTGTTTCGAATACAAACGTGTCTCCCTTTGCCTTCCCCATGAGCGCTTCACCGAGGGGCGAGAGGTAGGAGAGTTTGTGTTCGTGAATATTTGCCTCTTCAGAGCCGACAATCGTATACACGTGGCTTTCCTTTTCCTGTGCTTTCTGAATCGTAACGAGCGACCCCAATCCAACCACATCACCTTTTGTCGTGTGTGCCACAATTTTCGCTTCCTTGATGACTTTTTCAAGGTGCTGAATCCGCTCCTCGATAGCCACCTGCATGTCTCGAGCTTCTTGATATTCGGCGTTCTCAGAAAGGTCACCGAGACTGCGCGCATACTCGAGCGATTCGGCGACCTCCTTGCGCCTGGTGGTTTTGAGGTGCTCGAGTTCAGTTTTCAACTGCTCGAATTTCTCCTGGGTCAAAAATGAATCGTGTGGCTCACTCATAGTTAAATATTAGTTCGAAAGTTACCTGTGGGTGCGTGTTAAGGCGCATCGGTCACTCTCGGGTGCATCAATTATACGTAGGGAAAATGGTTCGTCAAACTTTTGTATACAGTGAACCATCACTTGACTCTCAACCAACTATATCGAGAGTTTAAAATATTCAGGTCGATTCACTGACATCCAATCAAACACTTTGCCCATGACCGATCCGGCACCGACCGTGTTTGTGCGTGGTCCATATTCCATAAAAAGAATGAAAGCATATTTCGGCTTCTCATACGGAAAATATCCCGCTATCCATGAATTCACGTTTGCCTTTGATTCTCCGAGCTCGGCAGTTCCCGATTTCGCGGCAATCTCAACATCGCTGCGATCAAGTGCGCGAGCGGTACCACCCTCCTGTATGACCGTACGGCGCATACCCTCCTGCACGACCGCGAGGTTCTTTTGATTGAGGTGTAGCGATGTGGTTGTACCTTGTTCTCCGAAGAGCACGTGCGGGGTCACGAGCGTGCCGCCATTTGCAATCGCGGCATATGCGCGAAGCATTTGGAGCGGGGTCACCTGAAATCCGAACTGACCAATCGAGGTCAGGTATGTGTCGCCGAGGCGCCAGTCGTCATCAAACACTTTCTTTTTCCATTCTGGATCCGGCACAATTCCCTTCTGTTCTCCTGAAATCATGATGCCCGTTGAACTGCCGAGCCCGAAGAGCTTAAAGTACTGGGAAAGTTTTGTGATACCGACGCCCTTTTGGTCACCGAAACCTCCGCCAATCGTCATCATGAAAACATTTGAAGAATATGCAATAGCATCACGTACCGTCATCGCCCCGAGTGCGGTGCGCCAATCTCTAAATATTGCCGGGTTTTCGGGATCGTACGGGTTTGGAACCGTAAGAGAACCGGAACTTACAATAACAGTATTTTGATTAATTACCTTTTCTTCGAGGGCTGCGTACGCAACAATCGGTTTTACAATTGAGCCGGGAACGTAAAGACCGCCTATCACTTTGTTGAGAAAAGGAAATCGTTTGTCATTATTGTAACTTCGTATGAGATTGACATCATCTCCATCGGCGAGCACTTCGGGATCGTACGAGGGAAAACTGGTGAGTGCGATAATCTCACCGGTATTTACATCTATCATTGCCCCAGCGCCACTCCTGAATCCGTTCTGTTCGGTCGTTGTTGCAATGAGATCGTACATAACTTCCGAAAGTTCTGCGTCAAGGGAGAGAGTTATTTCTTCACCCGACTCCGCCGCTCGAACAACGCTCCCGGAAATTTTCTCCCCAAGTGCATTCATTTCCACCAACTGCTCTCCATTTTTCCCGGCGAGCGCAGTATTGAATGTTTCCTCTATCCCATTCGTACCGACATATTCCGTTCGAAAATAAAAACCGTGCGCATCTTTTTGCGGATAACTCACGTACCCGACAAGTTGTCCGATTCCCCTCCTGTCGGAGTATGCACGTTCGGGAAACTCGTATTCACCATCCGTATCAATTTCATTCCACACAACAAGTTCGCCATTCCGATCATAGACAGTACCGCGGGGCGCGACGATGAGTGTCTGCTCGAGTTTATTTTCCAAACTTTTCCGCGCCAAGTCCTTCCCTTCTATGACCTGCAGTTTTATCACCTGACCAAAGAAAATGAGCGCTATGAGCGTAAAGAGTATCCCGATAAACATGAGATTGCGTCCGGGGAGCGGGAGCTCGATACGACCTTCGAGACGATTCACGTTGAATGACGGCAGGTTTGACGCGTCGAGCAAAATCTCGTCGAGAGAAATTTCCTGTTTTTTTCTTTTTTTAAATCGGTACATCATATTCCGTATTACTGACAAGTACGAAGGGACGAATCAGTTCTGTGCCGAGTACGACAATCGTCATGAGAAGCGTGAATGTGTAGTTCGTCTCCAGGGGGGTAATACCAAAGAGCGCATCAATGCAAGCACCCACAATAATGAGTTCATACCCTGTGTACGTGAATGCATACACGAAACCGAAACTCACGACCGCAAAGAGCGGCGCAAACAATGCTGTGAGAACGAAGAGAATGAAAAGTGCAATTCGCATATTTCACTGAGTGGGGGGCGAGGTGGTTGACGTGAGGACCGGTTCTGTGCTCGTGGACATTGAAGGTATGTGTATGTTCAAATCATGATAATTCCACCCGGAGAGCGCGACAATCGCGCCTTCATAAGAGAGCCGTTCATACACGCGCGTACTCACCCCTACGGCATAGAGTGACTGGAGAGGGGCTGAGAGTGTCACATATGCTTGCTGGTCTGGTTCTGTGGGGATTGACTCGATACTTTCCACTATTCCAAGTATACCCGCGCCGATTCCAGGAAGCACAACGGCATCGCCGATTGAGACGGCAACCCCCTGCGGGACGCTTATGCGAACTATCCCGCCGCCTTCGCCGTATGTGTGCGCAAAAATATCAGGACCGAATATATACGCGGTCGCCTCCATGCCGGGCGACGAGAAGAGCGTGACAATGGCGCTTGTATCGAACACCGTACTCACCACCCCAATCGCACGATCATGTGAATGATACACAACGGCTTGTTCGACAACGCCGTCTGATCGTCCTCGGTCAATGAGCACTCGATCGTAAGGGAGTTCGGGGGGTAACGCCACGATTCCTGCAACAATACGCGAATCAGTGTCGGTTTCGCTCAAGAGGTCACGGTATACGTCAACTTCGTTTGCAAGCCGCGCTATGGTTGCTTCATTGCCGCTCTGGGTTGAAATTTTTTCCTCGAGTGCGCGTATCTCATCGAGCAATTCTTGGCGTGAACGAATAAACACGGGAAGCGGTGCAGTTGATTCGCTTATCCAGTGGCGGATGCCATATATGGGGAGCGCCACAGACGAAGCGAGTGTCCCGAGAAACCTGCCCGCGAACGTGAGTATGAAAAAAAGCGTCAGCGCAACAATCACAATCCGAGCCATACGGCTCGTTCTAGAGTTGTGGCGAGAGTTCTCCTTCGTTTTCAATGAGAAGTTCCTCATACTGTTCCATGTTTTCGAGCACAATACCCGTTCCGCGGACCACGGCTCGAAGCGGGTCGGATACAATCACCACCGGGAGTTTCAATACCTCTTCCAATAACTTACCGACGCCGGGTATGAGCGCTCCTCCTCCGGAGAGATAGATGCCGCGCAACATGATGTCGGAGAGTACTTCGGGCGGCGTTGCTTCAATGACATCTCGTGTCGCTTCAATAATTGCGTTAATTGAACCCGCTATCGCCTCGCGCACATCCGCGTCGGTAATAACCACCTCACGCGGAAGCCCTGTCACCACGTCGCGTCCTCTCACAACAATCTCCTTTGATTCTGCTTCAGCCTCGACAGAGGCAAGTGCGATTTTTGCATCTTCTGCCGTTTTGTCGCCAACGAGCACCTTGAACTGATCGCGAATGTAACTGACGATATCAGCGTTGAGTTTGTCTCCCGCAACTTTGAGATTTTTTGCGGTCACAATGCCGGAAAGCGAGATAACAGCAATATCAGTCGTCCCTCCTCCAATATCGATAATCATACTCCCCTGCGGTTTATGGATTGGGAGTTTTGCGCCGATTGCCGCAGCAATTGGTTCTTCGATAAGAAAAACATCGCGCGCACCCGCATTGCGCGCCGCGTCGCGCGCGGCGCGCATTTCGACGTTTGTGATTCCCGACGGTACACCAATTAAGACGCGCGGCGCGACAATGGAACGTGTGCCGCTTCGAACTTTCGCAATGAGATACGCGAGCATTTCTTCGGTGACTTCGAAGTCGGAAATAACCCCGCCAACGAGTGGACGCACGACTTCTATGTGGTTCGGTGTTCTCCCGAGCATTGATTTCGCATCATTTCCGACTGCAACGAGTTGTCCTGTTTTCTGGTTAATGGCGACAATGGTCGGCTCATTGAGCACAATACCCTTTCCCTTCACATAGACGAGGGTATTAGCGGTACCCAAATCAATGCCAATATCGGTTGATATCGACTCGAGGGCTCTATCAATGTATTTGAGAATTTTTTTTATCACGATATATTCACTCCTCCACCCCGGATACGCCCCGGGTCAATACAACCTTCGTCTCTAAAGTACATCATCGTCGGTGACTGCGTCGGGACTGAACTCTGCGTACAATTCCTCCTCGGTGAGGTACTGCGTTTCACCATCACGCCGCCGCACAACCTCGAATTTCCCCTCTTCCTGTGCGCGCTTGCTGACCACCACGCGGTACGGAATGCCGAGAAGGTCGCTATCGGCGAATTTTTCACCAGTTCGAAGGTTGCGGTCATCAAAGAGAACCTCGATGTGCTGTCGCTTCATTGAGAGGTACAACCCATCGACCCAATCCTTAATATCCGGATCTTCGAGGTTAAGACCGACAAGGTGGACATCGAAAGGCGCGACGCTCGTGGGCCACACGAGACCTTTGTCGTCGGCATAATTTTCGACAAGAACGCCCATGAGGCGAGTAATGCCGATACCATAGGAACCCATCCACACAGGAATGTCCTCTCCCGATTCATTCTTGAACATGAGGCCGAGGTCGGTCGCTTTTTGCCGCCCGAAATTGAAGATGTTGCCGACCTCGGCCGTCTTCACCTCCTCGAGCTCCTCGCGAGCAATCCCAAGACTTGCAAGCGTCTCATCATTCAATACTTCCGCATTGATTGCGATATCTTTTTCGCGGTTTATGAAGATGACGTCTTCACCCGCCGGACATATTGTTTGAAACTCGTGGCTGAATTGCGTAAACGCACCCCCCGAAGCAAACGTGACAAACGTATCGTTGCCGACTCCGACGCGCTCAAATACTCGTTTGTACGCTTCGGTGGTCGCATTATAAAAAGCGGTATGATCTTCTTCACCGAGCGAAAAAGAGTACATGTCATTCATGATGAATTCGCGTCCGCGCATCACGCCGCTCTTCGCGCGAAGTTCGTTCCGCAGTTTCGTTTGGAACTGGTAGACGTACACCGGCAAATCTTTGTAACTTGAAATGTATCCCTTGAGCATCTCGCCGATGGGCTCTTCGTGACTCCAACCAAAACCGACTTCTCCGCCAGCCTTGAGTTCAGACTTGAACCAGACATCAACGGTTTCATCATCCCAGCGTTTTGTGCGCTCCCAAAGTTCCTTGCGTTGAAGCGTCGTCATAATGATTTCTTGTCCGCCTACACTGTTCATCTCTTCACGCACGATGTTTTTTATTCGTTCAATGACGCGAAATCCGAGGGGGAGGAGTGCGTAGGCGCCCGCCATCTCTTTATATACATATCCGGCACGAATGAGAAGTTGCGCGTTCTTTGACACTTCGTCGGAAGGCACTTCTTTGCGCGTCTTCGTGAACAGTTGTGATTGCCTCATCGTGTGGTGATTACAAAATAATGAATGCGCTAATCCTCCAAAAAGCCCTTGTACGACAAGGGTTCTTGTTTCTCACATTTTAACCTCAAAGCAACACGGGGTCAAAAATCCGACGAGTATGAGTATTGAGTATGTGTATGAGGAAACATCGCCGCTTGCCTTTGGCAAACGGCTGTGTTTATCAACAAAAAAGCCCCCAGATTGCTCTAGGGGCGCCAGTTTTATGAGATGGTCGCTCAATTTTATGTTCCTTCTCTTGCGAGAAAGGATGGCGATAGCTCCGCAGAAGTGCGGCCGACTATCCGTGAACGCCAATCACAAACTCACGGGTACTAACATTATACCGAATCTCCTTTCAAAGTCAATACCTAGAAATGGCTCAAATGAGCCGTGAAATGTCGTTCCACGTAATAGCCACCATAAGAAGCATGAGGAGAATGAAGCCGATTGCATTGAGGGTTCCAACATACCTCGGATTGATGGGTGAACGCTTTATCGCCTCAACGGCGACAAAGAGGAGGCGACCTCCATCGAGCGCCGGAAACGGGAGAAGGTTGATGACTGCGAGGTTGAGTGAAATGAACGCCGTGAACATGAGAAGCGATGTGAGGCCGAGAGCGGATGCCTCACCGACGAGCCCGACAATACCAACGGGTCCGGCGATATTCGAGAGGTCGGCCTTCAGCGTAAGCATGTCCTTAAAGAGTCCGGCAAGCCCCACGGTAATTTCCTTGAGACTGGTGATTGTGTAAAGAGTTCCATCTTTGATTGCGTTCAAGGGTGTCTCGCGAACAATATCAACAAGCGAGAGTTGTACACCGATGGCGGCGCGGTCGGGATCAGAAGCAATAATACCGGTTTTCGGCACGACGGTCGTAACAAACATTTCTTCACCCACGAGGTATGTGAGTGTGAGCGGCGCCGTCCCCGCTGCACCGACAAACTCGCTGAATGATGTGGGGGTGAGTTTTGTGAGTTTTTCTTCATTGCTTTTTGAGAGTCCCACGATGACTGCCCCGCGGGGAATACGTGCACTATCAGCCGGAGTATCCGCAACAAGGTCGCTCACCATGAGTTTTGCATTCGGGCCAGCGTTTTCTTCACTCACCCCCGTCTGCACTCCGATTCCAAACGCGAGCACGAAAAGCAGCCACGCAAAGAGGACATTCATAGTCACGCCCGCAAGGAGCACCGCCGCCTGTGCCCATTTGCTTTTTGAAGTAAATGCACCTTTTGTTTCAAGAAATGCATCGCCCGTAAGTGAATCTTCTCCATATATTTTGACAAAGCCACCTATGGGAAAAAGATTTATGGAATAGAGCGTCTCGCCTTTCTTTATTCCAAAAAGCCGCGGGGGGAATCCGATGCCAAACTCATCAACGCGCATACCCGACCGTTTCGCGGCAATGAAGTGACCCCACTCATGGACAAGAACGAGCACACAGAGAACGAAAACAAAGATGAGAATCGACATAATTTCTATTGGGAAATTTCGGTCTCCTTCTGCTCAAAAACAGAATTGAGTTCTTGATTTGTCGAATCGACGCGCTTCTGAAGTTCCTCCTTTGCTGCAAATCGTTCATCTTTGCTCATACTGCCCTCCTTTTCCTTCACATCAATATCTTTCATAACCTCATCGCGCGCACCGCGAAGTGAAACGCGCGCTTCTTCAAGTTTCATTTTTGCCAACCGGAGCAGCTGCTCGCGACGTTCGCTGGTGAGTTCAGGAAAAAGTACCCGAAGACCAGAACTGTCCACCGCAACCGAAATGCCGAGGTCCGCTTCTGTGATTGCTCGCTCAACCGCTTTGATACTCGAAGGATCCCAGGTGACTATACGGAGCGTTCGTGCATCCTCGATATTGACCGATCCAATTTGATTTATCGGAACACGCGCGCCATAGGATTCAACCTGAACGATATCGAGGAGTGCGGGGGTCGCGCGCCCGGTGCGAATACCCGTATATTCACGAATGAGCCACGCAACAACTTCTTTGGCGCGACCTTCAAATGTTTTCAAATCGTATTTCATAGATAGCGTATATGGTAGCGCACTTGCCGTTTTCCTGAAAGTCGCAGAATGAGGTAAGTATGAAACAAGGAACAGCAAAGATTTTCAATCAATCTTGCGGTGGCGGCGAAGTCGAAAATTGGAGTGAGAGTGCGAGGTGTTCGAGGAGCATTTTCTTTGAAGCGCCAGGATCGTGCATATACCGTTCGATCATGAGCAGTACTTGAGCGCCGCGCACGGGCTCCTTGCGGAACACCTCTTCGAGTCCGCGAATCAGAAGATCGCACCATGCATCTTCTTTATTTTTCGTCCGTTCCGCAATGCACGAGAGTCTTTTTGCATAGGTGTGCGTTATAAACTCCCGCGCTATTTCCAATGCTCCTTCAGCGGGGGTTTCAACACGCCTCACATTGAGACGAGAACGCAGTGTCTCGATGAGTATATCTTCCTTCGGTATGAGTAGGTAAAAACGCACTCCGGGAGCGGGCTCCTCAAAGAGTTTGAGGAGAGCATTTTGCGCCTCGAGCGTCGCCGAACGTACCACGATAATGAATACTCGCGTGTCTCCCGACACCGGACGTTGCGCTGCTTCTTGCTTGAGTGCCCGCGCATCATCGATACCCAGTTGCACATAGGAATACCGTCTGACATCTGGTCCGTTCTGATCTGTTTTAGGTATTTTACTCAAGGCAATCGTTGAATCGCCAACGATACATTCCGCATGATGCATTAGAGTATTATGCACCGAGTGCTTCCTTTTGTCTTATGAGGACCTTTTTGAGGACGCGTCTCAAATAACGTTCAAATGTTTCGTTCGGGTTAAAAACAACTCCCTGTTCATGTCGCCACGCATTCATGTAATCGCGAATTGATGCTTTTTCCTCGCTTCGTGCACCATCCCAGTCGCCGTTCACCACGATGAGCATGGGGAGGTATTCGAGTTTCTTGTAGAGGGGATGCTCGCGCCCTCCCGCACCGAGTCCGAGCAAACCACTGCTTCTGAAAAGTCTCCATTCATGGAGCAACTGATCGAGGGCGGCGTTGATTTCTTGCGTATCGAGGTCCGAATTTTTTTCAACGCGTATGATGTCAGGTTCCGAAGAAGGAGGAGCGGGCGGTTCAGTGTGCGAATCCGGTTTTGTGTTGCGGGGTGCGGTAACGGTGCGCTCAGCATCATCGCGCGTCCACCGTGAAGCATCCTCGTCTATGGGCGGAGGCGTACCGAGCCGTTCGGCGGATGTCTGCCTCAACCGCTCAAGAACAAGATTGAGAGATAATTTTTCATCCTTTTCGCTTTCCGACTTTTCGGCAACCACTTCTCCATACGCCGGTATGGGCGGTGTGATAGGAAAAGTCACGTTCACAGACGGTTCGGTTACCCCCTCTTCAACGGACGGTTCTGGTATTGGTTGCACTTCGCGGATGTTGGGTTCATGAGGACCCGGTTCCGTGGGAACTTCAGGTTCAGAAGAAATTGGAGCAACAGGACTTTGAATCGGTTCCGGCGGGAGTGGAGATGCTTCTGCAGTCGGCAAATCCTTCTCGAGAGATTTTTCCGCTTCAACTACAGATTCTGAAACAGGCGGTACCTCAATTGGCGGCTCGGGGGTGGTGGGAATTGAAACCGGTTGCGCTGTCTTACTAAATTCTTCAATGGAACGAAAGGCATTCTCCAAATTCTGCATAGCGACATCAATACTCACCGTTGAGCCGCCGCCGGATGCCTTCATTGCCGTAAGGAGCGCATTCATGTATTCACGTCCGATGCCATTCCCCGCATCCATGAGTGTTACTGGATTCCCAAACATGTTGTGTACCTGGCGTTTAATTTCGGAAATACGCGCCTTTTTTGCTTCAAGACCCATACGCGATACCTCGCCGACTTCTTGCGACACTGTGATTTCCGGCGCTGACGGCATCACGGGTTCAGGCGCGGGAGGTGTTGCCGGCGGCGGAGTGGATTCGGTCGGTTCCTTCGTTTGCATTATCGCTTGCCTGTCGAGTTCAGATGGAGTTGGAACTGATACGGGAGCGGGTGGAACAAATATCGGCGTGCGTCGTCCGAGGTGAATTGTCTGTTGTTTTTTGGTATCCGGGAGTGGTGGAGTATTGACTGCAGTTTCTTCATGCGGGGTCTTAGTTTCTTCGCTCGTAAATCCCTTCATGAGCGTATCGATTTTCTCCCGGAGTGTCGGGTCGCCACCGCTCTGTGCATACGAAAGCACCATGTCGCGAAACTCCGCATACACATCCTCGTCCAATCCAGACTCGCGCGCGCGCTTCAGAACACCGGTGAGCCCTTGCCAACTTCTCAAATCATAGCCAGCATCCGGGGCGCTGTCTGCTCGCGCAGACTTCCCTTTTACCTCCGTCATATCTGTTGATTATATCCTGTCTGAACTATCGGTATAAAAAATACCGTTGATAACCGCCGCCGCACGCTATATGTTGTATCGTGCACGTATGAGTTCTTCGATTTCGGCGCGAGGAGTTCCGTATTGAAGCAGTGAGTGCTCGATGACCTTATTTGCGTACGTCAAATCTTTCTTTACAAAGGGCATCGTTTTAAAACTGAACGGTTTCGTCGGAGTGCCGTTTGCCAAAAGTCTGATGTATGCATTTCTGTTTTCAATGTTCATCAAATCATTTGCGTCAAAGGTTGGTGCGAACTGTTGGGCGAGGTGTTCTGCGTCGTCAGGACCGACTCGAAACACCGCCATCGAGCCGACGTTTCCGAATACCGCATCGCGAATATCTTCCTGGAGTTGGGCGATAAATTGATGCGCGATGGTGAGCGAGAGCCCATATTTGCGCGCCTCGGAAAGAATTGTAGCGATGGAATTTGTCGTAACATTCTGAAACTCATCAATAAACAGATAGAAGGGCGGGAGATTTGTACCAACGCTGTCAGCACGAGAGAGTGCGGCCATGAGAAGTTTGCCGACGATGATCATACCTATGAGGTTCGCGTTGATTTCTCCGAGTCGCCCCTTCGAGAGATTCACAAGAAGAATTTTTTGCGAATCCATAATGTCCCGAAAGTTGAATGTCGAATGTTGCTGGCCAATGATGGGGCGCATGTAATCGTTTGCGGTAAACACATCGAACTTCGAGGTGATATAGGGGACAATGTTTTCGAGCGACGCCTCTCCACCCGCCTTCGTGGCAATGCTCTTCCAAAATTGCACGACGACGGGGTTCGTCGCTTTCGCGAGTTTCATGTTGCGGTACGACGCGTCCGCCATCACGCGTGAAATGTCGAGTAGCGTATTTCCGGAAAGCGGATCTTCAAGTACGAGGAGTGTTGCGTTGCGAAAATATTGTTCGAATATGGGACCCATTGATTCTGGTGTGGCACCATATAATTTTTGAAATATCGAGAAGAGTTCATTGACCACGAAAGTTTTTTGCTCAGGGAACCGCTGGTCGAACTCAAGCATATTGAGCCCGATGACCCGTTCCATGCTCGAGGGGTCGAAATATATAACATAATCCAGTCGAGCTTCG
>CAYMIV010000013.1:15891-30316 GCA_964390945.1 uncultured Candidatus Saccharibacteria bacterium
GGAATTGCGGCAAGAACGTCCATGATGTCCGTGCCGTGGGGATCTATCATACACACGCCGGCACCCTCAAGAATGTCCTGAATAATCATGTTTTTCAGAAACACAGTTTTACCCGTACCGGTCTGCCCGATGACATAGAAGTGTCGGAGACGGTCGGCGGGTTTGAGATATACTTCTTTCTCAACATTGCGAAACTCGTTTATTCCGAGGAGCGTTCCGTTCTGAGGTAGGTCGATCGGAGCGGGAGCATATTTAGCCTTCGACTGTTTGAATTGGGGCGTCGAATTCACACCATCCGCCGGGAAATGAATGAGCGTTGCGAGTTCGGTGATTGAAAGCGGAATTGTTCGAGATGAGAGATATTCGCGAAAAGTGAACGCCTTGAGTTCGCGAAGCCGATCTACACCGGAGAGATGCTTGAAAGAAAATTGATTACCAATCGTATTTTCAAATTGAAGAAAACTTGATTCGATTTCGGTAAGAATTTGTGCGGCTCGTTCCTTTGTCCGTGCTGAGGTAATGATGCGTATGTTCGTCGAGAGAACCGGCGAGGAAACTTTTTCTTTGAATAACTCAATGCTCTCTGTGTCGATTTCTTTCGGTTTTTCAGATTCGCCCTGCTTCTTTTGGTCGCTGCTGAATATGTCTTTAATTCCCTCCAAGAATTCACCGCCAATGGTACTCTTCCGTATTGCCACATCCTTTTTTTCTCCCTTTTCCATGCGATGGATGATGCCATTGTAGGTCGATTGGTAACCCGGCGAACCGCCTTCGATTACGACCTGGATTGCCGCACCGCCGCCGTCACGGTCAATTTTTGAAAATGCATTGAGCAAAACGGAGAGCGGGTCGTTTTCAAAGTGTTTATATGTCCGAAGGGGGTAGAGAGGATGTTTTGCGAGTGTGACGACAGATACCGTGCTTTCGCCACCCTCAACAAAAATATTGTAGTCGTTATTCTGAAGAATGAGCTGGGCTGTCGGAAAAAGTGACAACGCCTGCTTCTCGAAGAGATTTACGAACTCGTTGGGAACGGCGACGTAGAAAATAATTTCTTCAGTTTTGTCCGCAACTGCAATTTCGAGCGCATAGTAGAGCGGCTTCGTTCCCCTGCTCACGGTCTGCATACCCGCGTAGAATTGCTCCATGCCGGAGAGCAATGCTTTGAGAGATGTCTCCGCACCATCTTCCTTGTGGCGCGGAAGCGCAACCTCAAAGAGCGTCATGTGCAGCATATTCCACGTCGGTGCACCCTCTTTCAAATCCGCAATGCTTGTGCCGCCGCGAATTACTTTGACCAACTCACGATGCACTTCGTCCGTAAGGAAAGCATTTCGCAGCTGCTCCAATACTGAAAGCGCATTGCGGACGCCTTTCTCGTGTGCCAACGACACCAATTCTCGCACCTTATCACCAGAGAGTTCGACGGAGTGGACAGATCGTGCGAGGTCATAACCCTCCATGATGTTCTTCTTGTCCAACACAACAGTCGGATGGTGTTCCGCATAATCGCGCATGACTCCCTTCCCCATCGTTTCAATATCAGTCATATCAATCTCCTTGTTGCGTGAAATGAGTTCGCGTTCGCGTGCTGCAATCTGTCCACGCAAAAACGCTATTTCCTCCTCGGGCGATGAGAATTTCTTAGAACCAAAGAGCTCCATCCCACAATTCTAAATAGAAACGAGAGAATATGGAATATGAAGCGAGAGGATAGAAAATACTGATAGAGGACGAGATACAAAATCAGAAACAAAAGACTTAGGTCAAAAATCGGCGAGAATGCGAAACGCACATAACGGCATCAGACGCGAGGCGCTGTGGAGTGGAAACGGCAATTGAAAGATTTGCAGGGACGGTGGGTAATTTCATGGTGTCCCCTCGTCGCAACGAGGCATTTTGAAAGCACGTTGCGACGACCTAAATTTTCTAAAAAATTCTTCGATTCTAAGAAAATCTGCACAAAGCAGTGGCATCATTTTGAACGTCTAGCGTTTTGCAATGATGGTCTTCTTGTATGTATCGAGATGCTCAAGCGCAATACCGGTTCCCTTCGCAACGCAAAAAAGTGCTTGGTCGGCAAGGCGTGCCTTCACGCCGGTTCGACGCTTGACGAGCTCGGGAAAGTTGCGCAAGAGCGACGTTCCGCCGGTCATGATGATTCCATAGTCGATGATGTCGGAAGCGAGCTCGGGCGGCGTGTCCTGAAACACATCTTTGATTGCCTTAATCATTTCATGGAGTTCGCGGGAAATCGCACGCACAATTTCATTCGTTTTGATTTCAACCGTGCGTGGGAGGCCGGAAAACAAGTCTCTCCCCTTAACATTCATTGAAAGTTCTTCTTCGAGCGGAAGCGCGGAACCGACCGTTATTTTAATGTCCTCTGCGGTTTTGTCGCCAATTGCGAGGTTGTGATTTTTCTTTATGTAATCGATGATTGCAGCATCGATTTTGTTGCCGGCGCATTTCACCGAATTGGATGCGACGATGCCGCCGAGCGAAATCACCGCGACGTCAATGGTTCCGCCGCCGATATCGACAATCATGTGACCCTGTGCTTCATATATGGGAAGGTTTGCACCGATTGCCGCAAGGATTGGCTCCTTCACGACATACGCGCTTCTCGCACCCGCCTTGATTGCCGCCTCAACAACGGCTCGTTTTTCCGTTGAGGTAACCCCTGCTGGTACCGACACCATGACTTCGGGTCGAAAGAGATTGAAGCGACCGAGACTCTTCCTAAGGAAGTAGCGAAGCATCGCTTCGGTTACCCGATAGTCGGCGATAACTCCATCCTTCATCGGACGGTAAGCGCGAATGTTATCAGGCGTGCGTCCTATCATGCGCTTCGCATCGTTCCCGACCGCAAGAATCTGATTCGTGTCAGAAACGGCGACAACAGAAGGTTCATTGAGCACAATGCCCCGCCCCGGGATAAACACGAGCATATTTGTTGTCCCGAGATCAATACCGACTTTTGGCGAGAGGTGTTCAAACATGGTGCCCCTATGGTATAGATTTTTTGCCGTTTTGCCAGTCCGCACGATTGAAATATCTATGGCGGTGAGTGTGGCTGTGCACATTCATGCATAATCAATATAGCGCCTATGCTATATTGATAGTATCTTGTCCTGCTTTAGGTCAGAGAATGTCACGCGGATTGCGGGGGAAACGAGTCGGATGGCAGAGGAGGTTTCCACGATTATTAATTCATAAGAATTCTGAGGAGGATGGAAAACAATATTGGCGCACGCATTGCAGACCTTCGAGAAACGCAGGGAATGACCCAGGCGATGCTCGCAAAAAAAATCCGTACGACGCAAAGCGCTATTGCTCGAATTGAGGCAGGCAAACAAAATGTGAGCGCGGAGATGCTCGGAAAACTTGGCAAGGCGCTCAAAAAAAATCTCATCACACTTTCGCCAGGGACCATGAATCTCAAGGTTGAGGGGGGTAAAAAACTTAAGGGTTCTGTAACAACGAGCACATCGAAAAACGGTGCCGTTGGACTCTTGTGCGCCTCCCTTCTCAATCGCGGGACTACGACGCTTCGAAAAATGCCACGCATAGAAGAGGTGCACCGCCTCATTGAAGTACTTGAATCCATCGGTGTTCGCGTTGAGTGGAAGAACACGGATGTAGTCATTACACCGCCGAAAGAGTTTGCACTGCATGCTATTGATGTGGACGCCGCAAGAAAAACCCGCAGCATCGTTATGTTCATTGGTCCGCTCATACATCGTCTTTCCAAATTCTCATTGCCGCAATCGGGAGGGTGCAAGCTCGGAAGCCGCACTGTTCGCCCGCATTTTTTCGCACTCGAACACTTCGGCGTTCGCATTGAAACAACGAGTGATGCGTTTCAGGTAACCGTTGCACCACAGTGCCCTGAGGAAATCATTCTCTATGAATCGGGAGACACAGTTACCGAAAACGCACTCATGGCGGCGGCACTCGCTCCATGCACCACAACAATTAAGTATGCGTCGGCAAATTATATGGTGCAGGAACTCTGTACTTTTCTTGAAGCCCTCGGTGTCGTTATTGAGGGCGTCGGCACAACGACGCTCACCGTGCATGGTGTTGAACGCGTTGAACGCGACATCACGTACACACTCTCTGAAGATCCGACCGACAGCATGTTCTTTCTCGCGGCATCTATTGTTACCAATTCGCCAATTACCATCACCCGTTGTCCTGTCGACTTCCTCGAGCTTGAACTCCTCGTACTCGAAAAAATGGGCTTCAGGTACCGCGCGTCAAAACCGTATCTCTCTGAAAACGGCCGTACACGCCTCGTTGATATTGAAACAAAGCCGTCACCCCTCACTGCGCCCGCGGACAAGGTTCACTCTCGTCCGTATCCCGGTCTCAATGCCGACAACCTTCCCTTCTTTGCAGTCATAGCAACACAAGCACAAGGAAAGACACTCATTCATGACTGGATGTACGAGAAGCGAGCGCTCTACTTCACCGAACTTGATAAACTTGGTGCTGAAACCGTACTTGCCGACCCGCATCGCATATACATTTATGGCCCTACCCCCCTTCGGGCAACTGAACTTATCTGCCCGCCAGCGCTCCGTCCCGCGACCATCCTCCTCATCGCCATGCTCGGCGCGAAAGGTCATTCAATCCTCCGCAACATATATAGCATCAACCGCGGATATGAAAACCTTGTTGAGCGACTCTCTGATCTCGGGGCGAAAATCGCGTACCTTGAAGAATTTTAGTTGTTCTCAATCACTGCATATGCTCTGTTGACCTCGGACCAATGTCAGGAGGCATATATGTCGGGGTTTTTTGGTTTGCCACCAGCATCAAGCGCTGAAACCATTGGGAGTTGCGCCCTAATTGTCGCTCGGCGATACGGAAACGTGGTTTGTGGCGGGGCCATTGTCGTTCACACCAAGAACCGAAATGCGAGCATGATGATTGGAGGCTCGCCACACTACGAAGTGGTTCGTTCCTGTTGTTGTTCAAACTGCGGAGTTCTCTACGACCCGGACATCGTACGGTCACGGAAATCGATTTCGGACACCTAACCAAGGTGCATGCGCTCGGCGATACTATCGCCGAGCGTTTTCATTTCGGCGCCTTCTTTTGCTAGAATGGCGAAATGTTCGTCATTGAAGTCATTCCCTTGAAACGCGGGGTTCACATCGATAGTCTCACCTATTTTTCCTCGACAGCATATGAACGCGGTACGCTACTCAAGATTCCCGTTCGCAACCAGAACATTCTCGGCATGGTTGTCGGCGCGAGCGAGGTTAGTGCAACAAAAACGGCACTGCGCGCGGCAACCTTTTCATTGAAAAAGTTACCGATTCAGGAAAAAACACAATCGCTCTCAACCGCCTATATCAAAACGGCGGAAGATATTGCGCTCCGCAATGCCGCGAGTATCGGTTCGGTGCTTTATAACCTGCTCCCTCCTGATATTCGAAATGGGGATGTCGCGCTCCCTCACACGCATCACGTCACACACACACCGAAACCGGTTCCTGAAGTTTTCACGGCCTCTGAGCGCGAACGACTACTCGCCTATCGCTCCCTCGTGAGGGAAACCTTTGTACACAGCGGTTCAGTACTCTGCGTAGCCCCATCAACCGCTGATGCGGAAATGCTGTTTTCACATCTCTCGGTGGGTATTGCAACGCGCACCATCCTCCTCACGAGTTCTATGGGAAAACGTGAGATTCGTGAGGCATATGCGGAACTTGATGATTTCAGTAAACCGAAACTTATCATCGCAACCCCCTCGCATGCCATGATTGAGCGACACGATATTACCCTGGTCATCATCGATCATTCTCGCTCTCCGCACTATAAAGAACAGGTTCGTCCCTATATCGACTACCGCGACGCACTCATCACGCATGCGGGATACTGTGGGAGACGAATCATCAGCGCAGATCTCCTTCCCCGAAGCGAAGAAGAATATGCGCGTCGCACCGAGACGTATCACACATATAGCGAACACCAGAAACGTCTTCACTTCAGTTCAAAACTCACGCTCGTGACAATGAAAGATGAATCCGACGGGACAATGCCGTTTCGGCTTTTTTCACCAAAAACCGTCGAAGCGATTAAGTCCACACTCAAGGAGCGTGGGCACGTTTTCCTCTTTGCTGCGCGGCGGGGTCTCGCCCCGGTTGTTGCCTGTCTCGACTGCGGGTTCATATTTCGCTCGCCGGAAACTGGCGCTCCGTATTCGCTCGTACGCGCACAAAAAAATGGGAAAGAGGAACGATGGTTTGTTTGTTCCGTTTCAGGAAAACGAGAACGGGCAAAAGACACTTGTGAAGCATGTGGTTCTTGGCGTCTCCGCGAGCGCGGCATTGGTATTCAGTATGTGTATGACGAATTTTCTAAACTTTTTCCAAAAACGCCGGTTGTCCTTTTTGACCACACGACGGCAAGCACCCATAAAAAGGCTGTGTTTCTCGCCCAGAAATTTTTGAACACAAAAGGCACGGTGATGCTTGGCACCCACATGGCTATTCCCTACCTCACTAAGCCGATTGATCTCTCTGTCATCGTGAATGCGGACGCGCTCTTTGCCACGCCCACATGGCGTCTTCAGGAAGAAAATCTTGCGCTCATGCTTCGTCTTCGCGAAATCACTCGCGGTACCGTCTTCGTGCAATCACGGAGTAAAGAAGAATCTCTTATTGAGCATGCGCGCCACGGAACGATTGGGCAGTTCTATACCGAGGAACTGGAGCTTCGAAAAACATTCAACTATCCGCCCTTTGCGGTATTCGTACATCTCACCTGGCAAGGAACGAGGGAGGCGGTTACTTCGATACGCGAAGGTATGGAACGACTGTTCAAACCATTCGACATTTCACTTTATGCGGCACCCTCGGCGCCAAAGGGCGTATTCACCGAATACGGACTCATCCGTGTCACAGCATCAGAGTGGCCGAATAAGAAGCTCGTTGCAGCACTTCGCGAACTTACACCAAACATCCGTATCGTCATCAACCCTGACCGTATTGTGTAGGTCAAGGTTGCATTACACATTTCACCGTGGCATAGTTCGTGTAGTATCGTTCCCCACAACACAGGAGAAGGATGTGAGCATGCTGCCACCGCGACAACCGAGTCGTATCGATGTGCTTCAAGACATCCACGAGGGGTGTGAACACTTTGTAAACTCAGGATTGACATTTCGGAAGTATTTTCAAAACGCTAATCCGGATTCAGTGTTGTATACGGCGCCACGTGTCCTCCTTTTCATCGTGCAGAACTATCGGAATGGTAGATTTGCACTCAGTGATTGGGTTGGTCGGCACACCAGTGGTGGTTTTTACTACGTGCGCAAAGATGGTGCCGGGAGGTGTGTTCACACAGCATTCATAAGGGTGTTTGGAAGTGATGACGACGTATCGTTGAAAAAGATTAGGTGGGTGTGTTTGTACAAACACCTAAGCGAGCAACTGGATAGAATTTGTACGGGTGTGTATGATAAAGTCGAACCCGTACGTAAGACCCTTGAAAAGATCCTTCCTGAATCAATGGATGCGACCCGCAGTATTTTGATCGCAAAAAGACTTCAGGAAGAGCTCGCGGTATTCCTCCCGAACGATGAGATAGCGACTCAGGTTGCCGATTTCCTTCGGGTGCTCTATGAAGAAACGAAGAATGAGCTCCCGAAACCATTTGAAGATCCGGTGTACCGCACAGAGCTCAAGTACCGCCGCTAAAATGTACACGCAGTATTCATCACCAGGCCCATTCCGGTCTGGTGTTTTTTTTCCGCACTTAACGAAACAACAGGTACTCGATTCAGCAAATCAGAACGGACCATAAACTCTCTATAAACCATCATAGAACATGGTCAAAAAGCTTAGAGACAAGGCACACGAGTGAGGAAATATGAGACGTATTCAATATACGATGAGTGTTTCCGAACGAAGTGTAACGCAGTATCTGAGGTTTTTGACCATGTTCTGCGTGTTCATTTTCGCCAGTAATTGCGCTATAGTGTGAGCACTATGGCAAAACTGGTCCCCAAAGAACACCCGGCACTCCATGAAATGGCGGAGGAGGTTCCGCCGGATGAAATCACGTCGCCAAAAATTCAAAAGGTGCTCAAGGATATGCGCACCGCGCTCGACTCATACAACGTCGATGGGTTTAATGGTGTTGCCATCGCGGCGCCGCAAATCGGTATTCCGCTTCGTATATTTCTTGTCCACGATACGAACACCGAACGCCCCAAGGATGCGCAACCGATTCCCGACCTTGTCGCGATAAATCCGACAATCGTAAAACTTTCTAAAACGAAAAAGGAAGTTGGTGAGGGGTGTCTTTCTGTTCCAGAATCATACGGGGCTGTTGAGCGCTCGACCCACGCAACCCTTCGTGCGTATGATGAACGCGGAAACAAGTTCGAGCGCGGCGCAAGCGGCCTCCTTGCACAGATTTTTCAGCACGAGGTCGATCATCTCGATGGTATTCTCTTTATTGATCGTGCGGTGAAAATTTGGAATAAAGACGAGATAGAAGCAAAGCGAATGCCCGAAGCCGGAGATGATGACCATGCAACATAAGTCGGATAATTTTGTTTTTTTCGGCACACCACAGATTGCGGTGATAGTTTTGGATGAACTTGAGAAGGCGGGACACCTCCCCTCGCTCATTGTGACCAACCCCGACAAACCGGTCGGCCGCCATCACGAACTTACTCCATCTCCAGTAAAAGTCTGGGCGCGCGAGCGCGGAATCGAAAGTTTTGAACCCGCATCTCTCCGCAATGAAGAGGCGTACGCAAAGTTGTCGGCAGAACAGCATGACCTTTTCATTGTCGCCGCATACGGCAAAATTATTCCCGAGAACATTCTCGCATTGCCCAAACACGGAACACTCAATGTGCACCCATCCCTTCTCCCCAAACTTCGCGGTGCAAGTCCGATACGCTCTGCGATACTGGGGGACGTGAAAGAGACTGGCGTAACTATCATGGAGATGGATGCAGAACTCGACCATGGTCCTATCGTTGCGCAAAAAAATGTCCCGATTTCTGAATGGCCGCCGCATGGGCGAAAACTCGACGAACTTCTCGCGCAAGAAGGCGGCGCGCTTCTTGCATCGGTCATTCCCGACTGGCTCGAAGGAACCAGAGAGGCAACTCCGCAGGCACATAACGAAGCGACTTTTTGCACAAAGATCACAAAAGAGATGGGAGAGCTCAATCTTGCAGACGACCCATACCAGAACCTTCTCAAAATTAGAGCGTTCGACGGTTGGCCGGGGACATTCTTCTTTGCCGAAAAAAATGGCGCGCGCGTTCGTGTGAAAATTGTGGACGCCAAACTCGATGCCGATGGCTCGCTCAAGATTACTCGCGTCATTCCTGAGGGAAAAAACGAAATGTCATACAAAGACTTTGTGCGTTGATTTCTCGAAGCGTCACGTGGCGCATCTTTGCATTTTTGCCCTTGACCGTATATGGTAGTCACTGGAAAGTAACAGGAGTATATACATGGAGAAAGTGCTCGCTCTTGTTTCGTGTACCGCAAAGAAACGTTTTACCCGCGGACCTGCGGAAGAAATGTATTCGTCAGTCTGGTTTGCCCTGGCGCGCAGATATGTGAAAGAAATGCAGTGCCCATGGTACATCCTCTCCGCAAATTACGGGCTTCTAGAGCCAGGTGAAGTCATCAATACGTACAATCGTGCCCTCAATGAAGCCACTGCGGACGACCGGCAGGTATGGGCACGCAATGTCGGAAAAAAACTCCTGAATGCTCAACCGGACGTTTTGAATGTCATGATATTTGCGGGAAGGCACTACCGTGAATACCTGATTCCCTATCTTACGGAACATGGCGTGAGGGTCGAGGTGCCGCTTCTTAAAATGCGCATTGGTGAGCAACTCTCGTGGCTCAAAAAACATACGAAATAAAATACTCGCCCCGCGTTCGACACTATCGAGCGCGGGGATTTTTCGTGTTCAATTGTTGAATCCTTTATCCAATCGGTGTACTCTATTTCAAGATACGAAAGGAGGCGACTATGCATACCGTCGGTTTTGTAAATCGTTTCGGTTCCTTCCCGGCACCGGTCGTGCTTGTGGTACGGAGCGGTGAGAAGATGTTTTTCATTTTTCCATCAGGGCAGATTCGGGAATTCCCTACCGTAGTATTCGGCGAATCAATTCGTAACAATTTCCAGTTCTACCCGGTATTCGAGACGCGCGGGTATGCAATTGGACAGATTGGGTTCGCATTCGGAGAACGCGACGTGTTCATTGGTACCAAAAACGAAATCCTTGAGGCGATAGAGCTCGCCTGCGAAAAATCGTCCAGTGAGCGCGTGCGAGCAAAACTTGCGGCATTTGCTGATACACTCCGCAACAAGGGATACTTTGACGAACACCCTCAATGATGAGTGTGGAGTATGCGAAACCGCGCACCAAGGGTGCGCGGTTTTATGTTTCTCTTATGAATCTCCGAATTGGAGCATTTCCTTTATCTTGCGGCGACCCATTCGAAAGAGGCTTTCCCGCTTCTCATTTGATTTTGTCAGTTCGTGTCGGAGTTCATCGCGGATGATATCAATCGCTTTCTCAATGCTCTCCTCGGTTGCCTCTGCGCGGTACAATTTTCCACGCACCGCAAGATTTACTTCCGCTCGATATATTTTTCCCGATTGATGCTCGGGGAGTTTTTCAACTTCCACTTCACAATTTGTTGCTGTTTCTCCCGTGGGGAGCAATTTATCAAGTGACTGGAGTTTTTCATCGAGAAGTGTTGAGAGCCCCGGCGAAATTTCAATATTTGAGGACTTAACGTTGATAGTAGGAAATGTCATGGTTCTATGTATTTAAACTCATAACGCTACACGTCTATAGTAAAGATTTTTGAAGGAGAACGATGCCCCGTCAGCATCTTAATGCTCGAAACGGGCACATGGAGAGCCATTCCAAGCAACTCCATTATACGCCTGTTTGCCTGATTGCGCTCGGCCCTTTCGCGCACCGCAATATGAAACTCTGACTCGCTCACTTTGGTCACAAGTTCTTTTTTTGCCCCCGGGGTTGCCCGCACGTGTACATACATGACAATTTCTAGGCGTCTTTTGAACTGCACACCTCGCAGAGCCCCTCGCCTCGATAAACGTGCACACTCGACTTCGCCGCCTTCTCCCCGTATGTCGTCGTGAGGTATGCGACAATATCGTCTGATTCATACAGGTGCGTATCGCCATCCACAAGGTATGGGACTTGTCTTTTGCCTCCAAGTTCGATGAGTTCCGCAACAACTGACTCATCAGCAATATTCTTTTTTGTAAACGAAAGCCGAAGAGTATCGAGCGCGACAATCACCTTTTCGGTATAGGGACACCCTGACTTTCCATAAACTGTTATCATTCTATTTTGAAATTATTTTTTAATGCTGTATGCGTTCATAACGTCCGGTAAGCGTTGCCTGGTTGAGAGTCATACTCCGTGCCGCTTCCTCAACCTCATCAAGTGTTGGTGCCTTACTAAAGTGGAGAGTTCCTGAAATCGCGTAGAGTCGAAAGATATATCGATGCTCTTTATCTGGCGGACATGGGGCGACATAGCCCGGTTCTCCTGTAGAGTTTATACCTTCTGAGCCCATTTTTTCTCCTTCCGGGATGATGTTTGTATCGGATGAGAGATTATAGAGCACCCAGTGGTCGAACTTTTCGATTCCGCGAGACTGCTTTACCGACTCCGGAATATCGGAATCATCCATGACGAGTACGAGGGATTTGGTTTCTTCGGGTATACCCGCGATATTGAGTTCAGGGCTTATTCCCTCGCCATCGCAGGAAAATTTTTGCGGTATAAGGCCACCTTCTTGAAAGGCGGGTGAAGTGAGTGTAAGTGTCATCGCGTTATTTGATTCCTGAATCGTCTCTTCTGTAACCGTGGGCGCTTCAGCGCGCTCAAACGCAATAATCGCCCCGACAAAGACAATGAGAGTCATGATGCCAAGGAGGGTGAACGCGTGTCGCATGCATGTATGGTAGCACACGTCGCAACGTCAAAAAAAGAGGCCTTCACGTTGAAAGCCTCTCTGGTGGTGCTGTTTCGCACTATCGCATGTTCTGATACTTGGTCGCCCTTATTGATTCAAGAAGTGTGCGAATCTCACCAGCGGCGATGAGCGCCGGCTTGATTTGAGCGAGAAGTACATCAACATCTATGACACTCAAACAATTGATGAGTTGTCTGACGTACTCGCGGTACTCGGAAGAGTGGCGCTGTCCGCAGAAACTGTTCACGACCCGGTCGAGACCGCCCGCGAGTCGTTGAAGGGCACGCTTCTCATCTGATGGCTTCCGACCCCGCACCTTCTCACCGAGCTCTTCTCGAATCCGTCGCGCCTCCTGCGCAATGTAACGGCGCATCGCCACATGCCCGTTTTTTTTCCGAATTTCCTCTGCCTTTTTAAGAATTTCGGTTTGCTTTTCTATAGGCGCGACGACGAGTTTGCAGGCGTCTTGGAAATTGAGTCGTTTTTGGTCGTCTTCCTCATCGAGAAGCTCGAGGAGTTCCGGGCTCAAGTTTCCAAGTCGATGATAATTGTCAGCCCAGGAACGGCTTTTACCAAATGCGGCAGCGACTCTTTCGAGCGCCTTTCCAACCGCTCCGTGGGCATTCGAATGTGCAGCAATTTCCGTGCTAACGATTCTTCGTACAAGCATCACAATTTCAGCATGCGTGTGTGGTTCTCGACACGCGTTTTCCGATGCTTGTGCGAGATCACGATTTGTATCGTACATCCCGTCATACGGTTCAGGAAGAATGATGCAGTCCGCCTCGGAAAAACCACCCCTTTGAAGCGCACGGAACCTCCGTTCCCCAAACCTAATGATGAAGTGCGGTTGCCCGTTTTTCTGACCCGCGGGATTGACGGTTATTAACTGCTGCAAGCCCTCGTTCTTAATGCTCGCGAGCAACTCTTCGATACCTTCATCTCTGAACTTTTTTCGTGGCTGGTTTACATCGAGGGAAATTTGACGAAGTAGAAGTCTCCGCACAACTTGTTTTGGAACTTTCTGAACATTCCTTTGCGTCGCACGTGAAGACATGGATACCTCCTTTGTTCTGGATTGTGGAAAGAGCGCTTCATACCATCGTGAGCATGAATTAAAAACAGCGTAGCATACCCGGGAAAGTTGTCCAAAACAGTCCCGAAAGAGGATAAAGAAAAGCCGCCGCATGTTATTGCGGCGGGGTTTTTACGCTCTCTTCCATCATATCAATCCAAAACCAATCGATGGCGAGTTGCATATCCTCGTCCGTGATTCGAACGGCGTACGGGCTCGAGTACCAATCCTTGGCTGAAGCGAACGACTCGACCTCGCCCCAAATCGGCTCGAAGCCAGGAGCAAAGATGTTACCCGTACGCACCTTGATGTCCTTCGATTTGTAATCGAGGGCAATCTGCAGATCTTCCGCAACCTGTTGGAACATGCTCCCTCCTTGGAGTTTTTACGAAACTTTTATACCACGCCGATTAATTTCGTCAATATTTCGGGGGAACGTATGTTCAGAGACCACTATTGCACCTCCCTCTTTTTTCAGTACAATGCTGCTACATTCTGTGATATTCGCCCTTGGGCGAAAACGGGTGGCCACCTCACATGAGAGCTGCTTTGAAACTATCGCGGAATGTGTGTTCTACACAATTACATATTCCGCGATAGCTCAACGGTAGAGCAGCTCCCTGTGAACGCGTTACCACATGGTATACTTACATAAGTTATGCCAGAAAAACGCACATACGCTGATCGCGCTGAATACAATAAACAAGCAGTGGCGAAACGTCGTCGCAAAATAAAAGAAATGCTTGTTGAGTATAAGGGCGGTAAATGCATGGTATGTGGTTACAAACGCTATTTTGGAGCATTTGATCTGCATCATGTCGGAGATTCCCCCAAAGCATTCGGTCTCGCAACAAGTGGACTGACTCGCTCATGGGAGAAGAGTAAAGCCGAAGCAGATAAATGTATCCTTCTATGCGCAAATTGCCACAGAGAAGTGCATGGCGGTGTTACGCAGCTACCCAGAGGAAACTCGGGTAAGAAAACAAGGTGAATTGTCCGAAGTGTTGGATTATACCAATACCGGATCCGGAACCAACTGGTTCTAGGACTGGAAGCCCTAATGCACAAGCATGGGTAATCAGCAGCCAAGCGTGTTGCGAAAGTAACATGAAGGTTCAGAGACTATCCCTTACGGGAGTAGCCCCAAAGTGGGTCGAAGCGCCTTGCACCGAAGTTTAGTCAATCGACTAAAACCGGTGATGATATAGTCCACCCCTTTAAGGAATTAGAGGATACGTGTAAGGAGTTGGTTCCTGGTTCGAATCCAGGTCGCGGAGCAAATGAAAGAACGCCTTCGGGCGTTTTTTCTTTGCGACGCGACAGGAAT
>CAYMIV010000014.1:0-21630 GCA_964390945.1 uncultured Candidatus Saccharibacteria bacterium
AGCGGACGGGACTTGAACCCGCAACCTCCCGCGTGACAGGCGGGTGCTCTAACCAGTTGAGCTACCACCGCAGTTTGTACGAAACTGCTCAATGACACCCTTCTTGCGTCTTAAATACAGTTTGTGTCGGCTATTATACATAATTCTATGGAGTTTAAAAGTGCCGGTCGGCAATGAATTGGTTCAGAAAATTTTCATGCAAAAACCGCGCGGGGTGAACCGCACGGTTGAAGGAAAAACAATTACTTTTCATTTCTGTTGAGTGCTGAAATGACCGCCCTGTACGAAGCGTCGACTGTGTCGGTTGAGCGGCCACAACCGTACACGTGGTTCCCACCCAACGAGAGTTCCACGAGCGCAAACGCCTCTGCTTGCGAACCGGTAGAGAGCGACTGCTCACTGTAATCGACGATCTCGATGTCCGGAACGACGGAGCGGAGCGCATGGATGAGCGCATCAAGGTGGCCGTTACCCTTCCCGACGAGCATCTTCTCCTCGCCCCTGTCGACGAGCGAAACCGTCGCTGTGAACTTCCCATCCCGAGAGACCGAATCGCATGAACGGAGAACAAACCGTGCGGCCGCGCCATCGAGATATTCTTCAACAAACATCTTGAGAATGTCGTCGGGACCATACTCTCCGACATCGCTCACCTCGATACGCCTTTGAACAATCCGCGCGAATTCCTTCTGCATGGGTTTCGGGAGTGCAATACCGCTTGAGCGCTCGAGAAGATACGCAATGCCACCAGAACCCGATTGGCTTGTGACACCAACCGCCTTGAACGTGCGGCCGATATCCTCCGGGTCGAGATTGTTGTAGGCAACTCGCCAGGCACCATCCGATGTCCGGTTTCGCATGTTTTTGTATATTGCGTCTTGATGCGTACCTGAAAACGCCGTGAATGCGAGTGACCCCGCATATGGATGCCGCGGATGCACCGTCATTCCGGTACAGTTTTCATAGATTTCAATTGCTGAATCGAGTTCGGAAAAATCGAGACCTGGTGACACACCATGAACGTAGAAGTTCATGGCGAGCATGAAGATGTCGAGATTTCCGGCGCGTTCACCGTTTCCAAACAAGCACCCCTCGACACGCTCAGCTCCTGCGCACAATGCGAGTTCGGCTGTTGCCGTTGCAGTGCCACGGTCATTATGAACGTGCGCGGAGAGCACCACCTGATTGCGACACACGATGTTCGTGTGCATCCACTCGATGAGATTCGCATACTCGTGCGGCAAACACATTTCAACCGTCGCGGGAAGATTGATGATGATGCGGGGGCAAGACGGTGCGAGCGCTTCAACCACGGCATTCACGAGACGAAGCGCATGTGCCGGCTCTGTTTGCGTGAACATCTCAGGAGAAAACTCCGGCGTCCAGACAGTTTCAGGATGTGCTTGAGCCAGCTCGAGATACCGTTGTGCAAAGTAGCGTACGCGCTCGACCTGGTCGTCTTCACTCATGCGAAGCACTTCATGTCTCATGAATGGCGCCGTCGCGAGATAGAAATGTACGGTCGCACGACGAGCACCCGCGAGTGTTGCGAATGTGACATCAAAATCTTCATCGGTACATCGCGCAAGTCCCTGAATGCTGACGCCGTCGGGTATTCTGTTGCCCTCGATGAGCGAACGAATGAATGTCCGCTCAATGGTTGAGGCATTTGGAAAACCGACCTCGATTTCGCGAAACCCGATACGTACGAGCAAATCAAAAAATTGCTGTTTTTCTTTCGGCCCCATCGGTTCGGGAAGGGCTTGATTCCCGTCCCGCAAATCAATAGAGCACCATTCGGGTAATTTCGGATGTTCCACCGCTACCCAATGGGGACTGGTGAGGAGAAATGGGTGATGATGTCCGTACTTCTCTTCTGGTTTTTTAAGCATTGCCGCTCCTTATCAAAGAACACAAAGAACCAGTGACAGATTTTGATTGTAGCAAAACACCAAAGCAGGTCAACGACTATGCACATTCCCAAAAGATCAAACTATGCTAAAGTTTTCGGAGATGGGTGCACCCTTACACGAACGACACGGAGAATGCCATGCGCAGGAAAAAATTTGCATCAACTCAGGGCGACACGTTTGAATCTAGAGCGCGTTTCATTCTTCAAGGACCCGAGCACAAAGCGATGTTAATAGCATTACTCGCTCTCCGGAGAGAGGCGCAGATCTCCTTAAGAACACTACACCAAAGAGCAGTGAAGTCTCCGACGGCCGACATGATCAACACCCACAACCAAAAGTTCTTCGACAACGCTGCCAAACTTCTCGGACACGAACTTTACGAACGCATCTTTGGAGAACCGCCCGGCATCGTTGAGCTCGTTGACCCCCGCATCCATCAAACCTCAATGGGAACAAAGCGATAGCGAGGATGCCAAAACGCCGATGCTTCGCATCGGCGTTTTTTTGTGTCAGTGGGAGGAATCGGCGTCCAACCCTAGTTCACTTCGTTCACAAGAGTTACCTGCCCGGACTCGCTGTCTCGCGACATTATGAGTAGTCGCTCGTATCGCTCGTCTTTCAATCCCAGCCACATACAAAAACCGCCCATACGGGCAGTTATCTGGTGTCAGTGGGAGGAATCGAACCTCCGACCTAAGGCTTATGAGTCCTTCGCTCTAACCAACTGAGCTACACTGACAATTACTTGATTCGGCATGATGCCGATGACCACTGAGAATACCATTAGACGTTGCATGCTTCAACCCAAATTGTGCCGTACCGAGAGGAGTGCTTCCGCGCGGGTGATGTCCTCAGGGAATCCAATCGGGAGCCAGAGATGCTCCTCAACCACCGCAATCGGGTACTTTGTCGCGTAGCGATCGATAACTTCAGAAAGATAGTATTCGCCTTTTACTGGTGTTTGCGGTTCAAACTCGAAAATATGGTCGTCGAGCACCATTGCTCCAGTGCTCGCACAATTGGAAGGGGCGTGTTCTGGTTTTTCAATCATAAGCCCTAGTGTACCGTCGGGATTTCGGACCACGATACCGAATTTTTCCGGTGTATCTACTGTTGAAACGAGGAGTGACCTGGTGTAGGACGTTGCACGTGCCAAATCCTTTCTTCCGTGTATGTCGTCCGCAAAAAGAAACAAAAACCTTCCCTTGATAAGGTCTTTACAAAGCCACAGGGCGCGTGCGGTACCGTTTTGTTCTGTCTGCTCGACATAGGTGACTCTGCGTCCATGAAACTCCGAGCCACAATGCTTCTTTATGTGGTCACCGAGATACCCAATCACAATAATGAGTTCATCAACCGCGCTCGGAAGAGCCTCAACAATGTGGTCGATGAGTGGTTTTCCTGAAACTTTGACGAGCGGCTTCGGAACGGTCTCTGTGAGTGGGCGTAGGCGCGTACCTTTACCCGCAGCAAGAATGACGCATTGCATATGCGAACGTTATAGCACAAAAGCGAGACTTTGTTATTTCAATTGGTGTGTTTGTTGCGGAGTGAGAAGTGAATGCTTGGAGCTTCGCAAGACCTTGAGCGGTTTTTACGAAAGGTGTACAGGTTCTGTAAGAACCGGAATCGACATAAGTTTTCTAAGTCACTACGTTCCTAAGAATCTGTCGGCTCAGCTCGTCTGTTTTTGCGTTGAGAAAGCAAAAACATGACTCCGCTCGTTCGATTCCGACGCACAAGAAGCAGTTCTCATGCTGGCCCCGCACCACGAGAAAAGCCAGGACATACGTCCTCGGCTTTTCATTCGTGTTGCGGGGCCCGGAATCGAACCGGGGTCTGGAGGTTATGAGCCTCCCGAGGTACCTCTCCTCTACCCCGCGATATATACTCAAAAAAATCGAGTACCTATGAATGTAACCCATGTATCGCCCGAATGCAACTCAAATAACTCCGAATTCTTTGAATACTCGCTCAAAGCGCATAATGATTTCCTGGGTGATTCGCTTCGTGAGAACAAAATCACTTCCCGCATGAGCAATTTCATTTCTAATCTTGTGCGCCTCCCATGCGTCCTCAATGGTTGTGAAGACTGAAGGGTTGGCTGTTTTAAGTTTGTCACCGACTGTTGCGCCGATGTAGCCAGCATTCGCGAGCGTTTCTTCGAGCATTATGTCTGCCTCAATGATGGCGATACGCCACGCGTTTGGATCATCATCGGTGCTGTGTTTCAGAATTTCCACCCACCGATTATTTTCACCATGACTATCCGAAGTCCAGGTTGCTTCTGCTTCGCGAATCATTTGTTGCTCTAAATCGCAGAGTTCGGAATATCGTATTTTTGCATAGATGAATCCCATAAAAAATAGGAACGAAACAAGAAGCGCCACAATGGAGTAAATGCTCCACCAATGCTCAAGTGTTTCAAAAAGACTGCTCATGGCTGTCCCGGAAATCATATATTCTCACTTGGCAGGATCTACCCAAAAATTTTCTTGCCGAAATCGAAAAGGCGCTTGTCTCCCCCGAGTGGTGCTATATATTGTACCCCAACCGGAAGACTCGTTCCCTCTCTTTCCACGGTTCCGCCTGGAATAGAAATTGCCGGAACGCCAGTGAGATTCACCGGAACAGTGAAAATATCAAGGAGATACATTGAAAGCGGGTCGCTCTTCTCGCCAATCTTCGGCGCGACGATGGGGGCGGTGGGGGTCATGATGAGATCGACTTTCTTGAAGACTTCATTCAGCTCATTTCGCATCATCACACGAAGTTTTTCCGCCTTTCCATAATATGCATCGTAGTAACCTGCAGAGAGTACATACGTGCCGAGGAGAATTCGCCGTTTCACTTCAGCGCCGAATCCTTCCGCGCGGGTTTTCATATAGTCCTCCATGAGATTATTTCCCGAAACGCGCAATCCATATCGCATACCATCGTACCGCGCAAGGTTTGAAGAGACTTCCGCGGGCATAACGATGTAATATGCGGCAAGACCTCGCTTCATGAGAGGAAGTTTCACATCGACCACGGTATGGCCATCGGCAATCAACTTTGCCACGTTCTCATCAAATCGTTTTTCAACATCCGCATCGATACCTTCAGCAAGAAAATCTCGAGGTATACCTATCGTGTATCGCTCTTTCATCTCGACGCGCGGGTATGTATCCGTATCAATCGTTGTTGCATCCATCGGATCCTTTCCGGCAATAGCGTCATAGATAATTTCAGCATCCGCAACAGAGTTCGTGAGCGTACCCGCCTGATCGAGAGACGACCCCATTGCAATGAGTCCATGGCGCGATACCGCACCGTATGTTGGCTTGTATCCGACAAGACCGCAGAAACTTGCCGGGAGTCTCACCGAGCCACCAGTGTCCGTGCCGAGAGCTGCCACTGACGCTCCTGCCGCGACTGCGGCGCCAGAGCCACCTGATGAGCCGCCGGGAACACGAGTCGGGTCAAGTGGGTTTTTCGTAACGCCGAAGGCAGAATTTTCCGTCGAAGATCCCATTGCAAACTCATCGAGATTAGTGCTCCCTGTAAGGACTACCCCCTGCTCCTTAAGGCGCGCGATGACGGTCGCGTCATAAGCGGCAACATAATTTTCCAAAATCTTTGACGCGGCGGTTGCTCGTTTGCCTTCAATGAGTATGTTGTTCTTTATGGCGATAGGCATTCCAAGGAGTGCGGGGGTCGACTCTCCTTCACGCGCATATCGCTCTGTTGCGATTTTGGCCGCAGCCTCCGCATCATCATACACATCGAGAAATACGTTGAGGTCTTTGTTTTTTGCATCAATAACCGCGCGCATTTCATGATATGCGCTAAGTGGCGTATAAGTGCCTTGAATAAATTTTTTCCGGAGTTCGGTTATGGTCATGATACGGACATCTACGATTCTCCGAGAATCTTTTTAACTTTGAAATATTGACCTTCACGTTCTGGTGCGGCGGCAAGAAGTTTCTCGGTGAACACACCGGATTCTCGCGGGTTTTCATCCTCCCGGAACACATTATGAACAGGTCCGACCTGTTTTGTGAGATCATCACCGCCGGTAATTTCTTGAATATCGCTTACATAGCCGAGTATTGAGGTGATGTTTTCAGCGAGTACACTCGCTTCGCCGCCCCGAAGTTCAATGCGTGCAAGTTTGGCGAGATGTTCGATTTCTTCGATTCGCATACGATGGGTATACTAGCATTCTTAGGCGACGAGCGCACGAAAGGCGGATTCGTCGAGAATGGTGACGCGGAGCGCGCGTGCGCGCTCGGCTTTCAAACCAGGGTCGCTTCCCACGACAACGTAATCGGTGTTTTTGGAAACATTATTTGCGACATGCGCGCCGCACGCTCGTGCCATTTCTTGGGCAACGCTTCGCTCAAGGGTGGGGAGCGTACCGGTGAATACAAACGTCTTGCCCTCGAGAGAACCCTTCATGTTTGTTTCAGGAATAATAACCGTGATGTGCGAGAGTAGCGCATCGAGTGTCTCACCATGGAGAGAATTTCTCATCCATGTCGCAAGCGAGTGAGCAACAATTTCGCCGACACCATGAATTTCGGCGAGCTCTTCTTCACTCGCCTTCCGTATGCGCTCAAGCGACTTGAGGTTGTTTGTGATCAGCCGCGCAGTTTCTTCACCCACGTGTTCAATCGAAAGTGAAACGAGAAGACGATTGAGCGTCACCGTCCGTGCAGCATTGATTGCCCCTATCACGTTTTTTGCCGCACGCTCTTTAAATCCAGGCAGTCCCAGCAAATCTCCTTCCGTGAGCGTGAAAAGGTCGACGTATGAATCAATGAGATTATTCTCAAGGAGAAGATCGATAATGCGCGGGCCGACGCCGTCTATATTGAGTGCGTGTTTTGAGACGAAATAGTAGAGGCGGCGGCGATGGAGCGTGTCTGAATTCTTTGCGACGCAGCGATATGCCGCCGTTCCGGGAACCCGCTCGATACTCCCATCGCCGCCGCATTCCGCGACCTTTGCGGGGAAACGATACGGCTTAGCAGATTTTGGACGAAGTGAGGAAACAACGCTCACAATTTCAGGAATAACATCTCCCGCCTTTCGGAGAATCACCGTATCTCCTACACGCACATCGAGGCGTTTAATTTGGTCTTCGTTGTGGAGCGTGGCACGAGAGACGGTTGAGCCCGCGATGCGCACAGGGCGGAGGTGTGCGACAGGAGTAAGTACGCCAGTTCGTCCCACCTGTAGCCTGATATCTTCGACAATCGTGGTTGCCTCTTCGGCGGGAAATTTATACGCAATACCGAATCGAGGCGACTTCGCAGTATATCCGAGCATCTTTTGAAGCTCGGCCTCGTTCACCTTTACGACGACACCATCGACGCCGTACTCGAGTGAGTGTTTTTTCGGCAACCAGGCTCGATGGTACGCTTTCACTGCGTCTAAATTTTTTGCACACGAGTAGTGTGCGTTGACTGTGAAGCCGAGTTTTCGTAGAAACTCGAGTTCCTCATTTTGCGTTCGTGGTATTTCAGATTGAAGCGATGCGGGATCGATAAAATCAATGTCGTAGGCAAAAAATGAAAGTTTTCTCTTGCGCGTGACCTCGGGATCAAGTTGACGAATAGAGCCCGCGGCCGCATTTCGTGGGTTTGCAAAGAGCGGTTCGCCGCATCTCTCGCGTTCGCTGTTTATGCGTTCGAGTTCTTTTCCCGAAAGCCAGGCTTCCCCAACAGCAATGAGGGTGACGGGTGCGGTGAGGAGTTGGGGGATATCGCGTATGGTGCGCGCCGTGTGCGTGATGTCTTCACCAGTCGTCCCGTCGCCACGAGTCGTCGCACGAATGAATCGTCCCTCTTCGTACTCAAGCACCACCTTAAGTCCATCAATCTTATGTTCACATACATATGTCGGTCTGACAGCAATTCCATCCTTTGCAAGGAGACGAATGATGCGATCCTCCCACTCTTCGAGTTCATCGTCTGAAAAAACGTTATCAAAAGACCACTGTCGCACCCGATGCTTTACTTTTTTAAAAGCATCGCTCGCGGCGCCCCCTATTTTTTCGGTTGGTGATACCGCGTGTTTCGGCCCGGGATACTTCCCCTCCAACTGCTGAAGCTCACGAACGAGGGAGTCGTACGCTTCATCGCTGATTTCCGGTGCATCAAGCTCGTGGTACCGTTTCTGGTGATATGCAATGAGCCGCGCAAGTTCACGCATTCTCTTTTTCACTTCTGGAGACATAGGTATCTTAAAATCACGGCTTTAGCGCTTGATTATACTACGAAAACGCCGCTGCCGCTTTCACGGCGGTGGCGTGAGTATTTAATAGACGCGTATAAGTGCGCGTTCGACGATGCGGGAATTTACACCAATGTCTGTACACGCCGCATTGTATCCGCGAGAGCGAATGACAGTACACTCAGACCCTTGCGCACAGCACTTCCCCGCCGTTGCACAATCGCCCACAACTTCGCCGAGAATACTGCGCGGTACTTCGGCCGTCTCATCATAGTACTTGTACACGCTCATTTTTGTGCAGACAGAGGGAGTACCCCACGTATATTCAAATCGCTGCTCATCTCCGCTCGCCACGGGGTTCACGCCCGCAACATCAGCGGAATTTGAACCGAAACAATCGAGCGTGCCGAGGCGTGCGCGTGTTGCACCGCTCAATACATCGAAATCGCTATTGGGATTTGGTGCATCAAAATTATCAAAGTCGTGATACAAGACGCACTCAATCCCCGCATGCGCGGCCTGAAAGGCGACTTCTGATTCTCGTGCTATGCCTGATATTTGATATTGCTTGAGCACCACGTTAAGCAGAGACCCGCTCACCCCAAGAAGCACTGTCATGAGCATGATGGAGAGGAGGAGCGAAAAACCTCGTGATGATTGTTTCATACGGTGCTGTTGTAGAACTAAGTGATTGCTCATGGTTCGTAGTGAGAATATGCATTATAGAGCCACGTCTGGAGGGTAATGGTACGTGTCCCGAACAAAACCGTAGTCCAGGAGACGCTTACCGTCACTGGACGGGCATAGGCGGTTCCGCCGGCTCCGGAGAGCGTTATGTTCCTCGTGTAGATTGAATTATCGGTGAATGCGCCGCCGTATCCGTATGCTCTTTTATTCGGTGTTGGATCATATTGCAACAGGCAGTTTGACCCCGAGCACGTATGGAAAGAATAATCGGAAAGGTCGATATCGCATGTTTGTCCGCTCTGCGTGCACGAGCTGGGAAGTGCGTCATACCAACTCCAGACATTGTCCTCGGCGGGGGTTCCGTTGAGTGAACGGAGAGCATCATCATCGCGCAATTTCTCCAATGCCTCAATTGCCTCCTGCGCAAGAAAGACCGCGGTCATTTCTTGATTTGCGTAAAATCCCATCTGCATCCCTTTGTACGCAATCGTCATAGGGCTAATGATGATGAGGAGCAAGATACTCACCGCAACGAGCGTTTCAACAAGCGTGAAACCTCGGGAAATCTTGGTGCGGCTGTAAGTACCGGTAATCATGTTAATAATTCAAAATACGTTGTGTTACTTTTGTCTGGAGCGTGAATTTCGTATCAATGTCAAGACCGTTGTTCACCGCGCCCTCGATAAGAATTGAGGCGACGGGCTGTTCTTCGTCGCCCGCGGTACTTCCCTCGACTACGACATCAAAATTTGAAATGATGGTTGCTTCAGCGGTTATGGGAAGCCAATCCGTATCGTTGCCGCCCCCCACCTCACGCTGCTCAAGCATCGACCCGTTCAGCCGGTATCCGACACGATAACCGTCCTTCTCTCGCGTAAAGACGATGGCGTCATTGCCGTTCGTACAATCGTCACTACCGGACGGCAATGATGACAAATTCAATCGATTATCACCGCTACTCAAACAGAGGTAGTTATACCCAGTACGAATGTTCCTTCCAATACTATCAACAGCGAAGGAAAGATTGGTCATTGCGGAGTAGAGCGCTTGCGCTTTCGCGTTCGCATCAACAATAGTGAGGAGCGCGCCGACACTTGCCACCATGACCATTGCAAATACCGAAAGTGAAACCATAATCTCAATGAGCGAGAAACCGTGCGTCTTGTTGTGTTTTGTGGTGTGCGTACGCATGGTTATTCTTTATAGACCGAAATGTGCCCAAGAAGACCGACCTCAACAACCCATATGTCCGCGGGATTTTTTGTCGACTGTACCTTGATCTGCATCTTTGAAATGTTTGTTGTCGCTCCCGCGCTGTCGCGGAACAGCGCTTTGAATTCCGGTCTTCGAAAAGAAACATCAGCCCACGTCACGTCACAGTCGAGAGTGCTGTTTTTTTCAGTGCATATGTCGACAATGGCCGCAGGGGTGCGCGTAGTGAGTGTCGAGATGCTCTCGCCGCCGTCGTATGCCGGCGTATTGTTTGCAGAAGTGTTCACATCTCGAAAAAATATATATGAATTTCCGTTAGTGAAATGAATACCATACGGTCGTTCGAAATCAGCCCCCGTCCCGCGAACGCTGATTGAATAAACCTGGGCGTCGCGGAGCGTGAGTGCAATCTCATACGCAGCCGCCTTGAGAAGAGTGACACTGTCGAAGGCGGAAAATTTTGTCATGATGATTGCTATCATCACCACGATAATGGCGAGTGATATGAGCAGTTCAACGAGCGTAAATCCACGTCCAGCATCAGAACGTGGTGAAATACGAGAGGGAGTTTTGAATGGTGAGAAGGACATCAATATGTAAAAATTGTACGAGCAAAAATCCCGCAATGAGGAATGGGGCGAATGGGACCTCGCTCTTCATTGTAAGGGTTCTGTGAAAATACGGTAAACGAGTTTTCCACCTCCCGAGAACCCTCTGCACAATGAGTAATAAAATGCCGATTGCCGCGCCTATCCAGAATGAAAAAGCAATCATTGAAAAGATGCCGCCCATTCCAACGATAATTCCGAGAGGGAACGCAAGCTTTGCATCGCCGAATCCAACCCACTTCCCCTCCGAAACATACCAAAGAAATGCAAAAAAACCTGAAGCGCACAGCCCTGCAGTTATTCCCTCCGCGGCCGTAGCAACACTCATGGCGAGAGAGCCGGAAATGCGGTGCATGAGCATAAGCACCGCTATGATGCCTGCCATGAGTGTGAGTTCGTCCGGAATGATGGTGTGACGCACATCATACGCAAGAATCGTGACCAAGACCGAGACGAGTGCGAAGTTGAGAATAAGCAGAATTGCATCAGCGTTAAAAATTTTAAGAACAGCAACGAAAAGAATGCCGGTAAGAAGTTCGATTATAAGATAACGACTTGGAATATACGCCGCGCAGGTACGGCACCGAGCACGGAGGACAATATATGACCATATTGGAAAAAGTTCGTACCACATGAGGTGCGTACCGCACGAAAGACAGTGCGAGCGGCCGTTGAGCGATTTACCAGTATGGAGGCGGTAAATGACAACATTAAGGAAACTACCGATAATGGTACCGAATATAAATGTCGCGATAAGCCAGTGGGTTTCCATAATTATTCAGGACACAGCACCCCCCGCTTATTCCCCCAAGAGGGTAACGGGGGTGAGCACTGTGCTCAAATTGGAATGCGTTATGGGCACGTCGAGAGATCGACTGCGCTGCTGTCTTGAACCGCAATAATGTCAGCGGCACCCATATAATCAACGCAGAATGCTTCGGCAGGATTGACTTTAAGATTAACCCACGCTGCCCACTCTGAACCGTCTAAAGATTCGACGCACTCCCCGTCCCCGAAACCGCCCGCGACAGGTGCGGTCGATACCGCATCTGTTGCGGCAGTCATCGCATCGACAGTTCGCTGATCTGCGCAGAACCCAGTGTACACCTGACCGCTGTCGTCATAGTATATTGCCGCCTGTGAACGAATCACGTTGAGTTCTGCCTTTACCTTTGCGTCAGAACCCTTCGCGCGCGCGCTGTTGAGTGATGCGAGTACGACGGATGCGAGAATGCCGATTATAGCGATAACAACGAGGAGTTCGATGAGTGTGAAACCGCGGGTATTAAATTGTTTCATCATAAAAAATTATATGGGTGAATACCCCAATTATACACAGGAGGGTGTGGTCTCGCGGGCGCCGCGGGGGATTACAAAAACACCCCGTGGGGGGTGTTTTTGTGTGCAATGATTCCTCGAATTTTATGGGCACGCAGTGAGTGCTGACGAACCGCTGTTTTGGACAGCAATTGCTTTTGCGGCACCGAGACTATCGACACAGTATGCTCCCGTTGCCGATTTTCTGTTCACCCACACCGCGTATGCGGTAGCGGTTACGTTACATTCAGAGTCACCCTGTCCACCGACGGTGACTGCGCCCGCAGCACTTACTGCCGCTGCTTTTGCGGCGACAATATCAGCATCGGCGCACAGGCCAGTGTATGTACCCGCACCCGTGCCATCATAGAATAACTCTGCCTGGGTGCGCATACCGCTTAGGTTTGCCCGAACTGCCGCATCAGAACCCTTTGCGCGTGCGCTGCTAAGCGCCGCAAGTACCACCGATGCGAGAACACCGATTATAGCGATAACAACGAGGAGTTCGATGAGTGTGAAACCGCGGGTATTAAATTGTTTCATCATAAAAAATTATATGGGTGAATACCCCAATTATACACAGGAGGGTGTGGTCTCGCGGGCGCCGCGGGGGATTACAAAAACACCCCGTGGGGGGTGTTTTTGTGTGCAATGATTCCTCGAATTTTATGGGCACGCAGTGAGTGCTGACGAACCGCTGTTTTGGACAGCAATTGCTTTTGCGGCACCGAGACTATCGACACAGTATGCTCCCGTTGCCGATTTTCTGTTCACCCACACCGCGTATGCGGTAGCGGTTACGTTACATTCAGAGTCACCCTGTCCACCGACGGTGACTGCGCCCGCAGCACTTACTGCTGCTGCTTTTGCCGCCGCAACAGATGCATCAGCGCACAAGCCGGTGTATGTACCCGCACCCGTGCCGTCGTAGAACAATTCTGCCGCCGCACGAATACCGCTCAAGTTTGCCTTTACTGCAGCATCAGAACCCTTCGCGCGCGCGCTGTTGAGTGACGCGAGTACGACGGATGCGAGAATGCCGATTATGGCGATAACAACGAGGAGTTCGATGAGTGTGAAACCTCGTGTATTGGTTTTTGTCATCATAAATTATTAAATAAGTAATATATTACTGTTCTTTGAGTGACGTGATGGCTGATCACGCAAACTCGAAAACTACTGTGGTTCCGCACAAGACCATGACATCGGTTGAACCTCCACCGATGCGACCACGGTCCTGTGCCGAGTAGTTCTGTCCACTTTTCGTGGCTAATAGTTATTATACGGCGTCTAACCACATTTTGTGCGCAGTGTGTGGACAGTGCTCAAACACAAAACAATGGGCAGGGTGCTTTTCTGTAGCGCTAGATTGCACTCGTCAGATTGTAAATTGGCATGAGGACTGATGCGAGAAGCACACCAACTCCGAGACCGAGGAGTACAATCATGGCAGGCTCAATAAGAGATATCATGGTATCAACAGCGTTGTTGACCTCGCGGCGATAGAACGTTGAGAGCGTATTGAGGATTTCTCCGAGTTTTCCCGTCTCTTCGCCCACCTTGCTCATCTGTGCCAGAACGCCTGGAATTTCGGGGTACTCTGCAATAGCGTCGGCGAATGAGCGGCCGCCTTTTACATCAGTGAGTGTCTCTTCAAGAATTTCTTTGAAGACGGCATTGTCGACGACCTCCCCCGTTACCTCCAGCGCCTGCACCATGGAGATACCGCTTCCAAGCATGGTGGAAAGATTGTCACAGATGCGTGTCAAGAAAAGTTTTTCATAGAGATCGCCGAGAACCGGTATCTGAAGTTTGAATTCATCAATGGCACGCCGACCAACCTCGGTCTTCGTGAATTGCCAGAATATGACCCCGATGAGTGCCGCCGCGAGCGCAATGAGACCTATGTAATCTCTGAAAAAATCAGAAATTGCGATGACAATCTTTGTATAAATCGGAAGTTCCTGTCCTGAGTCGGTGAGAATTTTGCTGATGCTTGGGATAACCATCGTGAGCATGAGGAGCATCACACCGAGGAATATCGAGATGACGAACGCCGGATAAATGAGTGCATTCCGTGCCTTTGAGATTACTTGGTACATGCGGTCGAGATAGTCTGCAAGATACATGAATGTCTGCTCAAGTGTTCCTGATTCTTCTCCCGAACGAACCATGCTCACGTAGAATGCAGAAAAGACATCTGGGTGGTTCGCGAGCGCGCGAGAAATCGAGCTCCCACCCTGTAGTTCATCAGAGATTTCAGTCAGAACGCGTTGGAGCTTCGGATTGCCGGATTCAGTCGCAAGGAGACGAAAGACGCGGAGCGCAGACACCTGCGCTTCAAAAAGGGTTGATATTTGGCGAGAAAGAATAACGACCTCCTTATTCGATACCCGTTCAAACCAGTGGAGCTCGAAATTCAGTACCGATGGTTTCTCGTTGAGGACCTCGACGGAAATAACCGTATAGCCTCGCTCTTGCACGGTCTGAATCGCAGACTCGGTGTTCTTTGCCTCAACAGTACCCTCGCGAGGAATGCTGTTTTGATCTATGGCTTTGTATGAAAAGAGCATATGTATATTTTATTGCGCTATACCAATCGTGCCGATGTTATCATTGGGAATTTCTTTCATATTATTCTACATCAATCGTTCGAGTCCTTTCGGATTTGTCGAATAGGTAAAGGCGTTCTCAACGGTAATTTCGCCCCGCTGTACCAGTTCGACAAGCGAACGGTTCATATCAATCATGCCATGTTCGAGACCCGTTTCGATGACCGTTTGAATTTCATGGGTTCGCCGTTCGCGAATGAGGTTTGAAACGGCGGAGTTGTTGATGAGAAGCTCATAGGCGGGAATGAGTCCGCCTGCAATGCGCGGGATGAGGCGTTGCGAAAAGATTCCCGCGAGCGAACCGGAAAGTTGTACACGGATTTGATCCTGCTGCTCTGCAGGGAACGTATCGATGATACGATCTATGGTTTGTGCTGCGTTGTTGGTGTGCAGTGTCGAAAAGACGAGGTGCCCTGTTTCCGCAGCAGTTACCGCAGTGCCGATGGTATCGTGACCGCGCATCTCACCAACCATAATGACGTCGACGTCCTGGCGGAAAGCCGAATGGAGCCCGGTATAAAAATCAATGGTATCGAGACCGACCTCACGCTGTTCAACAAGTGATTTTTTGGGCTCAAACACATATTCAATCGGGTCTTCGATGGTTACTATGTGCTCCGCTCTTGTGGTATTGATGAGGTCAATCATTGCAGCCAGTGTTGTTGATTTGCCCTGACCGACAGGACCGACACAGAGGAAAAAACCCTGGGGTCGCTGCGTAAATGTTTCGAGAATTCCCGGTAGATTAAGTTCTTTGAACGAGCGAATGTCGTTCGGGATGTGCCGGAGAGCAATTGCTATGGTTCCCTTTTGGAAAAAGGCATTTCCGCGAAATCGCACGCCCTCCTTTGCTGCATATGAGAAATCGATTTCGTGGGTTTCAATGAATTTTTCTTCTTTATCCTTTGAGATGAGAGCGCGGAGAAATCCAATGAGGTCGTTTTGGGTAAGCACCGGCTTTTTGATGAGCGGAATGAGTGAACCAGCAACACGGATTATTGGGTGCGAACCATACGAAAAGTGAATATCAGAACCATCTTCGGCTATGACAATATCGATAAGATCGTCAAGTTCTTTTTTGTAATCGACACTTGCCATACTTACTGCGCTTCGACAATGCTCATAACCTTTGCAACAACCTCGCTCGGGATCATTTCTGCCTTAATAATGTACCCCTTCGCTCCTGCAGCGAAGGCTGCATCAATGTCATGCTGCTCTCCTTGATTTGAAAGAACAATGCATAAGGGCGCGTAATCCAATTTTTCTTTTTTAATATGCTCGAGAAGCTCAACACCAGTCATGCCCGGCATAATGACATCCATAAGGACAACATCAAATTTCGAATCACGGAGCATTGTGAGTGCGTCACTGCCGGTCTCCGCAGCCTCAACCGTGTGGCCGGCCTCGCCGAACTTCGTTGCATACATATCGCGCAAGAAAGCATCATCATCAACAAGTAAGATTTTCATTCGATTGAAGGTTGGAGGCTCTCGCGCCTCCATTCCGCATTACTATGCTCGTAAACATCAGTGTGTCGCGCAAACAGAAACCCGTGGTATCGAGCGACCGTCGGTCGTTCGCGGGATTCGTACACTGACAGTATAGCAACTAAAACTTGGGAACATTTTGGTTATCGACAGCAACAGGGTCTGCCACCTCAATCCCCTGTTCTTCAAGTTTCTCCCCATCAGTCTTGGTGGGAAGTTGCTGTGCTTCTTCTTCTGCTTCTTCTGACACGAGGAGCGCCCCGCCGAGCGTGTTGACTTCTTCAAAAGGAATAGAATGTTGGAGCGCTTTGATAATGGCATCTTCTTTCATTGTCATAAATCCATTCTTACGTGCAGCGGAAATGATTTCGTCTTCATTGGCGCCACCAAGTACGAGTTTTTGAATCTCGTCGTTTATTTGTATCGCTTCCATGACCGCGACTCTCCCTTTTGTACCGCTCGAACATTCGGGTGTCGGTTCCGCCTGAAGCACTGAATCCGATTTTGGAATATTTGTATGGTACTGCTTCGGAAGATCCTTAAACTCATGCTCAATCATCATTTTGATGCTCCCCTCAACCGGAATTTTCTTACCTGTGTTCGGACATATGCGACGCACGAGACGTTGCGCAAGCGCAAGCTGCAATGTGGGAGCAATGAGGTAGGGATCAACACCCATATCAATGAGACGAGGAATGACACCGGCAGCATTGTTGGTGTGTATGGTTGAAAGTACGAGGTGTCCCGTGAGTGCCGCCTGAATAGCGAGTTGGGCTGTTTCTTTGTCACGAATTTCACCAACCATGATAACGTCCGGGTCTTGGCGGAGGGCGGTACGGAGACCGTTTGCAAAGGTGTAACCGATTTCCGGGCGCATCTGTGATTGGCTCACTCCTTCAATGGAATATTCGACTGGGTCTTCAAGTGAGATGACATTCTTTCCAATGCGATCAACTTCTGAAAGCATTGCGTAGAGCGTCGTTGATTTACCCGAGCCAGTGGGACCGGATATGAGAATGATGCCGTACGGTTCTGCAATCGCTTTTCGAATGAGTTTTATGTTGTAGGGCGACACTCCGGTATCTTCAAGCGTCCGCACCCCCGTCTCAGTGTCGAGAATACGCATAACAACCTTTTCACCGTGACTCGTGGGAAGTATGGATACACGAAAATCAATCTGTCGGTTATCAATTGATGCAGAAAATCGCCCGTCTTGCGGCTTTCGTTTTTCATCAAGGCGAAGCGAGGTGAGAATCTTGATGCGCGCAACAACGGCGGGGTGTACCTTGATAGGAAGCTCGAGACTACGTTCGAGCACTCCATCAACACGGAAGCGCACAACGGTTTTCTTGAGCGTCGGCTCGATATGTATATCGGACGCACCTCCATCAACTGCGTATCGGAGGATGGTTGCGACGATTTTAGTAACCGGCGCATCCTCTTTGATATGTTCGATGCCGGCTTTTTTTTCTTCTGCAATTTCTGCTTCCTTTTGCGTGGTCTTTTGTTCGAGTTGAACCTCCAAATCTTCGAGAGCCTCGTCAACTTCTCCCGTAAGATTTTCGTATGAAACGAGACCGTGTTCGAAATCCTGTTCGAGTATGAATGAAACTCGATACGGCAGGTTATGTTTGGCGGTAATGAAGTTGAGCGCGTCACGAAACGATAAATTTTCCGGGTCGGTTACGCCAACTTCGAGGATACCATCTTCGATTCCGAGCGGAATGATGCCGTAGTGTCGGGCAGATTCTTCCGGGAGATATCGAAGCACTTTCGGCTCGATACGTTCATTTTCGCCGATGGGATGAACGGGTAGCTCGAAATACTCGCCGACCGCAGTGCGTATCGCATCGGTCTCTATCCCCTCTTCGAGAAGGGCGCGTTCGTAGGAAATTTTTCGTTCCCGCGCTGTCGTTTCGACACGCGAAACCATTGACTCATTGATGATGGACTTATCAAGAAGCAGTGCAAGAAGATTCATGTTCAAAACGGCTGGACTGTTTACTCAACGGGAGCAAACGGGTTCTTTCGGCCGAAAGGTTCGACACCGATGTCCTGCCTGAAGTTTACAAACGATGAAAACTTCATGTCGGTGAGAACCGCAGTATCAACACGCATTGACTCAAGTTCGGCGAGGCGAACAACAAATTGCTGTGCTCGCACCGCCGCATCGGCAGAGGGGGTGCTTGGGAGAAACGTATCATCCTCATCTTCGGGAAGAAGAAAAACGTACCCTGCCCAAAGAAGGATTGCGAGCGTGAGAGCGATGAGAAGGTTTTTCAGTAAATTTGACATGGGATTTATATTACGGGTTGAGTGAGAGATTCAAGAGGGTTAAGTTTGTAGGTTCGTACGGTGAGATCAAACTGCTGGAGAACCCCCTCATTTGCACTCATTGAGATGTCAATAACTTCCATTATGGTGAGACTTTTTTCAATCTCTGCAAGCATTACTCTAAATTGATCATACGTTCCGATGAGGCCGAACGATATATCGAGGGACGAGAAGTCTCCTGCGGTCACGGCGTTTGTGGCACCCGCATCCCCGCCACCTGCGCTTTCCGTTTCCGTCACTTCAAGGTTGCCGATGAGCATTTTGTTCTTTTTCGCCATGGCTTCTAGGTCGACGAGGAGCCTCACTTCATCAATGCGGTCCGGGACAAATGCATTGAGGCGCTCCATTTCAACAGGACCGAGTGAGCGCTTGATTCCGAGGTTTCGTTCAATCTCTATATTGTACGCTTCTCCTTTCTCTATCGCGTCCTCGTATGTCTTCGCTTCCGCCTCAATAGCTTTCACGTCATCGAAAACACCTTTGGTAAAACCAAAGTAGATGACAATGGCGAGGATTATGGAAAATATTGGTGTAATGGTACGAAACATGTGTTTATTTTATGGTTGTGTCTCTGTCTGCGTTTCGACTATGGCCGGTGCTGCGGTTTCAGAAATTGGATCTGTTCCTTCATACAAAAGAAACTCCGGCGAAACAACGCCATTTATAGTAAATCCGACTTCGTGATCAAAGGTGGCATTCGTTGAAGCGCCCGGATTCTCTTGATCAACATTGCCGGAACTCAAATCGGTGAAGGTCATATCTTTGAGGAGTGGTTGATTATCAAACTGGAGCGCTTGGAGCGCGACGGTTTTGAACTCTTCGGTGCCGCCGTCCGCTCTGAGAATCACCTCAAACCCCGGATCGTACTCGAACTCGAAATTTGTAAACTGTATCCGCTGCATTGTCGAAAGTTCAAGTTGGTCAAAAAACTTCGATGGTGAGAGATGCTGGTCGAGCAAAAAACGTACCGCCAACAACTGGCGATTGAAGTTCCTCACCTCGTTGTATTTTTCATCGCCGTATTTCTCACTCACAACCCGCAAATCCTCACGCTGCTTATCGAGATCACGCACCGAATAATTTTTATAGAGATAGGCGCCGCCGGCAGAAATGATTGAGGTTACAAGCAGGACGGTGGCAAGGAAACCGAATACATGAAAACTTCGACGCCGCTTCACAGAAAGCGGCATAGCCGAACTTGTTTGCTTCGGTATGAATGAGGAACGCGGTGCTTCTGGTGGCATATCAACTTGATTATACGGCAAGGTTTGTGGCTTAGTTCATACGAACTGTGGACATTAGCAATAGATTATTGAAAACGACTCGACAGTCTTTAGCTCAAAAGTGCACGAAGGGCGACACCGACCGCAACAGCAAATGATGGGCCCGCCTCTTTAAGGGTGTCTTCGAGAAAAGCCGGGTACGCAACCTTCGAAAAGGGGTCGGCAATCACAACGGGCTTTGAAAACATATTTTGAGCATATGCTGAAATGCCGATGAGTGAAGCCCCGTTACCACTTAAGATGACTTTGGTGATTTTTTCATGTTCTGTTTCCTCGAAACGCTGCATGACCTTATGGAGTTCGCGGAACCCGCGTTCAACGATAGGCGTCAGTGTCTCTACAATGCGCGAATCCCCCGCACCAGTACGAATGCCACTCGTGCGCTTGCGCTCTTCCGCCTCTTTGAAGGAAATTGAAAGTGCTTGTGCAACGGCATTGGTGCATTCAACGCCACTCATGAGAACGCTGTGTGTTTTGGCGACAACCCCCTTTTCAACGATGTAAAGTCTCGTTGACCCAGCACCACAATCAATAACCGCCACCGTTTTATCGCTCTGAGTGACGGTGGATCTGATTGAACTGAACATTTCGATTTCGCTCAATTTCATATTCAGTTTTGCACCAGCCACAACAGAGTTGTAGCGCTTGAGTACATCGTTGTGAATTGCTACAAGAAGAACCAGCGTCGTTTTTTTGTCCGACGTCGAAGCAACCGGGAACCAATCGAGTGTCACTTCGGTAAGTGAAACCGGAACGTATTTTTTTGCCTCGACAGGCATCATGGCGGTGATTTTCGATGTATCGGAGGTCGGAAATGGAACAATTGAAGTGAAACTGCCCGAGTAAGAAATGGCGAGCGCGACGTCAGTTGCGGATGTTGCGGACTCGCGGAGAATGTCCACGAACGCCTCCATGAGTTTTGAGGGCGGAAGGTGCGTTGTGCGACCAATGTCGGAACCCTCGTACGGACCGAGCTGGAGTTCACCGTATGTTTCGAGTGTTGGAACTCCCTTTTTGTCATATAATTGGACTACCTTAATGGCAGAGGTGCCGATATCAACGCCGACGACAGAGCGCTTTGTCGGTGTCGAGATGTCCCCGTGCAATAATGACGTTAGTTTTGAGAGATCAAATGCCATACATTCACGCACATTCTATCATGAGGCGCGTGAAGAATTCATCATGAACGTGTATGAGTTTCTCCGAAGTATCCTAGACATTGTTTTTCCTCCCGAAGAGGAAACACTTCTCGTGAGGGCAACCGATAAGCGCGGGGTGGAGAAATTTTTGTGCCATCGCAATGTCGATGGATGCGTTGTGCTTTCTGATTTTGGCGACAAACATATTCGTGCGCTCATTCATGAGGCTAAATTCCATATGAATGCGAGTGCGCAACGGCTGCTCGGACACCTGTGCGCCTGCTACCTCACAGAGCGAAGCGAGTTGAGGAGTGCTCATTTTATTCCGATCCCCCTTGCATCCGCGCGCTATCGTGAGCGCGGATACAATCAAGTGCTTGAGATACTGCGATTTGCGCGCGATGAATTACCATGGCTGTCGATTGAGTATGATGTTCTCGCTCGCTCACGAAATACACATCCGCAAACAGAACTTCCGAAACAGGAACGCGAGCGCAACGTCGTTGGTGCATTTTCTGTTGTTCAACCTGAAAGGGTCAGGGGTTTGCACATCGTTATCGTTGACGACGTTATGACAACGGGAGCGACCTTGCGTGCGGCAAAAGCAGCGCTTTTGCTGCACGCACCAGCGTCCGTCACCTGCATAGCGCTCGCACACTAATAGAGCGGTGGCACACGCACGACTATATGTGGTATTGTGGTGCGCACCGCGCTTGTGAAACCCACGAGGGCGGAAGACAACTAAATACTGGAGATGTGTGAGAAATGACTGAATGTCATTTCGCAAGAGATTGTCGACGATTTCGACCGGCAAGAGAA
>CAYMIV010000015.1:0-4972 GCA_964390945.1 uncultured Candidatus Saccharibacteria bacterium
ACGGTGTACATTATTTTGTGTAGCGCAACGAAGAAATGTGCCATTTCTGTGCGTTCTGTCGCATAGTTATAGCGGTTTTTGGGTGAGTTGTCGAGAATCTAGTCTTTCAAAAATCTTGTCTTGTCTGAAAGAATTTCCCCCGCCCTGAAATCATCGGCGACTTTTTTCGGCAAAAGTGTTTCCGTGTGTTCTCTGGAAATCCATACCACTTCGGAAAGTTCATGTGCGTGAGTTTTTATCTTATCTTCGTGGTTTTGATACATCTCGCCGTTCGTAACTTCAAAGAAAAATTCAACCGATTGCTCGCCTTCGTGATTTGTAAATGAGTTCACATACAGTAACCTCCCGATTTCCGGCGTGATTCCAAGTTCCTCAAGAAGCTCGCGCTTTATACACTCAACAGGGCTTTCTCCGGGGTCAAGATGACCTCCCGGGAGCGCATAATACGGTCTGCCATGAGAACCTTTTACGACGAGCAGTTTTTCCCCATGAAGAATGATTCCTCTGCAACGAACGGCGCAGGTGTGCATAAATTAGTCTTTTCCGCTCATACCGATAAATATGAGTGACGTATCGAGCGGATTATATGCGATGAATGAGGCGTCGCGATTATTGTCGAGAGGAACAACCGCCCACGTCGCACCATTATTTGTTGAACGATAGAATGATTTTCCGGAAACAAAGGATATTTCATTTGAGTCTGAGGGACTGATAGCAATCGACGGAATGGGGAACTTTTCTGCGCTTTCAATGATGTTGATTTTTTTCCAAAATTTTCCGTAGTCCACGCTACGATAAAGCCCGTTTGTCGCACTCGCATATACAACTCCGGTTTTATTGGGGTCAGCAACAATGGAGAGGAGGTTTGATGGTGTGCGCTCGGTTCTGTTGCGTTCCTGGAGCGCGGTTGCTTGGTCTCTTGCCGCAGTTGCACCGCCCCTATCACCCGCACTCGATAGTTTTGAGGCGTACGCGTTGAGATCTCTGATTTCTTGCATTTTGACCTCTTCCCAGTCTGACCAACTCACGCCCCCGTCGCGGGAGTAGTAAACCTTTCCCTTTTTCATGAGGAGGTACGCAAATGATTTGAGAGTGCTGTCAAAACTGAAGTTGCCGGCAACTCCCGAAATGGTTCCCCCTACATTTTTCCATGTGTCTCCACCGTCGGTACTACGCACTATGGTGCCGACATTGGTTCCCGCAAGAATGAGATTTTGGTTTTGGGGATCTTGTGCGAGCGCCGAAACATACGTACCGGTGCCCGGCTCTGCGTAGACGGCGCGCCACGCCTTTCCTTCATCCTCTGTCCTAAAAATTCTCCCGTTATTTGATACAACACCCGAGGCGAATATGCGTTCGGGGTTGCTTCTGTCGAGAATAAAACTGTAGATTTGCTTGGGCGGAAAGGCAACCTGTGTCCATTCATTGAGTCTGTTTTTATTCAGAAAAAGTCCGTCATCGTACGTTGTGACCACGATTACGTCGCGTTTGGTGGGGTGGAACGCAATGCTCAACACATCTGCGACGCCGAGTTTCGCCTTTGTTGAGGTGGCGATTTTGAAATACGTTTCAAATGTTGAGCCGCTGTTTGTGCTCCGCAGAATACTGTCTTTGTAAACCCCGACTTCGACCCCCTGTGAATTATTACCGGTGTTTTCTTCCGTAACGATAGGGTTCGAGTCATTATCCGAGACGTCGCCATGGTTTCTTCCAAAGAAGAACATTAACCCAACGGCTACTAAAATGACGGCGACCGCCGCAAACAAGAGCATTCGCACAGCCACGCTTTTGTGTTCACCCATGATGGTGATTGTACCACACTGATTTTTTTGTTTTGTGCAGCGACATCGCCGCCTCACAAAAGCGAAACGACCTGAAGCAGTTCAGGTCGTTTTTATCGCTTGGGGTCAAGTTGCTAAACTCACTTCGTTCGTTAAGCACTTCCTCCCCGGGCTCGCCCGTTTTTGCATTATGAATAGCAAAAACATGGCTCCGCCTCACAAAAGCGAAACGACCTGAAGCAGTTCAGGTCGTTTTTATCGCTTTTGTGCCCAAGACTGGATTTGAACCAGCATGCCCTTACGGGCGCTACCACCTCAAGGTAGTGCGTCTACCAATTTCGCCACCTGGGCAAGGACTCACGAATGAGTTTCACCATTCTAAGGATTTTTAATCCTTTTGCAAACACACAACACGCGCGCCCGTGGGGCGCGTGTTGTGTGTAACAAAATTTCAATTTATTTCGATTCTTGACTGCCTTCCTCGACAGGAGTTTCTGTAGCAGTTTCACTTTCCTCAACCACATTGTCGGGTGCCTGGGCTTCCTCAGCCACTGGCGCCACCGCCTCTTCTGTCGCCCTTGCTTCCGCCTCGCTTGCCGCAACACGCGCCGCTTCTTCGGCGGCTTCCTTTGCCTCTTCTTCGAGGCGCGCCTTCGTCTCCGCTTCTGATTCGGAGGCGAGACTCATGAGGCGCATTCGGCGCATTTGGCGACGAATCTCACGGGCGACTTTTTCTCGAATGTAGTAGAGTTTTGCGCGTCGCACCTTGCTTCGACGAACAATTTCAATCTTATCAATGAGAGGCGAGTAGAGCGGGAATATTTTCTCAACACCGATGCCATCGACAACCTTCCGTACCGTGAATGTTGCACCCGGTTCATTGCCGTGCTTTCGCGCAAGCACCACGCCCTCAAATACCTGGAGTCGGGTTTTATCCTTGTCCTGGATTTTCTGGTGCACGCGAACGGTATCCCCCGCGCGGACGCCAAGGTTCTTTCGATCCTCCATATTGACCGAGGAAATGGTCACTCCAACTGGTGCTGCGTTCATAATATCTGATGCTAACGGTCGTTTCTAAATAAAGTGGCTCTAAAAAGCGTGCTGTACTCTAACACGGCAATTAGTCCGTAGCAAGGGATGTGCTCGCAGTCTCAAAGTCTGTCGGAAACGGGGCTATGAAAGTTTTTTCCTCACCTGAAGGAAGTATTACTTTCAACATATAGGCGTGGAGTCCGAGTCGCGCAAGGCCAAGGTTGTCGCCGTAGCGCAATGATTCGGGTGCGTAGAGCGCATCGCACACAATGGGTCTCCCAATGGCTTTCATGTGCACGCGTATCTGGTGTGTTCGTCCGGTTTTTGGAAATAATTTGAGGTATGCGTGTGTATTCGACTGTCCGATAAGTTCCCAATCGGTCACCGCAGGGCGAAGTGTCCCTCGCGCACCGCGTTGTGCCGAGCGGAGCCTGAAATCCTTCGTGCTTCTCCCAATGGGACGATCGACAGTGCCCCAATTTTCCTTCATGGTTCCATACACAAATGCGCGATACTCCTTTCGCACGAGGTGGTCATGGAATTGTTGTTTGAGGTGCTCGAAAGCGCTTTGATGCTTCGCAAGGATGAGCACGCCGGATGTGTCCGTATCGAGCCTGTGCACCACGCCGGAACGTTCAAGTGGAGCACCGTCCTGTGCCAACCCAGGCTCACCCACCCCGCGCGCCTCGGGCGAATGAACAAGAAGCCAATCGACAACCGTTGGCGCATTTCCCCGCCCGTCGCCATGCACCATAATGCCAGCAGGCTTGTTCACCACAACAACATCATCATCCTCATAGAGAACGGTGATGTGGTAGGCGGCATCACGCGCCGCGTCGCCGTTTTCGGTTTCCATATTCGTCTAGAATACTCTTAAATTCCGCTTCTCCAAAATCGGGCCACAATGTTTTCGTGAAGAAAAACTCACTATATGCACACTGCCACAAAAGAAAGTTTGAAATGCGTTCCTCACCGCTCGTCCTAATGATGAGATCGGGGTCCGGCATGCCGCGCGTCCATAAAAGTGTTTCGAATGTTTCTTCGGATACCTTTTCTCCTGTTTCTATTGCTTTGTTTACTGCCTGCAAAATTTCTGCGCGGCCACCGTATGAGAGTGCAATCCACACGGTAAGCATCGGCTTGGGTGTCGTATCACTTTCCATTCGGTTCATTTCGGACTGAAGTTCTGGAGCAAATTTCTCGCGTTCGCCGATAAATCTGAATCGGATGTGTTTTCCGGTTTTGTTGTGCTCCTTTTCAGCATCGCGAATCGCATACTGAAAGAGTCCCATGAGTCCGGCAACCTCCTCCTCGCTTCGTTTCCAATTTTCTGTCGAGAATGCGTAACACACCATGTGCGGAATATGTGCTTTATACACCGCATCAATAATTTTTTTCAAAGCTTCATACCCACGCATGTGTCCCTCATGGGTTGAAAGATCGTGTGCCTTAGCCCAACGTCGGTTGCCATCCATGATGAACCCAACGCACGTCGGCATATTATGTGAATCTTCCATACGGTGGCTATAACCTCTTAAACTCATTAAATTGTTGCGCTGGTGTTCTCCAATCAACGGAAAGGCCTTCTATTTTTGACAACACCGAGCCTGTTTGCAATTGCTCAATTGCCGTTTTGAGATTGTCTGGAATTCCTTGGAGAAGAATTTCAACCGTCCCATCGTCTCGGTTTTTCACCCATCCAGTAAGGTTGTGTTCCCGGGCAATACACTCAACAAAATCGCGATAGCCGACGCCTTGTACTTTTCCGGTTACGACACAGTGGATTTCAGTGAACATGCACACGAGTGTACCTTTATATTGAATAAATTCAAAAAAACGGTAGTATGGTGCGAACTTCGATAATGAGGTTTCGGGCGCTTAGCTCAGTTGGTAGAGCAATTCGTTTACACCGAAAAGGTCAGGGGTTCGAGTCCCTTAGCGCCCACATATACAAAAATATCCAAGCCTTGTGCTTGGGTGTTTTTGTATACAGTGGCAAGGGGCGAGAAAAGGTTGTCGACAATTTCGACCGCTGGAAGAAATTGTCATACAACCTGAACAGAATCTGTAAGATTCGAGTCCCTTAGCGCCCACATATACAAAAATATCCAAGCCTTGTGCTTGGGTGTTTTTGTATACAGTGGCAAGGGGCGAGAAAA
>CAYMIV010000015.1:5072-13923 GCA_964390945.1 uncultured Candidatus Saccharibacteria bacterium
ATCCATTGAACTACGGGGACGTGGGCACCTCTATACTATACTGTTCGATTCCTCTGCGGAATCTTTCATTACATGAACTGTTTAGGTTCTATGATATTTTCTCACTAACATTCGAAAATACCGAGAACCTCCTTACGCAGTCCCCCGGACTACGTAAGCCTCGATCAAGAGCTTAGAAGTCTCCTCCGCATCCATTGAACTACGGGGACGTGGGCACCTCTATACTATACTGTTCGATTCCTCTGCGGAATCTCGTATTAGAAACGCGGTTCAGTTTCCGTGGTACTTTCTGACGCCTGCTCTACTCCGCCAGGATATCGTTGATTGGAGTAGCATCACTGTACTGTTCGTCCGCGCCGTCTGCAAGTGGTGTATCATCAATTCCCTCTTGGTTGGCATTGGTGTCGGGATCCGGCATGTATGTACTTTTTTCACCGCGCAGTCGTTCAAATTCTGCACGGTATTCACGATAAACCTTGAGAACCTTTTCCGCTTCTTGATATTTGAATTCTACCGATGGTTGTTCATTCGTTTCAATGACTTCCACCCCGGTCAAGTGAATAAAAAATTCATAACCGAAGAATGATGCGCCGGAGATAAAAGCAATCGTGGTGAAGCCGAGTGCGTACGCCCAGTGACGAACGGGACGAATGATTTCGTTCGAGAGGGGGTCACTCTTGTGTGCAAGAGTTTTTTTGAATAGAGCAGGTAATTTAATGTTGAATTTCATTATTTTTTGAATTTTGACACCCGCAAATCCATGTCAGCGGTCCAGTCAGTACCAGAACCGCCAGTGCGGGAAAGTGTCGCGCGGTCAATCGCAGAGTGGTACGGGAGTGTCTCAATGATTTGTATCGCGCGAAGCACCGACGCCTCCCCACCCTCAAACACGAGGTTCATTGAAATTTCCTCAAATGTACCTTTTCCAGGCAACACCGTGAGCGCCTTGGTTTCGACCTTGAGTCCGAGTGCCGAACCAATTCCCTCAATCATTGTGAGAAATTCAACAACCTGATCTTCGGTTAGTATGAGTTGGTTAAGTTCGGTGCGAGCCGTCTTGGTTTCTTCAACCAACTTTTCCATGGAGGCGAGCTTTTTTTGTCGTGAATCAAGTTCGACTGCCGCTTCCTTTTCATCGTAGAGTCGCGATTCATACACACTCAGTGTATACAGGAGCCACAAGAAAACAGCGCAGCTCACCGCACAAATGGTGATACTGATTCCTGCAACAATTTTTGTTCGTGAATGTACCATGGCTATTGATTTTCCTTAGGAATGGCAATTGTTATGACGAACGGGAGGTTCGTGTCGCGCGCAAGGTCAGAAAGCGGGACCGACACAGCCCCAAACAGCGGGGAACGCTCAAGTGCCGAACGAAGTGCAATAAGGTCGGCTCGCGCCAGCGCCTCTCCCTGCAATTGGATTTTCTGTATTGCACCGTTCTTGCGTTCAAGAACAATAGACCTGTATTCAACTCGCGACGTTTGAACCTGGTGTATCGCGTCAAGAAAAGAGAATACGACTCGTTTCGAGTCTGTGCTGGAAATATAATCCGCAACCGCACCCGCATCGGAGATATCGCGCATGGCGGTTTTATATCTGTTTTCAATTTCCGTTTTTTGCTCTTTGTCTTCCGCAAGGTTCGAAAATTCAGAGCGATAAAGAACGTACATCGGAATGAGGATGAGCGAAAGCGAGATCGAGAGCGCTGAAAGAAGCAGTGCCCACACGGTAATGACGCGAAGCCAGTACTCACGCTTGACGGTCGCCTGACCCTCTGGGGGAAGAAGATTAATCATAATGGAACAAAATCTGATAGGGCGAGCCCGATAGCGGTCGCGTATCCGTATGAGTAGCGTTCTGTGATTGGTGGGACAAATCGCTCAAGTGAAAAGGCGTTTTGCCAGACGTGCGCGCGTTCAGTTTCAACCTTGAGTGCATTCCCGAGATATTCCGAAAGACCGAGAAGGTTTGAGCTCCCTCCACAGAGGATGATTTTTCGAATTTCCCTGCCCTCTGCACCAATATCACGCGTATTCCAATACTGGATGCGAATATCGAGTTCGTCTCGAAGCGCATTGATGACTTTTTTTATAACTGCGTACGCCTCAGCATTTTCGGGCGTGTTGCGCAGACCTTTTGTATTTTTGAGTGTCGTCAAATTTTCTTCGGGAACATCCCCGAGCGCCTCACGGAGAGCGGTACTCATTCCCTGCCCGCTCACATCAATCGTTGATGTGTACGTGAGCGCGCCGTGGTGCACAATACCAACGCCGGTCCTCGTTTTGCCAAAATCAACAATCATGTACGTCCCTTGAACACCCATTGGCACAGATGCCCTGGCTATTGCCTGTGCTTCGATTTCAAATGAGAGCGGAATTACTTTCGCGTCAACGCAGGCAGCGTAATATGCATCAATAGTTTCACGCGAGTACACCGATACGGCAACTCGAATCTCGCCCGTCGCCACGATGGTATCCACTGTTTTGAAATCGAAATATGCGTCCCTCGGAGAGAGCGGTACATTTTCCTCGAGCTTGAATTCAAGAATTCCGCGAACATCTTTTGCGAGTGTGTCCCCAGGAATGGTGGTTTCGAACAAGTAGGCACGTTCTTCCGGGAGTGAGATGCGCATGTATTCGGCTCCGCACCGTTTCTTAACCTCTTTGAGTACTTCTACAAGTTGCGCGGGTTGTTGTACATTTCCTCGCTCAATGCTCTGCGGGGGAATGTCTATATCGCCCCAGGCAACAAGTTTAAGGTCGACATCGTGCGAGCGCTTTCGTTCAAACTGAATGTACTTGAGTGATGTATCGGAAATGTCGACACCCACGCTTGGAAACGTGATGTATCGGGGTGGCGGAAAAACGTTTTGCAGTACTGAAAGAACGCTCATAGATAAGCTATGTACACATTATACGGTGTAATGTGAAAATTGCGTGGGTTGATTGTTGAACACCGCGGTCGGCACAGTGTGCCGCCCGCGGTGTTCAACCTACTTTATCTTCGTTCCATTTTTCACGCGCTCACTGGGGTTGAGAAGAGCGAGTGTGTTCTCGTCTGTTCCTGCAAGAATCATTCCCCGACTTTCAAAACCACGAATGACGCGCGGTTCAAGGTTCACCACGAAGGGACACTGCCGTCCCACGAGAACCTGCGGGTCTTCAAAGTACGATCGGATACCGGAAATTATTTGTCGTGGTGCTTCTTCGCCAAAATCAACTGAGAGCTTGAGGAGTTTATCAGCACCCTCAACAACTTCCACGGCAAGAATTTCGCCGATTCGTATCTCGAGTTTCGCAAAATCTTCGTATTGAATCATGTTGTTTTTTGATTCATTCTTGTAAGGTAACTATTCAAAATAATGGCTGCAGCGGAAGCATCGGTCATACCATTCTTCCCCTGAATCCGTTTTGCCTCCTGCGTTGTATAGTGCTCCGGCTCGAGTTCAATGGGAAGCCCCACCGCAAGAGTGAGGTCTCCTATGAGTTCTTGGACATCTTCGTGTATTGCATTCTTGTTCCCCTCTCTATCGAGGGAGTGTCCAATAACAATTTTTTTGACCCCCTCATGAAGAGCAATATCTTCAAGATTTTTTACGAGTGATGCATCATTTTGAACCACGGTGTGCGGAAACGCCATACGACCACCATCATCAGAAAGTGCGACGCCGACACGTTTTGAACCATAATCAATACCCATATATCGCATAGGAGTACAGCATAGCATATCTGTGAATATGGTAGACTGGTCGAGGGATATAATATGAAAAGAAAACCAAATACTTTGTGCGCATTATGCAAAAAGCAAATTTATCGAAGGCCTTTGGAGATAGCGTCGGGTAGAGTTTATTGTTCACTGAAGTGCTGTGGTGTCAGCCAACGAAATGAGCACGTGTGTCGAATGTGCGGAACAAAATATATCGGTACAAAAAGGACTTGTTCTCGCGCTTGTGCAAATGCCGCACGAGCAGGAATCAAGTACACAGGCATGAATGCTTCGAATCGAGCAACAAGAAGTGTACTGCTGAAAACCAAGGTTGCACAGAAGCGGGGTGGAGCCTGTGAACGGTGCGGCGAGAAAAACTACGCAATTCTCCAGATTCATCATGTGCTTGAACGACATCGTGGTGGTACAGATAAAATTTCTAACCTCAAACTTTTGTGCCCCAACTGTCATGCAACACAACATCTGGGTACAAGTTTGTTCGGTGTCTAAAAAAATGATACAGTGCAGCGGCTGAAACAGGGAGGAGTCGGATAGCGGTTTATTCCAGCGGTCTTGAAAACCGCCAGGTCGCAAGGCCTCGGGAGTTCGAATCTCCCCTCCTCCGCTAGGAGCAAAATGACTAGGTTTTATGCCTGGTCATTTTGATTCTTTGTGGGAATGAGCGAGATTCGAAAGACGAGCGATGTGAGTGACTATTCCTAATGTCACGAACCAGCGAGTCCGGGCAGGAAGAAGTTATGAGCGTAAGCGAATTACTTCTTGACGCCGAATCTCCCCTCCTCCGCTAGGAGCAAAATGACTAGGTTTTATGCCTGGTCATTTTGATTCTTTGTGGGAATGAGCGAGATTCGAAAGACGAGCGATGTGAGTGACTATTCCTAATGTCACGAACCAGCGAGTCCGGGCAGGAAGAAGTTATGAGCGTAAGCGAATTACTTCTTGACGCCGAATCTCGCTTTTTACAGAAGCGGTACCACCTTCGCAGAAATTACTCAAGGTATTGTGAAGCTCATGCGTTCGCTTCTCACCCTCCGCCACTCGTGTTACCGTCCGGCACTATAGAGTGCCTGTACTTCTTGGGCGGAGAGTGCGCGGTTGTAGATGCGAACTTCGTCTACCGAACCGTTTGAATATATCCTCCATGTCACATCATTCAAAAAGGCGACCCCGACAGTGACTGGGGATGCTGTATTGCTCATTCCGATGTATGAACCATTGTTCGTTGTAGAGACCGCAAGCGGGACTCCGTTCCGATACAGTTTCATTCCGTTTCCACTCTCGCTACCATCATATGTTCCAGTAATATGAATCCACTTTCCAACATCAGGCGCCAAACTTAAACTTGATTGGCGAAAAATCGAAACAGCTGATGAACCTCCGCTATATATGTACAGTGAGGCTGCGTTTGATGCGTTTGTTACTAGAGCCCATTCTGTATTTCCCGAACTATGACTAAGCTTTGAAGCAATAATAAAATTCGTTGCAGATTCCAAATTGACCCAGGCCGAAACGCTAAATGGCCTATCTGTTCCGCTTCCGTTCGTGAATGAGAAATTGCTGGAATCTGGAATGTATACATGATCATTCACCCCATCAAAATCAAGAGCTTGTCCGACCTGTCCCGTGCGTTTTGCCGTTGAAGTCGCACCACCGGAAAAATATCCATGACTTCCCTGTCCCGAAGTGTCATAGACCTTGTCGGTGACATCTGTACCGTTGAACGACCAGTACCCCACAAGACCTGAGGAGAGCGTCGATGTGGCGGTATTTACGTTCTGCTTTGAGCCGGCGCCTTCAAGATACAGTTGCTCTATTTCATTTGCGGAGAGTACGCGGTTGTAGATGCGCAGGTCATCAATTGCTCCATTAAGATTTCTCGTATCGTCGTATATTCTTCCTCCTATCGACCCCATTCCACCGCCGGTCGTTTCAGAGCCGGAACTTGTCGCGCTCAAAGAATACCCTGTTTCAACAGCATTTCTGTAGAGATGGATGCTACTTGGGTTTAATCCGCCATCGTAGGTTGCAACTAGGTGTTGCCATTCACCCGCACGAATGCTTCCTCCGGATGATTGTTGATATACACCATTGATTGAATATGCCTGGCCAGTTAAACCCCACGCCCCTTGAAGCGTTGCTCCCTTAAGCCAAAAAACACGTGCTGTGTTTGCGTTTCCAACGGTGTGCTCTGTGAAAATATATCCTTGTGTTGTATCGTTCGCCGGTTTTACCCATGCGGAGATGGTGTATGGAGCGGTAATCTGACCCGTGGGAATGTCTATTCTGTCATTTGTTCCGTCAAATGTAAGTGCTTGCCCCTTTTTTCCATTGATTTTTAGTGACGAGGTTGCACTGTTGACTATATATCCGTGTTTGGCGCTTCCACTTCGATCATAAACTTTGTCGGTGACATCTGTACCGTTGAACGACCAGTACCCCACAAGACCTGAGGAGAGCGTCGATGTGGCGGTATTTACGTTCTGCTTTGAGCCGGCGCCTTCAAGATACAGTTGCTCTATTTCATTTGCGGAGAGGGCGCGGTTGTAGATGCGCAGGTCATCAATACTTCCATTTAAATAGTTGTTTTCACTATACGGTCCGAAGCGAACATTACCTGTACCACTATGAAGTGTGCTCGGGATGGTATTGGCGAAGGTGAGTGTCTGGGGGATTCCGTCGTAGTATATCTTAAGTCGGTCACTGTTTCCCGTTTGCGTCCCATCGAATACGTATAACCAGTGATGCCAATCCCCCAAACTAAGTATTGAACCAGTATATCCATATGAATTACTACCATTTGCGATAATTGCAGCAATTGCTTGATTACCTCCTGCGCCGGGACCGGATTCGGAAAATCCCCAACGAGAAGAATAGCTACCGAGTGCTTCACGATGAATAACGCTCGAAAATTGATTAAATGCGTCTAATTTAACCCATGCCGACACAGTCATTTGTGAGAGCCCGTCGTAATCACCTATGTTACCTATCTCAACATAATCATTCGTTCCATCAAGTTTCAATGCCTGCCCAACTTTTCCCACCACCTTTGCGCTCGTTGTCGCTCCGCCCACGAAGTATCCGTTGTTTCCCTGTTCGGAAGTGTCATAGATTTTGTCGGTCACCTTGTCGCCATCAAAACTCCAGTGGCCGATGAGACCATCGTCGAGTGTCGTTGCGGATGAAGATGATGGGGAAAATCGCGCATACATGGTTGCAGAAAGTCCTCGGTACACGGGGTAGAGTGACGCGAGGATGAGCACTATCAAAAGAATGCGCAGTGTGCGTGAGTGCATCTTACTATTCTACACCATGCATAAAAACCGCGCGGAACCCGCTTGGTTCCGCGCGGTTTTGTGGGTGCGCCTAACTATTTTCCGCCACCGAGCCGCCCTATTTCTTCTTTGAGAGTTTTTGCCTCTTCAATAAATGTTTGCATGAGGTCCTCGTGTGCGGGTGTTTCCTTCCAGTTCTCGCGCAGATGAGCGATGTTATTTTGGGTTTCTTTTAGTTTTTGCTCCGCTTTTTCAAGGAGTACTTGGGTGTCCACCACCTCCCCGTCGCTCACGTCTGGAACACTTGCGTGTATCTCCGGTTCGGGTGCTGATTTTGGCGCAGGAGGTTCCCCATTTGCCCGCCCCACACTTCCCCAAGGGTCGTTGTTTCTGTGCTCTGTGCGTAGTGCGTGCGCATCTCGCGCCTCATCCATATTTTTAACAAGATCAAAATTTGGTGTAATTTCTTCACCGACCGTTTTTGTTGTCGGCATTGATGGTGTTTCTCTCCGCTGTGTACGCTCTGCCGCTAATGCTTTTCCCTTTCGTCCATTTTCAACATTGAAAAAACCAAACATATTTTTTTCTTAATCCAACAATCCCAAATAGTATACCTCAAAAATCCACGAAGACCCGCTTGCAGTTTGTCACGCGTGATACAATGTTCACATGGACAATACACAGGTTCTCCGCGAAATTACGTGGGAAGCCCCGGAACATCATCACCTTGAGAAGGGTGCCGACTGGTATTGGGCGCTCGGTATTCTCGCGATTGCGGCGGCTGTTGCGAGTATCCTTTTTAAGGATACTCTTTTCGCAATGGTGATTCTCCTTGCGGCTAGCACCATGGTGCTCGTCTCGCACCGCAAGCCAAAAGTCATACAGTTTGGGGTAACCCAGCGCGGTGTTGTGGTGGGAAGCGACCTCTACCTCTACCCACACCTTGAATCGTATTACCTTGATGAGAACAACACGGTGGATCCGCAACTCATTCTCAAATCAAAACACTTTTTTTCGCCACTTATTATTATTCCCGTCCCGATTGAGTATGTTGATGACATTGAGGATTTGGTTGCGTCCCGCATTCCAGAAGAACATCTTGAAGAACCTTTTGCGCACAAATTGTTGGAGTATTTCGGTTTTTAACCGTCTGCACACATGCGTCGTGAACACTTATCGAATCGGTATTTGTGTGGTATTATCGTGCCGCGTCCTCATAGTTTAATGGATAGAATGCAGGCTTACATAGTCTGGGAGACTATGTAAGGAGGTTGTGTGATACTTTTGGAGGATGCGAACAAAAGTAGCCACAACCTGAACAGCGTCTGTTAAGACGGGCGGCGAGCAAACCGATAAGAGGTTGAACGCCCGCGGAGTACAATATAAACACATGAACGTCCTCATAGTTTAATGGATAGAATGCAGGTTTGCGGTACCTGCGATCCAGGTTCGATTCCTGGTGAGGGCATGCCAACACAAAACCACCTTCGGGTGGTTTTGTGTTGGCATGCCCGAACCGCGCATCCGTTTGCGCATGCAAATGGGAGCAAGGAATCGAAAAGGTTGTCGATAATTTTGAGTTCATGAAAAATTATCATACAACCTGAACCGTCCCCGTAGGGGAAGATTCCTGGTGAGGGCACTGATGAACGAAGTGAGGAGGTGGACGAGCAGAAACAGTCTGGGAGACTGTTTCGTTAGGAATCGAAGCCGTTCAGAGATAATTTTGGAGCCGGCAGGCGAACAAAAATATCCTGAATGGGTACTGAACATGTAATGTTCGATTCCTGGTGAGGGCATGCCCGAACCGCGCATCCGTTTGCGCATGCAAATGGGAGCAAGGAATCGAA
>CAYMIV010000015.1:14023-20310 GCA_964390945.1 uncultured Candidatus Saccharibacteria bacterium
AAAATTATCATACAACCTGAACCGTCCCCGTAGGGGAAGATTCCTGGTGAGGGCATCAAAATCAAACTTCCCTACTCTCCACGCGTTTGTTACCATACACGCACGCGGGTATCGTTTAGTGGCAGGACGCGACCTTCCCAAGGTTGAGACGCGGTTTCGATTACCGCTACCCGCACATAGCGCAGAGCTCCAAACCATGGTGTTGAAAGCACAAAAAGCCGCCCTCAGGGCGGCTTTTTGTGCTTAAGTCGAATCTCATATCTCCCAACCAACCGGATAGATATCAACCGTGACCGAATCAGAGAGTCCCCCACAGGTAAACACGAAGGTGCTGCGGTTATTTATTGTGATGTTCGCTGTCCCCGTTTCAATGTCACCCGTTCCGTTACCGAGAACCGCGGCTCCGTTGATCCCGCCCCCCGTGAGAGTACACGCGGTCTCACCGAGCGGCTCGGCACCGCTATTGTTGGAGTCCCACGAAAGAATAACCTGTGTTCCCGCGGCAGTAATCTTTTTGTTAACCAAGATTTCAGGATTTGCCGAAAGCGGGTTGACAGTAACGTTTACCGATTCAGTATCCTGCCTGGTACCCGCAGCATTCTCGCATTGGAGGGTGTATGTGTTATTTCCAAGAGGTGGTGTGACGACTTCCGAACCTGACCATGCTGTAGGCGGCATTGCATGAACAAAGCCATTTCCTGAAGTAATGCAGTTATCTGGAGCGAATCCAAGGAGTGAGTCCCATGTAATCGTCACCGTGTCTCCAACAAAGATTGAGTTTGTGTTTACGCTGATGTCGACCGTTGGTGTTTCGATGCAGAGGGAATCGGAGACACTGTATGATGTGTTTACTGCGCAGGTTGCATTCGCAAACTCCGTATCGAGCGGCGTCACCATATTTGCAGTGTCGTATAAATCAAAGGTGTTGAACCCGTATGTCAGCGTCCTGTTTGTACCGACGCTTGATGCGGCGGTTGAAAATTCCACGCCTCCCTGGCGAACGCTCGGAGTGCCAGCAAGGTTGCTCGTCGTCCATGAAATCGATGACACGCACGTCCCCGAACCCGCAGGAATAGTGCAGTTTGGAGCCGTGAGCGTTCCGCTCGGAGGTCCGCACGGACCGAGAGTTGTTGCAGATGCTGACGATGCGGAATTTGCAGACTGCGCTCCAGATGTATTATTTGCACGTACATAGTAGGTATATGCTGTGCTCAGCGCCCCGGTGTGGGTGTAATTAGAGCCAATTGAGTTTCCAAGCCACGCGTTTGTTGATGCATCGTATATGCTGTAATTATCTGCACCGAGTGCGTCTGGCCAGTCAAGAAAGTTTTGCCCTGTGCCGCACGCCTGAGGCGTGACGGTGATTACACCGGGAACATTTGCGAGAGCCTCAAAGGTGCCATCGGGTGAATATCCGGTACCCGCGGCGTTTGTCGCATAGCCACGATAGAAGTAGTTTGTTCCGGGAGTAAATCCAGCTCTTGCGTGCGTGAAGAGCGAAACTGCAGTACCTCCTTCAGCAACACAGTTTGCTGATGGGTTTGCAGCGAGTCCCCAGCATGTGCCGCGTGCAGTAATCGCTGAAGAACCACCGGAAGAAACGGTTGCGCCGAGTGTTGCGGTTGTCTGGGTAACCGCCGCGCTTGTTGGGAGAATGACGGTGGGGGGTGTTGGAGCATTTGTGGACACGGTGACGCTCGCATCATAATTATTGAAGCCGGCGATACACCTTACCGCGAACACTTGTGAGAGTCCCGCTCCCGGTTCTGTAATGGTGTTATCGGTTCCACTCAACCCCGGCAGAACAAAGGCGAATCCTGAAGCCCCTCCAGTTAATACCCCGCAGGCAGTAATTCCACCTCCAGATGACCATTGGATTTCAACTTGGTCGCCAGCGTTAATACTCTTGGTTCCGCCAGTTGGGACACAATTTGCTCCTCCAAGATCACAAGCACGAATAGTAACAAACGGTCCCGCCGCACTCACCACCGTTCCCCCACTCACATAACAGTTGTTGAGTTCTCCTGCCGCGCCTTCTGCAATCGCACCTGTCGAGTCAACACAATACTGGATATAGAGCGTGCCGATTGTTGTTGTTGAGAAGGTGTACGAATCATTTGGTGCGGTGGTTCCACCCGCGGCGAGCGCCGCCTTTGCGAAAACTTGATTCGGGGAGAAGTTTCTCCATGTGCCACCCGTCCCATTCCACTGGTAGGTGATGTTGTTGCTAAAGCCAACACCGGTGGTGACACTACCTTGATTTCGTGCGTTCGCGGCAATGGTGATATTGTTTCCGGCGACTACCGATGCTGCAGGGGCGGTGACAACTTGGGGAATGAGGTCGGGAGTTCCCGCCGCACTCACCACCGTTCCCCCACTCACATAACAGTTGTTGAGTTCTCCTGCCGCGCCTTCTGCAATCGCACCTGTCGAGTCAACACAATACTGGATATAGAGCGTGCCGATTGTTGTTGTTGAGAAGGTGTACGAATCATTTGGTGCGGTGGTTCCACCCGCGGCGAGCGCCGCCTTTGCGAAAACTTGATTCGGGGAGAAGTTTCTCCATGTGCCACCCGTCCCATTCCACTGGTAGGTGATGTTGTTGCTAAAGCCAACACCGGTGGTGACACTACCTTGATTTCGTGCGTTCGCGGCAATGGTGATATTGTTTCCGGCGACTACCGATGCTGCAGGGGCGGTGACAACTTGGGGAATGAGGTCGGGAGTTCCCGGTGGTGGACAACTGAACGGCGATGGGGTTGTAAACCCGGGGTTGATGTTAATGTCCGTTCCCCAATTGGAACCACCATTTCCGCCATGTATCCAGAAGTAATAGTTCGTGCCGGGAGTAATGCCGTTTTTTGTCCATGAGTTTCCAACATAATCGTCAATCACATCAATGTGGGGGGCGCTTACATCCGTATCAAAACGGAGAAAGTATTCGGTTGCTGCGGGTGATGGGTTTGGCCATGTGAAAGTCACGCTCGTTCCTGCCGCGTTACACGAATAACTTGGCGTTACAATTCCGGGAGTGACGGGGGGAACGGGACAGTTGATGGTCTTTGGACTGCCGCTTAAGGTGGTGTTGGAACCCCCGCCGATATTTACCCCAACAGCGTTCAGAGTGCGATTCGTTCCTGTTTTGAGTGATGCAGGAGTCGCAATACTAAAACCATGAAGTGCATTTCCTCCGCACACACCCATAACATCAGGACGATTGCCATTCGACACAGGCTGTGAAGCAACGAGTGTAGCACCTTCAAATATATTTACCGTAAGCGGAGTCGTGTAATTATCAGCGTCACATGTCCACCCGATGAGGTTGGTGCAATCGGCGACATCAAATGTACCAATTGGATTATTTGCAGCAGCCGCTGATACGACGACCGACATTGTGTCTTCGGCACTTGATGCACCACCATTGTCTGTCACGGTGTAACCAAAGACATATGTTCCTACCTGATTTAAATTGTTGAATGTTGGTGCCTGGGTATTACCGTTTAGAATAGTTGGGGCTGACGGGCCACTCACTGAGCGCCACGATCTCCCCACAATTGAGCCGTCGGGGTCATTGTCTGATACATTAATCGCAAAACTTGAGTTTGCTGGCTGTGTAATGTACTGGTCATCTCCCGCATTCGCAGTTGGATTAATGTTTCCGCAAGCCGCAGACGCGGTTCCATTTACTGGGTTTGACCACTCGGAAATTGAGAGCCCTGTTTTCACCCGCATTTGAATGCTGTGCACAGAAGATGGAGGGAGCCCACTAAAATCATAGGTAGTCGCAACGCCGACATTGATGCCAGGACCACCATCGATTTTAATCTCATACCAGTCGGCTGCGGGAGTAACCGGCCACGTAACGTGGAGATTTCCTCCACAAGCACCTGCGACGGGTGCGGGTGCAAGACACCAAAAACCGCCATTAACAACACCAGTCCCCGTAAGCCAATTTGATTCTTCGTCAACAAACTGCATCCAAGGAACATATCGTCTTCCTGGTGTTGTTGGAAATGTCACACTAGTGTTCGGGGGAAAGACGTCGAAACAAGAATCGTCGGGATTAAGTGCGGCACAACCCGATGCAGACCAACTTGAAAAACCGCTCGGTTGAGAATCGACATAGACCCGATACTGCGTGGCATATTGCATATTATTCCACGTGAGTGTTGCGGATGTTCCATTCGAATTGCAAGAAAGTTGTCCTTGCATATTTACGTTGGCCTGTCGCGTGGCGTAGTCACGCACGCACATACCGTCCCCGATTCGAAGGAATGAATATGTACCCGCAACCGTATCATGGATCCACCACTCAATCGGTGCAGGAAAAACTGGGAGCTCGTTACAATAGGTATTTATAACCGCAGACGCGGTTCGTGGGATAAAAATACTCCACAGCAAAAAGAGAGCGCCGATGAGAATCGCTGTTTGTATGTACATGCTTTCTGTCCCCGTTTTTGTCTGCATACACAAGACCCGCCTTCATAGAATGGCGCGCCTCTTTTTATTATAGAGGTCTTTAATGGATGGCAACACACGCGCTCTGTGTATACGAAAACCGCCGGCACTCTGTGCCGGCGGTTAGTGGGTCAAATTTATTTGCTCGTTCTCCGGATAGCGACCGTGAGCCGTGATTTCTTGCGGGCGGCGGTATTCGGTTTGATGATGCCGCGCTTTGCAGCCTTGTCGATTGCCTTATATGCCTTGGGAAGAAGTGCCTCGGCGTCCTTAGTCTTCCCTTCCGCGATATGCTTCTCAACGTCTTTTACAACATCGTGGAGTACCTTCTTTCTCCGCACGTTAAACACCTTCTTGCGAAGAGAGGATCGGTGTGCTTTTTTTGCGCCTTTCGTAATTGCCATGCCTAAATATGCTGCTACAAACGATAATTATTTGAATGGACGACACTATACCCCGCACTCACCCAAAACGCAACTGGGCGTATTTGGGTTTGGGCTTCCGGGGTGTCATTCGAATTATATTTCGTGCTCTTTCGGTTTCACCTCAACCGTGACCGAATCGGTGCCGGTAGGACACAGGAGTGTGAAGGTCGTTCGCGAGGTGACGTTTACCGAAACCTGTCCCACTTCGTCGATAACACCAGCCGGAACGTGCGGCAAAGAAGGGATATTGAGAGTTCCCCCCGTGAGCGAACAGAGGCTTTCATCACCATTGTTCGTATCCCAATCAAGGGTTGTGGGGTCGCCTATCACAACCACCTTTGGTGTTGCAGTGAGTCCGGGACCCGTTTCAACAGTTACGAGAACGCTGTCAACAGGCACTCCGTCACAGGTGAGGAAGTAGGTTGTGTCAGACACAAGCGGGCTACTCGTCTTTCCGACAGCATTGCTGGTGCCCGACCAGGTGTCGCCATTTTTATTGCTCGTCACGGTACACGCACTCGCATTTTGCGAATTCCACGTGATAACCGTTGTATTGTTGGGGCTCACCGTTCCGGGGTTCGCATTAATGGTGCCTGTCGGACCCGGAGTACACGAATTTTGGTTTCTTGACCACGTATCATTGCCGAGGCACGTGTAATTACATGTACCATTGTATCCGATTGAACAGACACCGTCCGTACTTGCCCCGCTTGCGGTTGCCGGGAGTTCACAGTGGTCAATGACGGTCGCAGAACACCCCCCTCCGCCCCCCACATGATCAACCGTCACCCGCATCTCATCCCACCCCGTCGCTCCCTGATTGTCGGTTGCGGTGAGTCTGAAGGTATAGGTACCCGCAACTGTCATGCCGGAGAAGGTGGGGTTCAGTGTGGTGCCATTTGTTATCGTTGGGCTTGTTGGTCCTCCCACCGATGTCCAGACGGTGGAGACAATACTGCCGTCAGGGTCGGTTGCCGAGGCTCCCGTTGGTGCGCTGTTTGAGGTTGGGAGTGTGATTGACTTGTCGGGTCCGGCGTTCACATTCGGAGATTGGTTCCCTGCGGGGGCGAGGGTTGCGTCCATGCCGCAGCCGGGGAACCACCATGAACTTGAAGTGAAGCCATTACTCGTCCCCCCTATAAAGAACATCCTAAGCTGGGGGTTTGAGAACGTGACTGTGCGAATCGTGCCAGGCGCTCCTCCGAGGTAGCGGGCGATGTTTGCAAAATCGGAATCGTTCCTGAATGGTCCTCTGCCGCCCCAAACATTTCCGGAAACCGCCGAAGAAACAACTCCTGTCCAACTGGGTGCGGGGAGTGAGCAGAAGCCACTTGCATTCACCACGACCTGCATCTCATCCCACCCCGTCGCTCCCTGATTGTCGGTTGCGGTGAGTCTGAAGGT
>CAYMIV010000016.1:0-1066 GCA_964390945.1 uncultured Candidatus Saccharibacteria bacterium
AGCCGAACGAGCAGAAGTGCTCGTTCTAAAACAAAGGACCAAAAGCCCATGCTTTTGGTCCTTTGTTTTGCTGCTGCGGGCCCACTCCGACTCGAACGGAGGACGGCGGTTTTGGAGACCGCTGTTTTACCACTAAACTATAGGCCCGTATTGTTTTGTTGCTGTATCGTACGTGAAGCAATTGTGAGAGTCAAACACCTTGTTCAATGAAGTTTTTGACATCAGTGATGAGATTTTCAGCATTCTCTTTCGTGTACCAATGTATCTCTTTATCGCGCTTGAGCCAGGTCATTTGGCGTTTTGCAAATTGCCGTATCTTTGTTTCAAGCTCCGCAAGCATGGTTTCTTTTGGAAGAATCCCGCGCAGGTAGCGGGAAATGTATCGATATTCAAGACCTAAATCTTCCATACGTTCATACGAGAGTCCTTCTCTGTGAAGGTTTTCAACTTCAGCAATCATTCCCGCGTCCAGGCGGGCATAAAGACGATTATGGATGCTTTCGTGGAGCGCTGTTTTTTCAAGAATGAGTCCAATAATGAGCACATCGTACGGAAGCGTGCGAACGAGTCGTGGTACTTTTCCAAACGCACGTACAATTTCAAGGGCACGTATAAGGCGGCGCTTATTCTTTGTGTCTATCGTTGCTGCCCGCTCAGGATCTTTCTGCGCGAGCTCTGAAGCAAGCGCTTCGTTAGAGGAAGTCATCAATTCATTTCTCAATTCAGGGTCGGGGAGTGTCTCCGGAATGGACACGCGCCCCAGAAGAGCATCAACATAAAAAAATGTTCCACCGACAACGATGGGAAGACGATTACGCTCAACAATCTCATGAATTGCCGTCCGTCCATCCCGGACAAAATCACTCACCGTGTATCTGGTCGTTGGGTCTGCAATATCAATGAGGTGATGCGGAATGCCACGCATCTCATTTGGAGTCACTTTTCCTGTTCCAAGATTGAGTCCACAATACACCTGGCGAGAATCTGCAGAAATTATTTCACCATTGAATTTTTTGGCGAGCTCGATAGAAAGGGAAGTCTTACCGACTGCGGTTGGTCCGACAAT
>CAYMIV010000016.1:1166-20269 GCA_964390945.1 uncultured Candidatus Saccharibacteria bacterium
ATCAAAACCCCACGATGAGTGTACTCATTTTATACTCTCCCATCAAATTCAAACGAAATTTAAAAAAAACAAAAGCCTCGCAACCAGACAAAGACACGAGACTTTTGTCTGATGCAAGGCGTTATTTTTTCTTAGCAATAAAACGGAATTCGAGCACATCGCTGTTACGCGTGGCGTCGCTGCGCTTCAGCATGACTTCTTGATGTCCGATCAGTGCCCCCGACTCGTCGACGACCTCGATGAGTCGCGTGTAGTACGGCGTATCGTAGCAGTCCCCGAATGCGAGAATTTGCTTCGCTTCGTACGCTGTGTTGACCCGCCTCTTGTACTCATCTTTGATGTCTTCGAATACGCCACTGATGCCGATTCCGAGATTCCTTGTTTTGTATGAGGTATACGTCAGCGCCTCGACCGTTGTCGCATACACCCAGTAGCGAAATTCGTCCACCCAATCACCCTGCGCGACCATGAGTTGCGGAACGCGCTGGATTAGTCGTGTGATGGCGTAGTTGAGCTCGCCGAGGAATGCCCCCTCGTAATTGTATACCGCCCCGACTTCAAGTATCTTCCGAGCGAGATTCGTTTCTGCGTCGGAAACACAACCTATCGCAGAATAAGGAGCGCTCAAGCCGAAAAACCAAAGTATCCTGCGGTACACCAAGTCAGTACGAAGAAATCGAGCTATTTTGAGGAACGTTGACCGATACACCCTGATGAGTGACAGGTTGTTGGTCACTCTCGCAACCACGTCAGCGGCAAGTTGTTCCACCGCCGCATCGAGCACTTCACGGTCGATGGATTTGTCATCCTTTTTACCCGGTACGTAGGGCATGCGGTACCTCCCGTTTCAAGTAACAGAGCCATAAGCACCATAGCAAGTCACGGTGTCTTGGTCAATTTAGACCGCGCAGCCAATTTCTTCTACATGGTGCCGAATATGATTTCTCACAAGGATGGTGCCGCGGGTGAGACTTGAACTCACATGACCTTTTACAGTCGGGGGATTTTGAGTCCCCTGCGTCTACCGATTTCGCCACCGCGGCACCATCCCTACGATTTTTGCTTATCCCACTGAATCCTGTTTTCGTACCTGGAATCAGATAGGAGTGTAGCAAATTTGGAGTCTCTATGCACAGGTCTCCGTATGAATGCGTATGCTACAATACGTGCATTATGGCGTACGAGAGTAACTCGATTTTTTGGATTGAGGTTGAGAAAATAGTGCCGAACCCGTACCAACCGCGGCGTGAATTTGATGCGGCGAAACTTCGAGAACTTTCCGAATCAATTCGGATGTATGGAGTGCTACAGCCGCTCGTTGTAACGCGAAAGGAAATTGCGCGCGAAGACGGTTCATATACGAGTGTGTACGAACTCATTGCCGGGGAACGCCGCCTTCGCGCTTCAAAACTCGCCGGACTCACCCAGGTTCCCGTCATCATACGCTCCGGTGAAGAAACGGAACTCATGAAACTCGAGCTCGCCATCATCGAGAATCTTCAGCGTGAAGATTTGAATGCCGTTGATCGCGCACTCGCGTTCCGTCAGCTTTCCGACCACTTCGGACTTTCACACCAACAGGTGGCTGAAAAGGTCGGCAGAAGTCGCGAGTATGTCTCAAACACCATCAGACTTCTCCAACTTCCCGAAACCATTTTGAGTGCACTTCGCGTCAACGATATCTCCGATGGTCACGCGCGCACGCTCCTCATGCTCAATGAGCGGCCGGAGGAGCAAGATATTGTCTTTCGAGAGATTCTCCTCAAAAAACTTTCCGTTCGAGAAGTTGAGCGTATCGCACGAAAGATTGCGACCGAAAAAGTGCGACGGAAGGATTGGAAAGACACCGACCCCGAACTCATTGCTATTGAACGAAAGTTTACCGAAACATTGGGAACGCGGGTGCAGATTCTCAAAACCGAATACGGAGGCCGTCTCACCATTGATTATTTTTCTCAGGAAGATCTCCAAAAACTACTTGACTTGGTCAATGACGGCGGGGTGCATGTGGGGCCTTCGCATACAATTCCCGCAGATACGGACACCTCACTTACCTCGATTGCCGCGGCAACTCCTCTTGAGCCGGTTTTGACGCCCTCAATTTCCGATGCCACGCTTTCCGCATCAGGACCAGAACCGCTCAATGAATCAAAGGACGGAGATGAGATGTTTACGCGCCACGACTCACTTGAGGCGCCGGAACCAACGTTCGAAGAATCTGCCGAAAACGCACCGAGTGTACAGAATGTACCAGAATCTGTTTCTCCAACCGCCACACCCTCGTGGGGAAGCCAGGCGGCTGAAAACATGCCACAAAACAATGCGCTATCGGAATCAGCACCCCAATTACCTTCCGAACCTACTTCGCCTAAAAATATTCCAGAATCCGAAGACCCCGACCTCTATTCAGTGAAAAATTTTACGCTTTAGGATTGCTTCTTCTTTTTCGGACCTTCTTCTGATGACATGCCGAGTGCGGAGCGAATATGCCGCCGCGCGAGCGATGTCTTCGTGAATTCAAGCCACTTATGCGTCGGTCGGTTTGATTTTCCTGTGATGATTTCAACGATGTCACCGTTTCCAAGCTCCGTATCAAGTCCAACCAGTTTCCCGTTCACCTTTGCTCCCGATGTGTGATCCCCGATATCCGAGTGAATAGCATATGCGAAATCTATCGGCGAAGCCCCTACGGGGAGATCAACCACATCGCCTTCTGGCGTAAACACGAAGATTCGATACGAGAAAAAATCATTGCGAAGACCATCATTGAACTCACGCTCCGAACCCTCTGTTGTTTTGTGCGATTCAGCGACTTCCTTAATCCAGAGCGGAATTTTCGCCTTATGGTTCCGTTCTGTGATAAGTTTTTGCTCATTTTCCGTGTGGGTATGTGACTTCCAGGAAAATGGTCGGAACAGGGAAGGTACGAGTGATGAAAACCACGATTTTGTCATTTGTACATTCTTGCCCTGCTGAATTTCCTTATAAATCATGTGTGACGCGATACCGAATTCCGCTTCTCTGTTCATTGAGTCGGTTCGAATTTGAACCTCGAGAATGGTTCGTGACGGAGTTATGACGGTCGTGTGGAGCGAACGATAACCGTTCGGTTTTGGAAATGCGATGTAGTCTTTCATGCGCTTTGGCATTGGACGCCACAGGTCATGCACGATACCGAGAACGCGATAGCATGTTTCGACGTCAGGAACGACGATGCGAATGGCGAGATAGTCATAGACCGCCCCCATGTCCCAATCGCGCCGTTTCAGTTTTTGAAACAAACTATACACGCCCTTCACGCGGCTATACGTATGAAAATCGCGGAGCCCTGATTCAACTAACTTCTTTTGAAGCGATTTGCGCGCCTTCTCGAGCTCATCGGTGCTTTTCTTTGCAATGGGTTTTGAAAGCCCAATGACACGGTCGTATTCATCTGGAAATACATAGGGAAACGCAAGGACCTCAAGTTCCTTTCTTATTTTTCCCATACCGAGGCGATGCGCGACAGGTACGTATATTTCGAGTGTTTCTCTCGCTATGCGCTGTTGCTTTTCCTTCGGAACGAATTCGAGCGTCTGCATGTTGTGGAGACGGTCAACGAGCTTGATTATGAGTACACGGATATCACGGCTCGTCGCGACAAAGAGTTTTCGAAGACTCTCGTTGTGCCGGTCACTTCCGTAGTAACGGACCGAACCGAGTTTCGTGACTCCCTCGACAAGAAAAAGCACCTCCTCGCCAAATTTTTGTTTTACGTCTTCTGCGGTACGTTCGGTATCCTCAATGCTGTCATGGAGGAGTCCCGCCGCGACGGTACGCGTCCCCATACCCATTTCGGCGAGCATTGCGGCAACGGAAACAAGGTGCGTGATAAATGGCTTTCCCGAATAGCGGACATGGCCTTCGTGTGCGGCCTTCGCAAATTCGTACGCGTCGGTAATGAGTTGCGTATCGGCAGTTGTCGGGGAATTTAAGTGTTTAAGTATTGTGTCGACGTCGGACATTTTATGATTGTACCCCAGAGTTGTATGATGACAAAAATTATATCTAGATAGTCAGACATCATACCCCCAACAATCAATATGACAGAAGGGTACTTTTTTGCTACGATTGCGCTGCGTTGGGCTTCGGTCAATGTCTAACGCTGGAATGCCGCCATGGAGGTGTCCCGTTAAGTCTTTTGTGGCTGCGCGTTTGGCCTATGAATCAAACCCGGGCCGCTTCACGTGTCCTCTTCGATACGTCGGAGAAGGCGGAACGACACGACCGTAACCCTTTCCGCTGGACACAGCCGTGTGCGTCAACACGGCTTTTTTAATTTATCCGAGAAGTTTGAGTGCTTCGTCGATACCGAATGTATCGAGGTTCACATTGTCGGGGAGCCAGATGCGTTTGAAACCGCGTTTCATATACTTACCCGATTTCGACTCAAAGACGCGAATCATTTTTTTTGTCTTCGGATGTAGCCCGACTTCCTTCACAAGCTTCTCACCGGCGCGGGTCTTCTTCGGTTCTTTGAGAACCGTGAGTGCGCGCTCAAATGTGATGTCATACGGGTTGTCGGCACCCTTCAGTGAACGAAAATCACCGGCGTGACCGATATAGGGGCCGAAGCGTCCGGTGTTCGCAATAATAGGTTCTCCTGTTTCGGGGTGCGCGCCGAGCTCTCGGGGAAGGATGAGGTATCGAACCGCATCATCAAGAGTGACCTCGCTCGGTTTCTTATCTTTGGGGAGCGAAGCACGTTTTGGCGTCGGCTGTTTCTTTCCCTTTATTTTTTCTGGAGTTTGACCAAGTTGTACATAGGGACCGAACCTTCCTGTGAGCAGATATATATCTTCACCGGTTTCGGGATGTTTTCCCAATGGTTCGTCTGCCTTGATGAGCGAACCGTCGATCATTCGCGCGCCATCACATTTTGGATATGTCTCACACGAAAGGAATTTGCCCCCGCGACCGAGTTTCACCACCATATCTTTCCCGCACACGGGACAAGGAAATTCTTTCGGTCCCGGGCCGAGGTTGGTTATCTTTTCAATATTCTCTTTTGCTGCAACGGCCTTGGTGAAGGGCGCATAAAAATCTTTCAGCGTTTTTATATACTGGCGTGTTCCCGATGCAATCTCATCGAGCTCGTTTTCCATTTCGCTCGTGAAATTATCCCCGATGTAATCTGCAAAGTGTTCTTCCAAAAAGGATGACACAAGATCGCCGGTGTCGGTGGGAAGAAGCGCGCGCCCATCTTTCTCCACATACCCGCGCTCAACGATGGTATTCATAATGGATGCATACGTCGACGGACGTCCGATACCGCGCTTCTCGAGCTCCTTGATGAGACCCGCCTCAGTGTATCGCGACGGCGGTTGCGTATCTTTCCCTTCGACGAGGAGCTCGGTGAGAGTGAGTTTGTCGTGCGGTGCAAGAACGGGTACTTCGGTGTCCTCACCGCGGGCGCGCGTATCGACACGAAGCCATCCATCAAAGATGATTCGTGAACCATTTGCGGCGAAATCCGGAATTGTCTCTGAACTCTTGGAAATATTTGCAACAATTTTCGTGCGCTTCACAATCGCATCAGACATTTGTGAAGCGACTGCACGTTCCCAAATAAGTTCATACAATTTTTTTTGGTCATCAGTATGTCCCAAACTTCGCTTCGCAAAATTTGTCGGTCGCACCGCTTCGTGCGCCTCCTGTGCTGACTTGCTCTTTGTTTTGTAGTGGTGGGGGTGAACGTACTCTTTTCCATATTCCTTATGAATGAGTGCGATAATCTGCTTTTCAGCAATTGTGCTCATGGTGGTTGAGTCGGTGCGCATATAGGTGATGTGTCCCGCCTCGTAGAGTTTCTGCGCGGCGCCCATAGTGCGTGATGGAGAAAAACCGAGCCGCGTCGAGGCAACCTGTTGGAGAGTCGAGGTGGTGAAGGGTGGTTTTGGTACGCGCTTTTGTTCGGTCTCTTTTACCTCGCGTATTTCCCACGAGTTCGCTTTGCCGACTTTTACGATTCGGTCTGCCTCGGACTTTTCTCGTGGTTCGACAACACAGGTGAGGGGGAGCGCTGTCTTTTTGCTCGTCAGCGTGTGCGCTGTGAGGACGAAGAAGTGTTCCGGAACAAATGCTCGAATTTCACGTTCGCGTTCCATGATGATGCGCAATGCCGGTGATTGCACGCGCCCCGCAGAAAGCCCATAACGGACCTTTTTCCAAATGAGACCGGAAAGGTCGTATCCCACCAATCGGTCAAGGACGCGGCGCGCTTCTTGAGCTTCCTTGAGGCACATATCGATGTCGCGCGGATGGGAAAGTGCCTCTTTGACGGCGGGTTCGGTAATTTCGTGAAAAACGATGCGTTTAATATTTTTGTTCTCCTTCTTGATGAGTTCCGCAACGTGCCAGGCAATCGCCTCACCTTCGCGGTCGGGGTCGGTCGCGAGGAGAACGGCATCGGCTTTTTTTGCTTCTGCCTGGAGTTCATGAATGACTTTCTCTTTTCCTGCAGAATTGATGTAGCGGGGAACGAAGCCACCTTCGATATCAACGGCATCCTTGTTGGATTTCGGAAGATCGCGCACATGCCCAACAGACGCCCTCACGGTGTATCCGGGTCCCAGATATTTTTCTATTGTTTTCGCTTTCGCCGGTGACTCAACGATGACGAGTGTCTTGGTGACCATGACTCCCATAGATACTAGGGAAGAGAAGTTGTGTCAAATAATAGACGAAAGAAAGTTAGCACGAGGCACTTAAAAAAGCAGGTTTTTAAACGCGATAGAGGACGCCGTTTTCTTCCTTTATAGAGCCGTTGAGTTCAAGTTGCATGAGGAGTATCGCCGCCTCATGTGTTGGAATGCCGAGAGAGCGAATGAGAGCGTCGCGCTCCGCCGGCTCTTTGAGAAGTTCAAGTATTTCTCGTTCACGTTCTGAAAGTGTTTCCGGTAAGGGTTCTTCAACATTTGATGAGGATTTGGTTTCGATACCGAGAGCATCAAGAATATCCAAAGCACTCGAGACCGGCGTTGCGCCAAGTTTCAAAAATTGGTGCGGACCTTTGCTATTCTCTGAAAAAATGTTACCCGGAACAACGAGAAGCTCGCGATTGTATTCGGCGGTGAGTCGCGCGGTGATGAGAGTGCCCGACTTCTCGCCAGCCTCAATGATGAGTGTCGCCTTAGAAAGCCCTGCCATAATTCGATTACGCTGCGGAAATGACCAGGTAGTCGCTTCAAAGAGGGGTTCGTATTCTGAAAGCAGACCGCCGCCCGCGCGGAGAATGCGTGCGGCAAGAGCGCGGTGTCGAGCGGGATACAATACAGAATCGTCAATTCCCGAACCGGGCACTGCGAGCGTGTACAAATTATTTTCAAGCGCCGCCTCGTGTGCGAGTCCATCGATACCGAGAGCGAGCCCCGAGATTATTGCAATATCATATCCGCGCAACCCCGCAATGAGGTGTTCGACAACTTGTTTGCCGTAATTCGTGTAATTGCGGGAACCGACAACCGCAAGACATTTCAAGGTGGGTGACGGAAGGGAACCGCGAAGGTAGAGTTTTTTTGGCGGTTCAGGCACCTCAAAGATTGCTGGAGGAAATTCCTCTCGCGAAAGTTCTCGCACGGGATAGTCCATTTACCAATTCTAGCATCTAGAATGAATGCACAAATACTGTATAATCACCCTATATTTTATTGCATATGCTCGATATCAAATTCATTCGGGAGAACCTTGACCTCGTAAAACTTGGTGCGAAAAAGAAACGCATGAACATCGACCTTGATGCTCTCCTTCTCATCGATGATACGCGAAAAGGACTGCTCGCTTCCATTGAAAGTAAAAAAGCGGAGCAGAATCGAGTCTCTCAAGAAATCACCGCGCTCAAAGATGATGCGGCAAAACAAAGTCGCATAGCGGAAATGAAAATTCTCAAAGAGCAACTCCAGAAGGAAGAAGAGGAACTCAAGACTATTCGCGAGAAATGGCTTGAACTCATGCTCCAGGTACCGAACATTCCTGACGTGTCTGTACCCGATGGAAAGGACGATTCAGAAAATCTTGAAATTAAAACGTGGGGCGAAAAGCCGAATTTTACCTTTACGCCCAAAAGCCACACCGACATCATGACACAACTCGGCATGGTTGATTTCGATCGCGGGACGAAAGTTCATGGGTTTCGCGGATATTATCTTCAAAACGACGGAGCACTCCTTTCGTGGGCGATATGGAACTACGCGCATGAATTCTTTCTTGCGAAAGGATTTAACCCGCTCCTCGTACCGGCGATTGTGCGCAAGAGCAATCTCTACGGCACCGGTCATTTGCCGAATGATGCTGAAGATGTGTACAGAACGCAGGATGATGATTACCTCATCGGCACCGCCGAAGTCTCGACGATGGGCTACTACGCCGACGACGTTCTCGACATAAAAGACTTTCCCATCAAATGGCTCGCGTTCTCTCCCTGCTTTAGGCGCGAGGCGGGAAGCCACGGCAAGGATACGAAAGGTCTTATCCGCGTTCATGAATTTTTCAAGGTTGAGCAAGTGATTCTCTGCGAAGCGAACCACGAAGAGTCAGTGAAGTGGCACGAGTGGCTCAATAGAAATACAGAAGAATTCATCGAATCGCTCGGCATACCGTACCATACGGTGGTAAATTGCGGCGGCGACATAGGGCAGGGGCAGGTAAAGAAGTATGATATTGAACTGTGGGTTCCGCTTGAAAATCGGTATCGAGAAATCAGCTCGGCTTCGTATTTCCATGATTTTCAAACACGGCGATTCAATATTCGCTATAAGGATTCTGAAGGAAAAATCCGTTATGCCCACTCTTTGAATTGCACTGCAATTCCAACTCCTCGAATCCTCGTCTCACTCATCGAGAACTTCCAACAGGCGGATGGAAGCGTCGTCGTCCCGCAGGTGCTTCGGAAATATTTGGGCAAAGATGTACTACAATAGAAGGTAATGCCCTTCTTTCGGCGAAATCGCTCCGATTGGCGAGTCGGGCGTGAAATTGAAACAAATGTATGGAAACACATTGCGTGGGGTGTGTTGGTAATGCTTGCAATAGCAACGATATGCGTCGCTGTCTGGTATGTTACCCGACTTTCCGCCTTGAGCATCTCTATCGTGACCGTTGTTGGCGGGGAAACCATACCGCACGATGAGATTCGCGCGTCGGTAAACGAGGTCCTCCGCGGCAGTTACCTTCGTCTCGTACCATACACATTTACCTACGCGGTTCCCTATGAAACGATTAGGCAATCGCTCATGAACACCCCCCGCATCCGCAACGTTGAAGTGGTGCGCATATCGAGAAATGAAATCAAGGTGTCTTTCGGAGAGTATGAACCATATGCCCTCTGGTGCATAGGAGCAACCGAGTTTTCCGAGTGCTATTTTCTCGATGAAAACGGATATGCTTTTTCTATCGCCCCGCCACTCCGCGGAGGATCGCTTGTTCGTCATATCACGGAAGGTTCGGAGCGGCTCGTAGAAAGCCAAGTATTTGATTCGCACCTCTTTCGAAGAATACACAACTTTATTGAAGCACTTGATTCGGTGCTCGGGCTCAGGGTTGCGTATGTTACGCATACCTCGGTGGGGGATAGCACGTATCACATAAGCGGAGGCGGCGACATCCTCGCGGTGACGGATATTGATGTTGAGCCAATACTCAATAATCTAAAAGCAATTCTCGAGTCAAAAGAATATAAACACCTCAAACCGGGAAATTTTAAATACATTGATCTTCGATTTGGAAAAAAATTGTTCGTGAACGAATCGCTGATTGAGACAGCAACGACTGCGGCGACAACGACACAATGAAACAGCGCGCCCGCAGGCGCGCTGAACTACAACTGTGTGCTCTGGGCAAAACCACGCTTGAAATTCGTGCGAAGTCCGAGGAACGGGGCGTATCGACCGTCCTTTCGCCAGAACACATGCTCATCGAAGGTGAGTGAGATTACGGTGCAGATGAGTATGTACGCGCACCATGCGAAAACCTGCATCACGAAGTCTCCTCGCACCTCGCTCGCGGTCATGTCATGATAGACACAACCAAAGCCCCACGTGAGTGAAACAAAAAACAGCAGTTCTAATGCGAACAACAGGCGAAAGCGCTGTGATGATGGCTCATTCATGCGTATCTCCTTCGGGTTTCGATAAACTTGGTGTAGACTACAGGCTCAAAAATTTTTTGTAAAGCATGTCATTTTGGCACACATTACCAAAACCGTTCCTCGTTCTCGCGCCGATGGCGGATGTCACCGATGCGCCATTTCGGCGTACTATTGCACACCACAGTGCGCATCTTCGCGCTGACGGCACTGAAGGGGGTGCAGATGTCATGTGGACAGAATTCGTATCCGCCGACGGACTCATGCGTGCGCCCAAAGAAGGCAAAGAGAAACTTCTTGCAGACCTGCTCTACACCGAGGCGGAACGACCGATTGTTGCTCAACTTTTTTCGGCACACCCGGAACACATGGAAGGGGCAGCGCGGCTTATCTACGAGCTCGGATTTGATGGTATTGATATCAATATGGGGTGCCCGGACAGGACAATAGAAAAACAAGGGTGTGGAGCTGCAATGATTAAAACACCTTCTTTGGCGCGGGAAATAATATGTGCTGCTCGGCGCGGCTCTCATGGATTACCCGTTTCCGTGAAAACACGACTCGGATATAACAAAGACGATCTTGAAACGTGGCTTCCGGAAATTCTCAAAGAATCCCCCGATGCTGTCACGATTCATGGTCGAACAAGGAAGGAAATGTCAAAAGTTCCGGCACGTTGGGAACGTATTGCTCGTGCCGTTCAGATTCGTGATGAGCTCGGGAGTACAGCGCGCATTATTGGGAATGGCGATGTCCTCTCACGTGCTGATGCGCACATGAAAGCCGAGGCGACGGGAGTTGATGGAGTGATGATCGGGCGCGGCATCTTCGGTAACCCATGGTTCTTTCATCCTGAAAAAACCATTGAGACAATTACCTGGGCGGAAAAACTAGCAGTGATGGTGGAACACACGAAACTTTTCGAACGTACACTTCCGCACAAAAGTTTTGCAATCATGAAGAAGCACTATAAGGCATACGTGCAGGGTTTTCCGGGTGCGCGGGAATTACGGATGCGACTCATGGACGCAGAAACGGCGCACGAAGTTTCGGAAGTTGTGAACAGTTTTTTGAAGAGTTCGGAGAACTGAGCCATGAAGATTTGATACAATGGACGGGATGAGCGAGGTATTGCAGGCGAATGTCTTTTTCTTCATAACTGGCATTGCCGTCATTGTGTTTACGGCGGTTTTGTGCGTTGCACTCTATCACCTCATCAAAATCTTAAAATCGGTGCGAAAAATAATTGACCGCATCGAAGCGGGGAGTGAAATAATTGCGGAAGACATGGCGCACTTCAGAGCATATTTTGCGGAAGAGAGTCCTCTTTCTCGCATTATCAAAAAGGTGTTCGGAACCGGCGATTCACGTGTGCGCACTCAACAAAAAGGCGGCACCAATCGCACGGTCTCGAAGGCAGAATTAAAAATTAAGAACGAAGATTCATAACGCTGTATGGCAAAACAAAGCAAGAAAGAATTATCAGGTACGCAGAAAGTCGGTCTTGGAGTGGGACTTACAGCGGCGGCAGTTGCAGCTGCGGGAGCATATTTTCTTTACGGGAGTAAGGATGCGGTAAAAAATCGCAAGAAAGTTAAAAGTTGGGCACTCAAGGCGAAGGCAGAAGTGCTTGAAGGTCTCGAGAAGGCGGAGCACATCACCGAGGCGGAATACAAGACACTTGTAAATGCGGCAACTGGAATTTATGGCACGGTTCAGAGTGCGACAAAAGGTGAGGTGCAGGACTTCAAGAAAGAAATGAATGATCACTGGAATAAGATAAAAAAGAGCGGTGTCGTGGAAAAGATTGTGCGAAAGGTGTCTACGGCATCCCCGCGACCAAAAAAAGCCGGAAAGAAAGCACAGAAGGCGCCAGTAAAAACCGCTCCAACGAAGGGTGCTGCGAAGAAAAGTACTCCGAAAAAATAAGTAACGCTCACTTGGTAAATACCGCATCCGTATCGGATGCGGTATTCTATACATGACATGCGATATGGTCTTTTTTTGATTCTGTTCATCCCTGTTGTTTTTGTGCTTTTTCTTGCGGTGCATCACAACCGCATTGTACAGACCGACACACCTGGAGCAGCTGCCTCGCGCAATGAACACGAAGTGCAACCTGCGATTTTTTCTACTGACACCTGGGGTATTTTTAATCCGGGAAATGGAACTCTTCTTGCTGGTGAAAACACACGCGTTCCACGCCCTATCGCCTCTCTCACCAAACTCTTTACCGCCTATGCGGTGCTTGAAAGTGAGAGAAAGAACGCCACAACATCCGTCACATGGACGGACCTAACCGGGGAAGGACGCGCGGGAAAATTATCGTATGGAGCCGAGGTGACGCCGTACACGCTCCTCTTTCCGCTGCTTCTCGAATCCTCAAATGATGCCGGTGGTGTGATTGACCGAGTTCTCGGCAATGAATTTGATGATTCCGTGGTAACGCTCATACATGCACTCGAACTCAACGAAACACACCTTGTGGACACCACCGGTCTTTCTCCCAACGATGTGTCTGCGGTCGATGATTTGGCGCACTTTTTTTCATACTTGAAACGAACCCATTCACACGTACTCGACATTACTCGACTGACCCAATATGTGGGTGAGGATATCGGTTGGATAAACAACAACCCCGGGAGAACCTATCCGAATTTTATGGGTGGAAAACACGGTTTTACCGAACAAGCAGGCCGAACATTTGTTGGTTCTTTCAGCGGAGAAGGCGGCGAAATCGGCATTGTTCTCCTCGGAAGCAAAAACCTCGCCACAGATATCAGCACGGCGCTCCGGTATGTTTCGTCACACCCCACACTCTCAATTTGCTATAATGCGGGCACGTGCGCGCCGGTACCGGAAAAAATTTCTTTTTCAGAACCATCGCACCAATAAACACAATTTCACCACTGACTTGTATCAATATGACTGAAACCATAACCGCTCTCTATCGCAAGTATCGCCCCGAAACTTTTGATGACGTTCGTAATCAAGAACACATCACAACAGTTCTTCAGGGCTCCATCAAAAAAGGAATTATTCCCCACGCCTTGTTATTTACCGGCTCGCGCGGAACGGGGAAAACAACAGTAGCTCGTATCTTTGCACGAGCCATCGGCGCATCCGACATCGATACGTATGAAATCGATGCGGCATCGAACCGAGGCATTGATGAAATAAGGGCGCTTAAGGACACAGTACACACGCTCCCCTACGAATCTCCGTATAAGGTGTACCTCATTGATGAGGTGCACATGCTCACGAAGGAGGCATTTAACGCACTGCTTAAAACTCTCGAAGAGCCGCCGGCTCACGTCATCTTTATCCTTGCCACAACTGAGCAGGATAAATTATTGCCGACAATTGTTTCTCGGTGCCAACTGTTCCAATTTCGCTCGCCGAATCGCGCCGAACTCAAAGAGGCGGTTCTTGCGGTTGCAAAGAAAGAAAAATTTTCACTGAACGAGCAGGGTGCGGAACTCATCGCCATTGCTGCGGACGGTTCTTTTCGTGACGCGCTCGGCATTACACAAAAAGTGATTACCGCGTCGCCTGACGCCAAGGCGGATGCAGACGAGGTTGCTTCCATTGTGGGTGCGCCGAAGAGCGCCCTCATTACGGATGTCCTCATGGCGCTTGCAAAAAAGGACGCGGAGCGCGGTATCGCGGCCATTCGGAATGCGAGCGAGCAGAATGCAGATATGCGACTCTTTGCCCGCCTCCTTTTGGAGAGAATGCGTACCGTTATGCTCATTCGGCATAGTTCACGCGAACGCAATCTGCGGCTTTCTGAATATGGTCCCGAGGAACAGGCGGTACTCGCGGAACTTGCAGACGATGCGCACTCTCCCCTCAATTCACGTCTTCTCCTCCGCTTCCTTGAAGCGGCGGAACATATCGGAAAGGCATACGTACCGGAACTCCCGCTCGAACTCGCAATCATAGAATCGTGCACACCTTCATAATCGCACCATATGGACGTATATTTTGTTCGCCACGGCGAAACCGCATATAATCGCTGTCACATTCACCAATCTCCAACCATCTCACTCTCCGAGCGAGGACGCGAACAGGCGCGGACAGTTGCGGAAGAACTTCGAGCAATGAACCCGACGCTCCTTTTGACAAGTGATTACCAGCGCACGCAGGAAACAGCTCGCATCATCGGTTCGGTACTTGGTCTTGTGCCGGTCTCAAACGCGCTTTTTCATGAAGTGCAGAGACCGTCTGCTTTGTATGGCATTTCACACTATCATCCGAAAACAATCCGATACGTGCTCGGTTCTGTCCTTAAGAGAAACAATCCCGCGTGGCGCATGGGTGACGCTGAAAATTTTTCAGATATCAAAAAACGTATTGATGCAGCTCTCAATGTTCTCGAAGCTTTCGGAACAGAGCACCAATCGATTGTTGTTGTCTCTCATACCATTTTCATAAACCTTTTAACCGCCTACATGTGCAACAGCCGAACGATCTCGCTCCGAATTCTTATTCCACACCTTGCGAGTATTATGCGTATGGAAAACACGGAGATAACACACATCAAACATACCGATAACGGTTTAATAGGATCGTGTGCGTGGGAGACTGTTTCATAAATACAAATGGTGTCAACACGCGCGTGCGCGGAAGCAGCGCCGTGACGTTATAATAGTATTGATACTCGCCTATGGCATCGTTGTTTTTTGATTATGTACTTTGGCACTATGGCCGCGCATACATAAATGGTGCGACCGTTTGGGCAAACCTCATGTGGTTTGTGATGCATTTTTTTTCGGTCCCGCTCATTCTCCGCACCCTTTTTTCTCCCTGGAAGCGAATGAGGGAAGAATACACACATGGCGGATTTGAAGATTTCATGGGGATGATAGTGGTGAATATCATGACTCGCATCATAGGTTTTTTTGTGCGAATCGTCATACTCATTGTCGGAATGGTGTCGTTCATCGCGACGTTCGCAGGTTTCATTCTCTGGTCAGTGGTATGGACCCTGCTCCCTATTTTCATTATCGGAACGATAAGTGGGGGTATTCTACTCATTTTTTCATGACTGAAATTCAACGAGAATTGCGCACATACGCCTCCGCAATTGCAATTGACGGGCTCATTTCACAGAATTCGCTCGCCATCATTCGGCGCGCACTCCTCCTAATCACACTCCTTGCGATACTCGTATTTCTCGCGACGATTGGATTAATTTCTTTGAAAACGGGGGCTTCAGCATACGATATTGCGATTGGCGACGCGCGCATGTTCTCAGGATTGCTGCTTTTTTTGCTCGGTCCGCTTACGCTCGTCTATCAGGTGACGTTCTTCTACAATACACGGTTTTTCAGAGGCATGAGCGGTATCAATCAGGAAGATTTCGACGATATTCGCGGAATAACTTATGAAGTTGCAAAAATTATCGCAGGACACGAGGACGATCTGACAGCCGGATTTTTGGCTTCTGATTTTGGAAAGATTGTTTTGGTTCGAGCGGGAATAACGAATGCTGAAACAGCAACCTTTCTTAAAGCGCCGCGCCGATACATATCTGCAGAAACGCTCCCGCTTCAGGATGGCGTGTTTCTTACCCCGCAGAGCGTGGGTGAATTTCTTATACAGCAAGACTCCTCATTCAAAGAATTTTTATTCAAGAATGGCGTGTCTGAAGATTCATTTCGTGGCGCCCTTGGCTGGATTGCGCGACTCCATGAGGAGGCGAAGTACAAAAGTCGATGGTGGAGCAAAGACAACCTCGCCACCGTTCCCGGAATCGGCGGCGAGTTTTCCTACGGTATCGCATACGACCTCAAGCGATACATGCGGTCACTCCAATCGACTGTGGCATTTTCACTCATTTCGAATGATTCGGCGTATGCAAATGAAATCATCAAAGAAATTGAAACAATTCTCACGCGAAAACGCGCTTCAAACGTTATGCTCATCGCTGAACCGGGTGTTGGTGCAATGGATCTCCTTGTTGAACTTTCAAAACGCATGCGGCAGGGAAAATCGGTTTCAACGATTATGGGAAAGCAGCTCGTTGCGTTTGATGCTGATGCGTTCGGGGTGACACATCAATCAAAGTTGGAATTTGAACACTCCTTCTTAAAACTCGTCGAACAAGCGGAAGGGGCGGGGAATATCATAATGATTATTGAAGATTTTCCGTCGTTTCTTAAAAATGCGGAGGGGATTGGCGTTGATGCGGGGGAGCTCCTTGGTCGATTTCTTTCTTCTTCATATATACAGATTATTGCGACAACCGATTCCGGTAATTGGCACCAGTTCCTTGAGAATCGTACCGTACTGATACAAAAATTTGAAACAATCAAAATTGAGGAAACAAATCTCGAGAGCACCGTGCGTATTCTCGAAGATGCTTTGTGGAAGTATGAACGAGCACATAAAATATTTTTTACATACGCGTCATTGGTGCGGATTGCGGAAAGCGCCGTTCGATACATTGTTGATGGTGTAATGCCCGACAAGGCACTCAATTTGCTCGCTGAAGTCGCCGCCGAAGCACACACGAATCGCCGTACGCACATCACGCCGGAGTTTGTTGACGTGTGTGTGAGTGCCCGAACTGGCATTCCCGTAGGACCGGTGCGCGAGGCGGAACGTGAACGACTGATTCATCTAGAAGATGTACTCCACGAGCGGGTTATTGGTCAGCAAGACGCAATCAAGGTTATTGCGAGTACCATGCGACGTTCGCGTGCCGGAATCCAGGATTCAGGTCGACCCATCGGTTCTTTTCTCTTTCTCGGATCAACTGGTGTCGGCAAAACCGAAACAGCAAAAGCACTTGCTCATGTCTTTTTTGGCAGTGAGGACAACATGCTTCGTTTCGATATGTCGGAGTTCAGTGATGGCACGAGTCTAAAACGACTCATTGGTGATGACGAAACTCCCGGGGTGCTCGCGAATGCGCTTCGCGATCATCCATACGGAGTCATTCTTCTCGATGAGTTTGAGAAAGCCAATGAGGAAGTTCACGACCTCTTTCTTCAAATACTTGATGAAGGATTCTTTACCGATGTTACGGGGAGACGCATTGTCGCACGCAACTCGATATTTATAGCGACTTCAAACGCAGGCAGCGATCGCATCTGGGATATCGTGCGCCGCGGTGAACGCCCTGGTGCATATAAAGACGCCATTATTGAGGCAATCATCAAAAAAAGCATCTTTAAACCGGAGCTCATCAATCGTTTTGACAGCGTTGTTATTTTTGAATCACTCACGCCTGTCCAGCAAAAGAAAATCGCCGAACTCATGCTTGCGGAACTTCGCGAACGCATACAAAGACGAGGATTTGAACTTGTCATCAATGATGCACTCATTGATGTGGTGTCGCGACAGGGAAGTGACCCCGAATTCGGCGCTCGTCCGATGCGTCGCGCAATTCAAGATATTATCGAGGAGAAAATCGCCTTCACCATCATTGAAAAACGGTTGGAACCCGGTTCCAAAATTGAGCTTACCTCAAAAGATTTTGCAGAAATATCTTAGAGGAAAAAGAACCCGACAACAGTCGCTCCAACCCAGCCTATCGACGAAAGAGCGCCGCTTAATAGAAGTGATTTTTTTGTTTCAGATTCAAGGAGCGGATAAGGCGTATCGGCTGCCGTATGTGATAGTTTTCCGATGAAAACGCCATTTACCGCAAGTGTGAGTACAAAACCCATTTTGACATAGAAGGATGGTTCCGTGAGGTAGTGCTCCCACGCGGGAATTACGAGCGCTATTCCCGTCACCACCATCCCCAACAGTCCAATCCACACCATACGGTGTAACCTCGTAATACTTCGTTTCGAGAGAGTCACTTTCTTTTGGCGGAGGTAATCTAAGCCTTGGTGGTCGGAATAAAGAATAACGAACGCTGTCAGAGCGAGTATTAAGAGGTGGACATTCTCCAATTCAAATTCCATAACATTACATTACATCACCGATGCGATACCGTTCAAGTATGGATTCAGGTTTCGATTCACCCCCGTGCTGATTCCCAAACAGACTCGATCCGTCCTTTCCGCAGATTTTGAGAACATTTCTTTCTCCGCCAGGATGACGGGTGACATAAGCGGTAATGTCATAGACGCCCCCTCCAATTATCGTCCAGCAACTTGTTTTTGTGGCGTGTTTTGCAATATCGGAAAGCGTGTATTCAGATGGCGTGGGTATAGGTTCTGTTGCTTTAGCGGGCGCGTAAGGTGTGACTGTGGTGGGGCTTTGAGATGGAATGGGGGCTGTAACGGGAGGGTTTTGACGGGCATTAGAATTTTCAACGGAAACGCCACTTCCAGGGTCTGTTGACTTCTCCTCATTCCCCATGAAATTCAGTGCGGTTGGCGCCTGCGAGGTTGCTTCGGTTGTCCCTAAGCGAACGGAATCATTTTTCTCGCTTGAAATAAACGAAGAAACAATAAAGTACGAATTGGTGACAGACAATATGATAATTACAACGGAGCAAAGGATTGTTTTTGGTGACATAAAGAAAACGAGTATCCGTCATTCAGGCGGAAACTATACACTGCATGAGTTCAGAATATCAAAACGTTACTGACTTTCTTGTTGCTACAATTTTTCAATCTCCTTGAGGTCGTGGTCGGGGATGTAGAGCATAAGAAGACCAGCGACAATTCCCACAATACCCGTGACGAGGAGCTCACCGCCAAAGTAGATTCTCTCAACGTAGTCAAGAATGTGCCAGATACCGCGCCAAATGAGCACGAGACCCACAACAATTGAAAAGGTGCGGACAAAATACCGCAGTGATTTGTGTTCTGTTTTCATACGGATAGTTTAGCACAAGGAAAAACGGAATTTTGGTTTAAATCACACCATCTCTGCGGGTTTATTAAATTTTTTTTGTCGGAAAAACAGGGACTCGATTCTTACAGAATCAGTTCAGGTTGTATGATAGTTTCTCCCTTGGTCGAAACTATCGACAACCTTTTCGAGTCCCTGTCGCACAGTGTCCCACACTGTGCTT
>CAYMIV010000017.1:0-17789 GCA_964390945.1 uncultured Candidatus Saccharibacteria bacterium
AATGGTCCAGTTATTGTGTGGTTCCCCATCACCCAGGCGCCACAAAACGAGCCTGGTAGAGAACAACCGCCCGAGCGTTAATACCTCGAAACGTCACAATTACTCTACTCCTACTCTGGAAGAACGCAAGATGTGATAGGGGCAGACAAACGGGTACACAAAGATACTTGCAAAAATTCTATTTTATGCTATAATATATGAAGTTTTGATGTTTCCTAATAACTCTGAGGAGGAGAAGAAATGGTTCCTGAAATTTCGATGAACAGTGTCGTCGCGCTCGTCGTGCAGTACGAAGCAGAGCGCGGCATCGGGATGTTGGAGGCTGACGGCCTCTTCTACCCGTTCGTGAAGGGTGCGCTGCTCTTCCCGGCGGAGTGTCTCAGGCTGGGAATGCGGGTGTACGCGCTCATCGACGACGTGCACCGCGATGCGGTGTACATCGACACACCGCCTGCAAACATGAGCATGGCGGCGTAGTACAAGGCCCGGATTTGATTCCAAAATCAAATCCGGGCCTGTTTCGTTTTACCCCATCACTCATCGTCATTTATCTTTTCTATTTAATATTTTCTATCTTCTATTCCCTATTTTAAAGTACGCGCAAAAAAGATCCCAGATGCGAGACATTGGTTCCTGAAAACATGAAGCGTACTTTTCGTACGATGAATGTTTAAAGGATGAAAACAACAAAGCAGCTGCGTCTTTTTGCGCGTACCTAGTACGGAATCTTGCACTCCTCAAAACAGTGCGCATCACGATTAAGTGAATACACGCGCTCCCTTCCTTTATCTTCTACACCCACAGCATTCACTGATTTTAAGATATTCAAATGGTGCGTCACTGTCGGCTGTCTAAGGCCGAGTTTTTTAGTCAGAGCACCCACCGTTTCCCCTTCTTTTGCCTTCCCAAGAAGACAAACGAGTTTGTAGCGGCTCTCGACACCGACCACCTTAAAGCAGTCCGGACAGAGTTCCATTTCCCGCGCAACGGTCGGCTTCACCCATGCTGGACGGGGGTAGGTTTTTGTATCGGAATGAGGTCGTTTTCGGTTTGTTTTTTTCATGTCTGTGGAAAAGAAAAAAATATAGATGTTCACCTATATATTATGTATAGACGATTATCAATAATAGCATGCGCGTTGCTCCGGGCAACGGCATTTTAGTCACCACTATGCCACATACAACGTCGGGAGAGGCCGTTACTCACATCGTGAAGCGGTCGGGGAAACGCGTTCCCTTTGTGAAGGAGAAGATAACCCGCGCCATCGAAAAGGCACTCCGAGCGACGGGTGCGTATAAGGCGGGGGCTCCTGAAAAAATAACGAAGGCGGTACTTGCGGAGCTTGCGGAAAGAAGATCAAAGAATGATACGTACACGCCTGCGGTTGAGGAAGTTCAAGACATCATCGAACGGACTTTGATGAGTATCGGCTACCTTGATACCGCAAAAGCGTACATCCTCTACCGCGAACAGCATGCACAGATTCGCCGTATGGTGACGACCGAATCTGTCGACCTCGTCGACCAATACCTCGCACGTGCCGATTGGCAAGTGAATGAGAATAGCAATATGGCATTCTCACTTCAGGGCCTTAACAACTACATCGCTTCGGAGATTTCAAAAACATACTGGCTCCACAAAATCTATCCGCAAGAAGTACGCGAGGCGCACACGAATGGCGATTTTCACATACACGATCTCAACATCCTTTCCGTATACTGCGTTGGGTGGGATCTCTATGACCTGCTTCGCAGAGGGTTCGGCGGCGTTGCCGGCAAGGTGCAGAGTAAACCGCCAAAACATTTGAAGACCGCCTTAGGACAAATGGTGAATTTTTTCTACACCCTTCAGGGTGAAGCGGCTGGTGCGCAAGCATTCTCGAATGTTGACACCCTGCTTGCACCCTTCATATGGTACGACCATCTCTCCTACGACGAAGTGAAACAGGCAATGCAGGAATTTGTCTTCAATGTGAATGTGCCAACACGCGTGGGATTCCAGACGCCATTCACCAACATCACACTCGACCTCAATGTTCCTTCGCACTATAAAAATATGCGTGTCATCGTGGGAGGAAAGGAAATGAATGAGACGTATGGCGAATTCGGCCGCGAGATGGATATGTTCAATAGGGCATTCCTCGAGGTAATGAGTGAGGGCGACGCATCGGGTCGCGTGTTCACATTCCCGATTCCGACATACAACATCACCAAAGATTTTGATTGGGATAACCCGAATATCGCTTCACTTTGGGAAGCGGCGGCAAAGTACGGTATTCCCTATTTCTCGAACTTCGTGAACTCAGATATGAGCCCGGATGACGCGCGATCAATGTGCTGCAGGCTTCGCATAGACAATCGCGAACTCTATAAGCGCGGCGGCGGACTCTTTGGTGCAAATCCACTCACCGGCTCCATCGGAGTCGTTACCATGAATCTCCCGCGCCTCGGCAAAATATCGAAAAATAAAGCAGAATTTTTCGAAAAACTCGGGACACTTATGGATATTGCAAAAGAAAGCCTCGAGATAAAGCGCAAAGTGCTTGAAGGTATGACCGACAAGAACCTCTATCCGTACACGAAGTACTACCTTGAGAACATCAAAATGGGCTATGGCACCTACTGGCGAAATCATTTCTCAACCATCGGTCTTGTGGGCACGAACGAAGCCGTGCGGAATCTTCTCGGTACCACCATAGGCACGCCGGAGGGTACGAAGTTTGCTGAAGAAGTGCTCGATTTTATGCGCGAGCGCATCGCCGACTACCAAGTAGAGACGGGCAACAACTACAACCTTGAAGCAACGCCTGCGGAAGGTACCTCATACCGACTCGCGCTCATCGATCAAAAGAAATTTCCTGATGCAGTGTTCGCAAATGGTACAGGCAATGAAGTGGTAGACCCTTACTACACGAACTCAACACACCTTCCCGTTCAATTCACTGAAGATATCTTCGAGATACTCGAACACCAAGACACGCTCCAGACAAAATATACCGGTGGCACCGTCATCCACTTCTTCCTCGGAGAACGCGTGAAAGATACGGAGGCAGTAAAGCAACTTGTGAAAAAAATTTGTGATAACTATCACCTTCCCTATTTCACCCTTTCCCCAACCTTCAGTGTCTGCAAGAATCACGGATATCTCCATGGCGAAGTGTTCACCTGTCCGACCTGCAATAGCGAATGTGAAGTGTATACGCGCATTGTCGGCTACCTCCGTCCTGTTGATCAGTGGAATAAGGGAAAGCGTGCCGAATACGGCGACCGCGCGACCATCGACCCCACATCAGTCACAACACACGAAGAAAAAACACGCGTATGAAGATTGGGGGACTCCAAAAGTGTTCCCTCATCGATTATCCGGGCAAGATATCTGCCATTGTCTTTACATCAGGGTGTAATTTTCGTTGTCACTACTGTCACAACCCTGAGCTTGTCATCCAGACTGCAGAGGAAATTCCGCGTGAGGAACTCTTTGAGTTCCTCACGCGCCGCAAAAACCTTCTTGATGCCGTCACGGTGACCGGCGGCGAACCGACTGTGCACGCAGACTTACTTTCGTTTCTTCGCGAGCTCAAAAAAATGGGGTTCCTTGTGAAGCTCGATAGCAATGGCACACGACCTGATGTGCTTGAGGCTGCACTTGAAGACGCGCTCGTAGACTACATTGCAATGGACATAAAAGCGCCACTTTCTGAGTATGCAAAAACCGTGGTGCAAGAAGTTGATTCGGATGTGCTTAAGCGGAGTATTGGAATCATTATGCGAAGTGGTATCGAATACGAGTTTCGCACAACCGTCGTGAAATCACTTCTCTCCCCTCACGATTTTCACGGCATCGGCGAAGCTATACGTGGCGCGAAAATCCATTACCTCCAGAAGTTTGTGCCCTCGAAAACGCTCGACCTCGCATTTATGTCGGAGACGACATACTCACCCGAAGAGTTCGAACACCTCCGCACCATCATGCTTGAGTATGTTGACAACTGTGAAATTCGCTTGTGACATAGGGTAACCCTGTATCGTAAAATAAATCACTGAAACTCCACCTCAAACGGGTACATCCCCATTCCGCAACTCCCCTCAAGTGGCCCCGCAGTTGGTGTACCGATATCAATATCGGTCGCCCCCGTCTGCGGAAGAATTTGTGAGATGTTCTTGCTCGGAATGCGTACTGATGCGGAGCAATCAAATGTTGCACTGGTGTTGAATCGGATGATGGTCGGAATGCCTGCCTGCGCAACACTTTTTCGTGGCAGATAGCCGCCCTTTGCATCTATCTCAATGATTTGCTTCCCGTCAATAATGGAAACATTGCTCCCTTCCACCTGGGGTGACGGCTCAGCTGTATTTTGAGAGAGGAGAATCGCACCTCCGATAAGAAGTACTGAAACGATAATCGCGACTATGGTGGGTTTCATACTCAAAAGTTAAACACGGGCGCAATAAAACCCGCAACAACGAAACTGTTAATGATGCTCATGAGCGCAAATGCAATCACGATGAGCCCGGCGGTCTTGTAGAAAACGCCAGCGTGGGGACTTTTTGCAACCGAAAGCGAGCTGAAACTCATCGCGGCGAGTACAGGAAGGGTACCAAGTGCGAACACAAACATCGTGAGCGCACCCGCAACGAATCCACCAGAACTAAGAGTGTAGAGCTGCATCGATTGTGTGAAACCGCACGGAAGAAAGAATGTTGCAATACCAACAAGAAGCGGTGTCAGGGTGTGATTCATTGTGGTGAGTTCACGTACGTGTCGCCCGAATATTGCTGGCAGTGAGAATTGAAATCGTCTTGTGTGAGTGAATATGTCGAGAAGATTAAGACCGAGAATGAGCATAACGACACCGATTATGAAGTTGAGAATGAACGTTGCCATTGCTGAAAGGGTGAATGCGGTTCCGACGGTGCCAATAACACCACCGAGTATAAAGAATGCCACAAGACGACCTATATGGAAGAGTGATTGTGGTCTCACAGCATCACCACCTTTCGCAAATGACGCAGAAAGCGAGAGCACAAGACCACCCACGACCGCCATACATGTTGAGAGTGACGCGATGACACCGATGAGAAATATAGCACCGTAGCCGAGTTCGCTTCCATTAACCCAATGCACGATTCCCGACTTTTGAATAAGGATGAATGCACCGATAAAGAGCGCCGCGATGGGTAGCGCATAGGTGAAATCGCGTGTCACCGTTCTCAAACCGTTTTTTTCAACAGAGAGTGTGTATCCGTGGTCTTGTATCGGCAATGTGAATTTCTCGGCGAGCTTTGCGGTATCGTTGTCTTCAAAATTACCCGTTACCATTACCGTATTTTCACCTAGGTGTGCATGAACAGACACGACACCTGGTAACTTTCCAAGCGCATCCTCAATAAGAAGCGTACACGCTTTGCAATGCATCCCTTGTACGTGAAAAATATGTTTTGTTTCCATACGATTATGTGAGCCGCTTTGCTTGTAATCGAAGTGCGTTTAGAACGACCGACACACTGCTTCCCGCCATCGCAAGACCTGCAAAGATTGGATTCAATATGATACCCCACAAAGGATACAGTATGCCCGCAGCAACGGGGATGCCGATGACGTTGTATACGAACGCGAAGAAAAGATTTTGCTTCACCGTACGCATCGTGGCACGTCCGAGTCGAATCGCTTTTTCAAGTTTCGCGATATCACCGTGAAGAAGTGTAACACCAGCAGATTCAATCGCGATGTCGGTGCCGGTAGCCATTGCGATACCAACATGGGCTTCGGTGAGGGCGGGCGCATCATTGATGCCATCACCAGCCATCGCCACAATCTTTCCTTCATGTTTTAAGGTATTCACACTATTTGCTTTTTCATCGGGCATCACTTCAGAAATGACCGTATCAATACCGGCAAGTTCCGCAATATGACGCGCAGCACGTTCATTGTCTCCTGTCAGCATAACAACATCTATCTTGAGTGCGCGAAGTTTCGCAATCGCATCTTTAGCTTCATCTTTGAGCGTATCTGCAAGCGCAATGTATGCAATCTTCCTTCCATCGAGTGAGACGGCCGCGACCGTATTCCCCTTTTTTTCAAGAAGTGTGAGTGCGTCATCTTTTGCCTCGCGTGACGGCTTCTCAACGGTCACTCGTCGCCCACCCGCAACCGCCTCGACACCGATACCCTCTTTTGCAATGAACGACTCTGTTTCGAGAAACTCAACACCAAGCGCCTCAGCGCGCTTCACGACCGCTTGTGCAAGTGGGTGCTCGGACATACGCTCAATGCTTCCGGCATACTGAAAGATATCAGCTTCGGAAAAAGTCGTATCAAGAATGACAATTTCTGTCACTTCAGGGATTCCCTTTGTGATCGTACCAGTCTTGTCGAGTACAATCGTGGTTACCTTTGCAAGCATTTCGAGACTTTCCGCGTCTTTGACGAGAATACCTTCTCCTGCACCCTTTCCGACCCCGACAATGATGGCGGTTGGTGTGGCAAGTCCAAGAGCGCACGGGCATGCGATGATGAGAATACCAACAAAAGAGAGAAGACCGTATGAGATGGCTTCCGATGTACCGATTGTTGAAATGCCCAAAAAGAGCCACAGCGCCAGGGTAACAAACGCGATAATGAGCACGGTCGGAACAAAGATTCCTGAGATCTTGTCTGCGAGTCCCTGAATAGGCGCACGTGAGCCTTGTGCGTGTTCAACCATTTCGATGATGCGTGCAAGCATTGTGTCCTTACCAACATTCGTCGCCTCATAGGTGAAGCTTCCTTGTTTATTTAGAGTTGCACCAATGACCGAATCACCGAGATGCTTGTCAACCGGAATCGATTCTCCGGATATCATTGATTCATCAATCGATGTGCTTCCGCTCACAATACGACCGTCAACAGGGATTTTTTCACCAGGCTTCACAACAAGAATGTCGCCAATGCGTACCTCCTCAAATGGAATTTCTGTTTCTGTGCCATCGCGTATAACACGCGCCATTTTCGCTTGAAGGCCGATGAGCTTACGAATAGCATCACCCGTTCGCGCCTTTGAGCGCGTTTCAAGATATTTTCCCAAAGTCACAAATCCAATAACAACAATAACGACATCAAAGTATGTGTATTCGGGGAGACCGAATGTTTCTCGTAATGTCGGAATGAGTGTAATGAGTGCGCTGTAGAGATACGCGGTCAGTGTGCCGATACCGATGAGCGTATCCATATTTGCGGTACGATATCGTGCAAATCGTGCAACGCCCGCCAAAAAAGGCTGTCCGATCCAGAACATAACAACGGTTGAAAGAATGAGGAGCAGTATGTTGAAAAGCTCCATAGGAATGGGAAGGTTCGGTATGTTCGAGAACATGCGAGCCGCAATGTCCCACATCATAACGGCAAAAATGAAGAGCGCGATTGGGAATATGAACTGCGTCTTTGCACGGTATACCTCAAGAGAGCTTGGGGCAGAGGTGACATTTTCATCCGGAATCATTGTTTCTGAAACGAGAGTGTAACCAAGTTCTCGGATACGATCATTCATCGAATCTACGTTCACCGTGCTTGAGTCGAAATCTATCTCAGCTTTTTCGGTTGCAAAATTGACCGATACATTGCGAACCCCATCGAGTTTCGAGAGTTGCGTACTGATGACAGCGGCACAGCTCGCGCAGTGCATTCCCTCAACTTTGTAGATAGTGCCTTTCATAGTGCTCATTAGAGGTTATACCAAGATGCGCGCCACCCGCGAAGGGTCTCGCCAGTTGTGGTAAGAAATGTTTCGACCGCATCGGCGTTGTCAAGAATTGCGTTCCGGGAAGACTTCCCCCGCACGTCTTGTGTCATGAGAATACCGCTCTCGTGGTGTGCAATGAGCGCATTGAGAAAGCGAAGATCGAACGTTGCATCATACGTACCAAGACGAGGCGAAAATGGGTCGCGAACCGCACGCACGTCACCGTACCATTCTTTTTTCCACGCATATAGCTCATCGATAAGTGTCGGTTCATTGGCAAGTATTTCCTTTGCAAGATTTGAAATTTCCTGCCGCTCGCTTTGCAGTGCCTGTTCTGCAAGAAGCATCGCGCCGCGATGGTGAGCAATCATTGCATTTGTGTATCGAAGGTCGAGCCATCTGTCTGCGGCGCCAAGGTCCATAGAATTTTTTTCATACATCGTGAGTGAGTACGCGGGTGTGAAAAAGTACCCAATACCGATACCCAAAGAAAGTGCAATGATTGCGAATGCTACGGCAGAGTACCAAGAAATGTGTTTCATAGAAATTACCTACGCTTAAGCGCATATACTTTTAAGATCTCTTGTATCGCCTGCTTATCTTTCCCTTCCTTCATTTGGTGTACGAGACACGTCGAAAGATGCGCCTCCATCAAAGAGTCTTCAACACCAGAAAGAGCCCGCTTCACCGCGGACGTTTGGGTAATGACATCAATGCAGTACGTGCCCTTCTCGAGCATGTCCTGTAAACCGCGAACCTGACCTTCGATTATCTTAAGTCGACGTACGAGCTTCCCATTATGGGTACCCGCGCCGTGTTTGTGGTGCGTGTGTGATGTTTTCATGCACACAGTGTATACCCCCTGGGGGTATACGTCAATGCGGGATGCGGAGAACACTTGGATATGGGGTGTGCGTGCGGTTTTTCCCCTTTTTTGAGTCAATTGTGCGCCCATCTCTTCTCCCAAAGCAAGCCATGACTTCCAAATCATCAACTTGGGCAAAACTTTCATAGAAGCGGCTTACGGAATGAAACTCATTCATTTCATCGTGGAGCACAATGACATCGTCCGCCTCTGTGTTGAGGGCTTCGATAACACGGTGTGGGGCGACGGGAAGCGCGACAACAATTTTTGTCGGGGAGTCCTTTTTAATTGAGGAGATTGCGGCGCGCAAAGTGAGTCCTGTCGCGGCACCATCGTCAATAATAATTGCTATTTTTCCCTTCGCGGTAAGACGCTGCACTCCTCCCAAATATTTATTTCTCTTCCGTTTTGCCTCATCCCTTTCAACGTCAATGACCGATGCGAGCCACCACTCGTCAACACCCTCGCGATTCCGCGTATCCCAATGTACCTCACCTTCTTCGGTAAGAGCACCGAGGGCATACTCGGAATCGCGAGGATGTCCAATCTTTCGCACAATACAGAGTTCGAGCGGCACATTGAGCTCCTTGGCGACAGGGGCGGCTACGGGAACACCGCCGCGAGGAAGCGCATATACCACCACATTTTTTCCTTTGTAGTGCGGTGCAAGGAGTCGCGCAAGCGCGACCCCCGCACTCCACCTATCAATGAATTGCATACGCACTATTTCTTTACCACAACCTTTACCCTGTTCTCTTCCTTCATTTCTTTCTTGGGCATCGTTACCTTGAGTACTCCACCCTCGTAGACTGCCGCAACCTTGGTTTGATCAACTGGGTCCGGGAGCGCAATGACGCGCTCGAATGACCCTCTCCGTATCTCCTTCGCATAGTGACTTTTCTCTTTTTTCTCCGACACCTCCTCTCTCCTTCCGGCGACACGAAGGTGATTATCCTCAACCTCTACATCGATATTTTCGCCGTCGAGGCCAGGGAGATTCATTTCCGCCACAAGATTATTCCCATCTTCATAGAGATCAACCGCAAGATCAAAGCCCATGTTCGACATTTTCACCGCAGGAAGCGTCGAAACATCGCGAAAAAAGCGGTCAACTTCATCGAATGGTTCCCATTTAATGAGTGACATGGTGATTTTTTATGTGTGCGCAAAAAGCGCCGCACCACTGATAAAGAGTTACGTTCTACTAACATCGACCTCCACCACCTTCTGGGGAGGGTATATAGATTCGGGGAACGGCCATCCCCAGGAGTTGTGTTACCTTAATTTTAAACCCGCCCAATGGGGTGTCAAGGAGTTTGTGCACTCCCCTTTTGGCGCACTTTGTATATACTGGATGAACTATGTTTTCACACCTTGAAGCAGTGCTTCTGTCCCTCGTCCACTCCCTTCCGCTTGAATTATTCATGTTCATCGGCTCTTTCGTTGAGGAAGTCATAGCGCCGATACCGTCACCCTCAGTCGTCCTTCTTGCCGGCTCTCTTGCTTCTCTGAAAGGATGGACAATTCCCGGACTCCTCATTCTGTCGTTTATCGGTGCACTCGGAAAAACTACCGGTGCTTCAATCATTTATCTCATAACCGACAAGGCGGAGGATTTTATTATGGAAAAACTTGGGCGATACTTCGATGTCACCCACGAAGATGTTGAACGTTTCGGGAAGCGGCTCGGTCACGGATGGCGCGACTACCTACTGCTCACTACATTCCGCACACTTCCGTTTATTCCCAGCTCCGTCGTCTCGGTTGGGTGCGGTCTTCTCAAGGTGCCGTTTCGCCTTTTTGTTTTCGCGACATTTTTCGGAACTATCATGCGTGACGGCATATACCTCTACATGGGGTACATCGGTGCGCATATCTTCACCTCATTCCTGAATCGATCCGCATCTGTTGAAACAATGCTTGAATTTGTTGCAATTTTTGTATTTGCAGGAATTATCGGTTACTTTTACTTTAGGAAAAGGGTGCGGGGGTCTTAAGTTTTTGGTTTTTTGAAATATTTCCTACCCTTTAATTTCTCGGGAAGGAGATCGTCTTTCATGTAGCGGTCATAATCTTTTCCGTAGCCGAGTTCTTTCATTAATTTCGTGGGGGCGTTCCGTATCACGAGCGGGACCGGAAGATTGCCGAATTTTTGCACATCCTGCATCGCAGCAAATACGGCGTCATTCGCACTCCTGTCCTTCTTCGCTGTTGCAAGATACGCGACGCCATGCGCGAGGTTGATGAACGCTTCAGGAAGTCCGATGCGGTCAATAGCATCGAATACTGCGTTTGCAACGACGAGCGCAGTTGGTTGCGCGAGCCCGATGTCCTCGCTTGCAAAAATAACCATTCTCCGTGCGATAAATTTCGGGTCCTCTCCCGCATCCACCATGCGCGCGAGGTAATAGAGTGCGGCATCGGGCTGTGATGCGCGCATACTTTTAATAAATGCGGATATGGTGTTGTAGTGTTCTTCACCTTTTTTATCATAGCGAAGAAATTTCTCCGCGAGTGCTTGTTTGAGGAGTTCGACTGTAACCTCTCCGTAGAGTCCTCGAACCGCCTCGAGCATTGAGAGCGCTTGGCGCGCATCGCCATTCGCCACGAGAGCGAGCCAGCGGACTGCCTTTACGCCGATTTTTAGTTTTGTGTGCTTCGCAGCTCGTTTGATGATTTCTTTCATTTCCTCATTCGAGAGTTCCTTGAGCACAAAGACACGGGTACGTGAGAGCAGTGGTGCAATAACCTCAAAACTGGGGTTCTCGGTCGTTGCACCGACAAGCGTGAGTGCACCCGACTCGACGTAGGGGAGCAAAAAATCTTGCTGCGCTTTATTGAAACGATGTATTTCGTCGAGAAAAAGGATTTTGGGTTGTCCGGGAAGCGATGTCGGGTTGTTTACAATGTTACGTATATCCTCCTTCCCTGCCGAAACCGCCGAGAGTTCATGAAAGTCCGCACGCACATTCTGCGCATACATGCGGGCGAGCGTCGTTTTTCCGACACCGGGAGGACCCCAGAGAATGAACGAGAAAAGATGCTTTTCTTGAATGGCAATGCGGAGTGGTTTTCCTGGTCCAACGAGGTGCGACTGACCGACGAATTCCTTGAGTGATCGGGGACGTACAGAGGATGCGAGCGGTTCCATATCGTAGTATCGTACGCTTCTTGTAAGTCTATGCAAACAGTAAAGTTTCCCTCATGGCGAGAGGTGTTTGAGACAATTCGAAATTCAGCGCTTCACAGTCACTTCACAAGAGTCGAATGAGGAGTACTATGAACGTATGAAAACGCGAGACATAATGACCACCGACGTCGTAAGTGTCGCTCCGAACACCACGTACGCCGAGGCGGCGAAAAGGATGCACGATAACAAACTTGCATCGCTTCCCGTCGTAGACACGAGCGGAGCGCTCGTTGGAATGCTCTCTGAGAAGGATTTATTTCGCGCCATGTATCCTGCATACAGCGAATACTATGAGCGCCCTGAATCGGTTGTTGATGAGGAAGCGTTTGAGAATACCGTGGACGAACTTCGTGATGAGCCAGTGAGAAAGTATATGACCCAGTACGTTCTTTCCGTTTCCCCCGATGAACCCATCATGAAGGTGGGGAGTCTTATGCTCACGAGTCATGTCCACCACGTCCCCGTCGTCGAGAGCGGGAAACTTGTCGGGGTTATTTCGAGAGAAAATGTTTTCTCCGCAATTCTCAAATCACACCTCGGATTTTAACTGAATCACACATCATTCTTTTTAAGCATATCGATTGCGGCGTTTCTGGTTTTCAATCCTAATCGTCTCCTTTGTCTTTACCCCATTGCCAACGCGGTTTTTCTCCTTTTATATAGGTAAAACAGAAGAGAATGAGCAGTAGGGCGGCTGCCCGCACTATGAGCCATGCAAAACTGCCTCGAGACTGAATCGTTTCTTCAAAGTTCAGAAAGTTAATCAGGTAGAGAAAGAGGAACACGCAAAGAACCGTCCACCCTTCCCATGTCGAAGGCGTCCATCCCCATCCGTAGAGTTTCCGCTTAAACCAAACGCGTCTAACTGATTTTTTCATCGTGCAATGAAAAACTAGTAACCAGGTTCTTTGGTTTCGGAATAATGCCCGAAAAGTGCGCGCACTCCGGCAAGATTCTTTTCCCATTCGATTGTCTCGTGTGTTGAGAGCTCAACCGTTATCGCAGGGATGCCAATGGAAGCAAGCCACCCTTCAGCGTCGCCCGAAACCGGATACGCATCGAATGAATCGACGGCGGGATACTTTGCCGCACTCGCATACGTACGCATTACCTCAAGTGTTTCAGGGAGAATACCACTTGTACACTCTGAAGCATATACCGCGTTTGCCTGGCTGTGCCAGAACACGACGGCTGTCGGGTTCAATTCGGCAATAAAATCGCGAAGTGTCACCGCTTCCGGTTCAGAAAATGCAGCGGTTCCGGCACTCACCTTGTTACCTCGCCACGTACTTTCTGGCTTCCATTTGCAATCAAAGTTGCGATTGAGGTCGACGTCATTTGCGTTGAAGCGGCCTGTACCGAGCGGAACACCATCATCACGAACATCACTTTGCGCAAAACGTCCCTCAACATTTGTTATGCGAAAGACTCCGTCGGGATTGAGCGAAGGGATGATGCTTACGGTAAGATTGTTGGGTACAACGACTGGGTTTGCAGTGAGGTAATCGATGAGCGCATACGCGAGAAGTACGCTGTTCCACTCATATCCGCCATGTATGCCCCCCACGAAGAGGAGGTGTGTTGCACCTTCGCCGAATGTATGCGCTTCGATTGGACGACCTTCAACAGAAGTTCCGATGGTTTTGACGTTTTGCTCGACTGGTTCCTCGGTAATGACGGTTTCAATAATTGGTTCTGGTGGAAGGACGTCGGTGACATCCGGCGCTGAACCGACAATCCAGATTGCACAGAGACAGAGGAGCGCAAGCACTCCAATGGTGATGTTGACGTGCTTCGTGAAGAGGTGCCGCATCAGTCTGCGTACGAGTTAAGGAGTGCTTCGATTCCTTTCTGATTTTTGTCCCATTCGGTGTCAGAGTGATTAGTGAGAAGCACACTGATTGCAGGAATGCCGTTCTTTGCGAGCCAGTTAACCATATCGCCGGTAATTTCGTACGAATCAAATGCTTCATATGCTTTGTATCCGGACGCATTCGCATAGAGTTTCGTGAGTGCTTGCGTTTCTGGGGAAACGCCGTCATTACAACTTGAGGAATACACGCCGCCTGCAGCGCTATACCAAACAACAACGGCGGATGGGGTGTGTTCCTCTACGTAATCACGGAGCGCTTGGCTCTCCGGTTCTGAAAAGACGGCACTTCCCCCGCTCACCGCTCTACTTTGCCATGTCCCTGTGGACTTCCAATCGCAATCAAAGTTGCGATTGAGGTCGACGTTATTGGCGTTGAAGCGTCCCGGAATGGTCGCTTCAAGTGATGCGGGTATGTTTTCTTTGGTGAAACGGCCTTCAATGCCGGCAACCTTGAAAAGGCCATCTGGATTGAGTACTGGAATGACGGTCACGCGTACGCTTTCGGGAATAACATTCGGGTTCGCTTCGAGGTAATCCATGAGTTCGTAGGCAACGAGCACACTGTTCCATTCATATCCGCCATGTATGCCCCCCACGAAGAGGAGTTCCGTACCGCCCTTTCCGAAGTGGTAAGCGGTAATGTCGCGCTCCTCGACCGAAGAACCGAGAACGGTTTCCTTTTCGTTCACAGGTTGGGTAATTGGCTGCGCTGGTTTCTCTTTTACCTCTTGCGTAACGGGAGGGGTGGTTGGGGTTTCGGTTTCGTTAGTGGTAATGACAACCTCTGATGAACGTTGGAGTAGAAGATACGCTCCAAGGGCAATGATGATCACTGCACCGGCAACGATGATGGTGTTTTTCATAGAGTGTAATTGTATGCCAAACGAAGCACATTGACTAATGTGGCTTTATATCGCCTCTTTTGATGGCAAGAATCTGCTTTGAAATGCGCTATGATACAGAGGTGGTATTTCACAGATTTTTTATTCAAGGTGTCGTGCAGGGAGTTGGGTTTCGTCCGTACATTTTCAATGCGTGCATTGAGCGGGGACTTACAGGCTATGTGCAGAATACGGGAAGTGGCGTTGTTGCGGTAGTGAGTGATAAAGAAACGTTCATTGAAATACTCGCGCGCGTTCCGCAGAACGCGCGCGTCGATTCATACACCGTCGAGGAAGTCGGGGGGACCTTCACCGACTTCACCATCAAAGATTCCGAGGGAGTAGGATACGCCGAAATTCCTCCTGATTTTTTCCTTTGCGATGAATGTCGTGAAGAGCTCAATGATCCAAAAAGTCGCCGTCACGAATATTTTTTTACGACCTGCACCAACTGCGGTCCCCGATTCACTATTACAAAAAAAATACCGTACGATCGCAACACGACGACTATGGACGAATTCCCGATGTGCGAAGCGTGCAAAATGGAATACACTGACCCACATAATCGCCGCTATCATGCACAGACAATCGCCTGCCCCGACTGCGGTCCGCGACTCACACTCTACGAAAACGCCGTTGCAGTTACAGAGAATGATACCGACGCATTAGAAAAAACAATCAAACTTCTTCAGGAGGGTGAGATTGTAGCCATAAAAGGCATTGGCGGATTTCACCTTGCATGCAAAACCGATGAGGAAACGGTCGCAAAACTTAAAAACCTTCGAAGCCGTAAAGACAAACCATTTGCAGTGATGTGTCGTGACATCGAGATGGTGATGAGTGTTGGAAACCCGAATGAAGCCCAGAAACAAGCACTCCTTTCCCCTGAACGACCTATTGTGCTCATTCCAAAAAAAAACCCGATGAATGCTGTCTCCGAATTAGACACGGTAGGCATCATGCTCCCTTACTCGGCACTCCATCACCTTCTCTTTGAAAAAATCGGCGAACCGCTTGTTATGACCTCAAGCAATCGTGCCGATGAGCCGATGAGCACCATACGAGAGGAGCAATTGGTGCCCTATGTGCTCGACCACGGACGTGAGATAACGAACGCCGCCGATGACTCGGTGGTAAAAATAATTGCAGGACACACGTTTTTCATACGACGGAGCCGTGGGTACGTACCGCGTTCCATCAGTATTCCAAAGAACGAGCACACACTCCTTGCCTTGGGTGCCGAGATGAACAACACATTTTGCGTCGCAAAGCCTGATGGCAAAGCAATACTCTCTCAGCATATGGGCAATACAGCAAACCTTGAATCTTTTGAACGATACAAAGAAACTGTTCATCGCTTCCTCTGTTTTGCCGAAGCAGAGCCGCGCGGCATCATTGCCGACCTTCATCCAGGGTACAACACCGCTGAGTTTGGCGAACTTCTTTCCGAAGAACTCTGTGTCCCGCTCATAAAAGTCCAACATCACAAGGCGCACGCATATGGTACGGCACTCGAAAACGGCCTCAATGATTTTGTTGCGATTGTAGGCGACGGCTTAGGATATGGTGAAGACGGCACGATTTGGGGCGGCGAGATTTTCCATAACAATGAGCGCGTGGGACACCTCGAACAACACCTCCAGGTGGGCGGTGATTCCGCGACACGGTATCCGGCGAAAATGCTCTTTTCGATACTGCGGAATTTCCTTTCTGTGCCTGAGGCTGAAAAATATATGAACGAAGCATTTTCGCCGGATGACCTCACGCTTCTTGACAAACAACGCACCGAAAAATTCAATGCTCCGCTTACCTCAAGTTGCGGGCGCGTACTCGATGCGGCCGCGTTTCTCCTTGGCTTTTGCAACGAACGCACATATGACGGCAGGCCAGCAATGCTCCTCGAAGCGAATTCATTCGGACCACTTCCCCTCGCGCCCGTTGTGAAGGACAACGTACTTATGACAACGCCGCTTTTTGAATTTCTCGTTACGAATCTTGAGAAAGATAAAAAGCGTCTCGCGGCGACAGTACAGCGATATCTCGCGGAAGGCCTCTACGAAATCGCCCAGCAATTTGCAACTGGGCGTATGGATTTGAATGAAGTTCGAGGCGCAAGGGAGCGAGAAGCCGAGTCGTATTCGACATACGGTGAGGGTTCGAGCAACCGCAGTAACGAAGAAATTCGTCAAATCCATACGCCCAGCAACAAACCCATCGTGTGGACCGGCGGCTGTGCATACAACACCATCATGACGGGCTTCATGCTCGAACAGGGCGTTCTCGTGAACAAAAACATCCCCGCGGGAGACGGAGGTATCAGTTTTGGACAAATTGCCTACGTACTCGCCGACCCCAAAGGCACATTTGCCGACGAGTGCGGATAATTCATTACAAATACTATTTTCCGGTATGTCACTACTTTTTACCTTTATCGTCTACGACCGTCGATGATAAAGGTAATGAGCTCATGCCCATCCTCGCCCGCAGCCCTGTCCTTGGGACAACTTCGCTGAAGGGCGTTGGGAGATTTTTTTATCAAAACGAATTTTTATTTATTACGTTATTACTTTACGACCGTGAGATAATAACGTAATTCTAGATTGTTGCTACGTTATTTCTACGCTGGGGCGTAAAATATGCGTGCAGAGTTGGAGGGAAACCAGCAAATCCTCGGGACGACTTAATCAACGACCGCAGATAAACCTCGTTGAGGCAAGAATTTTAGTTTCAGATACGCGGCGTCGAGGAGTGAAGGCACGAGTCGTATTCAATATACGGTGAGTGCCTGAGCTTCGATGACAACAAAGTAGATGGCACTAAAATTCATGCCTCAGCAAATCCTCGGGAAGACTTCGCCGATTGGGGTTGTAAGTAGTTTCTTTCCGAAGCGTGTCTGGACCGTGACACCCTTCCCTGCTTCGACAACGCCGATTTTTGACGCCATTGGATTGAATTCTTTGAGACGCTTCACGACTTCATCGCTATCTTTTTCACTCGCAAAACACACAAAACGTCCTTCGCACGCGAGATTGTATATTTCAACACCGAGAATATCGGTGAGTGCCTGCACCTGGGGGAACATTGGGACTTTTTCCTCATCAACAAGAAATTGAACACTGTTTTTCTCCGCGAGTTCATTGAGGACTGACGCCATTCCGCCGCGCGTGATGTCGCGCGCTTGTTTCACAAGCGCGCGCACTGCATCAATCTCTTTATGAAGCGGCTTACTGTCGCTTACAATTTCCGTTTCGAGCTCAAAACGC
>CAYMIV010000018.1:0-17739 GCA_964390945.1 uncultured Candidatus Saccharibacteria bacterium
GCACTTGCCCTGTGCGAAGCAAAACATTAGTGTGACTGATGTTTCTTTATGTGGAGATGGGGAGAATTGAACTCCCGTCCGAGAATGTCCGTTCACATGAATCTACAGTGTGTAGTTCTCCTTTTGATTTAAACCAAGCAGTAGAAGGTGAACGAAATAGTGCTTGATCGAGTTTCCAAGAATTAGGTACGCTACGGAAACGCAGTAGCGAACCAGAGTCTGATGTTTATTTCACCATGACGACCGTATCAGACATGGGGTCGTATGATGCCGCACGGGGACGCGAATGGTTACGCGAAAGCCGGTGCGAATCCGAACGCGTTAGCGTAAGGACTTGGTACGCTTTTCTTAGCACGTACATTTGAATACCTCTTAACGAATTGGTATTCAACTTCGACACTGCACATATGAAGCGGGGCAAACCGTCAAAGCCTGTCATCCCCCTAAAACATGCTTACAAAGTGAGCGTGTTTTAGCCCATACACGTTTTTGCGCATGTTCGGGCGATTCGCCTTACAAAGGTTGGAATCATCCCATCACATACTACTCGTTTTGAAGTGTAGACTCAAACACATCCTTAAGTCTTTTCTTAAATCTACCCGACCAAAGACTTTTGAAATATTGTTCGCGTTTCATTGCTTCGCCTCGAGTCTCAAACGCCTCAGTATGAATGCAAGTAACCGGCAGTCTATGTTTTGTAGCATCGACATTGCCACTCGTGTGTCGTTTGAGGCGCTCACTGAGATCATTTGTTTGACCTACGTACAACTTCCTGTCTTTATGACTGTAAAGTATGTACACGTAGAACATGCTTTAGAGGAACTTCAGTTACCTGTACTTAAACTCACGTGCCAAATCTCTTTTTGTATCGCGCTCCTTGATACTCTGTCGCTTATCCTGCTTCTTCTTTCCGCGCGCGATTGCGATTTCAAGCTTCAACTTCGGTCCACTACTATACAATTTAATTGGTACTATTGTCAATCCCTGACGCTCGCTTTTTACCTCAAGTTCTGCGATTTCTTTTTGGGTAAGAAGAAGTTTTCGGGTACGCTCTGCCTCATAATCTTTTGCGGTGTTTGCCGGTTGAAATGCTGGGATTGAGGCGCCGACAAGAAATGCTTCTCCACCCCGTATGACAACGTGTGCCCCCTCCAATTTGCCCTGCCCCTTTCGTAGAGATTTCACCTCAGTTCCCAAAAGGGAAATACCCGCCTCAAAGGTTTCAAGGAGTTCAAAGTCAAACCCGGCCCGCTTATGTGACACCAACGTTTTCATGGTTTTAGAATAGCAGTTTGGGAACGCGAGGGAAAGCGCGTGTGCCTCGCAAAAGGGTCTAATTTATGTATAATGTCCCAACTATGCACACACATGAACACGAGGACGCGCCAGTACCAGAAAAAAATGTTCAGCCAAAGGGCGAAAAGCGCCAGGGGCGCAAAATTCGCATGCCAGAGCGAATGCCGGTCGGTCCCGGAAATTTTTGGAACAACGTCCTTTCGACGGTCCTGCTTCTCATTGCGCTTACCTTCTTGTATTCCTACGCAACGGATACATCAGTTAATCCTGAAGAACTCTCCATATCCCAAGTTGCGGAACGTGTGAAGGCTGGCGAGGTCGCAAAGATAACGGTGAAAGGAACGGTTCTCGAGGTGCTCTATACCGATACGACAAAAGTTCCCGGTGAGGCAAAGAAGGAGAATGATGCTGCGGTAACGGAAACACTCATTGCACTCGGTGTTACCACCGACCAGATTTCAAAAGTAACTATTGATGTACAGAGCGAATCGGGTTTCAAATTCTGGCTTGCGAATCTTGCCCCGTTTATTTTCCCGCTCATTCTCCTCGGATTTATCGTCTGGTTCTTCACGCGTTCTGTGAAGGGCGCCGGCATGCAAGCTCTCAACTTCGGCTCTTCGAAAGCGCGCGTTATCGACCCCAATGACCAAACGCAGAAAGTGACGTTTAAAGATGTTGCGGGAGCGAAAGAAGCGAAACAAGAACTTGAAGAAATCGTTGATTTTTTGAAAAATCCCAAAAAGTTTCTCGATATTGGTGCACAAATCCCGAAGGGCGTAATGATGATGGGCGCACCCGGCACCGGAAAGACGCTCCTTGCTCGCGCGGTCGCGGGGGAGGCGGGCGTGCCGTTTTTTTCAATCTCCGGTTCGGAATTTGTCGAGATGTTTGTGGGTGTGGGAGCATCGCGCGTTCGCGACCTCTTTCAAATGGCGAAACGCGCCGCACCAGCAATCATCTTTGTCGATGAAATCGATGCGGTTGGCCGCGTACGCGGTACGGGTGTGGGAGGTGGCAATGACGAACGAGAACAAACTCTCAATCAGATTCTTGTCGAAATGGATGGATTTGAGCCGAATGAAAAAGTGGTCGTTATGGCGGCGACAAACCGTCCCGATGTCCTCGACCCGGCACTCCTTCGTCCCGGACGGTTCGATCGTCGTGTCACCATCGATCTTCCTGATAGGGATGATCGCAAAGCGATTCTTGAGGTGCACGCGAGAAAGAAGCCGCTCCAGGAAGACGTGAATCTCGATGTGATTGCGCAGCGCACACCCGGTTTCTCCGGTGCCGACCTCTACTCGCTCATGAATGAGGGCGCCATACTCGCGGCGCGCGAGAATCGCAAAAAAGTAGGACAATTCGACCTCATTCGTTCAATTGAAAAGGTGATGCTCGGACCAGAACGAAAGAGTCATGTGCTCTCACGTCGCGAGCGGGAAATTACCGCCTACCACGAAGCGGGACATGCGCTCGTTGCCTCGGTACTCCCGTATGCGGATCCCGTACAGAAGATTTCCATCATTTCTCGCGGACGTGCCGCAGGGTACACACTCAAACTTCCCGATGAAGACCGCCGCATGCAGTCAAAAAAGGAATTTCTTGATGATATTGCAATGACCTTGGGTGGCTACGTTGCGGAGGAAATGATATTTGACGATCTCACGACAGGACCATCAAACGACCTTCAGGTTATCGCAAACCTCGCACGCGATATGGTAACGAAATACGGTATGAGCGACACATTCGGTCCTGTCGCTCTTGAGGGCACTGGTGGCCGCATCATCGGCGGAGGACTCAGCGAGGATCGCGGTTACTCGCTTGAAGTGGCCAAACTGATTGATGACGAAGTAAAAAATATCGTTGAAACAGGAAAACAGCGCGCTCGGGAAATTCTTGAGAAAAATCGAAAAGCACTTGATGTCGTCGCGAAGCGGCTCCTCGAAGTTGAGACACTTGAGCGTGATGAGTACGAGGCACTTTTGAAACAGGAGGGTGTTGAAATTCGCGATGTATACCGCGAGATGCGTGAGAAGGAAGAGCGCGTGGGGGATCCCACCAAAGCGCTGGAGCCGGACACTGACGTGCTTGCGGGGAAGGAATAATAAAGCAGAAGAAAGGTGAAAAACGACGACCCTGCGGGTCGTCGTTTTGTCCGAAAAGAAAATCCCGCGCACGAAGGGCGCGGGAATGCACCTGCTCATCACTGGTGTTTGGCGGATATCTGTGGTACTGCGGTGAATGTGCAGTACTCTGTATCGATTAAGGGCATGTGAAAAATCTTGCCGCCATTTTGTTGCAGGCAAAGACACAATTGACCGTGCACAACCTTGCCATCGGAGTCGAGGATTTCCTCGACCGAAAGTCCGACAACCTTTGCTGGTTCTCGTGTAACTTTTGCGGAAGGATCGGTAATAACGGCAAACACTTCGTAGAATTTCACAGTGTGCTCCTCCGGAAGGTCCTTCACTACGGTATGCGAAAACGCGCGTGTGGTCAATGCGAGACGGGTTGTTGGCGTGTGCGTATTTTCTTCTCTCCGGTGATGACACCATCTTCCATATAGATAATACGGTTGCAAAATTGCGTGTACTCATCTTCGTGCGTCACCATAACGATGGTTTGTCCGCCTCGGTTCAACTCACCAAGAAGTTCAATAATTGCGCTACCAGAAACACTGTCGAGGTTTGCGGTTGGTTCATCGGCGAAGAGAATCTTCGGATTGCCGGCAACGGCGCGTGCAATGGCGACACGTTGCTGTTCTCCTCCCGAGAGTTGTGCGGGAAGGTTCTCAAATTTGCAGTCGAGCCCAACCGCAACAAGTGCCGCATCCGACATCTCACGCGCTTTTGTCCAGTCAACACCTCGCATAAGAATGGGTATCATAACGTTCTCGCGGGCGGAAAGATCGGGGACAAGTGCGTAATCTTGGAACACGTAGCCGAGTGTACGAAGTCGGAATGACGTCTGCTCGCGTTCAGAGAGCTCTGCGACATTTGTGCCATCGATTATCACCACTCCTTCGGTTGGATGATCGAGTACTGAGAGTTGATAGAGAAGTGTCGATTTACCCGCACCCGATTTTCCCATAATGGCAACAAACTCACCTTCCTCGATAGCAATATCGATACCTCGAAGCACATGAACCATAAGCTCGTCTTTGCCGAATTTTCTGTGAATGTTTGTACCTTTGATGATGGTCATATTATTTTCTGCCAAGGATGGCATTGAGTGTATTCTGCCGCGCGATGAGCCAGGCGGGAAGAAATCCGGCGATGAGCGTGATAACAAAAAGTATGATGAATTTCACAAGGGTACTCTCCGGATCAGCAACGAGCACACCATCGCTGAAGGGGAATTGAATAGGATTCTTATCAAAGTAGGGAATGAGGACGCCGTAGGTGAGAAGCGCACCGATCAGGGAGCCAGTAAGCGCATAAAACGCGGCTTGAAGAACATACGCAATCTCAATGACGCGTTGTTCAATACCGATGCCTTTCAGAATACCGATGTGTCGTCTGCGCGAGAGCGCGTTGATGAAAATGATAATGAAGATAGTAATTGACGCAACAACGATTCCAATCGAGCCGATGAATGTACCAAGAAGATTAAACGTGTTTTTAATGTCGGTAAGAAATTTCGGCAAACTCTCCTCGTACGTTTGAATTTTTGCATATTCAGAGAGTCCCTGCGCGACGAGCGATGATTTTATCTGACCGTTTGTTTTCGAGTCATTCAGGCGCATCACGATTTGGTCAGCGTTTTGGTCTGTCTTGTCAAATAGCCGCCTGAACTCCCGTTCCGGCATGTATACCCGAAGGTTTATTTCGTCGACCTTCGACTCGATGATGCCCTTCACGACCATTTCTTTCGAGGTGCCATTTACGGTAATTCGTACGGTATCACCCGCCTTCACATCGACAGTGTCGAAGATGTCTCCGAACTGTTGCGCATATTGTTTTACATAATATACACCCACAAGGACTGCGCCCTCCTCGTGCGGGTCGAGATACTCGCCCTCAACAACAAGGTCACCCAGATGCGTCATCGCGTCTTCGCTCACCGGATCGATGCCGCTTACGCTCACGGAAGCGACATCGCGCTCGCCCCCAAGATTACGGCGTTCTTTGTAGTTTGCTTCGAGGTGTGCTCCGCCAAAGTATCGCACCGAATAGGCTTGTATTTCCGGGTAGGCGGCGAGTTCTCGTACAAAGACAGGGGTCTCAAGAATGGCGTCCTCATCGTCTCGCGGAGTGATGATGATGTCGCCCATCGAATTTTCACGCACCGCACGTTCGGCGCCGACAATGAGTCCGACAAGGACACCCGAAACAGCAATGAGGTTGAGAAATGTAAACATCATCACAAAGATGATGAGCATCGTTGTCCATTTGCTTGTGCGTTGAATTTGGCGGAACCCGAGAAGGAGACCGATACGAAGTGCGTACATATGAGGGGTGGCTATGGTGCGACAACTGTCGCGCCTTCGCTAAGGCCGGTAATTTCGACGAACCCATCATTTCCGGTGAAGCCGACCGTGACGGGCACACGCGCAGTAGACTCTCCCTCCGGCACAAGAACGAACGATGTATCGCCTTCTTGCGCAAGGAAACGTTTTGGTATGCGGAGCGCCCACTCTCTCCGCTCGGTGACTATGTCGACATCGGCATTGAGTCCACCGCGGAGCCATGCGGGCGGGTTATCGAACCGAAGTTTCGCTTCGAAGTACGCAACGCCATCAATCTCTGTTGCCATGGGTGAGACAAATGAAATGGTTGAAGAAATCACCTCCTCTGGTCGCGCATCGAATACAATATCTGCATGTTGTCCCACTGCAATGCGGGTGATATCAATTTCGGGGATACGAACAGTAAGTTCAAAGATGTCGTTGGCAACGAGAGTTATTGCGGAAATCGTGTCGGCAACTTCGCCATGAACGACATGCACCGCACTCACGGTTCCTGCAAATGGGGCGCGGAGGGTGTGGTCAGCAATACGTGCATCGATAACAGAGAGCCGCGCCCCAGCCTGCATGACCGCAGCCTCAGCGCGCACACGCGCTTCCTCGCGCGGGTCGGCATTCTCGAGTATATATTCGCTCTCCGCCTTTTGGAGCGCCTGCCGAGCCGCGGCAACCGTTGTTTCCTCAAGTTTTCGTGCGAGAAGATAGGCATTTAAATTAATCGTATAGGAATCGCCTCGTGTGTTCGGGATGAGTATTTCCCAATCATCGCTCCGGTATGATTCAGCGCCGTCAAACTGGATAAATAAACCGCATGTTCCGAGCGGGGCGGGGGATTCTGTATACGCGCTGAATGTTCCCGTCTCAAGCCCGTTAAGTCGATACGAATGTCCCGAGCGCGCATTTGAACCAAAAATCGAAAGTGCATACGCGCCCTCCTTTCCACAGACATAGGTGCCGGTTATGACCGGAGGAACATCATTATTTTGAGTATCAATCGGATATGCTTCAAGGTCGTCTGAAAGCAGGGTGCGGTAGGTATTCTCTACCTTCTCACGCTCTTCTTGCATTGTCCTTGCGAGGTTTTCCTTGGCTATCTGTACGGTGATATCAGTCACGTCACGTTCCTCACTTCTCGGTCCGCGCACAAGTTCGTCACGATTTGCTTCCGCAATTGCGAGTGCAGCAACTGCATCTTGTCGTTCAGCAAAAAGATCACTGTGTTCAAGAGTGGAAAGTATCTGGTCTTTTGTGACGACATCGCCCTCATGAACAAAAACTTCAGCCACGATGCCCGTCGCGGGAAAGGTGAGTTCTGCGGTGTTTTCTGCCTGAACGGTTCCTGAAACGGAGACGATATGCGTAATCTCGCCGCGCGTCACCACATCAGTGGTGCGTGCAGGTCCCGCGTCTCGCGTGAAAAAAAAGATAAAGATTCCAAGACTTGCACCGAGCAGTGCAAGCACAACATAAAACCACTTTGTTTTGAGAACTGCCTTCACGCATATAGTATAGCAGTTGAAGAAAAAAATTTCCGTTCGAGTACCAACCATTTGTTTACCACTGAAGTTTACGATATAGTTTGCGGACGCCGCCTGTATGAAATTAAAAATTTCATACAGGCGGCCCATTCGCAGATCTAGCAAAAATAAAATAATAAATTCTTTCATTTTTGCTATCCTGCTCACTTCCGCCTGTAAGAGTAATCTTTCAGGACTTCATTCGGAAAATATGAAAGTAAACTTTCACTTTTCCTCATTCCGCCTGTAGCTCAGTTGGTAGAGCGCGGAGCTTACAGTTCGAGTCGAAAAACCAAGCGCGACAGCATTTGAGTTTTGAGACGAAGAAATGTATGAGTGTTCCTTTAAAAAATTCTTTGTCCGCCTGTAGCTCAGTTGGTAGAGCGCGGAGCTTATACCTCCGTGGTCCTTGGTTCGAGTCCAAGCGGGCGGACAAAGAATTTTTCACTCATATACCTCCGTGGTCCTTGGTTCGAGTCCAAGCGGGCGGACAGAGTTTTTAGAAAAGAAAAAGGCCGCGCTTCTCGCGTCGGCCTGAATCGGGGCTGGATCTACACCTCCCTTCTCCAAACCGCGCACGGCGCGGCGGACTCGGAAGGAACGTGCGGTCCCCATGCATTCGTTCCCCGAGGCGGATACTTTCTGTACTATAGGCGCGATGGTTTTCTTCGTCAACCCCCACAACTGGGGAGTTGTGTGTGCGATTAGTTTAGAGAGCGATGAACCACTAACTCGTCTTTGATCTCAGCATGAAATTTCCGTGCGAGATCACCGACCATTATGGTGAGTAAACTAAGGTGGTCATTCCGGGTGTGGAGCCTCATCGTGGTTACAAGTACAGCAATCACACTCTGTGCCATTTGGACTTCAGCCGAATCGGTTTCTCGAATCTGTTCAACGAGACGGTCAAGCTCGTGCTCGAGTTGTCGCAGTTCCATCATTGTCTCCAGAATGTGTGCAGGCTCTCCGCAGTGTATACCTGAATATGAAAACAGCAAGTTTGCCCCGCACTCCGATAATTGATTTTGACTGACAAATTAAAAGGGCCACCGCAGTGTGTGCGGTGGCCCGGTTTGGCTTAGTCTAAGAACTGACGAGTCGCCAGGCGCATAACGTTGTGTGTGTCGTCTGCGCCGCCCCGTGACGGGTTGAATGCCCGTCAGATTGCTTCCTCCAGGAACATGTCCGTTTCCCTGTTGGCCGCCGCTCCCCGTGAGCGGTGGGTGTTGCAGCTACTCGCGGGCCGTTTCCGCGCGCTGCGCCGTTTGTGGCCGTGGTAGCATTTCGCGCTCCCACTGAGGGCGGTCCAGCCCACTGGTGTGAGCCCGGACCGTACTGCTCAGGTCCGCAGGTCGTCCTGCGGACACCCTGGCTGGTCGGCCGCTAGTTGCTGGGCCGACCAGCGCCGACGCCGGTGTTGAACATTTCGGAATTGGCCGCTCGGGCCTTCGAACCGCCCTTGGGCGGCGCGTGCGTCATGAGCATCAGATGCTCCTTCTCGAGAACAGGTTTCTTTATGCTCGCTTTTGGCAATTCTCACACGCCGCCAGTCGAACGGCTTTATTTTAGCATATCTCAAAATATTGTCAAGTGCTTCAAAATACGGTATAAAAATGGCTCAAAATCGCCTTTCTGATACTATGAAGGCATGAAGCCATCCGATCTCCTCATTACACATTTTCGTATTGATTCAGAACATCAAAAAGCTCTCAAGCGGCTTGGCATTGCAACTGTTCTCGATCTTCTCCTCCATTTGCCTCAGCGCTATGAGGATATTTCCTCCATTCAGTCTGTTGGTTCGCTCGAAAAGGGGCAGGACGCGGTCGTGTATGGGCAAATCGGCGGGCTCAAGACCCGCAAAGCATGGCGAAGCAAAGTGCCGATAGCTGAGGGATGGGTCGAAGACGGCACTGCACGCATGAAAATCATGTGGTTCAACCAACCGTACATTGCGAAAATGCTTACAAACGGCACGTATGTGAAGCTCGCAGGAAAGGTGACAGGAAGCGAGGGAAAGCTTTATCTGGCAAATCCAGAGATCGAACGGCTCGAATCGCTTCCCGTCGATCGACACGACTCTATTTTCAAAAATACAGAAAATCTCGACGAAACCATTTATCCTGTCTATCGCGAAACGAAAGGAGTGACGTCAAAGTGGTTTTTTCATACGGTCCAAAAGTGTTTCAGTGCGGGGGTGCTCGATACTCTCGACGATCCAATCCCTGCGGACATTTTGAAACGGTACAACCTCCCCTCACTCTCCTCCGCGCTCATCTGGATACACACACCGAAGAAGCAAGAGCACGCAGAGAGTGCGCGGAAGCGCTTTGCCTTTGAAGAAGTATTCTTCATTCAAGTGGCGAAGGCGCGTGAACGCAAGGCGGTGAGCGCGGCAACGAGTTATGTAATACACACTGAGGCCGCACACATTGATGCGTTCACCAAACGCTTTCCTTTTGCGCTCACCGCCGCACAATCGCGCGCCATAAGCGACATGCTCCATGATTTTTCGGGCGACCACCCCATGTCGCGGCTCCTCGAGGGCGATGTGGGAAGCGGGAAGACCGCCGTCGCCGCGACGACTGCATACGCGGTAGCGACCTCGCGGCCCCCGGAGGGGGCCGCGAGTAAACTCAAGTTCGGCAATCTCCAGGTCGCCTACATGGCACCGACAGAAATTTTGGCAAAACAGCACTTTGAGTCCTTCATGCATTTCTTTCGGCACCTCCCGATTCACATAGGACTCATAACGGGAAGCGGCTGTATGAAGTTTCCTTCGAAAACAAAACCCGATAGCGCGACAAAAATATCAAAGACGCAGCTACTCAAGTGGGTGAAACAGGGCGAAATACCGATTCTCATCGGCACGCATGCGCTTATATACAAATCAGTCGAGTTCAGGCACCTCGCGCACGTCATCATCGACGAGCAACACCGCTTCGGTACGGCTCAACGCAGAGCGTTGGCAAAAAAAGATTCCCGAATGCCACACTTGCTTTCGATGACTGCGACACCGATTCCGCGCACGCTCGCTCTCACCGTCTATGGTGATCTCGATATTTCGCTCCTTGACGAGATGCCGAAAGGCCGCAAACCGGTCATCACGAAAGTCGTCCTGCCAGGCGGAATTGAAGAAGTGTACGAGCATGTGCGCGATGAACTTGCGGCGGGAAGACAGGCGTATGTTATCTGCCCGCGCATCGATGCCCCCGACCCCGCAGATGAGAACGCACTCCAACTCAAATCGGTGAAGGAGGAGGCGGAACGACTTCGAAAGAATGTATTCAAGAAAGCGCGTATCGGTATTCTCCATAGCAAGATGAAACCGGCTGAAAAGGAATCGGTGATGAAGCAGTTTCTTGACCACGATATTGATATTCTCGTCGCCACCTCGGTAGTTGAGGTTGGGGTGAATGTCCCAAATGCGACTAACATTATCATTGAGGGTGCGGAGCGGTTTGGGCTCGCACAGCTCCACCAGCTTCGCGGTCGTGTCATCCGCGGTACGTACCAGCCATATTGTTTTCTCGTCACCAGCAAGGATTCGAGCGGAAAAAGCGGTAAGACCGCAGAACGCCTTAAGGCGCTCACGGAAGCACGAAACGGCTTTGAGCTTGCAGAGTACGACCTCGCTATCCGCGGCTCCGGCGAACTTTACGGCATGAAACAGTGGGGACTCACCGACCTTGGAATGGAAGCGCTCAAAAATATCAAGATGGTCGAGGCGGCGCGCAAAGAAGCATACGCACTCATTGAAGGAGACCTGGAACTTTCCAACAATCCCGAAATTGCTGACCGCATCGCGGCACTTTCTCGTGAACTCCACATGGAATAAAGCATAGAAAATATTGAATGCTGCCTAGGGGTACCCTTTGTCAGAAGATCTGGAGAAAGACGGAAATCCACAGCCCCCCTTGCAAATAAAGCCATTTTTGGAAAGATTATAGGTAGAGAGTACTGATGGGAGTCGCCTCACCACTATCGTGTGAGGCGGCTCCCGGGCAGGGGATCGTTGCAAAGCTGGCGAAAAGCCGGCTTTTTTCCTTCCTGCCTCTAGCGCCGCAAAGTGATACAGTATTGACAATATGTTCTATTGTGCTAGAATATAGGTAGTATTGTCCGCCACATTCCGTGGCGATTGTTGTTCCCTGAAAACCTCAAGAAAGGAAAGAAAGTGAACGAAGTCATGGAAGTGCCGCTCCTCCTCACGGAGCCGGTCGCCCCCCAGAACGATGCCGCCGTTTCCGCGGAGGTCATCATCGCGGTCCCCGAAGCGTCGATGCCCAAAAAGGATGGCGACGCCGAGACCGTGAGCAACATGCAAAAGTACCTGCCCGAAACCTGCTACACGGTGGAGGGGAGGTATGCCGAACTGAAGGGGTACTTCGAGATTTCATTCGAGGGCAGAGCCGGCAACCCGGAAGTCGTCGTCGGAAACAGTCGCATCAGCGTTGGCAGACAGTGCCATTCGCTCTGTGTGCGCGTCGGCAACACGACCACCATCCGGCGTGCGTTTCTCCACTTCAACAAGAAGACAAACACCTGGGTGCTCGAAAACCCGGGAACGGGTGTCTTCCACAGGTCGTATCTCATCATTAACTGTGGAATGCCACACGGGTATCACCTGAAGTCGGAGGATCGTCCGCTGCGGGTTCACACCGGCGTCTCGGGCAAGACGCTCATGCATTCGAATGAGCACACGCTCATCGCTCTCAAGGATGGGGAATCGGTAAACGTTTTCTACCCCGACGGCTACGTCCGGAAATTCCGGCGTGAAGACGGAGTGGTCGCCGAAGCCGAGCTCTCCCTCGTGGAAATGCTCAAGGCCCGTCTCGAAGAAGCGCACGTGCAACTCAACGCCGCCCGCAACATGGGAGTTGGTGGCGCTCGCATGCTGAAAGTGCGGTACATCCTCTCCGGCATGGCGGACCTCCTCGTGCTGACCACCCGCTACAAGGGTGCCGGCCAGGAGATGCGCACGACGTTGCTCCGTGAACTGTTCGTCGAGCTTCCGAGGGAGGAGCGTGAGTTGGTGCACAAGAAGTTCTACGCCATCCTCGCGCAACACGACCCGTCCCTGCTTCCCATGATTCGGGGGCTCGATACCACGAAGGCCGTGACCGACCTCGCCTCGCCCGTCGAGAAGTTCGACGAAGACAAGGTAAAGAGGACTTCCAAGCTCGAACAGGAGCAGAAGCGAGCCGCGCGCGCCGCCGCCGATGCCGCATATCGGAACGAGCACAAGGGAAAGTCGGGTGGCAAGCCCGTGCAACACACCACCGACCCGAAGAAGCTCGCGAAGCAGGCCCGGCGCAACGCCGCGAAGGGTAAGAAGAAGTAGCTTGAAGTAGTCAGGCCCGGGAAGGAGGCGCGTAAGCGCATCCTTCCCGGGTCTTTTCATATTCATTCACAGGCCTTGTCTGGGTAAATCGGGTTACAAAGGGTTACCCTAGGTAAAACACCCAGGGCGCAACTATTCCGATTAATCGGAATAGTTGCAATATCGCCGTTTTTTCGGAGAAAAAACGGCGATATCATTCTCAGTGGTTTATTACATTTTTCGTTCTTCATTTTTCACCTCACACTCATACTAGTTCCACATACTTGTCTATCGTATACTGTTACCCTTATTCTTTATCGTTCATACATCGTGCGAAAAATGACACCGGGTAAAAAAGTTGCCGTCCGCGCCGCAGTAAAAAAGGATTACGCCAAGCTCGCACTTGCGCTCCACAAAAAACTTCACGGAAAGCTCGAGGTGGTTTCAAAACAAAAACTCGAAACACGCGACGATTGGAGCACGATGTATACGCCCGGCGTCGGTGCGGTCTCCAGCCATCTTGCGAAATTTCCCAAAGACGCACGAGAATATACGATGAAACGCAATACCGTTGCGGTCATAAGCGACGGTTCGGCTGTTTTGGGTTTGGGGAATATCGGTCCTATTGCGGCACTTCCCGTCATGGAGGGGAAGTGCGCGATTCTCAAAGAGATGGCAGGTATCGATGGCTTTCCACTTGTGCTTGATGTGCATGGAGTCGATGATATTGTCGCGGCAGTTACGGCGGTTGCGCCGACGTTCGGTGCCATCAACCTTGAAGACATTGCCGCGCCGCAGTGTTTTGAAATTGAAGAGCGATTAAAAAAAACACTCGCCATTCCTGTGATGCACGATGACCAGCACGGGACGGCTGTCGTCGTTCTCGCGGGGCTCATCAACGCTGCGAAGGTTGTGAAGAAGAAGTTTGAATCTCTCAAGGTCGTCATCATAGGTTCCGGTGCGGCTGGGCGGGCAATCGCACTCCTCCTCAAACTCGCCGGTGTTGCCGACATCATCATGGTCGACAGCAAAGGAATTATTGTGCGGGGGAGAAAAGGAATGGTTGCGTACAAAGAAGCCCTTGCAAAAGCGACAAACCCCCGCGGCGTGTCGGGCGAACTACTTGATGCGACCAAAGGTGCTGATGTACTCATCGGAGTATCGGGACCGGCAACAATTGCAAAGATGCACGTCGAGCATATGGCGAAGGATGCCGTTGTCTTTGCGCTTGCTAATCCGATTCCCGAGATCATGCCCGAAGACGCGAAGCGAGCGGGAGCTGCGGTTGTTGCGACAGGGCGTTCCGACCTTCCGAATCAAGTCAATAACTCTCTCGTGTTTCCGGGCATCTTTCGCGGTGCACTCGATAATCGTGTTGCGGCAATTACCGATGAAATGAAACTTGCCGCCGCACGGAAAATTGCCGCATTGGTGAAACATCCGACAGCGGACGAAATTATTCCGAAGGTAACGACTCTCGGGCTCGTAAAGGCGGTGGCGAGTGTGGTGCGTTAAGTCAGCATCATACTAAAACACCGATAATGACTCCTTTTTCTCCCCGTTGACCTGTGCTAGTATCCTCACAGATTATTTTCACCTTTTTATAAGGGGAGCATCGTATGTTTGTGAGCAAGCAAGCAGCTTTGTTCATTGAAATGGAAGCGGCGCGGGCGAAAAGGGCGGGGATTGCGTGCGATTTTCCTCCCAAAAGTCATGTGCCACACCCGATAACCGGCGAGGATGTGGACGGATATTTCATCGATACGCCATACCCCAAATTCGCTATCGCCGTTGGAAAACCAGCGGATATCTGGCTTCCTGCTGCACTGCATGAGTCATGCCACATGGATCAGTTTCTCGAACAGTCTCCATACTGGGATGACCGCCTCGTCCCGGGGAGCCGAATCGAGGCGAGAGAGATTCTCATGCTGTGGGTGCAGGGAAAGATTGAACTTTCCCGAGATCAGCGTAAGGATTACCTCGCGCGAGTGCGAAGCCTGGAGCTCGACTGTGAGCGGCGTGTGGTGAAGAAAATACGTGAAGGAAACTTGCCCATCTCCGCAACCGACTACATCAAGAAGGCAAACAGTTACCTGTTTTTCTTCACGGCGATGGAGTACCTCCAGCGGTGGTACCTACCAGAAAGGGAACCGTTCAATGTTATGGAGGTGTGGAAGCACGCCCCCGACAACTTTCTTCCGGAAGATGAATACGGGTGTTTCGGATGTATTCCAAAGAACCTTTTTGCCTCGTACTACTCCATCACCATGACATGCTGTGGTGAAGAGTAGGGGATGTGGAGATGTTCTGTTCTTGAAGTTACAAACCCCATAAGCCGAAAGGCCTATGGGGCTTTGTTTTTTGCGGTGATGTATTAGCCTTTGCGCGAACCCACTTCGCACGCGCGGAGCGCGTGGTGGCTTGAAACTGCCTCGTACGCTCCGATTGCGTGGTGAAGCGAAGGAATGCGCCTCGGACACGCTCGCGGACTCGCGTGTGCAAAAACCAAAAATTTCCTTGCATTTTTCTCGCGCCTCCTCCCCCCACCCCTCCGCCGCGAAGCGGAAAAAGAAATGGAAAGGAAATTTTTGGTTTTGCTTCGCCGTTTCAGTCTCCGAAAAGAGCATCATTATTTTATCATATTTTGATTGCTCTTTTCTCCGCCCTCACGGCGACCGAGGCGCCCTGCTATCCGCGTTTTGTGGTAGTTCTAACATCCGCGAACCACACACAACCGCCTACGCATAGCCCGCTCGCATTCGCTCGCGCTGGCTGCTTCGGCGTTGTGTGCATTCGCTTGGTGGCTTCGGTGAAGTTTAGTGGTAACTCAAATCAATATGGATTGTGCCAAGGCACAAACAAATCTGTATGTGCTTGCCCCACCCACCCAGTGCGCGCACAACAATCCCCGCCGTTTTTAGGAAAGATTATAAAACGGCTGGGATTGCCTCCCGCTAATTCATTCGACTAATGATATCAAGTAGAATTTTCTCGCTAACCAAAAGAGCTCGCGCTGGAGCTACGCGATTTTCGACAATAAAATTCTTTTCCGCGTCTTCAACCCCAAGACGCTCGCTCCCGTGAGTTAGTTTTAGCAGTAAATATTCAATACGAGTGAGCATGTCAAAGTCGAGAAAGATCGTAACAGCTTCTATTTTCTTATTTAACTCTGTTATATCTGTACCGCTTAGGTCACAATATCGTTTTTTTATCAGCTCTTTTTGCTCTGCTTCCAATGGTCTGCCGATAAAAAACTTCCAATAAAAATCCCAAAGTAGCGTGGCGATGTCAAAAGAGGCGTCACCGACAAAAGGACTTTGCCAATCAACCAAATACCATTTACTATTTTTCGATAAAATATAATTCTCGGGATTCAAGTCTCCATGAACAAAGACCTTGTCATTAAGTAAATCGTTACAATGTTCAGTAAACTTAACGATTGTATCTTTATGCTGGGAAATTATTTTAGCCAGAGGAGAATTATATTTTTCAAAACATTCCAATTTTCTTTCCAGGAGTTCGTTTGAAATGATTTCTGTTTGGGGTGTTAGCCCTGATGTCTTTCCCTCCCGATATAATTTTATGACTATAGGTAAACTATCAACAATTTGTTCTACAAATTTGTCCTGACTTTGTTTTATCGTTTTTCCATCAATGTATTCCTCGATAATCAGTGGGTAGGAAAATACACTTCTTGTTTCATCTACAAGTATGAGCTTTGGGCTGATGTTTAATTCAGAAAGATTTCTCAGGACAAGCGATTCATACTTAGCCATGTCATCAATATGGTCTCTCATTGACCAAATAATGAAGCGGAAAAGAAAGTTTTTCCCACTACTTGCCGTGACAAGATGATTGACATTAAAAGCACCCCGCCCAATTTCTTTGGACTCAATCGTGTCGTCGGACGTTATCAGATTCTTATCCGAAAGATATCTTTTTAATAAATCGTTATCTATTTTCATTTTTTATAAAAGTTTTAGTCTGCTTATCAAAATTGATAACCTCCTCCTCGACACCGTCTCTAAGCGGTAAGGATACTTTCATACTGTAATCTTTTGTGGAAATGTCCATTCTTAGTGGCTCGCCCTTTTTTAGGGGATTGCCCTTTCGTTGCGTGATTTCACCCTCCCCGAGTGTACTTATTACTGGGTCAACGGTTTCGCCGTGTTCAAAACTCATCACAACAATTTGTTTGTCCGTTTTCCCTTGAACCAAATGGGCAACTTTAAACAAAAGCCCGACTTCTTTATTTGCCCGTTCTCCAACATTATCAAATTTTTCAAAACCAGAAATTTCGTCTGGGTGATTTGCCCATGTAGTTGGGACATCGGATTCAGGTGTTAGGAGCTCAGCCACTTGGTCCAGGGCACGCTTCTGCGACTCACTAAATCCTGGCTGTCCCTTTTCGATTGGATTTCCTGCGGCATCAAGCGTGTCTCCCGAACGAATGTTCTCCCTAATTAACCTTAAGTCATCCCTTGACTGCCAAATAGTAAACCCTTTCTCCTCAATAATTTTCCGTGCGAGCAACATTGACCCCATAGCCCGTACCTTTGGGCTTGTTGCAAAAACAATTACATCTTTGTCCTTGTCTAATTCTGACAAAATTGAATTTACCCCTTGTATGATTTCTTGCTTGCCTTCCTCTGTCAGATCAAATTCATCCGTTGGTACATCGGGATTGAGTTCAGAGTATTGAGTAGAACCATGTCTAAAACGAAAAACCTTCAGATATTCTGGATGTTGTTTTTCGTTAGTTTCTATTGCGTTGTGCGGAAGTTGTTCCATAAAATCTATTTTATAAAGTATCCAATATCTTTATTATAAACCTTTGCCAACTCGTCCAACTCAACAGCATCAACCCGACGCTCGCCTCGTTCTATCTTCGAAACGTACGCTTGAGGTTTCTTCAATCGCTTTCCTGCCTCCACTTGGGTCAAATTTGCATCAAGGCGAGCTTGGCGAAGCTTTTGGACGAATTTTTGATACTTCACTCTGTATTTTGTAACCATATGTATATTAACATGATATAACCGATTGTGGAATATACCATCATGGTTTATTATGTATATGGGTGATGCTGACGGCGAAGCAAAACCAAAAATTTCCTTTCCATTTCTTTTTCCGCTTCGCGGCGG
>CAYMIV010000019.1:0-15617 GCA_964390945.1 uncultured Candidatus Saccharibacteria bacterium
TTCCCGTCGAGGATGCGTAGCCGAGATACGTTTGTCCCGAGACCGTGAGGGCGGTACTTGATGCGTAGCCTAAGGTTGAAGAAGCCGCCCAGATGTTGTTCTCGAAGTACGCGTTGCCGGCGACCGTGAGAGGGCGCGACGGGGTTGTGGAGCCGATGCCGACTTTGCCGCCATCGAGCACCGTGAAAACTTTTGTGGCTCCATCGTAGATATCGAAAATGTTACCAACGCCGTTCTGCGTGATGGTAAGAAGCGTATCGGCGGTATTTACGGCAATCGATGACGTCGCATCATTCCTCACAAACTGCGTTGAGTTAAGACCGTCAAGTTTGTCGGCTTCGAATGCCGCCGGCACGGTACCGAGAATTTTGCGTGGGCTCATTTCTCCGTCCCAGAGGGCGGTCACGGTCGTTGAACCGATCTCAACGCCGAGGTAGAGGGTTTGATTGAAGTTGACCGAAGTGAGTGGCGAAGTAGAGCCGAGCATCACGCTGAAAAGACCGTTGGTGACTTGAACGCGATTTCCGCCCGTGAGCGACTCAGTCCACGTAGCACTTGTCGTCGCAATTGACGGCGAGGTGAGAAGCCAAAACCGCATGTTGTACGTTCCGTCCGGAACGGCAACATTCGAACTGTCGGTGAGTTTGCCTTGGTAGTTGATTGCGTAGTTCGGCGCCGCCTCTGTTGTGTGAGTAAGCACAACCACAGAGAGCACGAGCAGAGAAAGAGCGAGTGTGAGAACGAGACTTTTCTGTTGTTGGCGGAAATACAGCATACCTGTCATCCGCCATTCTTATTGCCGGTAATAGAATCATTCGCGTTCGATACGGAGGGCTTCATCAGAGGTTCAGCATCAATTGGGACGAGAAGGAAGCGATACTCCTCGCCGTCTCTACTTCGAAAATGCGGAATGATGATACCGGTATCAGGATTTTTTGCATCAACAGAAACCGAAACGTCATCAGAAAACGAACCCCGTACCGCATCCACGGTCGTTGCGGTAAAGACCTCTCCGGGAGCAACAACCATTGAGGTGTGCGTTGTTGTGCCAACCGAAGAATTCGAATCGGCAGCGGGTGACTTTGTAGATTCAAAAGAGATTGATTCATTCGTTAGAACACTGGTTACCTCCACCAAGTCTGTTTCATTTCCGCCGGTGATGAACGAATACACCGCAACTGCAAGCCGCTCGATGGCCGAGTATGACGAGGAAACGACTGAAGCATTCTGGTTGTTTGGCGAAGTGATGACGTACCCGCTCGCACCGAGAGAAAGTCCGATGATGAGAATAACGAGCGTTTCCATGACCGCAATTCGTTTCCCCGCTCGCGTGTTCACCTCTCGATGTCTGCGTACCCCGCCTTTTGCACGAAACAATTTCTTTTGAAATTCGGCAAGTTCTTGCTGTCTCTGGATACGAGTCGCCTCATTGCGCTCGTTTTTTTCAATTGTTTTGTTTTCAAAAAATTCTTTTACAGACTTTTCTACGACAAACCACTGATGTCCGACCTTCGTACCAACCACCTGACCTTCGCGTGCGAGTTTTGCAATGTAATCGTTTGTGTATCCAAAACGTTTCCCCGCAAGAGTTGCGGGGATGTATTCAACACCGGAAAGTGACAGAGTTTCAGACATGGGATAAATAACAAAATATATATTTATGATATATGTTTTTTGCCTATGCGAACACGAAAATTTTAATCATTTTTGTGGATAACAAATCAAAAAATTCTATGTGTCATGGTTCGAAAAAAATTCACCGATTAACTTATGGTTTTTAGCAACAAAAATGCCATTTGGGTCAGCCGCTCCAAATGGCATTGTAAATCTGGCTTAAAAATAAGCCGGATTTAGAGACCTGCAAATAAATTATTCGAGATTCCGGTTTTCTGGCTGTTAGAAACAGCAGTGGTATCGAAATAGTATGTTGGAGGAGTAGTTTGTACCAAAAAAAATATTGCTATCTTGTGTAGCCGAGATAACTATATTTTAAAAGGTTCTTTAAGTACCTCTAGAATGTTGCCTTTTTCGAATACAAAGGTTGACGATAATGAGTACCCTCCAGTTGACGATTTGCTCGAGGATACCTCCCACCGAACACTGACTCCGAATGACAACAGTACGAGTAGGAGAGTTGCGAGTGTAATGATGAGGTAAAAACCGCCACCGCCACCCTTGTGGTTTCGTATTTCTGCACGTATTTTCGCAACACCGTCTTCTTCTTGGTTTTTTATGGGAGACTTTGATACGTTCTCCTCACTTTCTTCTTCGTGAATGTCCGACACCTTGGATGTGTCCAAGTTTTCACTTTCTGATGCCTTTTCAGACTCTTCATCCATTAGTTTAAGCCGTTCGCTAAAACTTCTCGGCGCAGCAACGACCGGAACAGGTTCGGGTTCCGTCAGATTTGATATGGTCGCTTCATGGTCTTCTTCTGACACAACCTGCACTTTTATCCTGTCAGGAGTTGGAAGTGCCTGTTTTTTGTGGTTTTTACGCATTATACGAGGCGAGAGAGTGACGGAACCATCATCCATCAGCACTTCTTCATTGAGATCGACCACACGGAGCGTGCCTGACATGACAATTTTATTTCCCTCGTTCTCAATTTCAAAAGGAGGCGCATCATCGTGAGGAGGTTCAACGGTTTTTGTTGACTTGTTTTCATCAACGATTTCAACCTTTCGCACCTGCGGTATCAATTCATGCGCATCGTCCTCATACCGGATGTATGAGGGTGATTTAGAGTCAGATAGATTTTGCACGCGAAGTTTTCTCTGCTCTTCAACGGCTTTGTGCGCCTGCTCGCGCGCCTTTACACGGGACATTCGTTTCTTTTCAACTCGATGTGTACCGAGCTCTGTCACGTTGACATACCAGGTGCGTCCTACAAGGTGCGCCGATACCTTTCCCGCACGGCAAAGTTGACCAACGTAGTCAGCGGTGTAGCCGAGATCGTCAGCGGCCTTCGAGGCTTTTACAAACTCCTTACCGTCAAGAACAAGTGTTTCCATCAAGTTTAGTATATACCCTATCAAAGTAACAACAAACAACACTTGGAGTGGATATCCATATCGTTTGCACGAAATGTCTTTGTTTTACTAGGAAATCTGCTTTTTGAGCAACTTCGCAAGAAGCATCGGATTTGCACTTCCCTTCGTAATTTTCATGCCACAACCAACCAAATACTGGAGGGCAGATTCTTTTCCGGATTTATACTCGAGAACCACCTTTTCATTCTCTCGTATTATCGTATCAATGATGGCAAGAAGGTCGTCTTCAGAGTTATTTTGAATCAAGTTACGCTCTCGTGCCAAAAGTTCAGCGTTTTTGCCTTCAAAAACAACTTCAGAGAGAAGATCCTTGGCAACTCTTGAGGTCAGAGTGTTTGAAAGGATAAGACCAACCATGAGGGCAAATTCGCTCGGATAGGCATTTTGCAACTTTGATGTTGAATCAATATGAGAAAGAATATCAGTGGTAAGGTAGTTCGCAATAATTGGCGCATTAAGTGAGGCCTCACCGGATGATGCAATGAGTGTTGTTTCAAAAAAATTCTTTAGATTTTTGTCTGAAATTATTATTTCAATCTGTTCTCTAGTCAATCCGAGATTGCTATATTTTGTGCGTAGTATTTCTGGTAATTCAGGCATATTCTCTTCTATCCGAGATAAGAAATGCGTGTCTCTCGAAGTAAAATCAATTTTTGGCAAGTCGGGTTCTGGGAAGTATCGGTAATCATTTGCCGATTCTTTGACTCTTTGTGAGAATGTTTTGAGCTTATTTTCGTCCCAGCCCCTCGTTTCTTGAACGACCTTTTCCCCGCTCTCTAATATATGTATCTGACGCCGCACTTCGTAGTCAACTGCTGCCTCAACGGACTTGAAGGAATTTAAATTTTTGACCTCCACTTTTGTCCCCAACTTTTCTGATGCACTCACCGAAATATTCGCCTCAACCCGCATTTCACCGCGCTCCATATTCGCATCAGAAACATCAAGTGTTCGCAGAAGAAGTTGCAGTTCTCGAGCAAAATTACCCGCCGTTTTTGCGTCATGAATTACCGGTTCGGTGACGAGTTCCATGAGCGGTACGCCGGCGCGGTTGTAGTCGATGAGACTCCCCTCGCCCGACTCATGAAGCGAGCGAGCGGTGTCCTCCTCAAGATGTACTCGCGTGATTGCAACTCCTGAAAGTGTCCCTCCTTTTACGAGGGGGTGTTCATACTGGCTAATCTGGTACCCTTTTGGAATATCCGGGTAAAAATAATTCTTTCTATCAAACTCGGTAAAGGAAGCGAGACTGCTTCCGAGAGCCGTACCGACCCGCAACACGGAGAGTACCGCCTCCTTATTCATGACAGGAAGCGTACCGGGGTGCGCCATACAGACCGGACATATGTTTGTATTCGGTTTTCCATGATGAGGATCGTTCGCGCACGAGCAAAACATCTTTGTTTTTGTCTTTAGTTCTGCGTGCACCTCAATACCAACAGTCGTTTTGTACGTATTCATAGGTGTAATACTAGCGTTCCTGCCCTCTTTCAACAAGTGACAAACACACGATTCTCATTTTTGTCAATACATGGTAAAGTCCTTGCATTTATATGGCTTATTCAAAAGGTAAAACCTCTTTTTTAAAAGTTTTATTGCGTGTATGATAGGAAATTTGTTCTCGAGAGCTCGCCTATTTCTGGCTTGATTTTTGTGTCTCACGGAGGTGGCGCACGAGCGAGTCAGCAAGAAATTTAACCCCCTCCCCCGTCTCCGCAGAGATTGTAAATACGTCTCTCCCTGCTTCTTTGAAATCCGCTGTTGCTTTTTTGACAGCAGCCTCCGTAACGAGGTCGGATTTTGTAAGCACAACCCACTCATCTTTTTCGAGAAGAACGGGGTCATGTTTTTGTAATTCATTTTTGACCGTTTTATACGCCCCAAGCGCATCATCGTGTTCCAGTGACACGATGTGGAGAATCATTTTTGTGCGGGTGATGTGCTTAAGAAATTTATGTCCAAGCCCCCTCCCCTCCGAAGCACCCTCAATGAGTCCGGGAATGTCGGCGAGAATGAATCCGTAGAGTTCTCCGAGGTGTGGTTCGAGCGTGGTGAATGGATATGCACCGACACGTGCGGTGGCATTGGTGAGCGCATTGAGGAGTGTTGACTTCCCTGCATTTGGAAGGCCAACGAATCCCACATCAACCACAAGAGAGAGTTCAATACGGAAAGAACCTCGCTCTCCAGAAGTACCTGCCGTTGACTGCTCGGGTGAACGATTGGTCGATGACTTGAAGTATTCATTGCCCAAGCCGCCCCGACCTCCCTGCAGAATCTTGTGTGTTTCACCGATAGTAGAGAAGGTGAAAATCCGTCCTCGCTCAACATCAGTCACCGTTGCCCCGACCGGTACGTCGATATAGAGATCATCACCGTCTCTGCCGTGTCGACTTGCCCTTTCGCCGGAAGCACCATTTTGAGCCACAAATTCTTTCGCACCAGTGTATTTTGCAAGAAGACCAAGGTCATGCACTGCTCGCATATAGACGTCACCCCCCTTACCGCCGTTCCCGCCTGCGGGACCGCCCCACGCCTCCCACTTTTCCCGGCGCCAGCGAACAACCCCGGGGCCTCCGCGTCCGGCTTGTGCGAGTATAGTGAGCTCATCGACAAACATATTAAGAAATGTCTCCGCTCGGTCCCTTATTCGTGTGGCTCTTGATATAGAGCCGACAACCGAGAAGAATAGCCACTGATGCTACACCGATACCGGTCAAAAGTACATAGTTGCGGGTAAAGAGTGCTTCTCCGAAATACGCGAACGCAAATGCAAACCACGATACCCCGAGTACGGTGGTAATGACAAATTCTCGAAGGGTGACGGTGCTTACAAAACCAAGCGCATAACTAAGCACATCGACGGGTATCATCATTCTGAGCGCGATAAGGAGCATGAAGTGTGCACGCCTCGACAACCGCGACTCATACCGGGCGAGGAGTTGTATGCTGCGATATTTCTCTAAAAAGGGCCTTCCCCCATGTCGAGCAAGAAGAAAAGCGATAGTCCCACCAATTGTCCATGAAATCACGGCAATACCCCCAGTGAGTGCCGGACCGAGAATTGGGGCGGTAATCGGGACAAGCGGAAGCGCAGCTACCGGCGCAACGACCGTAGACACGATGAGTGCTGAGGCGAAAATAAAACCACCAAAAAATGCATGCGCTTCGATATACTCTGTGAGAACAACGAGCGGTACGGGAAAGAATGAGCACAGAACACCGCCAACCAGTGTTGCGAAAAGAATCAGCGTGATGCCGGTACGCATACTAGGTAAGTTTTTTGTTTGCGACAGAGCTCACAATGCTCACAATAAGTGAACCGAGAAACGCCGGCCAGAAACCGTCAACGGTGAAGCCATCAATAAAATAGTCAACGGCAAGGAAGAGCCATGCGTTGATAAAAAAAATGAAAAGCCCAAGGGTCAAGATGGTGATGGGAAATGTGAGGAGGACAAAAACAGGTCGAACCACGGCATTGAGTAGAGCGAGCAGAAGAGCGGCAAAAATTGCCGAGTAGACGCTCGAGACCGAGATGCCTGGAACGAGTTCTGCAACAAGCACAATCGCGAAGGCGGTGATGATGGTGCGGGTGAGAAATTTCATACGTCTATACTACCCCGTTTCCACAACCTGTCGAGAGGATTTTTCAGTTGCAAAAAATATGCTGGTAAAGCATTATTGTGAACGTTCTTTCGAGAGGAGTTCATGATGTTGAAAAAGATTGCGATTCGGGGCACTGGAAAACGCCGACAAATGAAGACCGGGTACGACATGCTCGATGAGTTCGTTCCGGGCACACTTACGACACGGGAACCGAAACCGAGAACGCCCAAAAAGGCGATTTCGTGCGGAAAAAAGAGAACGCTGATGGATGCATAATGCGCATAGGCCGGTCCTTAGGACCGGCTTTTTTCTTGTCAGAGCCACAGTGAGAACTCTCTAAACAAACCAGATGCGCAACAACACCTCCCGGTTGCTGAAAATACGCCGAGAGAATTCCCTGACGCCTCCGGCGGGGATGGGACGGGGGATGTTTGTGCTTTACTCGTTTGTCGCAGAATGCGACATGAAAGATGTATCGCCAGTGGGCGATTCCTCTGCGAGAAAAAACGCAGGCGGACGTTTTTATTGTATTTTCCACTCTCCGCTTTCGATGAGCGGTTCCGCTTTCTTAAATTTTATTGTTTTTGTTTCTGTACCATTCGTTATGGTCACCATATCATTTCTACCGATTTTTTCTTCTTTTCGAACCGGTGCTCTCGCCTGTCCGCTCGCTCCGGCCGCATTCGAGCCGCCTGCAAGTTGGGCATGCGCTTGCGCCTTCCGTAACTGTTCCTCCTCCTTTTCGACAGCAGATGTCTGCACAATAGGTATGAGTTCCGCGATGCGGCGAAGCGCCGCCTCCTCCATTTCGCGAAATAGCCTGATTCCCTCCTTGCGATATTCTATGAGCGGATCCTGCTGACCGTATGCTCTTAATGAAACGCTTGAGCGAGTGTGTTGCATCACCTCAAGGTGTTCGACCCAGAGAATATCATTGACCTGGAGCATGAGGCGGCGTGCGACTTCATACCACACATCTTCGCCCAATTCGCTCTTACGCGCCTCTATAGCAGTCGCAACTTCTGGTGCAAATGTTATAACCTCCGCAAGCAGTGCCTCGACATCCTCCCGCGAACCTATGAGAAGCCGCCTTCTTCTCTCATAGATAATCTGGCGTTGCTGATTGAGCACATTATCGTATGCGAGCACGTGCTTGCGTGCATCAAAGTGAAATCCTTCGATTTTTTTCTGCGCGGATTCGAGGGAGCGGGTTATCATGCCATTTTCTATCGGCTGGTCTTCGGGAATACCGAAGCGCCCCATCATATTTTTCACCATATCACTCGCAAAAACGCGCATGAGTGCATCTTCCATGGAGACAAAAAATTGTGTCTCCCCGAGGTCGCCCTGGCGACCCGAACGACCACGAAGTTGGTTATCAATGCGACGCGCTTCATGCCGTTCCGTACCGAGCACAAAGAGACCTCCGAGAGCCCGCACCTCATCCGCCTGCTCTTTGGTCGCATGAGTACCACCGAGTTTGATGTCAACACCACGACCTGCCATATTGGTTGCGAGTGTCACGGCACCCTTTTTGCCTGCATCTGCAATGATTTCTCCTTCCCGCTCATGATTCTTCGCATTGAGCATCTGGTGAGTCACTCCGGCTTTTTCAAGTTCGGCACTGATAAGTTCATTCTTTTCAATCGATGCCGTACCTATGAGCACGGGCTGTCCGGTTGCGTGTATCTCCTTCACCTTTCTGATAATTGCCTGTATCTTGCCACGCTCTGTCTGAAAAATGAGGTCGTTTTGATCAATGCGCCGCACAGGGAGATGAGTTGGAACAGGAATGACATCGAGTTTATATACGGAATAAAACTCCTCCTGAGACGTGAGCGCCGTACCAGTCATTCCGGCGAGTTTCTCATACATACGAAAGTAATTTTGGTATGTAATGGAAGCATAGGTGCGCGACTCTTGCTGTATGGCAACTCCCTCTTTTGCTTCGATTGCCTGATGAAGTCCATCAGACCAGCGGCGCCCGGGTTGGAGGCGTCCGGTGAATTCGTCGACAATGACCACTTCATTATCCTTGACCACGTACTCCTTGTCTCGGCTGTAGAGTGCCTTCGCCCGGACCGCTGTTTCGAGGTGGTGGACATACTTAATACCCCGATCGGTGTAAATGTTTCCGATACCGAGTATTTCTTCAGCCCGCTCAATCCCCGCGTCGGTCAAGGTCGCACTTTTCAACTTCTCGTCAACACTATAGTGTTCTTCGGGCTTAAGTTGAAGTGCAATCTTTGCGAATACTTCATAAAGATTTTCTGAATCTTGCGCCGGTGCAGAAATAATGAGTGGCGTACGCGCTTCGTCGATAAGAATTGAGTCAACCTCATCGATAATCGCGTAGGCGTGTTCGCGTTGACGGAGGTTCGCTACATCGAACTCAATATTGTCTCGGAGGTAATCGAATCCAAATTCGCTATTTGTGCCATATGTTATATCTGCCTCATACGCTTCCTTGCGCGAACAGGGACGAAGAAATTCATACACTATCTTGTACGCCCCGACCGCGTCCCGTTCCGCATCCTCTTTCTTATGCGTCGGATCGTAACGATACGAAGCATTTTGGTTAATGACGCCAACTGTAAGACCGAGCGCCGCATAGACCTGCCCCATCCACGCCGCATCTCGGCGTGCAAGATAATCATTGACCGTCACCACGTGCACGCCACGACCAGAAAGCGCATTGAGATACGCCGGCAGAGTTCCCACAAGCGTCTTTCCTTCGCCGGTTCGCATCTCAGTGATTTTGCCACGATGAAGGATTGCGCCGCCTATGAGTTGTTCATCATAGTGGCGCTGTCCGAGCGTGCGAACACTTGCTTCGCGCACCGCAGCAAATGCTTGGGGCAGAATATCATCAAGTTTTTTTCCGCCCGAAAGCAACTCCTTAAAATGGGTCGTTTGCGCCAGGAGAAGTTCGTCAGAATGTTTCTGCATCGTGGACTCCTCGGCGTTCACCGCATCAATAATAGGTCTGATTTCCTTGAGTTCTTTCTCATAGGTTGGACCAAAAAATCTATCCAAAAATGACATAATAGAGGCCTAGCATAGCATAAAAAAACGTACTACAGAATGTATTTTCAGGGCATTCTCTACTGTTAATGTTTTGTATTTTCAAAGTCACTGTTTTTGCTAACAAAAAATTTTTACAGGCAATCATCGGGTATGCATCGACTGTTCTTTGCATCTTCAAAAGTTTCAGAGGCAAGGCGACGAACCGAGAGGGCCAGAGACGTACGAGACATACGGCAATGACTATTGAGGTGGAGTCAACGCAGTATCTGGAAATTTTGGAATGCAAAAGGCACTCCGTGGGGAGTGCCTTTTACTCTTCGTGCGGCAAGTGAGATTACTTGCGCTTTGCTGCCTTGCGCTTTGCGGTCTTCTTTGCTGCCTTCTTTTTTGCAGGAGCCTTCTTAGCCGCCTTCTTCTTTTTTACTGGCATGACTATTTTGTGGTGATTACTCTTTATCAACTCGACCGCATTGTTTCCACCAAAAGAGCATATCGTGAAAACTTTTGCTTGTTTATATTATCGTTGATAAAAAAAATTCTCACAATGAAAAAATAAAAAAATGTGTGGATAAACTTTTTTTGAAAATTTTATTTTTTTCGTCGTGCGTAGATTAAATTTTTTGCTCAAATTTTTTACGAAAGAAAACGCACTTCTTCTTCGATAGATATGCCGAACTCTGTCTCGATTGAATTTTTAATTTCAGCGACAAATGCTTGAACGTCGCGCGCGCGCGCACCGCCGCAGTTAATGATTGATAGCGTGTGGAGCGGCGAAATACCGACGGTGCCATTATATTTCTTCCCTCTGAAATCCGTCTTATTGTATGGCGTGCATTCCATGAGAAATGCTGTTGAGATTTTCACCGTGCCATCGGGCAACTCCCAATGCCATGGTGAAAATCTTTCATTTTTTTCCTGATGGCGACTTTCCACCCGTGCTGAAATGTGAGAATACTGCTCCTGGGTTACGACGGTGTTTTTGAAAAACGACCCTGCGGATTGAAATATCCCCTCGAGCATGCCGATATTTCTTCGTATGGTAAGAATCGCGCGGTGCATATCTCCTGGCGACGGATTTGTGATATTGTCTGCCGCGAGTTGCCGTACAATGTTTTGTGATGCGCTTCGATACGCCGTATGCGTTGCCCTCTCTCGAGACAACCGAAACACAACCTCCATGATGATGAGTTCTCTCCCCTCTTCGGTTTTAAAAAAACTGTCGCGGTATGCAAACGCGCATTCGTCACTTTGCATCAAAATTGTTTCATTCTTTCGCGAATCGTACGCAACAACCTGTGCAATGACGTCGCCGACCGAAACACCGTAAGCGTTAATATTTTGAATCGGTGCCGACCCGACCGTTCCTGGAATACCCGAAAGGTTTTCAAGACCCCACAACCCTCTCTCGATGACACTCTCGATGAGCGCACTCCAGGGCTCGCCCGCCTTCGCTCGAACAAGTACCGTGCCATCAGCCGACTCCTCAAAATCTATCCCTCGTATCGCAACGCGAACGACGAGGCCCGCAATGCCCTGATCTGCAATAAGCACATTTGACCCGCCTCCGAGCAGGGTGATGGGGAGATTGTTGTTCCTCGCCCACAAGACCGCCTCACGAAGTTTATCGAAAGACGACGCTTCATAAAAATATTCCGCAGGTCCCCCAATGCCGAGGGTGGTGAGTGGTCCCAAGGGGACGTACTGTCGCATTCCGGAAGGCATGCTGGTAAATAGCGTTTCAAACATAAAAACGGCTCGCTTCCCGAAATGGCCAGTAGGTGCAAATCTCCAAATTAATTGAAAGTCTAATATTGTGAGCGCCGCTACTAGCCATGTCGACCAACGAACCGTTGTTTATTCAGTATACACCGAAATCGCCGAGCGCACGTTCATAACTGTGCTTGCGTGGAGATGGCAATCTACATATACTTTATATGAGTGCCACAGTGTGGTCACCAATGAAAGTCTAACGAAAAAGTCCCTGGGGTGGGGACCTTTTCGTATCTGCGAATTAAGAGAATGACGATAACATCTACTACTATTCCGTGACCTCGACCGCCTCGCCCGCAACCTCGACGCGGGGCGCGTTCGGATTCTTCTCCGCAAGAAGACTTGCAATGAACTGCTGCGCCTGTGCTTCGAACTCGGGAATGTCCTCTGCGGCTTTAGAAAGTACCTCGATTGCTCCCGCGGTGTCGCCCGACTCATTGAGCGTGAAGGCGAGATTTACTCGAAGTTGTTTATCAGACGGGTTTTTCTCAATACGATAATTGAAAATGTCCTTGAGCATATCATATTGCTTCGCCCGATACGCCGCCTGAATAACCATGTCATTCGTTTTGAATTGTATTTTGAGCGAGTCTGTATTGATGACTTCGTCTATAATTTCCGGCTTTCCCGCGTAGAGTGCCGCCGCGGCATAGAACACCGCCGCTTCGCCGTATGTGGTATCAAGTTCATATGCTTCTTTCATGAAAGAGAGACCTGTCTCGTAATCACCTTTCTGGAGGTACGCAAGACCTTGCTCGAAGATGATTTGCTGTTTATTCGGTGAAAGTTGCCGTGCAATAGCCAGTTGTTCAATTGCCTTTTCTGTATCGCCAATCATGCGATAGAACGAACTGATGAAGACGTGGACGCGGGCGTCACCCGGCTTTTCTTCGATTTGTTTCAGAAGTTCTTCTTCAACCCGTGCTTTAAACTTCTGTCTCAATTCTTCATTGACTTCGGGCGACTGCTCCAAGGACTGCTGTTGGCGCGTCATCTGTTCCCGAACCTCCTGATTCGCAAAGGAGCCGCGCGAAAGCGCCGACTCGAATTCAGCAATGGCGGCCTCCGGTGACTTTGACGAAAAAGCATCAATGATATCCTGCGCTGCCAAAATTCCCGGAACGTTAATCAGGTAAACCGCCACCAGGCACGCGATGCCGACAACCGGTGCCGCGACCTGCTCAATAACCCTGGTATCAAATCGTTTGTTTTTGAGAGCGGCAAATTCAGTCCCGACGCGCGAGTGAATATAGGCGAGCATGGTCCCATAAAAGATGTAACTCACGATATTGTCGAACACAAAGAAATTGTGCACAAGGTAGCCGCCCAAGAGACCGATGAGTACGCCCCGCTCAACGACACTGAATGCTTTATCTTCTCTTGTAATGAGTGGGCGAAGGAAAAGATAATAGAGGGCGGAGAAATAAATTGAGAAGTATGCTACAAATCCGAGAATGCCACCGGTAATGAGCCAGTCGAAGAAAATGTTGTGCACGCGGTCATACCATGCCTCTGCAAAATAAATTGACGGATCATACCATTCGTTAAAGACATAATTAAAATTGCTCTGCCCCCAGCCGAGCAGGGGTCGCTCCTTGAATCCCTCAACCGCCATGTTCCACACCTTGAAACGTACATTTCCTTCGCTTAGGGTAATGTTTGCAAGTCGTCCCAAATATGGATTGTTCTGGATAAATGACGATTCTCGAAATGTGATAAAAAGACCAGCGAGAACGACAAGACTAATGAGTCCGCCCGCGGCAAATTTTCGCGCTTGCGGGTAGCCGGCGTTGAAAAGTGCAATGTATGTGGTCGCCGCAAAAAGTCCGCCGAAGAGGCCAAGAATGGTGCCGCGAGTTGCTGTCTGAACGAGGAGGATGGTGAAGAGAAGAAAGAGTCCCCCGTAAAGATACTTGAACCCCGCTGATTTTGTCCTAAAGAACATGAGGAGCGCAATGAAGGCGTGGAAGAGCGTGTAAATTGCCATGTATGCGGAGTTGCCCAAGGTGCCATCAAGTCTCCACCCGCCCTGATTGATGGTGATATTTCCGGAAAGTTGGGCGAACGCATAGAGTGAAAGAATAACACCGGCAACAAGGGTCGTATTAAACCACCGATCCCAGAGCTTATCCGTCGTGAGCACGCTCCCCGCAACTATGAAATACATGAAGGTGTGGAGGAGTGTCATATATCCGTCCATGCGTTCAAAGTTGCTCCAAAAACTTGCCAAAGGGCTCGGCCCGAGAGAATCGGATACCGCCATAATTCCGAGAAGAGCAACAAAACCCGAGAGAATCCATGAAAAACGAGGACGATATGCAGGTTCGTAGAGCGCAAGTATTATCCATCCCGCAAAGATAATTTCGGTAATAATACGAAAGGTGAAATTCTTTCCGGTGATAAAGGGAAAGAACATGGAGTTTGAAATAATGAGTACGATGAAGGGTATCGCGAAGACACCAAGGTATACTAACCCTTTTGCAAAGTCTTTCATCCCGTTAGAAGTTATTGGATTCTCTAATAAATTTCATACTGACCAACTGTGTGCTTTCGTGCTTTGTGGTATTTCCCTCCCTCTCAAAACTTCTACTGGGACCACGCACAATTGCCGAAAACTATATCACACAGCGCGGAGACTGTGATTACTTTCAAGAGACAACCCCACGACTTCGAAGATAGTCAAGTATTTCGTCTGCAATGCCCTCCGGGGTATTTTCTTCTGTTTTTGCAATTAGTTCCGGATGCTCGGGAACCTCATAGGGGTCGTCGACGCCAGTGAAGTTTTTTATGAGGCCTCTTTTTGCTTTTTCATACAAGCCTTTCGTATCACGTCGCGCGCACTCTTCTACTGAAGTGTCAACGAATATTTCTATGAATTCGCCATGCTGCTCAACCATCGAACGCACGTATCGGCGCGCATCACGATAGGGAGCAATGAGCGAACACAGTGCTATACCTCCGTGCTTCACGACTTCGCTCGCCACAAACCCCACCCGCCGTACATTCGTATCACGATCCTCTTTTGAAAAACCGAGACCCTTTGAGAGATTGTCGCGAATGATATCGCCGTCAAGAAATGTCACTGCCCTGTCTTGCAATTCCTGAAGTCTCGCAAGAAGAAGTTGTGCGAGTGTTGATTTCCCTGAGCATGAAAGTCCGGTAAAAAAGATGGCGATACCCGGGCGAGAATCTCGTTTTACGCTCTGTCTCAAAATATCAATGCTTTCCTTAAATGAAAACCATTCGGGTATCTCTTCTCCTTCGCGGAGTCGGCGTCTGAATTCTGTTCCGGAGATATTTTCAATTTCATCATCTTCCGATATTTCATTTGTCGCAACATATGCATTTCGCGTCTTTGAATAGGCGAGTTCATCGGAGTCCACGATGACGATGCCGACTTCTCCCGCATACTTGAGAGCCATTTCCCTTGCCTCATACGGACCATAGAAGTCTTTACCATCTTTGTCCTTTCCTGGTCCCGCGTGGTCGCGTCCAACAATAAAGTGGGTGCAGCCGTAGTTTTTTCTGATGATTGAGTGCCAGACTGCCTCACGAGGTCCCGCCATACGCATTGCGAGCGGTAGGAGGGAGAGTTCGGTAAAGTCTTTTCCGTAGTGTGCGTGCACGACGCTGTAGGTGCGGACGCGGGTGACGTAGTCAATGTCTCCCGGTTTTGTCATACCGACAACCGGATGGATGAGAACCGGTGCGCCGACTTTTTCATATGCTCGCTTCACAAGTTCAAAGTGTGCTCGGTGCATTGGATTACGCGTCTGAAATCCGACAACCTTATCCCACCCACGCTCTTTGAAAAGTGCCTTGAGTTCTTCTGGTGTTCTTCGCCACTGCTTGAAGTCGTGCCGCGCAGGAAGCCCAATTTTCGTCACAGGACCGCCGATATAGTCATCTTCCATATCCTCGAGCACATAGAGTACGCCCGGATGAGTCTTGTCGTTTGTTCCATAGACATTGAGCACCTCCTTGAGTTTATCGGGGGTAAACCGCGAGGTGATATCCATGAGAGCGAGCGGGTTACCAAAAGAGTCGCAGAGCAAGATTCGATCACCGATTTGATACGTACTTTCCTTTGGTACGTCGAGCACGATGGGAATCGGAAATATTGACCCGTTCTTGAGTCGAAGCGTCTCAACAACTGACGTG
>CAYMIV010000020.1:0-14428 GCA_964390945.1 uncultured Candidatus Saccharibacteria bacterium
AGGTCATGCATGAGATAGAAGTAACGTGCGAGGCATCGAAACTCCCGAAAGAAATCATCGTTGACGTATCTGTACTCGTTGATCTTGAAACACAGATTCACGTGAAAGACTTGGTTCTTCCACCGGGGGTGCGCTGTGAAGATGACCCTGAAGATGTTGTTGCGCTCGTACAGGCGGTGGAAGAAGAGCCGGAAGAGCCTGTTGCAGAGGTTGACATGGACGCCATTGAGGTGGAAAAGAAAGGCAAGGAAGAAACTCCAGAGGAGGGAGAGCCGGCATAGGTGGAATAAAAAAGCAAACGGGCGGTACCTATGGTATCGCCCGTTTGCTTTGCGCCATCTTGTTGTGGCTTGGTATACTATGTGCATACCGACGTCATGAAAAACGCCTTTTTTGTATTTTGCAGTTTCTTACTCTTTGGTTTGTTTTTCCAACCAGCGTTCGCAGAGACACCAGAAGAACGGAAGGTTCGCCTCGAGAACGAACTCAAGGAAATTGAACGTCAAATATTAACTCAGCAAGTTCTTGTCGACGACAAGCAACTCGAGCGGCAATCTCTTGAGCGAGACATCAACTTACTCGATGCACAAATAAAAAAAGCAAAACTGGGTATCCAAGCCAGAACGGTCGCCATCGAACAACTCGACGATCAGATTCAAGACAAGAGCGTTGCCATCACCGAACTCGACCAGAAACTCAATCGACAACGGCAGTCCTTAAGTCAGCTCCTCCGGAAGACGCAAGAAATAGACGATTATACCCTCATTGAAATTATGCTCGGCAGAGATAATTTTTCAAAGTTCTTCGAGGATATTGAAAATTTTCAGTCCATCAAACTCGCGCTCAACAGTTCGCTTGAAGAACTCAAGGAGATTAAGAGCGACACGCTCGAACAACGTCAGTCTCTCGAAGAGAAGCAACTTTCCGAAGAAGAGATGAAAACGCTCCAGGTCCAAGAAAAAGCGACCATAGAAGCAAAAGAAAAGGAAAAGGCAAAAATTCTCGTTGTCACCAAGGGAGAGGAGAAGGAGTATCAGAAACTTCTTGAGACATCGCAAAAATCAGCCGCCCAGATTCGGGCGCAACTCTTCGAACTTTCGGGCGGCGGCGGTGCCATCCCTTTTCCCGAAGCCGTTGCGCTCGCGGACTTTGCGAGCAATCAGACCGGAGTACCGACGACACTCATCCTTGCCATACTTGAGCAAGAGTCATCATATGGTTCCAACATAGGTCGTTGCGTATTTGACGACATTGTACAAGGAAAGACGGTCATGCACCCCGATCGCGACCAACCGATTTTCCATGTGCTTTCGGATATACTCGGTTTCAATCCTCGTTCACAGCAGGTTTCGTGCCCGTGGATTCGAAACGGAACACGCGTCGGGTGGGGCGGTGCCATGGGTCCATCGCAGTTTATTCCATCAACGTGGGCAATATATGGCGGCGTTGTGAACTCGGGAAGCGGATGGGAATATGAAAAAGACAGAGACGTCATCAGAAGTCTCACCGGGAAATCGAGCCCATCCAGTCCGTTCAATAACCAAGATGCATTTATGGCGACCGCACTTCTCATGCGAGACAACGGCGCAGGAAGTTCCTACAAATCGCAATGGACATCTGCAATACGGTATTTTGCCGGATGGGGAGGTGCGTCGAATCCGATTAATTTTCCGTATGGAGACAATGTCATGGCGCGCAAAGCTCGTCTTGATGGCGAAGTAGCCATACTTAAAGGGGGTTAACTTCTTTGAGCTGACGTGGCATGCACTACCGCTCGGGACAAGGTTGCGATTTTGCGGCTTTCTGGTATAGTGCTGTTCACATTTTTACACGCGATTAGGAACCTAACTTCAACCGGGATGAAAAAAGATATCCACCCAGACAACTACCGAATGGTCATCTTCCACGATAACTCGAGCGGGAAGCGTTTTTTGGTCGGCTCAACCATAGAATCAGCGTCAACAGAAAAATGGACCGACGGCAAGGAGTATCCTATTGCGTATGTTGATGTTTCAAGCGCTTCACACCCCCACTATACCGGTCAAGAGAAGGTGATGGACACGGCTGGACGCGTTGAACGATTTAAGGCACGCGCAGAAAAAGCGGTGACACGAAAGAAAAAGGCGTAGCACAACATGCACGAGAGCCGGGGCACAGCGCCCCGGCTCTCGTTGTTGTATAGTAATAGTCTCTGTGGAATTCAACGAAGAAAAACTGAATGAATTTCGTACAAACCCGAAAACCCAATTTCTCGCGGGGCAATTTGATGTGCTCGTGCGCAGAAAGGCGGATGCATGTGCGCTCGCCGATTCGGATGAGGCGATGCGAGAACTCGTTGAAGAGGAGTTGAGGGACATACAAATGCAGAGCGAATCATTATACGCAGAGATGGATCGCATCATTGAATCTTCGCGCGAAGAAGAGGCAAAACCATACGGAGTTATTCTTGAAGTGCGTGCCGGTGCGGGGGGAGAAGAAGCGGCGCTCTTTGCGGAGGAACTCGCTACACTCTATCGGAGATTTGCAGAGAAACGCGGATGGATAACCGCAGTAATGTCTGAATCCCGGGCAACGCAGGGCGGGTATAAGGAGGGAACGTTTGAAATACTCGGTACCGATGTCTACGACGCGCTTCAATTTGAAACGGGAGTGCATCGAGTGCAGCGCATACCTGTTACGGAAAAGGCGGGTCGAATTCACACCTCAACAGCGTCGGTCGCCATTCTCCCAATGCGGAGGAAACCAATCATTACGGTGAATCCCTCAGATATTGAAATGGAGTTTTCACGTTCGGGCGGCGCGGGGGGGCAGAATGTGAACAAGGTGGAAACTGCTGTACGGCTCATACACAAGCCAACCGGTATCGATGTTCGGTGCCAGTCGGAACGAAGTCAGCAAAAAAATCGCGACAAAGCAATGACACTGCTCGTTGCGAAACTTGAAATGCTCCACGAAGAAGAAGAGTCAAAAAATCATCGCGAGACGAGACGGTCGCAAATCGGGACCGGGGATCGTTCGGAAAAGATTCGCACCTATAACTTTCCCCAAAGTCGCGTCACCGACCATCGTATTAAAGAATCGTGGCACAACATCGAAGGCATAATGGCAGGAGACCTCGACGAGGTCGTTCGGGCGCTCAACAACGCCGCAAAAGTGCACGACGGTACGGTTGCGGAATGACAAGTGCTGTGGTAGTATCTCACCGCACTGGCGCAGCAGGCGCCGTTTTAATATCCATAGTCAATAGGAATTACAGCGACAGTGCGGGCTTGAATGTGTAATAACACTTTATCAATAAGTTTCTAAGGGATGAACACAGACACACAGAAAGAGGCGGGAAACAGCAAAACTCTCATTGAGCGTCTTTTTGCCGCCGGTGCACACTTCGGTTTTACGAAATCACGACGACATCCCACCGTCGAGCCGTATCTTTTTGGAACAAAGCAGGGAACTGATATCATTGACCTTGAGAAGACCGAGGTGCTTCTCAAAAACGCGGGGGATGTACTCCGCGAAGCGGGGAAGGCCGGCAAGAGTGTCTTGTTCGTGTGCACGAAGGAGGAAATTGCGCCTCTTGTGAAATCTGCAGCAGAAAAGGTTGGAATGCCGTACGTCGTCAATCGTTGGATAGGCGGTATGCTCACGAATTTCCCAGAGGTGCGAAAGCGCCTTCAGCGGCTCGCCGACCTTACGGCACAGGGAATTTCAGGAGAACTCGAACGAAAATATACAAAGAAGGAGCGAGTTGTCATTGGTCGCGAACTCGAAAAACTTGTCTATAATTTTGATGGAATCAAAACACTTGATAGACTCCCGAGCATCCTTGTCATTGTTGATCCGCGACATAACGCAATTGCCGTTGAGGAAGCACAGGCGATGCACATACCTGTTGTCGGAATCACAAGTTCTGATGTGAACCTGCGAAATATCAACCACCCGGTTGTCATGAACGATTCGCTCCAAGCGAGCGTGACCGTTGTGCTCGAGGAACTCACAAGCGCGCTTCTTGCGGGCAAGGCCGAATTCACGTCGGTTCCGAAGCGTGAGGAGGGGGGTCGCTCAGAGCGAACCGCATAGTACCGAGGCGACATCTATTTTAGTATCATAACGTTCTTTTGTATGGAAATTACCAGCACACAACTCAAGGAACTCCGCGAAGCAACAGGAATATCGGTGATGCAGTGCAAGAAGGCGCTTGAAGAAGCGGGCGGAGATATGGAGAAGGCGCGAATCATATTGCAGCGCAAAGGGGGGGAATCTGCAGCAAAAAAATCAGACCGCGCACTCGGTGCGGGAGCAATTGGCGCGTACATACACTCAACCCACGAAGTCGCAGCCCTCGTCGTTCTCTCGTGCGAGACAGATTTTGTTGCAAAAAACGAAGAGTTTATTTCACTTGCCCGTGAAATTGCAATGCATGTAGCGGCACAGAATCCGCTCTATATTTCACGAGCAGATGTTCCGGAGACAGAGATTGCGAATGCTCAAGCGGTTTTTGCGCCTGAAGTTGCAAATAAGCCGGCGGAAATTCAAGAAAAGATTCTTTCAGGAAAACTCGATGCGTACTTCAGAGACCGGGTTCTCCTCGAACAGCCATTCATTAAAGACGAAACAAAGACCATCGGCGATCTGGTGAGCGGAGCAATTCACAAATTTGGTGAGAACACCGTCATCTCGAAAATCTCAAGGATTTCGGTAAAATAAGTCCATGACTACGTGGGCAATCAGCGCGGCGGTATGTACCAGCATCACCGTTCTCCTCGTTCTTTTTTTCGCTTATGAAATGCGAGAAGGAGTTCGATTCGGTAAAAATATACGCCTCCACTTTGATTTCTATGTTCTCAAGGCATCTCACTTCATCCGACATTTCATTCGACTCATCAGCGCGGATCTTCTCCGGCAAATCATGCACTACACATTCCATACGCTCCTCGGTGCGATACTCTTTGCGCTCAAATATGGTGAACGACGTATCCATGATATCCAACGAGCCAATCGACAGCGTGCTCGCACATCACGAGTCGAACGCACAACGCGCAACAAACTTGATGAAATTGCTGAGCATAAGATTGCAGTTGCGCTCTCCGAAGAGGAGAAGCGCCATCGGAAGGAGAAGCATTTGCTGGGAGGATGACAACGAGTGGCCTGAAATTAAGAAGTGTAACGACTATAATTTCAGAGTCCTTCTTCACATTGCTTTTCACAATGCTTTGTGAAGACGCCCCGCTCGAACCTCCGATTGGGAGATATAATATTTAGGTATAGAAACGAGTATACGTATGAGGACGGCGCTCTGTGGAGCGCACAGCATAGATAATTAATTTTCCGGAGCCGCCTCTCAGACTCGAACTGAGGACCTTCACTTTACAAAAGTGTTGCTCTACCAACTGAGCTAAGGCGGCGTGGGGGACATACTATCACGGGGAAGTGCGTTTATCCACCCCAGTTCATTGCACTGTCTGGGCATTCATTTTGTTTGGAGAATGAATGAAGACCAAATGTTACCCGACACATGGTACAATTATACACGTGTATAAAAAAGTGTGCCCCGTGTGTCAACAAGAACTTCTACTTTATCAAAAGAAGTATTGTTCCAATAAGTGTCAACAGGAACACCAATACATACAATATATCTCTGTCTGGAAGAAAGGACACGTTAGCGGAAATCGTGGAATTGTAACTCGAAACATTTCGAAGCACCTCAAAAGGTACTTATACGAAAAATTTACCGGGAAGTGTTCTCAGTGTGGATGGAATACCCCGCACCCCACGACAAACGTCGCTCCTCTGGAAGTAGATCATATTGACGGAAACTCTGAAAACAACAATGAGGCGAACTTACGTCTACTTTGTCCAAACTGTCATTCGCTCACCCATAATTATAAGAACCTGAACAAGGGAAAAGGGAGAGTTTGGAGAAAAATCAAATACTTAAAGAACACCTGATTCACCTTTGAAACATAGCCAAAAAGGGGCTATACTCACCCGCAATGGCGAAATACCAACATCTCTTGCCGTACGCACAGCGAAAGGATTTTCGGGTGGGGAGGGCGAGCGAACTTTCCGGCAAAGACCGCGTACTCTATCGGGCGCTTGAAATTCTCCCGGGTCTTGCGTCGTGGACAACGCTCATTGGCGTTATTCTCGCCTCCATCTATGCGCCGTTTTTCGCAGCGTACTTCATTGTCGCCTTTTCAGTTTTCTGGGTACTCAAAACCGCCTTTCTCTCGTATCATCTCCGATACAATTGGAAACGCCTCCGTCACCACATGGAAGTCGACTGGGAGAAAATGATAGAACGTTTCGAGTACGGACACCTCTATCATGTCATCATTCTCCCGTTTTACAATGAAGCGGAAACAGTCGTCGATGCGACGCTCCACTCGCTCTCCGAATCGAAGTACGATAAAAAGAGCATGATAATCGTTCTCGCGTCGGAAAAACGAGCTGGAGACGATGCGCAACTGACTGCGGCGCACATGCGAGAGAAGTGGGGTTCGGTATTTGGAAATTTCATTATCACCATACACCCCGATACAATTGAGGGCGAGATCGCTGGCAAGGGGTCCAATGCAACCTGGGCGGCAGAACGTGTCCGCAGGGAGGTGCTCGACCGATACGGCATTCAGTACAATCACGTGCTCGTTTCGATTTTTGATATTGACACGGTCGTCTATCCCGATTATTTCAACTGCCTCGTCTGGCACTTCATGACCGCAAAACGCCCGCTCAAAAGTTCATTCCAGCCCGTTCCCATTTTCAACAACAACATGTGGGAAGCGTCACCGCTCGCGCGCGTCGTTGCCATGTCTTCCACGTTTTGGGAAATGGTCCAGCAAGAACGACCGGAACGAATGGCGACTTTTTCATCACACTCGGTTTCGTTCCAGGCACTCTATGAAGTTGGCTACTGGCAAACCAACATGGTGAGCGAGGATTCGCGCATTTATTGGAATCTCATGATTGCGAATAATGGCGAGTATGATGTCATACCGCTCACCTACCCGGTTTCGATGGACGCGAATGCTGCCGGCTCTTTCTGGGGAACGGTCAAGAATATTTACAAACAGCACCGCCGCTGGACTTACGGCGTCGAAAATTTTGTGTACATCACGTACCATTTCATCAAGAACAAATCGATTCCGCTCTCGACCCGCATCAAAGTCGGTCTTCAGCAAGCGGAGGGGTATTGGTCTCTCGTCACGAACCCCATCATGCTCTTCATTCTCGGATGGGCGCCCATCTTTCTCGGGAGCCGCGAGTTTCATGAAACTGTTCTTTCATACAATCTTCCCATACTCGTCCGCAACCTGCTCGCGATTGCGATGTTTGGTCTCGTCGTGTCTTCGATTATTTCGCTCACCCTCATTCCAAAACGTCCTGAAAACAAATCCTGGCTCCAGTACATCGTCATGGCGCTCCAGTGGATACTGGTACCCATTACCATGATTGTCTTTAGTGCGATTCCTGGTCTCGACGCACAAACGCGGCTCATGCTCGGTAAGTACATGGGCTTCTGGGTGACCCCGAAGCACAGAAACGAAAAAGGTGCTACGCTATCTCGATAAATGAGCCATATGGAGAGCGAACTCAAGGTACAGCCCCTACCTCGGATGAAGCGTCGATTCACCTTCATTGGGCTTTTCGTTGTGTTCGTTCTCTCACTCCCATTTCTCTTTCTCTATGCCACGGGATATGAATTTCATCTCTTCGGTAGCGAAGCAAACATCGTTGCGACGGGGGGTATCTATGTCGATGTGGAGCGCGATGGTGTCGAGGTGTTTATAGATGACAAACTCGTCGAAGAAAAGCGAGTGTTTCGCCGGGCCTTCTACGCTCAAAATCTTGATGTCGGAACGCACCGCGTGCATGTGCAAAAAGAGGGTCACCATACGTGGGTAAAAGAGCTCCCCGTCTCAAAGCATCTCGTGACCGAGGTGCACGCATTTAATCTCCCCACCGTTCCCCAGGTTCGGGTGATTGCTCCTTTTGTGAGTGCAACCGGTACCGCAATCGTCACCACTGCGCTACCCGTCGCCTCAACGACGAATGAGCTTATCGCAACAACCACGAAGTCATCAAAAAAATACACCAAGAATTCGGAGTTCGATTCGCTCATAGAAATCTTTGCAACGACTTCAACAACGACCGCACTTACCCCACAGCAGCAGGTGATAGAGCGCGTCGAAAAACTTTTTGATGCAACAACGACCGCCTCGACAACCGGGGAGGTACCGACAACCACGAAAGAGTGGGGAGGGGTTCGTCTCTCGGAATCTGGGGAAGAAGTGTATGCATCATGGGTCGGCAGTCGTGAGAATACCCCCTATTACTACTGTGCCGCCGAATTTCCTCCGTACAGCACCTCTTCTTCACCAGCGGCGCCGGAACCAAGCGAAACAGAAGAAGGTGAGCCTGTTCAAGATTCGCCTGCGTTTATTCATCCTGTCCAAACAATCCCAAACGATACTGATTGCGAACCGACTATCAAACTTGATCGCAAGTGGCAAGAAATTCGCGCTTTTGATTTTTATCCCGGGAGCACCGATCTCGTACTCGTCTCTCTTGCCGATGGGGTCTATGTGATTGAGATAGATAACCGCGCGTGGCAGAATGTGCAACCGCTCATTGCGGGAGAACATCTCACTGCGCGTGTGTTAAATGGGCAGATATACGTGTATGATGGTAGCCTCATATACCAAGTAATACCCGAAGAGTTGTAATCATGGAACTAAACGAACAGAAAGGACATCTCCACCCGTTGTCGCAAATGATTGCGGAGATAAATACCATATTTTCAGAAATCGGCTTCGTATTTGCCGAGGGTCCGGAAGCCGAAACGGAATACTACAATTTTGATCGTCTCAACGTGCCGAAAGACCACCCCTCTCGTGACATGCAGGATACGTTTTGGTTTTCTCCCAAAGATACAGACGTGCCAATGGTACTTCGGACACACACATCCCCCGTGCAGGCGCGATACATGGAATCTCACACGCCCCCCATTCGCGTCATAGTGCCGGGTAAAGTTTTTCGCAACGAAGCGACCGATGTGACGCACGAAGCGCAGTTTTACCAACTCGAGGGGCTCTATGTCGATCGTGGGGTCCATCTTGGGCATCTCAAAGGAACCATCGAGTATTTTTTTGGAAAATTCTTCAGGGGCGACGTTGAAGTTCGTTTTCGCCCGAGTTTTTTCCCGTTTGTCGAACCTGGCGTTGAGGTAGATATGAGAATCACATCGGGAAGTTCGAAACTTGTCGGGCGTTGGATAGAGGTTATGGGAGCGGGAATGGTACACCCGAATGTTCTCACCTGGTCCGGAATCGACCCTTTGGAGTACTCGGGATTTGCGTTCGGCATGGGCATTGACCGCCTCGGATTCATGAAATATGAGTTTGATGACGTACGAAATCTCTACAGCGGAGACTTACGGTTTGTGAATCAATTCTAGAAACACAGAGAATATGGAATATAAAAATATTGAAAAGAAAAAAGATAAAGATTCGGGCGCAAATAAACAAGCTCGAAATGAAGCATTCAAGATGCGGATTATTGATTTTTCTGTTTCAGTAATGAAGGTGTGCAAAACTCTTCGTAAAGATCCAGCACTTTGGTCTCTTTGTGACCAAATAATTCGAAGCGCAACTTCAATAGGGGCAAACATCAACGAAGCGCAGGGTTCAGCAACACGTAAGGATTTTGCGAACTATTTTCAAATTGCTCTCAAATCTGCGCGCGAGACGAGGTATTGGATTCAAGTTATCGAACGTTACGACTACAAAATAAAAGAACTTTCATATCTACGTGAAGAGAATGAATCGCTCATAAATATTCTCCAGGCGTCAATAAAAACACTTCGTTTGAAGTTGAACTATTTTTATATTCAATATTCTTCTATTTTATATGCTCGTACTTCGTGAATGGCTCAAAGATTTCTATGGCGACAAAATCCCCTCACTTCGGGAAATTGAGAATCTTTTCACATTTCACGCGTTTGAAATCGAGGAGACTCGAAACGAAGGAAATCATGAGGTCATTGATGTAAAAGTGCTTCCCGATCGTGGAGCAGATTGCTATTCGCACCGCGGTATTGCTCGAGAACTCGCAACGCTCACCGGTGAGGCGCTCGCACACGATCCCCTCCGCGAGGTTCACGAACTTTCGCCCCGGACTGAACGCATTTCCGTTACCATTGAGGATAATAATTTATGCCGTCGTTTCAGCATGGCGCTCATTACCGATGTTACCGTTGGCCCGTCCCCCGCATGGCTTGTTGACCGGCTCAATGCGCTCGGGCAACGTTCCATCAACAACATTGTTGACGCGACGAACTATGTGATGTTTTCGCTCGGACAGCCGCTCCATGCCTACGACGGCGACGTATTTTCCCACGAAAATGGCGTCTGGAAATTCGGTGTGCGTCAGGCGCGCGAGGATGAAACCATCGTTACCCTCACCGGTGACACTCTCACCCTCACTCCGTCGGTGCAACTCATTGTCGATGCGGAAAATGACGCCCCGGCAGGCATCGCGGGCATTAAGGGAGGGAAGTACGCCGAGGTTACCGCACAAACAAAGACAATACTCCTCGAGGCGGCAAACTTTGAGCCATCATTCACGAGACGCGCATCGCAACTCCTGAAACTTCAAACCGATGCCTCAAAGCGTTTTGAGAACGGCATTTCTTGTGACGTGATTCCCGTCGCTCTCGCAAGCGTCACGAAACTCATTGCGGACATTGCGGGTGGCGTCTGCGAGGGGTATAGAGATGCGTATCCGACAAAGATTGCAAACAGGGAAGTCACCGTTTCACTCGAGCATATCAACGCGCTCCTCGGGCTTACGCTCAATAAGAACGAGGTCGTCGAAATTTTTAATCACCTTGGTTTTGTCGTGAACGAAACTGAATCAGGGTGGTGCGTTGTTGCTCCATTTGAACGAAACGATATTCAGATTACCGCGGATGTCATAGCGGAAGTGGGAAGGGTGTATGGCTATGAACACGTGACTTCCGTACTTCCCCCATCGGTACCGCTTAACGAATTCAATAATCGCCACTACTATTCGGAAGTTCTCCGCTCAACGCTCACTGAACGCGGTTTTTCGGAAATTATCACGTCATCATTCCGAAACAAGGATGAGATTCGCCTCATGAACGCACTCGCATCCGACAAGGGGTGTCTTCGCAGCTCGCTCGGAGAGAATATGCGCGAAGCACTCGATCGCAACATGACCCAACTCGATCTTCTGCAGCTCGATGACCTTCGCCTATTTGAAATCGGCACTGTCTTTGCGCGAAATGGCGAGCATGGAGTCGCCGAACACACATCTGTCGCCCTCGGTGCGCGCGTGAAGCGGCAGGGTTATTCACCGAAAGACGACGCGCTCCTCGCGGAAATTGTTGCCGAGCTCGAGACAGTACTTGGCATTTCGCTCCAGGCAGAGATACGCGGGGGCGTTGCTGAATGGAATCTCTCGACAATGATTGCTTCGCTCCCGTCCGCAACAACATATGTTCCTCGGAAGAGTTCCGACGCAATTTTTACGGCGTTCTCGCCATATCCGTTTGTAACGCGCGATATCGCGCTCTGGGTTTCCGAGGGGATTTCTGGAGAGCGCGTCCGGTCATATCTCAAAGATCACGCAGGTACACTCTGTCACAGTGTTCGCTTGTTCGACACCTTTTCAAAGGACGGTCGTACCTCCTACGCGTTTCGGCTCGTATTCCAATCTCACGAACGGACACTCACCGACTCTGAGGTGACCGCACTCATGGAAAACGTGAATACTGAAGTTCTAAAACAGGGCTGGGAAGTGCGGTAGTTTACCCATTTTTGGACAAGACGGATTGCCCAGTTTCTGCTATACTTGGGGTTAAAGTTATGAGCCGATGCGCTCATGATTTTTGTGTTAGATAGTACGAAATATGGCAGAAAAAACACCAAAAAAGAAGAGCGGGTACAGCGCGGATTCAATCCAGGTTCTCGAAGGACTTGAGCCAGTGAGGAAGCGACCGGGCATGTACATCGGGACAACGGGTCCCGACGGACTCCATCACCTCGTGTGGGAAATTTTTGATAACTCGCGCGATGAGGCGATGGGTGGTTTTGCAGACCGAATTGAGGTCGCGCTCCTTCCCGGAAACTACGTGCGCGTCGTTGATAACGGCCGTGGCATTCCCGTTGATACGCACAAGCAGACGAAGGTGTCTGCGCTTGAGACGATTCTCACGACGCTTCATGCCGGCGGAAAATTCGGCGGAGAAGGGTATAAAGTTTCGGGTGGACTCCACGGCGTGGGCGCTTCGGTAGTGAACGCGCTCTCTGAACACATGATTGCCGAAGTGCACCGGGACGGCGGATATTTTATCCAGGAGTACCACACCGGAAAACCGAAGGCGAAAGTTAAAAAAGTCGGTACATCAAAACTTCAGGGAACCATCATCACCTTTCTCGCTGACGAAATAATTTTCAATGAAATTAAATTTGATTTTAAGCGAATCGTCGGACATCTGCGTCAGCAGGCGTACCTCGTAAAAGACATGAAGCTCACGGTCATTGATGCTCGTGAGCTTCCTGAGAAAGAACAAAAGAAACTCGACATTAGCGGGGAATTATATCTCGCAGACCTCAATCTCGAGGTTCCCCACATGACGTTTTATTTTGAGGGAGGACTCAAGTCTCTTGTCGCGTTCAATAATCAGTATCAGAAACCGGTTCACCAGAATATCTTTTATGTGGAGAAAAAAGATCCCGACCCGAAAGTGATGTCGGTTGAGGTTGCGCTCCAGTACGTTGATGATATCAGTCCTCGCATCAGTGCATTCGCAAACAACATCTACAACCCGGAGCAAGGAACGCACGTGACCGGATTCAAGACAGCGCTCACACGAACGCTCAACAATTACGCGCGGAAAAATAATTTCATCAAAGAAAAGGACGAGGCGTTCACCGGCGATGATGTGCTTGAAGGAATCACGGCGGTCATTTCAGTTAAAATGCCCGAAATTCAATTTGAGGGACAAACGAAGGCGAAGCTCGGTTCTGTGGAAGCGCGCGGGGCAGTAGAGAGCGTGTTCGGTGATGCGTTCGGCGAGTATCTTGAGGAAAATCCCGACGATGCGAAAGCGATATTGAACAAAGTTGTCATTGCGGTTAAGGCGCGCAAAGCAGCGAAGGCGGCGAAGGACTCGGTGCTCCGCAAGGGAGCGCTCGAAGGCATGACGCTTCCCGGAAAACTCGCGGATTGTCAAACAAAAGACGCAGGCGAATCGGAACTCTTTATTGTGGAGGGTGATTCCGCGGGCGGTTCGGCAAAGATGGGTCGCGATAGACGAACGCAGGCGATTCTCCCCCTTCGCGGAAAGATTTTGAACGTCGAACGTGCGCGCATCGATAAAATGCTTGGCTCGGAGCAGGTGAAAAACCTCGTCGTCGCACTCGGTACCGCAATCGGCGATGTCTTCGACATCACAAAGCTCCGCTACCACAAGATTATCATCGCGACCGATGCAGACGTTGACGGTGCGCATATCCGCACACTCCTTCTCACGCTCTTCTACCGCTACTTTAAACCCATTGTCGAAGGCGGATATCTCTACATTGCCCAGCCGCCGCTCTACAAGATTCAGAGGGGAAAGGAGGTGCTCTACGCATATACCGACGAAGAAAAACTCAAACTTCTCGGGACTGATGCTCCTGTCGATGAAACCCAGGCTGAAGACGAATCCGCTACAGAGGTCGAAGAAGCAGAGGATACGGCAGAAACAAAAAAGGGTTCAAAGGTTCGCATTCAGCGATATAAGGGTTTGGGCGAAATGAATCCTGAAGAACTGTGGGAAACAACCATGAACCCGGGGAATCGCATATTGAAGCGCGTCACTATCGAAGATGCGCAGGATGCCGATAAAGTGTTCGATATTTTGATGGGGACGGATGTGGCGAGTAGGAAATCGTTTATACAATCGAATGCTCACATGGCCAACCTCGATGTCTAAATTAGTACTCTTGGCACTGTCCTCAGACTTACACTGTCGAGAAAACTCGCGTAGAAAAACCCCCGGACCTAGGTCCGGGGGTTTTTGGTTGCTTCTGCAAGTGCAAGAAGAACATTCGGAAAACTCTTTGTGTCTGTTGTCTTGACGTCTTCAGGATTTGCCACGACGATTTTCTTTTCGAAGCGGCGTTCACAGACGGCGGCACGAAGTTCACCGGCTACAAGGAGTACACGACCCACAACGTCGACATCACGGGAATCGTCGAGAAGAAGAGCGGGATCGTGGTCGCGCTGAAGGGGACCTGGAAGCTGGACACCCTCACTGGACAGATCGAATATTATCGCGTTTAGCACAACCTATTTACTTTGAAATCATTCTATTTATGCCAATTGCAAGTGCACTCGGGGTTTGGGGTTTGGGGTTTGGGGT
>CAYMIV010000021.1:0-13758 GCA_964390945.1 uncultured Candidatus Saccharibacteria bacterium
CCACAGGTGCAGGCGGTATCACCTATGGCTCTACCACGATGCCGACTTCGCTCGGCTCCGGCGGCGGCTCAGGAAACGGCAATGCCGGCGGTGGTGGTGGCGGCGCCATAAAACTCACGGTATCAGGAACCGCAACGGTGAACGGAGAAATCACCGCGACGGGCACGCCCGGTACCACACGCGGCGGCGGCGGCGCCGGCGGCAGCATCCTCGTGACCGCGGGCACTCTCACCGGAAGCGGAGCCATAAATGCTGACGGAGGTCGAGGTGGAACTGATACCCTCAATGGAGGCGCCGGTGGCGGTGGTCGCATCGCTCTGTACTATACGACGAACACCCACTCCGGCTCCAAGACCGCATACGGCGGCACAAGCGGATACATGCGGGGAGGTGCAGGAACCCTCTTCACCAAGTCCACCGGAATGGCATACGGCGACCTCCTCATTGACAACAGTTACCGCGTCGGCGCAAGCACGACCGCTGACGCAAGCATCACCGTCGACGCCATGACCATACAGAATGGGACACGGTACGTCGCACCAACCGACCTCATCGTCGTCGGCAACTTCATCCAGAATGCCGCATACATCGCCGGCACGAACCTCTACTTCTCCTCCACGTCCGCACAAACCATTGCGGGTGTCCTGACGAGCTCAAGCTCGCTCGGCAACGTGACCTTCCAGGGCGGCGGCACGAAGACGTTCTCGAATAATGCTTCAACGACGAACTTCACCGTCTCCGCAGGCACCGTCGTTGCACCGGCACTCCTCACCGTCATGGGCAACTTCGCAAACAGCGGCACGTACACCAAAGGTACCAACCTCTACCTCTCAAGCACCTCCGCACAGACCATAAGTGGCAATCTCACCGACACGAGCGCACTCGGCAGTACCACCTTCATCGGGGCAAGTACGAAGACATTTTCAAACAACGCATCAACGACCGGTTTCACCATCGACTCCGGTACCGTTGTTGCGCCCACACTCCTTTCGATTTCCGGCAACTATACGAACAGCGGCACCTTCACCGCCGGAAGCGGCACGACGACCCTGAACGGCAGCTCGCAGCAGACCGCAACAGGAACGCTCACCGGCACCTCCGCATTCAATAGTGTCGAGGTATTGAACACCGCCTCAACGACCTTCGGTGCACCGTTCACGGCAACGGGCCACTTCAAGGCGGTACAGCCGAACTCGAAGATAGAGTTCACGAAAAACGCCACCACAACCCTCGGTACCACGACCATAACCGGTACGTCCGGAAACGAGGTGAAACTCCGCAGTACAACCCCGGGCACCAAGTGGGGACTCTCACAGGGCACGGCGTATTCGTTTACCTCTGTCGATGTGAAGGATTCCTCAGCAACAAATACAAACGGTCTTCTCGCGGTGACCTCATCAATAGATAGCGGCAACAACAATGGGTGGGATTTTCCCCTCGCAGGCAATGCGTCAATATCTTCTGCGGCGAATCAAGTCTTTTCAATCAACTACCCGACTACCACCATTTCCACCATTACCATTACCGACCACACCAATCCTTCCATTACTGCCACAAATGACATCCGTATCAAGATAGCAACATCGACCGTTGCCATGAAATGGGACACGAATGACACCGTAGCATCGTTTGGTGGTTCTGCCTCAGCGAAGGTGTCTGGTACTGTTTCTTATGAAGGAGGCGGATCGGTACTCGTCATAGACGTCACGAGCAATTTTGGGGCGTCAGACACACTGTCGATAAGCGGGATTTCCTTCAGCCAATTCACCTCAATGAATGCCGCCGCAACAGGACTCTCTGTATATACGGGTGGTGCGAGTGATACATCTGCGGATGCAGATGACGACAAGACAGTTACCATCACTGGCTCACTTACTCTCGCAGACCACAATTCAGGTCAAGTCTCCGACGGTTTCTCTTTGCCAAATGATACTGATGTAAAACTCATGCGATACAAACTCACTCCTTCCGGTGAGAATGCGACTATAGCCACTACTGTGTTCACACTTGTTGGGATAGATGGCGTGAGTCAAACGGATCTTTCAAACCTTGCTCTCTATAGGGATATAAATAGTGACGGTCTCCATGACGGGAGTGACATCCAGGTTGGCGGTGCCGGTGCGGTCTCTATTTCTGGGCAGACTGGTACTATTACATTTTCCTCATCCTATGCCGCAACCACATCGCAGCAGTTCATTCTCGTTGGCGATTACGCAAATATATCTCCCGGTGACCGCGTTACGATAAAACTTGATACGTCAAGCGTGACCGCAACGGGTGATACCACCCTTGGCGCTATTCCGCTCATGGGCTTAATCACCGTGCGCCAACATATAAAAAGTGGGGGCGGCAGTTCGGGCGGCGGTTCTTACTCTCTCGGTCCCATAGGGGGTGATGCTCCAACATCGACCACACCCGAGAGCGGTGGCGGGGCGGGGGGAGGGTCGGGTGAGACTGGAGGAGGTTCATCTACATCCACAAATCCAGAAACGGGCGGCGGCGGTGGAGGTGGCGGGGGAGGAAACGGAGGCATGATTTCAATTCCCGGGAGCCACTTCTATGCGCTCAGAACCACGGGACTCGTTGCGGGAGCATCCATCTCAATCGAGGACCTTCTCACAGAATTGAAAGAAATACAGATATATCTCACACGGTATTTCGAAAAAAATGAGTAGAGAGCACGAAAAAGCAAAAAATGCCCGAAGTCACGGGCGACACTTATACACAGAAGTAGACCACTACGAAAAAACTAATTTAACTTAACGTTATAATAGAATAACCAATGGAACTTGTTGGTATTAACACACATTAATAGTAGCAGCCGCTATTACAATTTATGAACAGCACACATTTATTAAACTCCGCCCGAAGCTCGCTCGTTGCGTCGGTGCTTGTCGTTGCATTCGTCGTACTCTCGTACGTCGGTTTTGAGCCGTCGGTTGGCCGAAGCGCAACAGAAGTCTTCGAAGTGACCCAGACCGTTTCCGGCGCGATATCTTTTCTCGCGAGCACCTCACCAGTCGTGATGCAGGGAACGCTCGACGGTCTCACGGGCGGTACATCCTGGGGTACCACAACCTCTCGTGTCCGTACCAACAACGCTGCGGGGTATAACATGACACTTACCTTCGCGAGCACCGCACCAATGATTCGAAACAATGGGGGAGGCACCATCCCTACATACCTCTATTCAACTGGTACAACGGACTACCCTTCAGGGTTTTCAACTGCAGTTCCAAACGCGCAGTTCGGCTTTTCGGTAAGTGCTTCGAGTACAGCTGAAGTGTCGGCGGTGTTTAAGGGTAATGGTACGACAAACTGCGGTTCGGGCACTGGGAGCACGTTTGTTGCGAATAACTGCTGGCGCGGAGCGTCGAGTACTAACGCCTCCGCATCGACGTTGCTCATTAACAGTTCGGCTCCTACGCCCTCATCAGGTTCCACTTCAACACTTCAATTCCGTATCACCATCCCGAACAACCCGAGCCCGGCTGTTCCCGATGGAACATACACAGCGACAGCGACATTGACTGCGACCAACAATTAAAGGTAGACTCGAAGGCATGTATACGTCGGCACTCAAGAAACCGAGGTCAAAAATAGCCGTCTGGTTCGCGTGTGCAACTTTCCTTTATCTCTCCGCCCACCTTGTGTTTGCCCAAGAGGCACCCCTGTCGCAACTCAATGAAGCAAATTCAGCGACTTCTCCTGTCGAGAATCCCTATGCCATTGAGGCGCTCCTCGGGGATGAAGTCTATGGAGACTTTGTACTCGGGCCGGGAAAAGTTGAACTCCAAGTAAAGCCGGGAGAGACAAAGGTTGTTGAAATAACTGTCAGCAACCGAACTGGTGGCGATAGAATCTTCGAAATTTCAGCTGAAGACGCGTCCGGTTCGTCTGATCCGACGCAGACCCTCATACTCCTCGGTACGGATCGCGGTCCGTATTCAATGAAAGATTATGTGTCGGTTCCCGCTCCCCGCTTCACACTCGGACACAATAAGCGTGCGAGGATTCCGGTTACCGTCTCGATACCCCCCGATGCAGAGCCGGGAGGACTCTACGGGAGTTTGCTCGTCAGCACCGTTTCGCAAGAGGCGAAAGCGGGTGGAGATGAGGGAACACAACCACAGTCTGCAGTCGTTGCCCGCATCGGAAGTCTCTTCTTCATCACTATTCCCGGTCCAGTCGAAAGAGAAGGTTCGCTCTCTGAATTCGGAACAATCCCGCCAAAAAACTTCTATCAGAAAGGACCGATACAGTTTGGTATTCTCTTTGAGAATCGGGGACTTATACATCTTGCTCCGTACGGCGAATTGCGCGTTACGAATATGCTCGGGGAAGAAGTTGGTTTTGTTGAACTCGAACCCTGGTTCGTTCTTCCCAAGGCAAAGCGCCTTCGCGAAGTCACCTGGAATCGCGACTTTCTCTTCGGTAGATACACAGCGACGGCGCAGATAAATCGAAGTTACGACGACGCTATTGACACCATATCGTACTCGTTCTGGGTGTTACCGTGGAAGATTCTTCTCGCAGGATTCGGTGCGCTCTTCATCGTCATCTTCCTCGTTCGAGCATTTTTCAGAACATTTGAATTCAAACGCAGGCAATAATTACATCGGCCATGCGTGAAGTTCTTTTCATTGCGGTCGCGTCTCTTCTCTCTATGCCGGCGCTCTTTGTCGGATTGGATTTCGTGTTCGCTCAGGCAATGCAGAGTTCGAATTATCGCATTGAGAGTGACAGCATAAATTTTGGCGGAGGGTTATCTACCTCGTCAAACTACACGCTCGAATCAACTGCGGGCGAAATTGCGACCGGCGAGTCGGGGAGTGCGAGTTACAATCTGAAGGCAGGGTATCAGCAGATGCATACCGCATACATTTCAATTTCCGGTGCAACGGCAGTCACACTTTCCCCGACGATTCCCGGTGTTGGAGGCGGAACCTCAAACGGGTCTACGACGGTCACGGTGATAACCGATAGTGCGGCGGGCTATTCTCTTAGCATCAAGGCATCGCAGAGCCCGGCGATGCAGAAGGGCGGAGATTCCATTCTTGACTACAATACTACAGGTGACCCCGATTATTCTTTCACCACGAACGCAACCGATTCACATTTTGGGTATAGCCCATCAGGGGTCAATATCGTGCAGCGATTTAAAGACGATGGAGTTTCGGCATGTAACACAGGCTCAAACGACACAGCACTTGCGTGTTGGGAGGGACTCACTACGTCCGATGTCACTATCGCGCAAAGCACGAGCTCCAACCATCCCCTCGGTGCAACGACAACCATCAATTTCCGGGTTGGTATTGGCGGGTCGGTGATACAACTTGCCGGAACATATATTGCAACGACCACGCTCACTGCGCTTGCACTCTAAATTTATGAATGGCGTACTCTCAAAAAACGGCCCCTGGTGCACTGTGGCGATTGTCGCCTGTAGCGTGCTCACTCTCTTTGCATGTTCCACCATGCCGATTCATACACTCGCTGCAACAGAAGATTTCACAGTACGGCAACTTGTGGGCGGTGACACAACACCGCCCACCATTCCTCAAAATCTCACTGTGACCCCTGTCGCAACCTCACAAATCAATCTTTCCTGGGATCCATCCACCGACAACTATCTTCTCTCAGGGTATCAAATCTTTCGCGATGATGTACAGATTGCGACGACGTCCGCAACGAATTATTCAGATACCGGACTAATCGCTTCAACCACGTACACATACTTTGTCACCGCATTCGATTCCTTTTTCAATATCTCCGCGTCGTCGACGCCCGCCGCAACAACAACGCTCTCTTCAACAACACCGCCCCTACAGACAACGCCATCGAAGCAGGGGACAAAAATAACCCTTGAACTCATTCGGCTTGAAATCATCCCCGCACACGATTCGGTCATCCTTAGGTATGAAACAAAAACACACACCCGCGCCACGATTCGCTGGGGAACGACCATTTCTTACGAGCTCGGGTCACTCGCCGAACAAGCGTTCAGTAAAACACACGAAACTATTATCACTGGTCTCCGTCCAGGTACCATGTATCGCTTTGTCATTGACGGTGAACACGCGCTCGGCGTACGAGGAACTCTAACGGAAGGAACATTTACGACACTGCCACCCCAAGATACATTTCCACCCGGAAATGTGCAGAATCTCCGTGCGGTGCGCGACGGGGATGACATTGTACTTACCTGGGACAATCCTACAGATTCTGATCTTTCGCGCATACGCGTACTCCAAAACGAGCGGTTCTTCCCAAGCGATACCGCGGACGGATGGGTAATCTATGAGGGTGTCGGCACGTCGGCTCGAGACACTGGCGCCGCAATCCCGGGGACTCGACGCTTTTATACCGTTTTCACCTATGATGAACTCGGCAACATCTCATCAGGCGCGGTTGTTTCAGTGTACGTCGATGACGGTGTCGAAGAGGGATATGAACTGCCGCCCATACCTATCGAAACCGAAGAGAACCCTATTGCACTGCGTTTCTCGGACATCATCTTTTTTCAGGACGGGGAACAACTTCCCACCGCAGGTGATCGCGCGATTGTCGATGGGGCAAAACGTCTTGTCGTGGCACTTCCATACGAACGCGTGCCGGAACACCTCAAGACGATTCTTGTCACCCTTACGAACAATGAAGGAAAAGAATTTGCGTTCCTACTCCGCATCAACACAGACAAGACAGCGTATGTTGCCGAACTTGCCCCCTTCGGCGTGAGCGAGCTCTATCCCACGCGCATTACCATTTTTGATTATATGACGGCACAAATCGGCACCGCGCGAGGCACCATTGTTTCTGAAATTATTCACACATTTGAGAAAAATGAATCACAATCGTTTTTTGCATATGTCAGAGACTTTTTTTCACGAAACGCGGGATATGTGATTCTGTTCCTCCTTACACTCATCGTACTTCCGGTTCTCTCGCGGCGACTTCTAAGGGGAAAGGAATCAAATTGATACACACCATAGCGTATAATAAATCGTAATAACCATTTCACACTATGAAAACAAAAGTAGCCATCAACGGCTTTGGACGCATTGGGAGAGCGTTTTTTCGCATGGCGTATGGCGACCCCGACCTTGACATCGTTGCGATAAATGATCTCGGCAGTATCGAAAGTCTCGCATATCTTCTCACGTATGACACCGCATACGGACGCGCACCCTTCTCGGTTTCAAGCGAGCCGGGTTCACTCATCATTGATGGGTCGAAGGTTGCTTTTATCAGTGAAAAGGAACCGACGAAACTCCCCTGGAAAACTCTTGGCGCGGACATTGTCATTGAATGTACCGGTATTTTCACGACGTATGAAAAAGCGAAGGTGCACCTCGATGCAGGAGCCCGTCGCGTCGTTGTATCTGCACCGATTTCCGGCGACCCTGCCGCAGCAGGTATAACGGGTGCGACCGTGCTTATGGGTGCAAACGAAAAAGACCTTGTACAGAGCACCATCACCTCGAACGCTTCGTGCACGACAAACGCGACCAGTCCCTTAATCGGGATTCTCGATAAGGCAATCGGCATTGAAAAAGCAATCCTCAACACCGTCCACGCCTATACCGCGTCGCAGGCACTCGTGGATGGTCCCTCGAAGAAAGATCTGCGCGAAGGACGTGCGGCGGCGCAGAACATCGTACCCTCCTCAACGGGGGCGGCAAAGGCGACGGCGCTCGCATACCCGCAGATTAAAGACAAGTTTGATGGCATTTCAATTCGAGTACCGGTACCGGTCGGTTCAATTGTCGATGTCACCTTCATTGCGAAACGCCCCACCACCGTCGCAGAGGTAAACGGTGCGCTCACTGATGCGGCGCAAGGAACCTGGAAGGACCTTTTTGCGGTCACGAATGACCCAATCGTATCCTCAGACATTATCGGCGCGCGATACGCTTCCATTGCTGACCTCGCAATGACACGCGTCGTGGACGGCAATTTGGTGAAGGTTCTCGCGTGGTACGACAATGAGACAAGTTATACCGCCACTCTCATTTCCCATGCCCGCGCCGTTTCGAAGTTACTCGCCAGCTAATTTGGTGTCGTATGAACGTTTATTTTGCATCTGACCACGCCGGCTTTGAGTTAAAAAAGATTCTCCTTTCGTATGTTCGGGATGAACTTGGGTACGAGGTTGAGGATTGCGGTGCGTACGAGCTCGATATTGACGATGATTATCCCGATTTCATCGCCGTTGCTGCGCGCGCAGTCTCTGAAGACCCTATACATCGAAAAGGAATCATCCTCGGCGGATCGGGGCAGGGTGAGGCAATTGTTGCAAACAAGTTTCCCGGCGTCCGAGCGGTTGTATATTACGGACGCGAACCCGCAATTGTGAAATTGTCCCGAGAACACAATGACGCGAACATTCTTTCTCTGGGCGCCCGTTTCATTGAAACGGACCTCGCAAAGGATGCGGTGCGAATGTGGCTTGAAACGACATTTAGCGAAGACGTTCGTCACGTACGCCGCATCGCAAAGGTGAACACACTTCCATGAATCACGTTGTTCCCGCAATCATTCCCGAGTCGATAAGACACCTCGAAGAAACACTTGAACTCGTGCATGGATTCGCTCATGAGGTTCAGGTAGATGTGGTAGACGGCGTGTTCGTGCCATTCACCTCTTGGCCATATCACGACGGGGAACACATCGAGGACCTTTTTGAGTATGCGCACCATTTTCGGATTGAGGTTGACCTCATGCTCGAGGAGCCCGAAACAGTCATTTCCGAATATGTCCGTGCAGGCGTGCGCGACATTGTGGTGCACCTCGAGAGCGTGACTGATTTCGAGCGGGTCGTCGCCCTCAAGCGCGAGTTGGGATTTCGCCTCGGGCTTTCCATGAACAATGATTCACCACTCTCCCTCATCATTGAACGCATACAACATGCCGATTATGTACAGTTCATGGGAATCGCACACATCGGCTCACAGGGGCAGCCGTTTGATGAACGGGTGCTTACCCACATACTGGCACTGAAGCAGAAATTTCCCGACATGCCCGTTTCGGTTGATGGAAGCGTGAATGCCGACACCATTCCGAAACTCCGTGATGCCGGAGTTGTCAGATTCATTTCCGGATCAGCAATTGTGAAAGCAACAAACCCCGACGAGGCATATCGCACGCTCGATTCGCTCGCGCAAATCCGGTAGTGTCCGGTCATTTCTATAAACAGCCGCGCGCCAAAGGCGCGCGGCTCGTTGCTATACTTACAATAAATCCAAATTTATTTGAGTACCTATGAATTATCTTACCGATGACGAAGTGCGTTCGCTCGAATTGAAGGCGAATGAAATCCGCCAAAGCATCATCGAGATGCTTGTCGAGGCGGGAACGGGACACACCGCGGGCCCTCTGGGCATGGCCGACATATTTACACTCCTCTACTTCAAGGTGCTCCGCCATAATCCCAAAGACCCGTTTTGGGCGGACCGCGATCGGCTCATTCTTTCGAACGGTCACATTTGTCCGGTGCTTTATGCTGCCATGGCGCACGCAGGCTACTTTCCCGTTGAGGAATTGCTCACGCTCCGCAAATTCGGTTCGCGGCTCCAGGGACATCCCCACAAAGAAATGCTTCCCGGCATAGAGACGAGTTCCGGGCCTCTCGGTTCCGGCCTCTCACAGGCGGTTGGCATGGCGCTTGCGGAACGTATCGACAGCCCGTTTTCCGCTAAGAATTTTTACTGTCTCACCGGCGACGGCGAACTCGACTGCGGGCAGATATGGGAGGCACTCATGCTTGCGGGAAAGGAGAAAATCAACAATCTGACCATGATTATCGACCGCAATGCAATCCAAATTGACGGCTACACTGAAGATGTTATGCCGCTCGAACCCTTGCGCGAAAAGTTTGAGTCATTCAACTGGGATGTTCAGGAGGTTGACGGTCACAATATGCGCGCCATAAATGACGCAATCGGCAAAGCGCAGGCGGTATATAGCCAGCCCTCAGTCATCATTGCGCACACCATTCCTTCAAAGGGTGTTGACGTCTTTGAGCGCGACTTCCGCTGGCACGGCAATCCGCCCGGACTCGGACCAGAAGACCGCGTCAAGCAGAAAGAGCAAGCAAAGGTCGCGCTCGAAAAACTTCGTACCCTTGCGGGAACCATTAACCTCAATGATTAACTTCGTATGCTAGCACACCACCTAAATCCGAATCTCTTCGATGAAAAAGTTGAAAAACTTCCGAATCGAAACGGATACGGCGACGGTCTCAAGGAAGCAGGAGAAAAAGACGCGCGCATCGTGGCACTCTCCGCAGATCTCACCGCATCGACGAAAACCAACGTGTTCGCTGATGCGTTTCCAAAACGATTTACGCAAGTCGGTATCGGCGAGCAGTCACTCGCGTCTGTTGCCGCAGGAATGTCCGCAATGGGTAAAATCCCATTTATCGCCTCTTATGCAATGTTTTCACCTGGGCGAAGTTGGGAACAGGTACGCACCACCATTTGCTACAACAACTCAAACGTGAAGGTCATCGGTGCTCACGCGGGCATTTCTGTCGGCCCTGACGGAGCGACCCACCAGGCGATTGAGGACATTGCCATCATGCGGGTCATACCGCGCATGGTTGTCATAGCACCCTGTGATACGCACGAAGCAAAGCGGGCAACACTCGCCATGGCGCAGTATGTGGGCCCCGTGTATATGCGGCTCGCTCGAGAGAATACCCCCGTCATCACAACTCCCGGTTCTCCGTTTGAGATTGGCAAGGCGGAAGTGTACCTCACGCGGGACTCTGTGCACGAGAAAAAAGTCGGCATCGTAAGCGCAGGCACCATTCTCTACCACGCGCTCGTTGCCGGGAAGAAACTCAATGAAATGGGCATCGGTGCATCAGTTATGAATCTCGCCACTATTAAACCGCTCGATACGGAAGCAATTCGCGCTTTCGCGGAAGACCACGACGTCCTCGTTACTGTTGAGGAACATCAAGTTGCGGGGGGCATCGGCTCGGCGATATCCGAATACCTTTCCGAAGTGCGCCCGACCCGTGTCGTAAAACTCGGAGTGAAGGATGTGTTCGGTCAGTCGGGTACCATGGATGAACTCCTCGCGCACTATGAAATTGACGCACCTTCGATTGTGAAAGCGGTGCAAGCACTGGTTTGAATCAAATTCAAACCCCCTCGGCAAGGTCGCCGAGGGGGTTTTGTTTGAGGTGAGGTTATTTATACCTGTTTTGGTCTGTAGTCGGCGGGAGCACTCTTCAAATACTCCCGGAGTTTTTCTTGTGTAAGGAGTCCGGTCTGGGCTCCAATGTTTTGTACGACAGACATCGAATTGATTGGTCCCCAGGAGAGTGCTGTTGGCACATCGTATCCGAGAATAATTGCGGAGGTAAATGTTGAGGAGAACGCATCTCCGGCACCAGTACGGGAAATGGGCTCTTTTGGATCCGGGTACATCGGCATATACCATGACGTGTCACCCTCAAGTGCAAATGCGCCATTGGGGCCATCGGTGATGACCGGAATCTTCACACCAAGCGCCTTCATACCACGGAGAAGTGTCGGCATATCCTGCTCGTTTGTTTCAAGAATTTCTTGAGCTTCCTCTTTGTTGCAGAAGAATATTTCTGTTCTTGCATAGAGGTCTGCAAGTTCTTTTGCTCCGAGTTTTATTTGGAATGTTCCAGGTTGGAATGCGAGTTTTGTCTCAGGGTGTTCCGCAAGGTACGTAGCCACTTCGTGATGGAAGGGAACGCTGTTTTCTCCCACCGAAGAGAAGTAAAGAAATTTTGGTGGGACAGGGAAGTCGGGAAGGATATATGGGTACTCCTCGTGTTTTATGAGAATGGTTCGTTCCGCGCCGTACCGAAGCACATAATGGTAATTGGTCTTTTTTCCTTCATGAATCTTCACAAAATCAGTGCTCACGCCCTCTTTGCGAAGTTGCTCGAGGCAGTCTTTTCCGTAACTGTCGTGACCGAGGTTCGTCACAAGTCCCGACCTAAGGCCGAGTCTGTGTGCCGCAACGGCGGCGTTTGGAGAATTTCCCACCGCATTCACCACCACCACGTCATCGTACGGCAACTTGTGGCCAAACGGCATGTGAAGGGTGAGACGACCCGTGTCCATGTCCTTGCTTACATCAGCCGCGTCTTTATTAAGTTCTATAAATGCATCGACAACGATATCGCCGAGGGCGACAAAATCTAATTGTTCTTGAGCCATAATGCCATTATTGTACCACCGCAGAACATCGCCCATGCTACAATACTGTGGTTAGCATCCTAAGTTAGGACAATCATACATAATCTATGGCACTTGTTTATATAACCCGGAAAATTCCCGACATCGGTATCAACCTCCTCCGCGCCGCGGGACACGAAGTTGATGTAAGCACAAAGGACGGCGTACTTACCCGTGCGGAACTCTTGGCTGATCTCTCCGCCAAACCATATGATGCGGTACTCTCGCTCCTCACCGACACGATTGATGAAGGGGTCTTTGATTCCGTTCCAAGCGCAAAGATATTTGCAAATTACGCCGTCGGGTACAACAACATTAATCTTCCCGCCGCCAAAGAACGAAACATCACTATAACGAACACCCCCGGCGTACTCACGAACACCGTCGCCGAATTTGCGCTCGCACTCATCATGGACGTCACGAAGCGTGTTGCTGAATCAGACCGGTTCACTCGTTCTGGAAAGTTTAAGGGCTGGGCCCCGGAACTTTTTTTGGGAGCTGACCTTGCGGGGAAGACACTCGGACTTCTCGGCGCAGGACGAATCGGATATGAAGTTGCGCTCAAGGCCTCGCGCGGTCTCGGTATGAAGGTCATATACTATGATATCGCGCGAAACGAAGCACTCGAACGGGAGGTTGGCGCCGCATTTAAAGAAACGGTTGAGGCGTTGCTCCCCGAGTCGGACATTGTCTCAATCCATGTTCCCCTCCTCCCGACCACAACCCACCTCATGAACGCAGAACGCTTGGCGCTCATGAAGCCGTCAGCATACCTCGTCAATACATCACGAGGTCCCGTTATTGATGAGGCGGCGCTCGTTGAGGCGCTCAAGAATGGCGTCATTCGGGGGGCGGCACTTGATGTTTTTGAGCATGAGCCGGAATTGGTCAAGGGACTTGCCGAACTTGATAACGCTGTCATAACACCTCACACCGCCTCGGCAACAGAAGAAACCAGGAATAAAATGTCTGAAATGGCGGCACAGAATATCATTGATTTTCTTGCTGGAGTCACCCCGCCCAACGTCGTTCCGCTTCCTTGAAACACACCGTGACGTATGGTATGGTATCCCACTAAGTTGCCGAACGACGCACTGTGCGTGAAAGAGGCAATGACTGATTAGTAAAACGTAATTTATCCATCGAGTAATCCGGGGTATGCCCCACGGCAAAAAAAGAACATATGACATTCACACTTGAGGTCACGAAGCGAGAAGAGCGGGGCAAGGCCACGAACAAATTACGAAAGATTGGAAAAATCCCCGCCATTGTGTATGGTCCCAAGGAAGCCGCAACAGCGGTAGCTCTTGACCGCTCCACATTTGAACGTCTTTTCAAGGAGGCGGGAGAGTCGAGTATCATTTCGCTCACAGGACTTGATGGAAAGAAAGACGTGCTCGTGCAGGATGTCGCTTTTGACCCATTGAGGGGTGATGTTACCCACGTTGATTTTTATGCTATTGAACAGGGTAAGGAACTCACGCTTGATGTCCCACTCACCTTCGTTGGAGAGGCGCCTGCGCTCAAACTCGGC
>CAYMIV010000022.1:0-11492 GCA_964390945.1 uncultured Candidatus Saccharibacteria bacterium
TACAATTTTGAGTTTTAAAATACTCGAAAATCAAAAAACTTAAAAATTGAATTTAACAGTATGAAAGAAAAAACAGAGAAGAAAGACACCAATGTCGTTCACACCGACTTCAAAGATGTATTACGCATCAAGGCGCACCTCAATCCGCACGCGCGCATGTTCGGGCGAAAGCGCACAGGGTTGAAGGGCAGTGAACAGCGAGATTTTGCAACGGCGGTGAAACGTGCTCGCTTTATGGCACTTATTCCGTACGTCAGTCATTAATACCTCCCAAAATTCCCACCTACGTCGTTGTGCTACGGTAATTTGGAACTCACCGTATGTTGAATACGACTCGTCCCAAATTCCTTGCCCGCCTCGCATCTGGAAATTTTGTAGGTATTATCCGAAATTTGAAGAAACCGCCGCGAGCCCTCTGGGCTCGCGGCGGTTTTGTCTGTAATCTTCTATCTTCTATTCTCTATCCAATATTCATTACGCCTTCTCCATCCTCTCGGTATAAGAACCCGTTTCCGTATTGATTTTCACAATATCTCCCTCGTTGATGAAAAGAGGAACAAGAACCTTTGCCCCCGTTTCAAGAATCACTTCTTTTGTGGCACCTGAGGACGTGTTGCCTCGTACCGCAGGTGGTGCTTCTTTCACCTTAAGCTCAACCTTGATTGGAATTTTGACGCCAATGATACGGTCGTCGTACACAACGGCTTCGACAACGGTTTTCGGTTTCAAGAATTGGATCTCATCGCCGACAACATCATGGTCAAGAGAAAAGCGTTCAGAAGGCTTTCCGGGCGTATTGAACCAATATTCACCGCGATTTGTGTAAATGTATTCGATATCGCGAGTCTCAATCTCCGCCTCTTCTGCGGTTTCGCTCGCGTGGAATGTCTGTTCAACAACGCGACCCGAGACAAGACTCTTCAGTTTGGTGTTATTGACAGGTTTGCGCTTTTGTTTGCGAAATACGTGCGAAGCAATGACGATACAGGGCTCGTTGTTCCAAATAATGACTTTTTTGAGACTGATCTCATTGTATGCAAGTACTGCCATAACCTTTTTAGTGTATGATGTGTGTAATTAATTAGCCCTGGCATACTACCAATATATGTTTGGCCTTTCAACCACTGACAGCGCAAAAGACCTTTCTGATGAAGAAATTCTTTCCCGCTCTCGCGCGGAGCCCTGGCTTTTTGCTGCACTTCTTGAGCGTTACCAGAGCGCTTTTCTCCGTAAGGCGCGATCCATCATATTCAACGAACTTGATGCAGAGGAGGTCGTTCAGGACGCGTTCACAAAAATTTACATGAACGCGCACCGATTCGAGGTGCGTGAAGGCGCGAGATTTTCATCTTGGGCATACACGATACTCATCAATACTGCACTCACGCGATATCAGAAATGTGTTAAGGAAGGGAAGCGCACAGTCCTCCTTGATCCAGAACTCTTCGAACGATTTGGTGAAATGAAAGAACATAGTGGGTTCAATCATGACCATGACGCGATTGAGCGTATCCTCGAAAAAATGCCCGGACATTTTTCGCAGGTGCTTCGATTGCACTACCTTGAACACTGGTCCCATCAAGATATTGCTGATGAAACGGGAGAAACAGTTGGAGCCATCAAGGCGCGCATTCATAGGGCGAAGGCGCAATTTAGGAAGGAGACTCAAGAGGCACCGCTGTTATAGGGAGATCGCAACCTTTTGGGGTCAAGTCAAGTTATAGGCAATGTTCATAGGTAAAAACATATGGAAACAATCAAACTAACAAGGGCGATAATGCGGCGCGTGTACTACGCGTACGCTATCCGTGTGATAACCACACCGGGGGTACTCCAGGGCCTCGCGATGTTCGGTATCCTCGTTGCGCTCACGCAATTTGTTTCCCTGGGGAACGTGCTTCGTAATCTTATGCACGTTGAGGTTGGGTATATCGGCACGTTCGTTATAAATGCGCTCACGAACACCGAAGCGTGGACACTGATTCTGCTCGGCGGGTTCACCATGGCAGCACTATCATTTCGCTTCAAAGTTGTTGCACCGCGACATACCCCACAGTACGTGAATATATAGTTTCATTCATGCAGTTAAAGCCCCGCGAATGGCTTCGCCATTCGCGGGGCTTTTGCAAGAACAATGTTACGAATCAGTGACGCCTTCACCAAGTTCTCGTATCCACGGCACGTAATTGAGCAATGTGCACTTGAATCGTGTCTCATTCATGCGCCTCTCAAACACAGTGACCGATGCATTCGGCGGACGCTCTTTTACCGTTGATTCTCTCCAGCGTGCCCACGTATGACCGCAAAGGATGCGTCTAAGACAGAGGAGAACCGCCCCGTGCCCGGAAATGTACACACGCTCATCATTGAGGGTCGCGAATTCGTTTTTCAGAAGCCGCCTCAAACGTTTGTCAACGTCGAGAATAGACTCCCCATAAAGCGCTCGGTACTTTGGGTGTCCCTCAAGCACAAAACGTTCGGTTTCTTCCGGGTGGAGTATACAGACCTGGTTCTTCGGCATCATCTGCCAGATCCCCATATTCCACTCATTGAGATCCGACCGCTCTTCTACGAGGTGGCCAAGCCCCATCGCTTCGGGGAGTGCGCGCGTTCGCCGGTATTCCGAACAGTACACCGCATCGAATGCTCCGTATTCCGACTTTAAGAATTCAGCGGTACGTGTGCATTGCTCTTTTCCGAGTGCGGTGAGCTCCGAATCGCGGTTTTGGACACCTCGTTCGATTTCTCGAAAATGGTCGACGTTGTGACGACACTGCGGGTGACGTGTATACACGATAACTCGCGGAAGTTTTTTCAGCATTCGTGTCTCCGTAAATTTTAAGATACGTTTCTTGGCTCATACAATCATGAGCGTGCGAGGAACGCAAATGACCCCGCGAACGGCAAGGGCGTTCGCGGGGTCATCAATAACAATTTTCTAATTTCCAAAAACTAAGAGTCAGGAATTCCGCGCTATTCCGTCCACCCCGCTTGCCAGATTTTCTTAGAGCCAATGACTCCTTGTAGAAAAATCCAGGTTGTCGCACTGTGCTCTCGCAATGCCCCATTACGACGAAGAGGCTCAAACCGCCACAAACAAAGTATCTGCACTACTACTCTCCAGATTCCTTCAACATCCGTCGCACATTTTTTTCGAGTTCTCCCATGAGTTTTTTATCTTCTCTGAGCATCGTACGTGTTGCATCGTACCCACGCCCCAGCTTCACTTCCGCGCTCGCATCGCCTCCTGGGGGAAGGTAACTATATGCAGCACCTGACTTTTTGATAAAGCCGTACTTTTCACCAAGCGCGAGAAGTTCGCCCTCGCGACTGATTCCTTCATTGTATATGAGGTCAAACTCCGTCGCCTTAAAGGGCGCTGCAACCTTGTTTTTTACGACTTTTACACGGTGCCGACCGCCCACAACCTCCTCTCCCTTCTTTATCTGCGCGATACGGCGAATGTCGAGTCGCACCGACGTATAAAATTTGAGTGCCTTACCGCCTGGGGTCGTTTCGGGATTTCCGAACATAACGCCAATTTGCATGCGAATCTGGTTGATAAAGATGACAACGCTTTTCGATTTAGCGACGATTGCGGTGAGTTTGCGGAGCGCTTGCGACATAAGCCGCGCCTGCTTGCCGACGTGCATTGCACCCATCTCCCCCTCGATCTCGTCTTTTGGTGTGAGGGCAGCAACGGAATCAATCACGATGACGTCGAGTTTTCCCGAGCGAACAAGCGACTCGACGATTTCAAGCGCTTGCTCACCGGTGTCCGGTTGCGAAATGAGAAGTTCGTCGAGTTTTACGCCAAGGCGCTTCGCATACTCCGGGTCCATTGCATGTTCAGCGTCGATGAACGCGCAAATGCCACCCTGTTTCTGTGCCTCGGCAACAGCGTGAAGTGCCAAGGTCGTCTTACCCGAAGATTCAGGTCCGAAAATTTCAATAATCCTGCCGCGCGGGTATCCTCCGATACCGAGCGCATCATCAAGCCCGATTGAGCCCGAGGGAATGGCGTCCACGTTCACTCGGCGCGTGTCGCCCAAAGTCATAATTGCCTCGTCGCCAAACTTTGCCTTAATGCTCCTTAAAGTCTCTGCAATATCCTCAACGCCATGTCGTGAGCCAACCCCGTCTCCTGTCGGCATCTGCTTTGCAGCCACCTTTTCTTTCTTTTTCATTGCCATATGTAGTTATAAAATTACTCCTTATTCATTGGTTGGATTCCTCGCTCTTCAATCTCCCTTCCTGATCTAATAAAAAACCTCGCTCAAGTGTCGTTTCTCTCCCAAATCTGTCTTTTGCCATGAGAGTCATTATAGTATACCCGTTCTCGAGCACCAGTTTTTCGCGGAAAACACCGGTTTCGTCAGTATGAATCTCACGCCCATTGAGCGATATTTTGACAATGTTTTTTGCAGTGCCCTGAATTTCAACAACCCGCTCTGTTTGAATGGGGGAGGGTTCCCGCGTGAGCACGATTGATGGTCCAAGAATGAAGTTTCGTGCCTGAAAAAGAACATAAGCCGCAATGAGTGTGAGGAGAGTAAACCCGAAGAATGCTTTGAGGATTCGCCGGAGCGTTATCCTCGGTTCCCGTATCGGCATCATGAAATCACTATTCATGCCTCAATACTCTCTGTTCTCGATTTCATCATCTCCTGTCTCCGCCCCTTCACCCACAAGCACCTGGCGGGGCTTCGATCCTTCGCCAGGCCCCACAACTCCGCGCTCTTCGAGAAGGTCGATTATTTTTGCAGCGCGGCCGTAGCCAATACTCAACTTACGTTGCAGGAAAGATGTCGAGGCCTTTCTTGCTCCAATGACAATTTGTTTCGCTTCCTCATAGAGTTCGTCGCCCTCTTCATCGTCATCAAGCGACCCGCTAAACAAAGTGTCTCCCGAACCCTTGCCAGACTGGTCCATAGGTATTGCGTCAAGCTCCGGTGCGAGACCCTGATCTTTAAGATACTGCACAACCTTCTTAACCTCGTCAGTTGTCACGAATGCAGATTGGAGACGCTTTGTTGAAGGACTTTCTTGCGATAAGAAGAGCATGTCACCCTTACCGAGAAGTTTTTCGGCACCGCTTTGATCGAGAATGGTCCGAGAGTCAATAAGCGTATTCACTTTGAGCGCGATACGGGTCGGCATGTTTGCCTTAATGAGCCCGGTAATGACTTTTACTTCAGGGCGTTGTGTTGCAAGGATGAGGTGAATACCGATGGCTCGGCTTTTTTGAGCGAGACGCACGATACATGCCTCAAGTTCTTTAGGATACTGGCTCATGAGGTCGGCGAGCTCATCGATGATTACAACGATGTAGGGAAGTGCTTCAGGAAGAGCGTCGCGCTCTTCTTCCGGTGATCCGTCTCCTTCAAACTTCGCTTTTGCCGGCTGATACACCTCTTTGTGGTACGATTCGACATTCTGGACTCGGTTTTCACGAAGTATTTCAAGTCGCCTGTCCATTTCTTTAATCGCCCACTTGAGCGCAAGAATGACACGCTTTGCGTCGGTGATGACAGGCGTGAGGAGGTGCGGAATATCGTTGTAGAGCGTAAGCTCGACAAGTTTCGGGTCGACCATGATAAAGCGAAGCTGGTCGGGAGAATTACGGAAGAGGAGAGAAATAATAATATTGTGAATGGCAACAGACTTTCCCGACCCTGTTGTTCCCGCAATGAGTCCGTGCGGCATGCGTGCGATGTCGGCAAAGTCCGGGTGTCCGGTGATGTCTTTTCCGAGCACGGTGAGGAGCGGTTTCGGAGAGTCAGTGTATTCGGGGGAATTAAAAATTGATGCGAGTCCCACCGTCTGACGATGTTTGTTTGGCACTTCAATGCCGACAAGCGACTTTCCGGGAATCGGGGCTTCGATGCGGATGGGGCTTGCCGCGAGTGCATATGCGAGATTGTTTTGGAGACTCACTATTTTCTCGAGTTTTACGCCTTCGGCAGGTTTGATAGCGTACTGCGTGAACGTCGAGCCCGGTGTCACGGAGTCTATTTCAACATCAATGCCGAACTTTTTGAGCGTACGTTTAATGGTGGACATATTCTCCTTTACGTCACCTGCGTCCGGCTTTCCCCTGTCTTTATTCAGAAGCGAGAGGGGAGGGGGTGCGTAGGTTCCGCGGAAGTTCGAAACTGTGAAATCCGCAGATGCCTTTCCGAGCCCGATACGTTCACTGATGGTTGTTTTCTTTGAAGTCGGCTCCTCGCTCTCGCCCGCACCGTCTTCCTTGGCGGCACTCGCGGCGATTTCTTCTGGTGTAAGCGGAGGAACGGATATCGCTGCCTCGGTATCAGTAAGTGCCCCAACCTCTTCCTCCTTGTTGCGCACAAAAATCGAAATAAAATTCGTATTGAAGGTAAGGAATATTCCTATGAGCATGAGGGCGGTGAGAAGCACTCCGGAGACCGCTCCACCAAACAACCATGCCAGAGGCCAGAGTATACTGTCTCCCACAAGCCCACCCTCCTCGAATCCAAGCGAAATCATTCCAAGCAGAGAGAGAAATGCGACCATAATACCGATTGATTTTGAAAGACTCACTCGTTCGTCGTCGCGGGGTCGTAGAAGTACATACACGAAAAGAAGGCACACAAAGGGTGGAAGGAAGCGCCCAACACCGAAGAGGTAATCGAGTGCATTATTGGCGAAATCACCCGCAATGCCCGCGTAGTGAAAAAGAGCAAATGTAAAGAAAACGGCGAGCGCCACAAAAATGACTGCGCCTATGGCTTGCTTGGTATGCGGAGAAAGGTCGTCAAAAAAACTCTCTCGTGATTCAACAAATTTTCGCTTTCTTTTTTTCACGTACCAATAATACCACGCTCACACAGTGCCAAATCGCGACATTGTGCGGTCAGTTCATGGAGCAATGAACTTCGCGTCACTCCTGTGCACAAAACAGTTACAACCCGAAAGGCAATGTTCGGTAAATTAATTTCTCACTCACTCCTCGAACTACTTTCAAAAGACGCACCATCATGATAGTCTTATATATAACAGACAGCATAAAGACAAAATCGAATTAGTCGCGTATAGGACAAACTATGTATAATAAAGACATTCTGTTGAGGACAGATAAAGAGACAAATTTAGGAAGCAATTCAGATTATTTTAAATATATTTTTAAAAAGACAGAAAAAATTTCGTGTGCTGTATTTTACGTTGTGCGGTCAAATAAGGACATTGACCGAAACGACACTACTGTCCGTAATGTTGAAGATGTAGCACATAAACTGATGCGTTCTGTCATTGTGTCCCTTAAGTCTCGTGGCGGAGATAATGAGCGCGCTGCCCAAGATGTGGGATATGCGCTTGTGGAACTTGAAAGCGCTCTCCGCATCGCGCATGCGGCAGGCATACTTGAGACTGATCACCTCCACGTATTTTTAACGGAGCTCGATAGTGTTCTTCGTGCCCTGAAGCCCTACACAGAATCAAAGTTGCAAGACCCATTCTTTCACGTGGGTGCACTCGAATCATCTTTACGCGAGCAGGCTCGAACTCATACTCGACCTGCGGCACTCCGGACGCTCTCCGGGGCGAATGATGACCTGCTTGCCACACCCCAGAAATCAGAAGATGTGAAAGCCGACCGCTCAAAACGAATTCTCGCCGTTCTGAAGGACAGGGGACAGGCATCAATCAAAGACATATCCAATGTAATAAAGGACTGTAGTGAAAAGACAATCCAAAGGGAATTGAATATTCTCATTAAGGACAATAAAGTCATCCGTGACGGTGAAAGACGTTGGAGTAGATACATCCCCGTGACAGCACAGTTATAGTTTCTGCTACTACAACTGTCCTTAATGCTGGTTTATAGGACATATTACTCCTTTAAGCCCCCACTTTTTCTAGCGGTCAGCAAATCTCTCAAAATGACCATCATTTGCCTTTTTTTCGCTCTGTTACCTATTCAAATTCGACCCGTATTATCAGTAAGAATGGCGCCTTACATTCGTCATAAAGGGGAGATAGGGAGCGCTGTATTTTGTTGACTTTGGTTCTTCAGAAACGTATGCTCTCTTGGTTCCCGGGTTTTGGTATATGTATACAAAGAGCATTGGTGCGTGCAGGAAATGCAACTCGCATCACGACACATATCCACATCCTGAACACGTATTGTATTTCGTAAAATCGAGTATACTGTACACGTGCGTCTCAGTACGCCATTTTTTGAAGCCCAAAAAATGTGCTGCGCTGATTGGAGGCCATGTTCATTGACAATACTTTTAATGTATAAAAGTACACATATTCTTGGCGCAGAGGCGCCTCGTTTCGCGCTTCGTAAAAGCGCAGATTTACCGAATTTCTTTGTTCCGCCACGGATGTTTTGACTGAAATTGACAGAGCACCAACAAGGCAAAGCCTTGTTGTGGAATTGTAGCTAACCTGAACATGTGGGGTGTCGACCCATAACATATGTACAGGCTAGTGATATGCGTGAGCGGCTCGACGGCCGTTCGCGAATAAGAATTAATTCTTATTATTAACCTTTAACAGTAAACTTTTTTTGCCACGGTGAAGGTACCGGCATGACGAAGGTCGTGCAAAGGGCCGGAGGTGTGGTGAATCCGGGAACTAATTCCCGTGAAGTTATTACAGTTATGAATACAATCGCAAACAATGTTGCTTCAAAGCTCTTCGTGGGTTTTGTAGCAGTTGCGACGCTCCTCATGCTTGCTACGCCTGCAAAGGCTGCAACAGCTGAAGAGCTCCAAGCAATGATCAACGACTTGCTCGCGCAGGTTGCATCTCTCCAGGGACAACTTGGACAGGGCGGCTCAGCAGCAGGCGTTTGTCCGTACACATGGACACGCTCACTTGCAAGTGGCGCTACCGGTGCGGACGTTATGAAGCTCCAGCAGTTCCTCAACGCTGATGCAGACACACAGGTGGCGGCATCGGGCGTAGGTTCTAAGGGAATGGAAACCGAGTACTACGGTCCGGCAACGGGCGCAGCAGTCTCAAAGTTCCAGGTTAAGAATGGTGTTGTCGCAGTAGGAACAGGTACCTTCGGTCCTCTTACTATGGCAAAGGCAAACGCTCTTTGTGTAGCAGCACCAGCGGGTGATGACACATCAGATGATTCAGATGATTCAGATGACACCTCAACTGATCTTCAGGGTGAGGCTTCTCTTAATTCATTTGATATCGAGGATGGTGATGACACCGACCTCGAAGAGGGCCAGGTTGCAGAGTCTGTCCATGAATTCGTTGTAGAATTCCAGGATGGAGACGCAATGATTACTCGTCTCGATGTCAACTTCGACACCGATGCTACGGATGACCTCTGGGACATTCTTGGTGAAGTCACCCTCTATGTAGATGGTGATGAGGCGGGAAGTGTTGACGCTTCTGACGAGGACAACTGGCAGGATGACGAAGCAACCCTTCGTTTCCCTGGTCTTGAGATTGTCTCAATGGAAGATGAAGAAACAACCATTACTCTTGGTGTTGAAGTCCAGGACAACCTCGACGACAATTCACAAGTTGTTACGGTTGACGTAACCGGCATGCGTTATGTTGATGGTGACGATGTCACAACAACAGAGGATGCAACAGGTGTTGGCGCAGGCACAAACACCTTTGACATTTCAGCTGCTGGTTCTGAAGATGAACTTATTGTGAAGTCTTCAACCGATGATCCAGATGCAGCGACACTCATTGTCGACGACCAGACTACAAAGTCTGATTGGTACACTGTGTTCGTATTCGACCTCGATACTGATGATTCAATCAACGATATTGAACTCAATCATGTTGGCGTTGAACTCACGACTGGTACTGATGATGTTGACGATGTTGTTCAGGACGCAGAACTTATCATCGATGGGGTAACCTACGATGATTATGACTGGCACGGTGTAGCAGGAACCGTCATGGGTCTTGACTTCGACATTGATGGCGACGCCGTCATTGATGCTGGTGACCGTGTAGCAGTAGAACTCAAGCTTCGCTTCTTCGGAGTTGGTAGCGGTGTAGACGAGGGTGAAACCATCCAAGCGTCTGCATCAACATCACTCTTTACAGCTGAAGGTGTTGATGATGTTACTGCAACCGGCGCAGCAGTTGGTGAGGAGCACACGCTCCGCAGCGCAGGACTCCTTGTCGATGCGGCTTCAGTTGAAACTGAAACCTCAACACAGGGTACGAATGACACCACTGGTATCTTCGAAATTTCATTCGATGTTACCGCGCTCGAAGGTGACTTCTACGTAAACGACTACGCGACCTCTTCTGCAACAGCAGTATTGGCCGGCGTTGACTTCGGTGTAGAGGGACCTGGTGCAGTTACGTCAGCAACAGGAGTTCTCTCCTCAACAGCTGATGATGCAACAGGTGCATTCCTCGTCCGCGAGGGTGAGACCGAGACATTCACACTTACCGTTACTGTTGATGCCGGAACAACCGGTCAACACCGCGTAACGTTGAATGAACTCTGGTTCTCTGAGAGCTCAAACGGCATCACAAGTGCTGAGACTCAGACCCTTACCCCAGCAGCTGACTACCGAACTGACTACGAGAACATCAACGCTTCCTAATCGGAGCAATGATGAATCGTAGCGGCGACGAAAGTCAAAGCTAGGTAAAACAAAAACTCCCCTTTCGGGGAGTTTTTGTTTTGCCAGCCAGGTTCTTTAGGGAACCCCGTCCCCCCAGGCCCCCCATTATTTATGGCGAGTTGTCTCGCCGAGGTCAGATCTAGGGATAGGGAAAGCATTTGCCTAGGGTACCCCTTTGCGTTTGTACTTTGCGGTTGTACACAACATAAACGTATCCTGCACAAGACTCGACAGTGCAAGGGTGCGTGCTAGGATTTTTATACTTTTTACATAATAAAACTCCTCGGAATGTATAAAATCAGCCAGTTTTCTTTTGGCCTCCTCGCACTCACTGCCGCCATCTTCTTCTCGGCGCAGAGTGTCATGGCGCAATCACCGTGCGGAAACATCATCACCTATTATGAAATTGATGAGGACGGTGATGGGATAAATGACAGCGAACTACAACCAATAGATAACTGTGATACGCCATTTGGCGTGGCGACAGGAAATCCAGACCTCATCATTTCATTCGGAGAAACAGAACTCGCGGAGGGCGGCGTGTATGAGTGGGTTGGTGTGACAGAACAATTCACCATACAAAATACAATTCCGGAAGCGAATATGAGCGGACTGGTGCTCTATAGGCATCAGGGTCCGGATTACGTTGCACTCTACCCAGAACCAAACGAACCGTATACGTTTACCGAGTCAGGAATATACACGGCAGTGATGTATGAAGACCAACTAATTCTCTCACAAGGCTGGGTACACAAAATTCTCACGTCAATCATACCGACCGCCCATGCGTTCCCGGGCCCCTCGAAAATAGTTACATTCGAGGTTACTGAAATACCCGTGTCAATTGGGGCTTCGAGCATTCTATTTTTGCCGGGAATTCAAGCAAGTCGTCTGTATCAAGAT
>CAYMIV010000023.1:0-8656 GCA_964390945.1 uncultured Candidatus Saccharibacteria bacterium
ATTTTTAGGAGATAGGCCATGAGCCTCATCAAGTTCATTCAAATCGGCGGTACGGTCTATCGTGGCTCTCCCGCCCTCCTCCCAGTGGTGCAACACACGAAAATCCCGTTCAGCTTCATGTACATGAGTGAGAAAGATGCCGAAGCGCGCAGTGGTCCAGTCTACGGGTTCCATGAACCTGTGACCATCGTGATGGTGACAGAAGGAACCTTGAAGGCAAAGGCTGAAGCGTATGGAGACGTGAAGGACAAGGTCATCATCTTGTTCCCGTCGACGAAGGCCTTGCGCGATTTCAACCTAGGGATGGCTGTCGGCGCATCAAAAACGCTCCGTCCGGGTACTTACATTGCCACACAAGGCAGGGTGAAGAAGTGGTCGGAATACAACCCGATCTTGAAGTAACACAGCTCCCGCAATACGAAGACAGCTTCTGTCTTCCTCGCTGGAGCTGTTTTCGTTTTTAGGTAAACATATGATTTTGGTGTCGTGAAAATGAAAAAATGGGGACAGTCACGCCAGTCATTACTGAAGACCTTAATATCGAAAGTGGTGTAACTCTTTGCGTGCGGGTGGGTTCGAACGGGCGGAGATGCGCGTGCATAGGCACGAGAAAGCATCGAGCCTGGCCTGCAAACACTTGGAATTTTGTGAGGTACGAGACAAAATTTTTGCCTCTTTCCGTTCGGCGCCCAAAAGATTGATTTTTCAACTGACAAGCGTAATGTATATTCAGAAAATCCTGTTCATCATTCCTTGAGAGGGTCGACATGAAAATGCGGATACTACCTGCCGTCCTGCTTGTGTTCGTCCTTCTTGCGACAGAAACTCCTGCGCGAAGAGGATATTATCTCCCCAATAATCCCGAGGCAATCTGCATCACGCTCACCCGCAATGTGGTTGCTGATTTCAAACAGAACAGTCCCAAGGCGAGCTGGGATTTCGAGGAATCGAGCAAGTTTTTGAAAGGGCTTCTCGGACGCGACAATCCGCACGTAACGCCCCTCGCCCCCGTCATCATGGTGTCGGCTCGCAGAATGTATCAAGGCCTACAAACAAGCATCAACGATGCTGACGTTGGTCGCGTTGTTGTGGAGACGTGGGGTTCGTGCGTCGAACGGATAGAAAATCGCCTTAACAACCCCGGCTTTCGCGATAATACGTAAGACAAACCAAGAACATCATCGCTTCGTGATACAACCCACGGAGCGATTTTTTATGAAATCTGTGCGCAAATCACAAAAATTAGTGTATGGGTGGTCCGTCGGATTTTTTGTACTCTTCATCTCTTTCTACTTCGTCAAAGATTGCCGCGGTAACATCCCAATCGTATGGTCTGTCTGCAGGTTTTAAATTTTTATCTTTTTCAGTATTAATTTTTTTCTCCTTTGATTCACCGGTATTTAAATCTTCATACATAGTGGTGATGATAAAAATGATAACGCATACAAATTATACACCTACACGCTTTTCTGAATGCACCGCAACCTTAACCTTCAAACTAGAGTATAATCGTAAGATATCCACCATGACCCTCACCACTCATGCGCTGGTTGGAGCAACCGTTGCCCAACTCTTTCCGGAAAATCCTTTTGTAGGTTTTTGCCTTGGGTTCGCGAGCCATCTTGCCATTGATTCGCTCCCGCACTGGGATTATCGGATTCTTTCATTGCGGGAAGATGCGCACGACCAGCTCGAAAAGGACATGGTCATGGGGAAAGCGTTTCTGTTCGACGCGGTACGCATTGGCACTGACTTACTCATCGGAATTACCCTCTCGATATTCCTTTTTGGACACATACTCAAATCATCGACGGACCTTGTTGCACTCTGTGGCGCACTCGGTGGAATCGCACCAGACCCGCTTCAGTTTGTCTTCTGGAAAACCCGGAGCAAATTCTTACTTCACCTCCAGCGTTTCCATACGTGGATTCAGGAAGGAAAGAGCCTTCATGTTCACCCCCTTATCGGCATAGGTCTGCAGGCGACTGTCGCGAGCGTAATTTTTGCGTTTGTGTTTTGGATTAAATAGAAAAATGTGGAAATGATTGCGGTTGCAAAGGGGTACCCTAGGCAAGCGCCTAGGGTACCCCTTTGCAGCTATGCCTTGGATGGGGCTTTAACAAAGTAAAACAAGCGCCGTGAGGCGCTTGCGATGGTGTTTCTACTGTACGTTCTTTTTTCCTGAGAGCGGTGATTCGGTGTACATCGAATCCACCTCCAGGATTGCTGTGATGATTTCTTTCGCTTTTGCATCGGTCGGAATGAGCATTGCACTCTCCGAGTCATCATTTGATGCGTGTCGCGCCGCAAACCGCGGATGTGTGGCACGGAGCACCATGACAGCACGACCGAATATCCTCGACATTTCTCGGTATGCTCCACTCGTCCAATCGTCCTTCCCTGCGGATGAACGGGAGAGTTCCCGATACAAACCAACCCCGATTTCAGCAACATGCTCGACAGTACGTGGCTCATGACGGTACGAACTTCGTTCCGGAAAGAATGCGACGTACTGCAGGCTCATATCCGCTATTTCCTGAATGCACATTGAATCAAGCGGTTTATGTCCAAAGACGTATCGGTAGTAATCAAACGCCCGCAGGTCGGACACAAGTCGCGGCCTTCTCATGAAACGATTGAGCATAACCACAAGGTAGTCACGAACGATTTCATTAAACGGAAACCGTGTTGCATTCCACGCTTCATTCACGAGGAGTAGCCACTGATCCACGTCGCTCGCGCCACGTACGAACCCCATTTGATTGAGGCGAGTGTGTTGAGTTTCTCTTTCAATGTCGCGAGAACTTTCCGCACTAACAATGAGTGTCGTTTTCACGTTTTCCCCTCTGTACAAATCTGTTTTTATAGTACCCGAGCAATATTTTTTCGCAACAAACCGCTCGCGGTTGCGCTTTTAGTACCGAGGAGTATAGTTTTTACAGACTTTTGTAGGTTCCACCCGCCACAGCGACGGCGGGTGTTTCTGTTCCTTCCGAAACACACAACCGAACAAGGAGCGACGATGGATCGCTGTATGTTTATCACTCGCATCGATGAACTCATCCGAGATCCGCGCATTTCATCGACAAATGATCTTGTTTCTGCGGTGAATCTGCTGGTCGAGGAGGCAAACCAAACCACGAAAGATGACCCGACCGTCCTCTTCGGCATCATCACCCTGAACGTGCTGCTGCATTCCCTGCGATGCGGGAACGATTGTGTGCGACAGTACATGAAGCAAGGCATGAAATTCGAAGCCGAACAGTGCCGTGGGCAAGCACGACAGATGACGTAAGAATGTTTCATCCCTCCAACAAAAACCCGCGCAGTGTGCGCGGGTTTTCTTATGCTGTAACCGTTTCCGCTTTCCCTTTCACGGGGCGTTTTGATGCACTTTTTCCTTTCTTTTTGATGTCAAAACAGAACTCACCCTTCTTCATCGAAACGGACACAGTCCCCCCCTGGAGCATTCCCTCGCCAACCATCATAGAGGCTACGGGCGTGAGAATCTTTGATTGTATAACACGCTTGAGTGGTCGGGCGCCGAATCGCGGATCGTATCCTTCTTTTGCAATGTAATCGACAACTTCCTCGGTGACAGACAACTCGATCTCCTTACTCAACAGACGTTCTTTCACGAGACCAATTTGAATTTCAACGATACTGCGAATGGTCTCTGGGGAAAGTATGTCAAAGATGATAATCTCATCAAGACGATTGAGAAATTCTGGACGGAAGAAGTTCTTGAGACTCTCAAGCACTTTGCTCTTCGCCTGATCATACTGCGATGCCTCATCGCTCTGTTTCATGAACCCGAATTTCGACATGCGGTCGATGTGCTCGGCGCCGATGTTTGACGTCATGATAATGACCGAGTTCTTAAAGTTGACCTTCCTACCTTTCGCATCGGTGAGATGTCCGGAATCGAGCACCTGGAGAAGAATGTTGAACACTTCGGGGTGCGCCTTTTCAATCTCATCGAGAAGAATAACGGAATACGGGCGATGACGCACAAGTTCCGTAATCGCACCCCCCTCCTCATGACCGACGTATCCGGGCGGCGAACCGATTATTTTTGAAACCGAGTGCTTCTCCATGTATTCGCTCATGTCGATACGCACAAGGGCACTCTCATCATCGAACAGAAATTCTGCAAGCGCTTTTGAAAGTTCCGTCTTGCCGACGCCGGTTGGCCCAAGGAAGAGGAATGAGCCGATGGGACGATTCGGGTCTGCGATGCCCGCGCGTGAACGTTTGATGGCGTCACTGATGCGCTTCACGGCCTCATTTTGACCAACGACACGCTTCGAGAGTTCTTCTTCCATGCGAGACAATTTCTTTGCCTCTTCTTCGAGCATGCGAACAACCGGTATGCCTGTCCAACGAGAAACAACCGAAGCAATGTCCTCTTCCGTTACTTCTTCCTTGAGGAGACGTCGCGTTCGTTGCAACTTTTTAAGTTTCGCTGATTTGGTATCGAGGTCTTTCTCAATCTTCGGAATGGTTGAGTAGCGAATCTCCGCCGCCTTTGTGAGGTCTGCCATCGCTTCAGCCGAATCTGCTTCGAGGCGCAATTCTTCGAGCTCCTTTTTCATTTCACGGATTTCGGTGACGGCATCTTTTTCATTGTTCCACTTTGTCTCCAGTGCGGATGTCCGCTGTTTGAGTTCACCGATTTCTTTCTCGATTTCACGGAGGCGTGCCTTTATCTTCGATTTATTTTCAGAAACCTCTTCTTCTTTCTTGAGTGCTTCGCGCTCAATTTCAAGTCTTCGAACCGAGCGGTCTGCAACAACGAGTTCCTCGGGCTTGTTTTCAAGCGAAATGCGGAGCGCAGATGCAGCCTCATCGATGAGGTCAACAGCCTTATCGGGGAGGAAACGGTCGGTTATGTAGCGGCTTGAGAGATTCACTGCGGCAACGATGGCATCATCGGTAATGCGTACGCCGTGGAATATCTCATATTTTTCAGATACTCCGCGAAGGATGGCGATGGCGTCTTCAGCAGATGGCTCATTGACATGAACGGGCTGAAAGCGACGTGTGAGCGCAGGGTCGCGTTCAATGTGCTTTTGATATTCCTTGAACGTGGTCGCTCCGATGACATGGAGTTCTCCTCGCGCAAGCGCCGGCTTCAGCATATTTGATGCATCCATAGAACCCTCCGCCTGACCCGCGCCGACTATGGTGTGGAGTTCGTCAATGAAGAGGATGACTTCGCCTTGCGCCTGCTCTACCTCTTTCATCACCGCCTTCAAACGTTCCTCAAACTCCCCGCGGAATTTCGTGCCAGCAACAAGGAGACCGAGATCGAGCGAAAGAATTTCCTTACCCTTTATGGATTCTGGAACATTTCCCTGCACAATGGCAATTGCAAGACCTTCAGCGATTGCGGTTTTACCAACGCCCGCCTCCCCAATGAGAACCGGATTATTTTTCGTGCGTCGTGAGAGTATCTGTATGACGCGCTGAATTTCCATGTCACGTCCGATGACGGGATCGAGTTTATTTTCTTGAGCGAGTTTGGTGAGATTGCGCGCATACTTCGTGAGTGCTCGATATTTTTTCGGGGACTGAACTTCCTCGGTTGAGTTTTCACGAACTTCTTTGAGTGCGTTCTGCACAGCACGCTTGTCAACGCCGACGCGCTGGAGTACCTCAATGGCGGGGCCGGGGAATTCAAGGAGTGCGAGGAAGAGGTGCTCAACACCGACATACGAATCATTGAGTTGCTGCGCGATACGCCCCGACTGTTCGAGCGCCTGCGCAAGATCGGGCGTGAGGTAGAGTTGGTATGATTGCGATATGGTCTGATTCATTCCCGGATTCTCAAGCGCTTCGAGGAGGAGATCGGTGAACGCAATGACATCAATATCGAGCCGATCAAGAAGCGAGATGACGGTGTTTTCGTCCTGCATGACCAAGGCCGCGAGAAGGTGGGTCGGGCTCACGTGGTTTTGACCGCGCTCAATAGCGAGCTCATGGGCTTTCCTGATTGCCTCCTTTGCGCGAGAGGTGAAATTATGAAAATTTGGCATAGTCGTTAGTTATTTTACGCAATCATACGCACTTCTCAAAACTGCCATCGTGCCTATTCTGCGAGTAAAACAATAATACAATGTTTTTTATGTAAGTCAATTTTTTGCGATTGTGGCATTGAACCTGCGCGTCGCGGCAACATGCTCCCCAAGAACGCTGATTGCTCTCTTGATGTCCGATTTCGTTGTTTCTTCGCCTATGGTGAAACGAATTGTCGAGGTGGCGCGTGCTTCATCACCGCATAGAGCGCGCACAACAGAGGAGCCGTTGCCGCTTCCACTCGCACACGCACTTCTCGTTGAGGCTGCTATTCCCTTCGTATCGAGCACAATGACCGCAAACTCCGCATCGATACCAGGAATGGAAATATTAATGTTGTTCGCAACGCGCGCGCTCATGGAACCATTTACGCACGTGCCCGAAATGAGCCGGTCGACTTCTTTGAAGAAATAATCTCGAAGTTCGCGAGCGTGCGTGCTCCGCTCCTTCCAGGTGCGTTGCGCACGCGTGAGCGCTCGGGCACATCCCACAATGAGGGGCGTATTTTCTGTTCCCGCACGAAGCCCCCCCTCCTGCCCTCCGCCGAGGAGTTGTCCGCGAAGCGGTACGTCGTGCCGTCGTGCGAGTACCCCCACACCCTTCGGGCCATAACACTTACCGCCGTCGAGCGCTATAAGGTCGACACCGAGCATGTCCATTTCGCACGAAAGCCACAGTGGCGCCTGACACGCATCGAGGTGCGTGTATATGCGGACCTCGTGCGCCGCCATGAAAGCTCGCACCGCTCGTGTCACACGCTTCACGTCCTGCACAACGCCAATTTCAGAATTCACATACGAGAGCGCGACGAGAACTGTCTTCGTTGAGAGGAGTGCAGAAAGCGCAGCGATTGAAATGAGACCGTCTTCTTCGACATCCATGTATCGCACGACGACACCCCTCGTTTCAAGCGCCCGAAGCGTCTCGAGCATTGAGGGGTGTTCGATGCGTGAGGAAATGATTTCCATATCACTGTATGGCTTGCCGCTCTGTGCGAGTGCATCAATCACACCACGAAGGGCAAGATCATTGGATTCTGTACCACAAGACGTAAAAACAACGCCATCTTTTCGTATCTTCAAAATTTCCGCAATTTCTTTGCGTGCCGATTCAATCGCTTTTCTTGCTGCAACACCCTCTTTGTGAATAGCGCTCGCATTGCCAAAACTCGTCCGAAAAAATGGTTTCATCGCCTCAAACACCTCGTGAGCAACCGGAGTTGCCGAGGCATAGTCCAAATAGACGCGCTTCGGTTGAAGAAATTTCTCTGAAAGCCATTTGCCTGCAAACATTTCAAAATCATGTCACAGGGTGTAAAAAGTGGCAATATCTGCTATACTTGCGCCCATACGGTTTTCTCTCGAACTTATACAGGTTTTTCCTGTTGTGTGAGATATGACAAAAAAACGCGAATCACAACCGAATATTGTTACGCGCCCCCCCGTCGTCGTCATTATGGGGCATATAGACCATGGCAAATCGACACTGCTTGACTACATCAGAAAATCAAACGTTGTCGCAACCGAGGCGGGCGGTATCACACAGCACCTTTCGGCGTACGTTGTCGAGCACACCGCAAAAGACGGAGCAAAAAAAAGAATAACGTTTCTCGACACGCCAGGTCATGAAGCGTTCCAGAAAATGCGTTTTCGCGGTGCGGATGTTGCCGATATCGCAATTCTCATTGTTTCGGCTGAAGATGGCGTTATGCCACAGACCATGGAAGCGCTCGAATGTATCCTCAAGGCAAAAATTCCATACATTGTTGCCATCAACAAAATAGACAAACCGAATGCAAATCTTGTCCGCACTCAATCCTCGCTCATTGAAAACGGCATCTACATTGAAGGTATGGGGGGTGATATCTCATGGGTGCCCATTTCTGCAAAACACGGTCAAGGTGTCGATGATCTGCTCGACCTCCTCCTTCTCACTGCAGAGCTCGCAGAACTTAAGGGCGATACAAATGCAGAGCCGGAAGGCAAGGTCATTGAGGGTCGTCTGGATACGAAACGCGGTAACACCGCGACTGTTATCGTTGATAACGGAACGCTCCGGAGCGGTTCTTTCGTCGTTTCAGGACGCGCATTCGCGCCCATACGCATCATGGAAGACTGGAGTGGAAAGGCAATCAAGGAGGCGACACTCTCCGAACCAGCCGGCATCGTTGGGTGGACAGAGGTTCCTGAAGTCGGCGCCCCCTTCACTGTCGTTGATTCCAAAAAGGAAGCGGAAGAACTCGTTCGCGCATACACTGAAAAGGCAACAGAGCCGGAACAAACGAATGCAGACATTCCCAGTATTCCACTCCTCATCAAGGCAGATGTTCTCGGAACCATTGATGCCATCAAACATGAACTTTCAAAGTTTTCATCAAATCGCGTCTGTGTCCGCGTGATCGGATGCGGCGTTGGCGATATTACCGCAGGAGACGTGCAAAATGTGAGCGCAACAGAGAAAGCGATTATTGTCGGTTTCAATGTAAAGGCAGACAGGGCTGCAGTCGATCTTGCAGAACGTCTTGGGGTGGAGATAAATACATTTGATATCATCTACAAACTTTCCGAATGGCTCCAGG
>CAYMIV010000024.1:0-2343 GCA_964390945.1 uncultured Candidatus Saccharibacteria bacterium
TACTACCCGCAGTACCTCCCGCGTACCCCTTGCCGTTCACGTTGATTGCACCGCCGGCGTTGATGGTGAGATCTCCGCCTATATCCATATTTAAAATATGCGCCTGCGAAGAGGAGTTTGCAGTATGGGTCGTTGAGCCCTGGGCTCCGATGGTGACATTGTTAGTCACAATGAGACGGTAATTTGTGTTCGTCGCCGCATTAGAGAACGTGAGCGTCGAGGATGCGGTTGCACCAATACTAAGTGATTTCACGGTGATAGAACCTCCCGAGAGGTCGATGGTCGGCGCATAGGTGTAACTGCCGTCGATAACAACGTCGTCTGCTGATGTTGGTGCAGTTCCCTCAGCCCAGTTTGCATCGAGCGTCCAGCTCGTCGAGTTTGAACCATCCCAAGTGCGTGTTCCCGCGGATGTAAAGCTCCACCCATTGTTGTTGCCGCTATCTATTGATGAGGTCACCGCGAGAAGACCGTTTGTATTTGTTGCTGAGGAATCCTTCACATCGACAGAGGTAAACGAATACGCCGTGCCCTGTGAGAGTCCCCACTTGGTGCCCGGGGTTGTACTGCGGAGTTTCACCTCGTTTCCGGACGTACCGGTTATGGTCGTGGTACCGAGGGTTGTGGTGGCGTTTTTCGTGAACTCTATCTTTGTATTCGGTTGTACTGCTTTGAAGTGTCCTGTTGCGGTAAATGGCGCATTGAAGGTGGTGGACGCGGTGTTGTTCAATATCTCAACACTCTTGAAGGCGCTTGCACCTGTCATGGTGCCGGTTGCGCTCTGCTGGCTGGTGCCATTAAAGGTGGTGGTGCCGCTTCCTGCGGTGAAGGTGCCGCTATTTGTGTAGTTGCCGGAGATGGAGAGGTTGCCTGAAGAGGGGGCGGTCGCTGTAGCGAACGAACCGATGGAAAGATTTGTTGTCGAGGCGCTCGCAGCAATGGTTGTAGATGCCGAATTTTTATAGAATACCCTCACCCGCAGGTGGTCGATGTAGTTATCACCGGAAGTACATGCGCTACTGTCCACACCTACCCAAAAAGTGAGGGGGGAGAAATCGCCCACATCCCACACGTGTCCCCACAGCGTCGGACCATACATCGCGGTGTCGTAATAATTTCCGCTACCACTTTCACCGAGTGGCGCAAAATTAGAACTTCCGCCACCGTCCCAGCTCACGTACACATCTGAACCTCCGTCACAGAGCGATTCGACTTCCGCACTCACTTCTACTGATGTGATGACATTTCCACTCACGAGCGATGCAATGTTATCGAATGAGTACCACTGAAGACCGGAGTTGAGAGAGTTGCCGACAGCGTATGAGTCGTCGGAAATAAAAATTGAGTCCGGATTTAGCCACACAGAGCCTTCTGCAACCGATGGAGAGAAGTAATCGGTGCTTTCTATCTCCGAACCGATTGCGAGCATGTTGAACGCATTCGTGCCAGTCATTGTTCCTGAAAGTGTTGAGGTTCCATAAAATGTCGTCGTGCCGCTTCCTGCGGTGAAAGTGCCGTTGTTCGTGTAGTTGCCCGTGATAGTGAGTTCAGCTGGCGCAACAACCGCTCCCGAGGATGACTCGATAAGAAACTGTGAGGTTGCGGCATTCGCACCAAAGGTCTTGGAGCCCGCACCGGTAAAGATGATGTTCCCAAGGGCAGATGTCCCGGTAAGTGTTCCAGTCGCTGTTTGCGCACTCGTGCTGGCAAAGGTTATTGTGCCGGTTCCTGCGATGAAAGTGCCGTTGTTCGTGTAGTTGCCGGAGATAGTGAAATTGTTCGAAGGAGCGACAAGATTTCCTCCGGGATTGATGACAAGGTCAGTTGTCGAAGCGTATTGAGCCCCCGCTTCATAACCATAACCTAAACGCACCATTTCAGCGCCGCGAAGTCGTCCTGATACTTTATTATATGCAACAGTGTAATAGGCGCCAGCACCGTTGAACCCAGTGACGTAGAGATAGATATCATCACCCCAGACGGCATTAGCCTGGTCGCTATATATGGTTGAATCGGTCGTCGTAGACCAGCGGAAGGAGCCGTTTGTTTTGTTGTATGCCATGGTGTGGTAGGCATCGTCTCCTTCATCTCCACAACCATAACAATATCCGGTGACATAGAGGGTGTCCTGGTCGCCCCAAACGGCAGTGGCAACGTCTCCGAGTGCGGTGGGGTCGGTCGTCGTAGACCAGCGGAAGGAGCCGTTCTGCTTATTGTACGCAATAGTGTACCAGGCAAGGCTTCCTTTGTTACCACATAAGGAGGCGCAGTATCCGGTGACATAAAGTGTATCTTGGTCTCCCCATGCGGCATATGCGTAGTCACCACTTGCGGTTGGGTCGG
>CAYMIV010000024.1:2443-8161 GCA_964390945.1 uncultured Candidatus Saccharibacteria bacterium
TCGTTGTAGACCAGCGGAAGGAGCCGTTCGTTTTGTTGTATGCCATGGTGTGGTAGGCGGCACCACCTCTGTTGCCACAGCCGGTGCAGTATCCGGAAACATAGAGCGTGTCCGAGTCGCCCCAGATTGCTTTTACTTGGTCGGCGCCCGTGGTTGGGTCGGTCGTTGTAGACCAGCGGAAGGAGCCGTTCGTTTTGTTGTATGCCATGGTGTGGTAAGCGTAATTTCCCCTATTGCCACAGGCTGTACAAAATCCGGTGACGTAGAGGGTGTCAGAGTCGCCCCAAATTGCTCTTGGCTGGTCAGCGCCCGTGGTTGGGTCGGTCGTCGTAGACCAGAGGAAACCGCCATTGGATTTACTATAGGCGATTACGTGATAGGCGGTTTGGCCTTTGTTGCCGCAACTGTCACAGTACCCTGCGACATAGATGGTATTCGAGTCGCCCCAAATGGCGTATGCACCGTCAGTACTTGCGGTGGGGTCGGTTGTAGTTCCTAAAGAAGATGTACCAAAGAATTGAGTGCCAATGAGTAAGTTGTCAAATGGCGCCTTGCCACTCGCTCCCGTCACATTCGCGTCTCCCATAACGGTAAGAAAATTGTTTGAATTTGCAAAAATAATCCGATTGCCCCTATCGTAGTTCCCATTTATTGCGAGCGAAGATGAGGCGGAAATGGTATTGACCGTGACGCTTGAAAGCATTGACGATGTTGTCGCTGCTCGAATGAAGGTCCAACCACCACTCATGCTGTTGAAAAAAACCGGACCGAGAGAACTTGAAGTGGCGGATATTATTTTTCCCGTCGTTGTCGCGTTGAAAACGATGGGCGAAGTTGTGGGATAGAAATCGGTTGTGGAAGCAATGAAGTTGCCAGCAAGCGTCGTCGTCCCGCCAGGGTAATAGGCAGAGGATAACGGGAGGTGGAGAGACCCATCAAGCGGTGAAGAGCTGGCGTTGCCATTTACGGTAACGGTGCCTGAGGGAGCAAATGTCGTTCCTCCCCATACATAGAGTTTGTTGCCTGCGCGCACCGAGAGCGCATTGCTGTTTGCGGTGTATTGAATGTCGGCGTCATCGTCGCCATCATAGAAAGCCATGTCAGTCGTACGGGTGGTGGTACCAGCGGCCTCGTGTCGAAGAATAACGTGACCCTGATAGAGATGAACGCCAGTTATGGTGGCAGATGTAGAAGCCGCTTTGGTGAAGGTGACCGCTTTTTCCGTAGCACCATCAATGAATGCGACAATCGGGGTGGAGGTGCCGATTGAGTTCGTGCTCGCAAAAGTGTAACTCCATGCACCCGTTGAAGAATTGGTTGTCGTGCTATGGAGCGAGAGCGTCGAGGTTCCAACGGCAATCTTGATGGTCTTCGACGAACCCGTGAATGCAGTGACACCCTCGTTCGAATACAGGGTACCCGAAATAGTAATCGGCGCCGCTTCGGCGTTCGGAGTAAGAAATGCCACGACGAATAATGCAAAGACGCTCGCGATAAGATAGTGCGCAATGGTGTTCGGTGTATTTAAGTGTGTGGTGAGTGTTTGCATTGAGTTCTTAGGTGCGTATTCTCCTTGAATTTTTTCTCCGTGGTGGTATTATGTCTGGACAAACGGCTTCGGCCCGACTCTGCCTCACGGCAGAGGAACAACAAAACTCAAGGCAGTAATGCCTTGAGTTTTTGTATAAGTCGAAGGAAGTCAGCCTCACCCATCACGCCCACCTTGCGACCGAGACGGCGTCCATCTATGAGGCGTATTTGTGAAAGTAATGCAACACTTTCAACACCGGGTACAAACGAGAACGGGAAGTAATATTGGCCGCGCTTCTCTGTTTTTGAGAGCGGGATTCCCCAGAAAATTTCGTTATTAAATTTGCGCACAATAACAATCGGTCGCTGGAACACGGGGCCGGTTCCATCCTGCTCATACCCGACATTCGCACCAAGAGATACAAACCAGACTTCCCGTTCGTGAAAAAACGGGAGCGCTACCACATCGATGTCGTTGATGCGTATTTTCTTTGTATTCCAGATGTCAAAATCTTTTTTCATACTTGAGTGTTCACTCTTCTCTCTTTTCGCTTGTCTCTATGGTGTCGATGGTTCTGTCGGTGGTTCTTCTGTAGGCGGACTTTCTGCTTCAGGTGCTTCGGGTTCTGATTCAGATTCCGGCGGTGATTCTTCTTGAGACGGTGAGTCCGGTGGTGGTTCACTGATTCCGCCTCCGCCAGCGTCCGCTCCACTGTCACCCGCCGAATCCTCGGTGCCACTTTCTCCTCCGTCACCTCCCGTATCGCCTGGTTCTTCATCTTGGGGTGGCACCTCATCTACCGGAGGTTCCTCCTCTTCCGTGTGCTCCCCTCCCTGATTTTGGAGAAGTGCTTTGAGTGTTGCTTCATCGACACACGTGTCACCGATGCAGAGCACCTCGGTTTGCACCTCTTCCGCGGTGAACTTCTCGGCAACGACTTCGGCGAGCGTAAGTACGCCATTCACAAACGCATTTGCGAGCGCCTTGAGGCGATCGAAGAGCGTCTCTTCCCCGTCGCCACCGAAAAGCGTCGAGGTTGAGTTGAGTGCGGTAAGAATGTCGGCTTCAGAAGAAATGGTGTATTGAGCGAGCTCGACAAACATGAGCGCTTGTCCGACACGAACGGGAACATCCGCGTCGGTGAGCGCTTCCTCCGCCTCTTCTTCAGAGAGACCGTTGAGCACCGACTGGTAATCGGGGGCGGGAACAATCGTCGTCTGTATCTTCTTGACCTCATCGGGCACACACGGCGCATCGCCAGTCGCGCTGCCGCCGCCGTATGAACAGCCGTCCTGGGTGCGTACATCTTTATTCTGGTTATAGGGAGTCGTCTTTGATTTTGCAATATCGTCGCCGAACTGGTTGATGAATCCTTCAGTGTATGCGAATTCGCCGTCCCAATCTTCAAGTGCGATACCGACGACTGCACCGGAGGACGTCGCCTTCATACCGACGCCAGGAATCGACGAGAGCGTGATGCGGTCTCCTTTTTTGATGGGGCCGTTTTCAGTTGAAAGTTTCACCGGTACGCGCCCCTTGAGCGCTACCGGATACCCCTGCTCTTTTGCGTTCATCGGCTTATCATCAAAGCCCATCGTGATACCGGGCTTTGTCGAGATAACGCCGATAATCGGCTTGTCTGAATCTTGAGCAGCGCGCGTAATGGAAAGACCGCCATTCAGCGCGACGAGCTCGCCGGTTGAAAGCGTGGTGGTCGAGAAATACATTTCGGCGAGGTCGGAGTTTGCGGTGCCGTATTGCACTGCGGTGATGCGGCCCGTCGTTGAAGCGGTGCACGAGCCGTCGTTGTCGACACAGAGCCCGCCATAGCCGATTTGGAGACCAGCCATGTTCGCGGTCGTTCCGTCGCCGATGGTCGTCGTACCGGCAGCCGTCACCATAAACTTCGAGGTACCGCCGACCTGCATGTCGAGGAATTTCGCGCTCGATGTTGCCGCGAACGAACCGCCCGAATTACCGAAGTTCATGAGGAGGCCGGTGCCCGAGAAGACCGAGGTGTCGTGGAAAAGGTATGCGAGATTGGTGGTCGTGATGGTGCCCGAATACGCGCGAAGCGCGTTGCCCTGCGTTGTCCCGAGCGATTCCGCATACACACCGGCGGGGATGTAGGTGCCGCCCGCGTCGCCATTTGTCGTACCGCGCACGCCGAAGGTGCGTCCGTAGCCTGCGATACCGGTGTTCTCGCCCTTTGTCGTCGTACCGCGATTCGCCTGTACTTCGAGCCCGCGCACAACATTGCCGAGCTGTGAGTTGTCCTCGATACGAATCATCTTTCCGACAAGGGTTGAGGTCGCCGTTGGCGCGTTCACAATATAGGTATTGTCGCCGTATGAAATTGCCCCTTGGTTTGCGGTTATGAATTGGAGGTACTGCCGTAGACCTGCGGTCGTTGTGCCCGTTATTCCCGTCTTGCGCGTAGTGATGAGCGCATCGGGAGAGGTGGAACCGATTGAAATAAGTCCTCCGAAGTATGCGTTTCCGGTCGTCGATGCGGTACCAGTCACAATGAGCGTTGTTGTCGTCGCGGTTCCCGTTGCGGTGATGTTTGCGGTGTAGATATCACCGGCGACCGTGAGGAGGCGCGAGGGGGTTGAAGAACCAATGCCGACACGTCCATTATTTGCGATGGTGAAAAGTTCACCTGAGGTTGTGCGGAATGAGGCGAGCGGACCACTCCCGGTCTGGTAGACGAGAAGTGTCGAACTTCCAGTCGTACTTGCATAGATGTCGAGCGGGCTGTATGCGACTTGGTTGTTTGTAGTGATGGTGAGGTGGTCTGGTTGGATGTATTTCGATGTAGATGTTGCAAGATTTGATATGGATTCTGCGCCAACACCACTGTATGCATTGCCGACAAGCGTGTTGTTTGTGGAGTTTGCGGTGATGTATATCGCACCCCCCGTTCCATCAGTGTCGCCGATTCTGTTTGAAGAGATGAGGTTGTCGGTGGCGCTACTCAGATAAATTCCGTAGTAACTACCCGTTGACCCGTTATCATAAATTTGGTTGGAAGAAATCGTGTTCTGAGAAGAAGTAACGAGACGAATGCCGTCGCTCGCATTCCCCTTTATCGTGTTGCCGGTCACCGTGTTGTTGTTGGAAGTGACGAACAAAAATACTCCGTAATTTGAATTATTGTTTGCGGTGTTGCCGGTTAACGTATTGTGTGACGAGTTCGATGAAATATAAAATCCCGTGCCTGTGTTGCTATTTGCTGTGTTACCAGTGAAAACGTTATTGGTTGCCCCAACCGTATAGAAGCCATTCCCTCCTAGAGCAGTTTCGTTCGCGGTATTCCCGGCGATGATATTTCCCGAGGAATTGGATATTTGGAATCCACTACTCATATTATTATTAGACGTATTTCCTGAAATTGAATTGTTGTTTGAACTTGAAAGATAAATTCCGACTCCATTACGGGAGGCGATGTTATTAGAAACGACAGAATACGTAGCGTTATCGAGGTAAATACCTGTGCCAGATGTACTTGACGCAGCAGTGTTGTTGCTGACTAGAATGCTATTTGAGTAGTTTATGTAGATACCGTATGACGACATCCCCCTTACCTGCACGCGATCAATCGATGATGTCGATACGTTATACATGTAGACACCAAAATGAGTACCGCTTGTCGTCGCAAACCCATCAATTGCAAGATTTGATATCTGAACAGCAGTACGACCGCTCGCCACATCAATCATGTCCCAGTTTGTCGATGACGCCGTCATCCTAAGAAGCGTCGAAGGTCCCGCTCCCATAAGCGTTGTCGACGACTGGGTGATATTGATTTCATTATTGATTGAGTACGTGCCGGGGAGGAGGTAGACGAAGCCACCATGCGATGGGAGCGCGGCGAGGGCTTGTTCGATGGTGTCCTGGTCGTTCGTACCCGTTGCGACATAGTCTGCTTTCTCTTTATCTTTGGAGTCTGAAGCAGCAACGATGTATGAGGCGGTCGAGCGGTCTTGCTGCCACTTCCCCTGTTCGTAGACATAGAGTGAGGTGGAAGCAGTTGAGTAGAAGAGGGTGCCTTCGGATGGATTCGACGGCCACACCGCACCACCCACGATGCGGACAGTGGTTGAGGCGACGAGGTTTGTGGTCGTTGCGGTGCCCGTTGCGGTGAGGTTGTTGAACGCGGCAGTGCCGGTGAAGGTCGGCGACGC
>CAYMIV010000025.1:0-332 GCA_964390945.1 uncultured Candidatus Saccharibacteria bacterium
GACGTACCCGATATTCACCGTGATTTGATTCTTCCGTACGCCAATGTACGGATAGCCGCCCGGCAGGGTATACGTCTCACTGGTCCACTTATTGCGGTAGTACACGACGCCGATTGCACAGCCGGCAAGAATTTCCCAGCCGTTTTTTTCTGCAAGCGGAAACTGCGCGCCGCCACCAGCGAGTGCCATAACGCCACCCGTTGAGTTCCGCGCGATGAAGTCTGCTTCGGCGTACGTTTCAATCCCAAAGGGGTTTGCAATTGGTACGCGAACACCGATTCCCGGATTTACTCGACTCCACGAGCGGTTCTCGGGAGGGGAGGTTGGGTGGT
>CAYMIV010000025.1:342-5547 GCA_964390945.1 uncultured Candidatus Saccharibacteria bacterium
ACTTTGACTCTGACAAATGCATGCGGTAAAGAGCAAACCAAGGGGAAGCAACTGCTTGCACCATACACTGAAGATCATGGCATCTCCTCGTTTGAATGAATTTCCACTGCGACAGTATCATGGATGTATGGGAAGTCAATAAAAACCCCGCCATCGAGGGGCGGGGAAGGATGAGAGCTCACTTTGAAAGAAGTGCGCCGAGCATCTTGCTCGTATGGAGTCCGTTGAGTTGGTTGAAGCCACCGATGTGTTTGCCGCCGATGAAGATTTGCGGGACGGTGTGCATTCCGCCAGTTCGTTCGATCATCTCCTCGCGCTTGTCGGGGTCGTTATCGACGCGAATTTCCGCAGGGATAACGCCATACTGGCCAAGGAGCCGTTTGGCGTGCATGCAGTACGGACAAGTGCCGGTGGTATACATGATGACGGTGCTCATAAAGAACCTCCCGTGATTGTACGGTAAAAAGTGTCCCACAAATAAATTATCTGTCAACTTTCTTCAAAAAATATTGCTTGAAAGGGCATTAAAAAATTTTGGCAATTAGTGTACAGTGATTGGCGGAATAGAAAACGGAGGCCGTATATGGAAAGCGCAATCGACACAGAGTTTGATGTTGGCGTGCTCGATATCGTCTATCATGGTTTGGCGGGCGGGAGCAGGCGTCTCGGGTCTCTCTGCCCGAAATGCGGAAGACTCTACGTTGAAGGTCTCTACACCATCGAGAGCCCAACCCACATCCTTGGAAGGAGTACAAAGGCAGTCTGTTGCGAGACGATGCATCCAACGCCAGCGGTTTTCACGAAAATCGAACTGGTGCGGTACCTCAACCTCCTCGCGGAGGAGACGCCGAAACTGCGTTCATTGCTCATTCCGAAATCAGAAGTGCGCAGGGAATACTTCAATCCGGAGCGGCGTAAGTTTTTCGTACTTCGCACCGATGTGCAACGGGTCAGGGTGTGAACGGCTGCCCCGCGAGGAAGCAACGCTTCCTCGGGGGTTTTTATATTTATATAGTATCTCTCATTAAAGTTGCCCGGAGGGAAATTGCTTCCGTCCGGGCAGACTCGCCGGGTGTGTCACTCTGGTGTTCGTTCATTTCGCCCGATATAGCGCAACACCTCGTGCGCCACTTCTTCAATCGCCATGTAGGAAACATCGATTGATTTCCACTGGTGGTCGCTGATGATGTGGTACGTTTCTCTCGCCTCCTTGCATACCGCATCGTAGTCGGTATAGGTACTGTGGGATGCGATTCCGAGATTTGGTGCACGCGCCTCGCGGACTATCACCAACCGTTTCGGATTAACGACGAGCGCAACGACTTTTTTCAAAGGAACTTTCTCAAGTTCTTTTGGAAGCGGATCACCATGAACGAGCGGTACGTTTGCCGCCTTGACTCCCTGGTAGGCAAGATAGAAACACGTCGAGCTTTTTCCCGTTCTCGACACACCGACGAGTACCACATCAGCCAATGCGAGTCCGTCGAGTCGTTTACCATCATCGTGTTTCAGCGTGTAATCGATGGCATCGTGACGATCGAACTGCTCTCGTTCGCTCGCGTAGAGAAGTCCCGGTTTGGCGGTTGGGCTTCGTCGAAATAGGTCGTGAAGGGCTGATAGTCCCGGACCAAGAATATCAATCGCCGGTACGCCGTGTCGTTTTGCTGCGTTATGCATCGCAGTTCGAATGTTCGGCATGACGAGCGTGTAGAAAATGATGCTCTGGGAAGCAAGCGCGTCCTGAACAATACCTTCGACTTCGCTCACCGTGCGCACGTTGCTTTCGCAGGCGATTTTGTACTGCTCACCGGAAAATTGAACCAGTGCGGCTTTGAGGACTGCGGTTCCCGTTTCTCCGCGCCCGTCAGATACCACATAGAGAACCTTCCCTGATTGTACCGACATCGGACCTCCTTAACGAAAGGGAACTGGTCTATACACAATCGTACCGTGTGCCCAATTGTTGTCAAAACGGACTAATAAACGAAAAAAAGCACAACCTTCTATGGTTCCCATCGAGATTCGGTGTGCCCAAGTCCGATCTCGGCTGCAAAGAGTTAGTAAGTACTCTGTGTTGATTCATAAAGTTGTGGGTGTACGATTATAGTATGAGAACTGCAGGATTCGCTCCACTCATTTTTGTAATCATCACCGCCATAGCCACAGTTGCGATAGGTGGGGGAGGGTACGGTGTCTACAAATACAAAATGACCGCAAAAGAAAATGCCAGTCTCAGAGCTCAAGTAGAAAGTCAAAAAAACACACAGCAGGAAGAATCACAAGAAAAAACAGAGGAACAAGTTTCTGAAGAAAACAAAGTAGCCACGACAAGCGAAATCACGGCACAAGAGGAACCAAAATCGGAGGAACCTGCAAAAGAAATCATTTACATCAATCAACCCCCAGTAGAGTCGACGGCACAAAGACAGGCAGAGATTGATGAGGCGGTGCAAAAAGCGCTTGCTGATAAAGAAAAGGAGTCGACTGAAGCTCAAGTACCTTTCACCGAAGAGGAACCAATCCTCCCCAAAACAAACGACCCAATCAAAGTATTAAATTTGGCACAAACATCTTTTCCCGACTCATATGGTGGAGTCTATGGAGCGTATAAACTTGCCATCGAAGTCACTCCCGAAGGGGGAGATATACTTATTCCTCCAACGACCAGTGATACACTGGGATCAAGAATCATCGGTTTCACCTACACGGTGAGCGGAGAATTTAAAGGCATCCAAAACTCCGAAGTTGACTGCGGGGGCTTGATGAGCAGCGGTTATTGCAAAATTAAGGACGGAACGACAAAAATTCTTTACGCGCAAGTCTGGATTTATCCTGATAAAGACTCAAACGGAAACTACTCCGTAACATTTAAAAAAATCAGATACCTTTTCAATGGAGTCGAAAAAGAGATTAATATCAATAAAGAAAGCGAAACATTAAATCTATACTATTAGTATGAGCGAGCACATGACTTCCTAAAGTCACTTTAGTGATTCGCTGGGAACTCGGGATGTGCAATAATTTTTTTCTTCAACAAAAAAGACTCAAGATATGAAAGTCGAACCCAAAGATACAAAAGGAGAAGAGTTGCTTGCTGAAGATGCCAGATACCCATATATTGGAAAAAAAGGTTTAAAAATTCTTGGCATCTTATCTGGACTTTTTCTCGCCATGATGATGTATGCCTCATATAAAAGAAGCGGCAACTTCTTTGCAGAAGTGTTCACCGGGGAACCAATTCTCGATGGGTTAATTTTTTTTGCAATTTTAATTTTAATGCTATCTTTTGGATAAAAATTGCTGCTCAATAATCCCGTGGATTCCCCCAGAGAAGAAAATTCAGCGAAAAAGCCCGGCGAAGAAGCGGAGCTTCTTCGCCGGGCGTAATGCTACTCGGTCTTCAGCTGCCCCTTGAGGGCGAGGAGTTTTGACGCGAGCGCCGGGTTTCGGTCGGCGATAGTCCCACGGATTGCAGGACCCTTCTTGTTGTGGATGACCGTATCGAGCAGTCCGCCTTCTCGCATCTCTACGTCGACGAGACCGACCGCATGTGCGACCCGATACACCGTGCCGTCGATCGTGTACGTTGCGGATGCGGTCAGCACGTATTCGAAGAAGTACTTCTTCCCAATCACCGCTTCACGCGGGTTCTTGGGGAAGATGATGACCGGAATACCCCGATCGCTCAGCTCCTGCGGAATGTAGTGCGGCAGACTGCAGTTGAGGTGGTAGTCGAACGAACCAAGCATTTTCTCCTCCCTTTCTTCACCATTGATGAGTACGGAAGACAACCGCTGTTATTATATTATATATTTACAATTTGTCAATAAAAATCCCCCGCATGAAATCCGATTCATGCGGGGGTCATTCTATGGAATCAGGACGCGAAGACCTCGTTCCAACAGGGGTACTGTGAGATCTCGCCAAGCGGAATGTCTTCGAGCGCGACCCAACAGCCGTCCCGCACCGGTAGATCGTGTTCCATCGCCCAGAGCATTACGGCGACGACACCCGCCGCAGTCGCCCGCTGAATAGCACTCATGCCGTCCTTGGGGTAGATGGTTGTTCGATAGTCATTGACCCGGATGACTACCTTGTCCGGACCTCCGTGAGGAAGAGTTCGGTCGAGGAGGTCAACGAGCTCGGATGGCTGAAGTACCGAAAGCAGTGATTTCACCATTCGACAGTGTCCCCGGTACCGTATCGTCTGATACATTGCCTGTCGAACCTGCGAAGTTTCAGCGAATGTCCCGATTCCTCCCGATGTATTGAACGCCTCGTAGTCATCGTCGAGAAAAACGAGATTTGCCATCGGTTCGAGCAGGCGGTACTTGCCGTCAACGAGCGCCGGGCATGGCCGTATGTATTCATTGACCACCCCCCACGTATTCCAGGTCAGCGCATATTTGAGCGGACCGACCGGATTTTCCGGCAAGGCACCGACCTGCATCGTGATGCGGTCGTCTTGCATCGAGCCGGCGATGATGCTCACCGCTCCCGGGGCAACGCCGCAGTGAGGAAACATGATTGACTTCGAACCGTTTCGGGCCGCCTTGCCGGCGGCGACATCCTCGGTCAAATCGAAATACAGTTTTCCTTTCCTTGTGGCGATTTCCTGAGCAACCACCTTGGTTACTTGCCACGGTGTCGCCGCGAGAATGACGTCGGCGTCGTACGACAGTGTGTCGTTGACGTCGTACACTGCCGGATCGTGTCCGGCTTCGCGAAGCATGGTGACTGCCGCACTACCGATGCGACCGTTTCCGAATACCGCGATTTTCATGAGTGCACTCCTCGTAAAAAGGACTCAATGAACCATTGCGAGAATATGCCGTTCGAGCAGAGAAGTCAACCGAACCCTTATACTTCCGACAACTCTTGAAGAATCATCTCAAGATCTTGAAAGGCACACTTTTGATATAGTGGACCTTCTATGTTGATGTGTAGCGTAGCAGGTGTAGGATTACATTATGAGAAAAGTACAAGAAAAATGCTCACGGACGAGTAGTGGAATCAGTGTATTTCTACAGTAGGATTTTGGAGTAAATTGAAAATCCCCGAAGAGGGGATTTTCAATTTGCTCCGCGTGCTGGACGATTTTCGAGCTATTGATTGGGTGAAAGAATTTCCATTCCCAGCAATAAGTCAAAAGAAATAGAAGAATTGTGTTTATAAAAAATACAGGGTGCGCATGGATTGCTCCAC
>CAYMIV010000025.1:5557-7235 GCA_964390945.1 uncultured Candidatus Saccharibacteria bacterium
CCCATCGCCCCCGATGTGCGCCAGCGCATCGAACACGAGCTCGACCTCATCGAAGGAGAGTTCCCGGTTGATCAGGACGACAGGCTGGCCGAAGCCGCCCTTGTACTGACTGATCGGTGTGATGGTGCGAGCACGCACCCTCGTGAAGTCGGCGACTTCCGCGTCCGTGAACCGGTCGCGGTCCTTGGGCAACGCGTCAGACATCTCCTTCCGGCGCTTCTCGTATTCCGCATGATCGGCGATATAGATGCCGTCAGCACGGTTGGGCTTCACGCGGAGTACGAACTTCTCGCGATCCGACCACCGATAATGGCCGGGGACATCGAGCGTGTCGATCGGCGTTTCCGCCGTCACTTCGCCGAGACCGCACCAGAGGAAGCCGTCGTAGGCCAACTCGGGCACTGTGCCGTCGTTGCCGGTGCTGAGCGACATGAGGCGATAGCCGCTGCCGGTCAGACCGTAACGCTCGGCCGCCTGGAGTTTGCTCGGGTCGATCTTGCCTTGCTTGATCCGCTCGGCATCACGCCACTCGCCGAAGCAGAAGATCGCGCTGAACGCTTCCGGCATCGGCGTTGCCGCCGCCGGGGCGAATCGGTCGATCTTCTCCGTAGGGATCGGGTGCGACACGACCATCTTCAGAACGACGTCCTCGAGGTACCGCTTGAACTCGTCCATCACCTTGGCGGTGGTGAACTGCTTCGGCTCCTTGCCCTCCGGGTCATACTCGCGACCGAGGTCGTTGGTATGAACCAGAAGCGGCGGACGTCGGCCGGTGTGCGTGTGCGGCAACTTGGAAATCCAGTCGCTGCTTCCGCTGCGGCAATGACATTCGCCCTTGTACTCGAGGTAGGTACGCGGCTCCTTGTTGACCTTCGAGCCGTTGATGAACTTCTCGCGATCTTTTTCCCAGTCGTTGCCGACGTAGAGATAGAAGGTTGGACCGGATTCGTCTTCGTAGACGTTGATCTCCTTCTTCGGGATCACGATGTCGTTCACGCCGGCGATGTCGTTGTAGCGCCCGCCGTCCATCAGCCGTTGCACACGGCAGAATCGGATTTTGAAGTCCGAACCCTTGATGCTAGACGTGTTGCGGAACTTCTGCTCGCCCGAGCCGTACTCATGGAAGTCGACGGTGATGCCGGGGACGCTCCAATTGCGCTGCTCGAGTTCGCGGACGATGCGCTCGCAGACCTCGTCGAACGGGAACTGTCGAGACATCGGATAGAGAAACTCCATCTGATTGCTCCTTGCTGTTTGCTGTGATTGCTCGTCAGACGGTTTCCAAAACCGTCCTTCTTTCGCACGCCATCCGGCGCGCTTCTGCCTCAGGTTCGCCAGAAATACCATCATGCCTTCTTCGGGCCACTCATCCTCCTTCCAAACTGTAGGCTCGAGTGAGAATGTCACTGAGCCGAGTCGGTCGGCGGTAGCAACCGCAAAGGGGCCATGCGGGCCTTTCGGGATCACCTTCTGGACAACTGCTTTCACGCTGTCCAAAACAGTCTCCTTCGGTTGTAGAAGAACAAGCTACGCGCTCCGTAGCTGAGACTATCCAGGGGATCTGGTTAGTAATGGAAATTATACATGCAATATTATAATGCATGTCAATAGAGGCTCCGCGACCTGGATTCGGTGTCCGCCAGTAATTCGCGAATGCTCATAACTGGCACCTACCCGA
>CAYMIV010000026.1:0-6730 GCA_964390945.1 uncultured Candidatus Saccharibacteria bacterium
GTCAGCCTCTCAGCTCCCCTAAACGTCGTAGCCTTGGTGAGCCGTTACCTCACCATCAAGCTGATAGAGCGCAGGCCGTTCAGAGAGCGATAAATCTTTACCCTCTCGGGACCATCAAGTATTATCCTGCCTTTCGGCAGGTTATCCCTGACTCTCCGGTACGTACCTACGTGTTACTACCTCGTCTGCCATGCTGCACCTTTTAACCTTCGTTCACCACACGTCTTAAAAGTTCCGTGTAGCGTTTACCATGTTGTTTCAGTTTTTGCTCGCGTCCACGTGCCAAGCTCTCTGTTTGGTATGCTTCATAATACACAAGTCTCCATGGTCTGAATTTTTTTGTATAGGAAGTTTTACCTTCATTATGTTCTTGAACACGTTGCCGTAAGTTAGCTGAATACCCAACATAGTATCGTTTGTCTTTCTCACTCTGGATTATATACACATAGTGCATGTTTCCATCGTACCAAACGAAGACTAAAAGGTGCAGCATTCGACTTGCATGCCTCATCCACGCCGCCAGCATTCACCCTGAGCTAGGATCAAACTCTAAGTTAAGACAAGTTCGCAAGCGAGCCGTTCTTTCGATTGGTTCGCTTTGGTGCGATCTTGTTTTCAAATGTGTAATGCGCGTGTACTTGCTCGCGCAACATTTGAATCCCAAGGATAAGACAAAAGAAAATGTACGACTGCGTCGAGTATGAAGTATGGGTATTGAGTATGAGTATTGAACGCGAAGCGTTCATACTTACTACTTGTACTTTATACGTATACTCAACATTCGCGTTGCGAATGTCGCTTGCTTTTGTCTTTTTGTAGAATATATGTTTGCACATATATTCCAGCTGATGTTATACCGTCACATGACTCAACACCAAAAAAGGTGTTGCGTTATGCAACTTTGTATTAGTTCCAAACCCACCTAAAGGAAAGTGGATCTGGAGTTATTTTGTTATCAATGAAACAACCGTCCCACTTCTTGGGTTAAAAATCGCCTCCAAAAAGACGCGAAATACACCAAAAAACAACGGTGCCCGCCATTATACAGGTCGGCGAAAAAAGGTCAAGTCTCAGCCGTTGATTTACCGAAGGGTACATCCCAAAGGCCATCCTGGACTACCCACCCCGGCACAGGTTACACTTGGGTCTAATGAGCAACTACGAGACGGTTGTGATGTCAGTCGGCGGTTCTTTGATTGTTCCCGACCATATAGATATCCCATTTCTCAAGAGTCTCAAATCCCTTGTTGAGCACCAGATTTCAGCCTTCGGGCGGCGTTTTATTATCATTGCGGGCGGGGGCAAAACGGCGCGTCGCTACCAGGACGCGGCGGGGGCGGTCTCCGAACTCGACCCTGAAGACCTCGACTGGATGGGCATTCACGCGACCCGCCTCAACGGACACCTCCTCCGCACTATCTTTCGCGATACCGCTCACCCCGTCATGGTTACAAACCCCGACGACATCATGGATGTTCCGGAAGATACTCCACTTGTCATCGCTGCCGGGTATCGTCCGGGTGCCTCGACCGACCTTCGCGCAGTACAGATAGCAAAACACCGCGGTGCAACAAAGCTCATCAATCTTTCAAATATTGACTATGTGTTCACTGCTGACCCGCGCACCGATATGGCGGCACAAAAAATTGAAGATACGACATGGGAAGAGTTTTTGAAACTTATTCCGAGTGAGTGGAACCCGGGGCTCTCGTCCCCGTTTGACCCAGTCGCCGCACGTGAAGCGCAAGCACTCGGACTTGAAGTTACCATCATGAACGGGACAAAACCTACTGAAATTGAAAAATACTTAAACGGAGACCCGTTCATCGGAACGCGTATCCATTAAACTACCCCTCCCTGATTTGTAAGAGTACACCATCAATGGCCCGGTGAAGGTCACCAATAGAGCCGTTGTTCATGATGATGAGATTCGACTCTTTGAGAGCACCGAAGATGTTTTGTTTTGTCGGGTCATCAGGATTCGATTCCTGTTTTTCTTGAAGTAGCCACTTTTCATACGACACGCGGTCTTTCTCACTGTTGCGAGTAGTGGTGCGTTGGTATCGGATTTCCGGGTGCGCATCAACACCAAGAACAAAGCCTCCAAGTTTCTTTATTTTTTGGACTTCTGCAACCGCACGAAGTGATTCAATGACAACATTGCCGCCCTCAGTTACAGCACGCGCATGGAGTGACTCAACAATGTATGCGGGTCCATACAGAGCCCGGAGCTCATTTCCGACAAAAATCATAGTGTCCCGGTTGATCGGCATATTTCGCCGCACAACCTCTTCGGTAATAAAACTGCTTGCTGAAAAATGTTTGAAACCTTTTTCTTTGACAAGATATTCAACGACTGCTCCTTTCCCTGCTCCAAATGAACCTGTAATACCGATGATTATTTTGTGGTGCTTTTTTTCTGCCATTTTTCAATATAGACGAGCATCGGAGCCGCAAGGAAGATTGATGAATAGGTACCGGCAACCATACCGACGATGAGCGTGAGTGAGAAATCCTTTGTCGACTCCGGTCCGAAGTAAAATAGTGCGGCGAGCATGATGATGACGGTAACCGACGTGTTGATTGAACGAGTGATGGTTTGAACGATACTGTGCCACACAACATCCACAAACGGTTCGTGTCGATTTTTCTTCTCATTGCGATTCAGATTTTCTCGAATCCGGTCAAACACAACGATAGTGTCATTGATGGAGATGCCGAGAATGGTGAGGAGCGCCACAATGAAGAGTGAGCCGACTTCCGCGCCGCGTACATATCCAAGGTATGCGAAAAGCCCTGTTGGTATCAAAATATCGTGGACAAGTGTCACGATGGCGACAACGCCATACTTCCAGGAAGACACGGGCTTCGAGACGTGCCGAAACGCAAACGCGATGAAGAGTACGATTGAGAGGGTAACGAGTCCGATTGCCCACCACGCTTTGGCAATAAGTTCCGAACCGATTGAGGGACCAACAGAATTGTATTGCACCTCCCGAGTATCGCCAAATTCTCGAAGCGCTCCGTCGAGGGAATTTTTTTCCTCGGCAGTAAGCGCCCGTTGTCGTAACATGAGGTCGCGTTCACCGGATGGCTGAATGCGCACTTCCCCGATTCCGAGAGCGTTTACCCTTTCCTGAACAACGGAAACCTCTGGACGATCTCCTTGGTATTCAATTTCAAGGAGCGATCCCCCCATGAGATCAATGCCCGGTTTCAACCCCCAGAGCAAAATTGCAATTACCGAAAGTACGACAGCAACTGCAGGAAGAACGAAAAAATATTTTTGAAATCGCTGAAGCCCCATGACGTGCGTTGTGGTAGTTTTGTCGCTCGCGTGTGTGGTAGACATAGTGAAATATTAACGGGACCAACCCGAGCTCATAAGAAACTTTCCAATCTTCGTATCTGCATGAATCGGGAGTGCAATGAGGAACGTACGTGAAATAGTGATTGCAGAAAGCATAGAGACAACAACCCCGATACCGAGTACGAGTGCAAATCCCTTGATAAGTGATGTTCCGAACCAGAAGAGGATGATGCCGGTGATGATGTGCGCAATATTTGAGTCGCGAATGGCAAGCCATGCGCGCGCAAATCCTTCCTCAATAGCCTCTGAGACCTGTTTTCCGTCCCTGAGTTCTTCCTTTATACGTTCTGCAATGAGCACGTTTGCGTCAACGGCAAGACCAATCGAAAGAATGAGTCCGGCAATGCCTGCTGCTGTGAGAACAACCGGGATGAGCTTGAAGAGCGCGAGCATCATAATGACATAAAGACAGAGAGCAAGTACTGCAATAAGTCCCGGGAGGCGATACCAGAGAATCATAAAGAGTGAGAGGAGAATGAATCCAACGATTCCCGCATATACGCCTGCAGCAAGTGCTTCTTCGCCGAGCGTTGAGCCGATGGTTTGCGTACTATCGAGTGTTATGGGCACGGGGAGCGCTCCGAAATTAAGGTTACGCACGAGTTCACGTGCCTCCTCGGGCGTGAAATTGCCGGAAATGACCGCCTTGCCACCGACAATCGCTTCATTGATACGCGGTGCCGACATCATGGTTCCGTCGAGGAATATGGCGAGTTGTTCACCAACGTTTTCTTTGGTGATACTTTCAAAAAGTTTTGCACCCTCTTCATTGAATGTGATGCTCACAATAGGTTCATTTGAAAGCGCGCCCTGTTGGCCATTTCCAAATACAAGTTGAGCATTTTTGAGATATCGACCAGTGAGTCCGGTATCAATGTATGGCTCAATCTTTTCTCCATTAATTTTGACGTTGCTGACGAGAGCGCCGCTTGATGCCGTTGCGTTTTCTGCCGCCTTTTGTGCTGAAAGCGCCTGCTCATCAACCAGTTTAAACTCGAGAAGAGGGGTCTGACCGATCTGACGGATTGCCTCATCAATGTTGGTAACACCAGGAAGTTCAACAATGAGCCGCTGTTCCGGATTTTCAGTTACAAAACTGCTCGTCTCCACCTGCACATTCGGCTCGGAAACACCAAAGACATTCGTGCGCCGTTCCACAACTTCTCGAAGTGTGCTCATGAGATCGGGGATTTCGCTCTGTGAAATTTTTGAAACATCGGCGACATAAACGAGCTGGCTTCCGCCCGCGAGGTCGAGTCCAAATTTGAATGGAAAACGCGCATCGGTATCAACGGTAGATACATACACAAAATAAGCAACAGCAACACCGAGGAGGAGAACAATGATTGCACGAAATGCCCGGATAATACCCTCGGAAGTGCCATCTTTATTACTGTGTTCAGACATAATGACGCGCGCTAGTCTCGAATAAATATGGCAACCACTATAACATAGAATCCACCCTACATTGAACCATTGCGAATATGGGTGTTTTGAGTGGTTCATTTCGCACAGTTGCCACGCAGTTTTCGGCTCGACTCCCAACGGCTCGGCCTCGTCATACGTCGGTATGCCTCGCCCTGTGCCGGGCGTCTCGCTCAAAAACTGCGTGGCTTGGTTTAGGGATTCAATGCGAGGTGGATTCTAAAAACTACTCGTTTCGAGCCAAGACAATAAGATTTTTAAGCAGTACAGCAATCGTCACGGGCCCAATGCCGCCGGGGACAGGTGTAAAAAGTGAAGCTTTTTCAGCACATTCTGAGGTCGCGTCGCCTCGGAGCATTCCGCCCTCCTCTGAAGTGCCCGCATCAAGAATAACGACACCGTCTTTTATCATGTCTGGGGTAAGGAGACCGGGAACACCCGCGCCACAAACAATAATGTCGGCATTTTTGGTGTGACTTACAATATCGATGGTTTCCTTGGTAACAACGCTCACATACGCACCCTCCGACTCAAACCACCGGAGCGCGGGCACGCCGACGAGCCTCCCTGCACCAATAATGGTGACATATTTTTCTTTTGATTCGATTCTGTTCTGACGAAGTATTTCCGCTATTGCCCCAACCACTGGGGAAAGTACTTGTGTTGTATTTGGGTTGAGTGCGTCGACATCGTGTGTTATGGGAACCGCAGCAAGAATGGAAGCGGTAGCAACGTGCGGCGGGAGCGGCAGTTGAACAATGATGCCGTCTGCGGTTTTTGTGCACGCATTAATCGTCGCCAAAAAATCCTCTGTGGCGCTCTCGTTCGAAAGAGTGATGACATCGGTTTCAATGCCCGCCTGCGTAGCCTTTTTTTCTTTGAGCGCCAAATATTTTTGCGTCTCGAAATTCGGAGCACAGGTGATGATGGCGAGACGCGGTGCACGCTCACGACGAGAAATCTCGAGCCGCATATCCTCATACATTTTTTCCGCAATTTTTCTTCCGTCAATAATCATTGGGAAAATATACCATTGGCATAGAATAAATGCATGATTCAGAACTTATTAGAGTGACTCAGTCAGGTATGAGGCGCTAAGGAATAAAAACATGAGTCGTATTACTATTCGATGAGTATTTGAGTGACGAAAGCAACAAGTAGAGGGTTATTCTAGTACGTTCTAACTTTATAGTATTCAAGGTACCATTCAATAAACCGTCTGATCCCATCATGAATGGGGGTCTTTGGGTCGTACCCAAGCCGGGTCCTGGCTTTACTTACGTCCGCCCACGTTGCGGGCACGTCGCCCGGCTGCATCGGTTGCAGGTCGAGCTCAGCCTTCTTTCCGAGTGCATCCTCAATGGCGCGGATGTAGTCCATGAGTCCTTCTGGCGCACCCCTCCCAATATTGTAAATCTCGAACCCTTCCGGCTTCTGGAGCGCCCCCACAAATCCGGAGACGGTGTCGTCAATGTACGTGAAATCACGCTTCATCTCTCCCCCGTTGAATACCTTAATCGGCTCACCCTTCAACATCGCCTCAGTGAAGAGAAAGAGCGCCATGTCGGGTCTCCCCCACGGTCCGTACACTGTAAAAGGTCGGATGATGGTAATGTTCATCCCGAAGAGGTGGTGGTACGCGTGCGCGAGAAGCTCAGTCGCCCGCTTCGATGCCGCATATATGGAAATGGGGGTATCAACGCGGTCCTCCTCCATAAAGGGCATCGCTGTATTCGTACCGTAGACCGACGATGACGATGCGATGACGATGTGGGGAACTTTATAGCGCTTTACCGCCTCAAAGAGGTTGAGCGTGCCGACATAGTTTGTATCAGCGTACACGTATGGATTTTCAAGAGAATACCGTACCCCCGCTTGAGCCGCTAAATGACATACTGCATCAAAAGAGTGTTTCTCAAACAATTCGTTTATCGC
>CAYMIV010000027.1:0-6589 GCA_964390945.1 uncultured Candidatus Saccharibacteria bacterium
TTCTTCCTGAACATAATGGCGCTTACGCACCAATGTTCAGAATAAATCCTGAACGTGATGCAAAGCATCTGTTCAGAAAGAAAGTTCCGTATATTGCTTTCTCTTCCTGGAGCTACTGAAATGTTTTACTTCGCTCCGTATGCTCCCTCTTACAAGGGTACCTGCCGTAAGCAGGTGAGTTTCCTCATTCGGACATCTCGGGATATAACGATTGTTTGGCATCTCCCCCGAGCTTATCGCAGCCATACCACGTCCTTCATCGCTTCTTGAAACCTAGGCATCCACCATACACCCTTCCATTCCCACAGGGAATGCTGTACACCGCTGTACAATTTTTGAGTGTGTCCCGCTTGCAAAAATACATATGCAAACGGAACTGTTGTGTATTTGTTTTCATGGAGCGGACGAAAAGACCCGAGTACGATGTGTACCACAAATCTTTAACGCTCCACGAAACCTGCTCGTGCACTTTTCATCTTTATGTATGAGTTCTGAACCTCACAATAGTCTTTCGACTTCGTTGAGAATAAAAACCTCTACACCAAAGAAAAGTGCACGATACCTATACGCGTCGAACGTATAGGATTTTTCGAAACGAGACTTATCATCTCGTTCCTAGGATATGCGATTATATGACCATCGTCATACAACTCCCGTCACACAAAGCACCCGGACCGAAGTCCTTGTACAAAATGCTCTAGGATTTGACAATGATCACACGCATTCTCGTTGAATTTTTGACTAAAAAAACCGCATGATGCGGTCGCAAGCATCCTTACGAATGTTGCTCCGCTAGAGGTTGCTTTTAGTGAAATTCATAAACACGTAGGCGCCATTATATACGAAAGTATTTTGAAGTCAACAGGCAAGTCTTGATATGGGGCATTGCGGCTTGCTTATTGGGCGTAACCTCAATTTAATGGCTCATTTCGATGCTATTCCCCACTCGCCCGTTATGGATTAACGTGGGGTTTGGGTGCGACATACTTAAATGTTGTCAGGTGGGTGTTTCTATTTGCGAGGCAGTTCGTCGCGAATGTTGAGTTTGTCGACAAGTATCTGGTATGGGTAATCAAACACGTCGCGGGTTAGTTTGTCGTACATGCCAACACGATACGCGAGGTCTTCGGTTGTAAAGGATGCGTAACGAATTTCAATACCGAGTTCTGATTCGAGTGAGCGCATTGCTACCTCTATTTTGTTCTCATTAAGTTTTTTCATTGCAATAATGACATCGAGTCGGCGATCAAACTCGCGCATGAAAATACCCGCCATCGCAACGAAGTCGACTGGACCAACTTTCCGAATGTGCTTCATGAGCGTTTTTCCATCAATTGGCGCAGTCTCGAAAAGAAATGTTTGGAGCGATGAGAGTTGCGGAAACTTGTGGTTGAGGGCGTACACCTGTGCACGCACTTTTATATTCTTGTCCGGTCGTTGGACATATACCATTTTCTTTTTTATGACCTCTGCTCGTTCAAGTGCATTCATCTCGGTGCGTGCGGTGCGACGCACAAGCTTGGCGCGACGACTGATGTCATCGAACGTAAATACCTGCGACGGATTGAAGAGAAAGAAGCGAAGGAGTTTGACCCGTGCCGGTGAACCAAAAAGAATTGCGAGTGGGTCTACCATAGTTTCAAAAAATAGTGGGCTGATTATAGCACACGGTATATTACCCCCTACACTAGACACGGAAAGGGGTGAGTGTCGTGAGTTTGAATATACGAGAGTTCATTGACTTTCTTTAAATTTGATTTAAGGTTCATCTAGTTTGCTCTTCCCTTCAACGGTTCCCTTACCTATGTGGAGGTTCGATGTTTATTAAAAAAGTGCGCGCTCAGTTGAAGCTTTCACGACTTCAGCTGGCGATTCTTACCGGGTATCGGTTGCGACAATACGGAATCATGAGCAGGGCCGGCGTGGGCAACTCAAGGATACCAACCCTGCCCTCAGAACATTGCTCCTGTTAATTGTTATCCCTGAGGTCTATGACCTTTTGATATTCAAGGCTTGCTACGAACGATACAAAACTCTCGCAGAGGTTCGTGCTCTTCTCTCCTTGGTCCGAAGACGTAAGGATACCATTGGGGGTATACGAGAGTCAGCCGTCGCCTTCCACAATCCTCAGTTCCCACCTGAAAAGCTCGGCTTTAGGGTCACCAAAGTACAGCCCTAGCTTGTTACTCGTTCGTCCTTCAAAGGAGAAGGTTATGTTTGACAGCTACGACTCAAGCGACTCAAGACACGCCCCCTTCACCAAAAGTGATGCGCGAAAGACTGCAGAGAGGCTGTCGACCTCTCCCCACACATAATCAAAGTTGAGATATGCGAAACTTGGCAACTGATGCACATCTAATTGTGATAAAGATGTAATATTGTTGTAGTCTCAAATCCCGCGCGTGCGCGGGATTTTTGTTTTTAATTGAAAGTCTCCTCTTTTGTTGACAACGCGGATAGAACCTGTAAAAAGAGGTCGGGAATGTTACCTACAACTGAGGATTTCATCATGACAAAAAACCTGGTGCTCGGTGGCAAGTTTGGTATCAACTGGCAAGACTCGACGTCCGCATCCGGCTACAATCTTGCGGAAGTTCGGTCGGCCTTCATCAAGAAGCTTCGTCAAGGAAACGAGTGGGAGGCACTCTACTGGGCAATCGAATTGCTCGACACCGACCCGGCAGTAGTAAAGCCGGTCTGGGACGACCTCGAGGTGTTCGCACTCGAGGATGTTGGGCTCGCAAACACCGAAGCTCTCGTGCAGGTTCAAGCGACACGTTTGCTGTACGAACGTCTTCCGACAAACGACAGCCGTCGTTACATTTCGATTGCGTCTGTTACCTGTTACCTCGCCCGCACGAAAAAGACGCGGTATCAGAATGAAATCCTCGCCGACGTACAACACGAAAGAGCTACGGGGGCAGTTCATCTCGATATTCCCGATGAGGCTCTGGATATGCACGTACGGCGAGGTCGCGAACGTGGACGAGGACTGCTGCACTACCTCACCGCTGCTTCACGACTCGCTAATAAGATGCCTTTCCCTCGGCAATACAGAAACAAGCAGCTTGCCCGCGCGAAAAAGGCGTAGAGGTACGCCTGCTTGAGCCCCCGCAATTCATCGCGGGGGTTTGCTTTTTATATAAGTGTTACTTGAGAGTTACCTTCGCACCGTCACCCGTCACTAAGTATAATTTCTCGCGTTGCTCGAATTCTGCTAAGTGCCCCTCCTTGCAGGAGCTGTTCAGGTTGTATGATATTTTTCAAAATATCGACAACCTCTTACGACAGTCCCCCAGACTGTCTCACTCCGCCTCGCTGGTTCGGCACATTATGAATAGCGCCTCACATCGATGCGGCCTCGGCACGAAAGTGCACTACTAAAATTTTCCAACAAAAAACATCCGCACCCGCGGATGTTTTTTGTTGTCCGAAAATTTACTTAAGGGTGACTTTCGCGCCAGCCTCTTCGAGCTTTGCTTTGAGTGCCTCCTCACAGTCACTAAGTAGAATTCTTCCTGTTCAGTCGAATTCTACTAAGTGCTCCGAGCCGGTCTCAACACGAAACCTTTCGAAATAGTCTCCCAGACTATTTCGAAAGGCGTGTTTCCGACTCTGAGGCATTGAAAAAGCGAAGACATTTGGCTTCGCTTTTTCAAAAGTGTGTTTACCTTATTTAAGGGTTACCTTAGCACCCGCTTCCTCGAGTTTCGTTTTCAATGCCTCAGCATCCTCTTTCTTGAGGCCTTCCTTCACGACGGCTGGTGCGCCATCTACCATGTCCTTCGCCTCCTTGAGGCCAAGACCGAGAGTCTCCTTGATAACCTTGATGACGGCAATCTTCTGCGCGCCACCATCGGTGAGCTCAACAGTGAACTCACTCTGTTCCTCACCAGCATCGGCTGCTGCTGCAGGACCCGCAACAGCAACAGCTGCCGCTGAAACTCCCCACTTCTCTTCAATCGCCTTCACGAGTTCGTTGAGTTCGAGAACGGTCATCTTCTCTACTGCTTCGATAATTTTAGCTTGATCCATGTGCCAATTTTTCTTATGAGCGTGGTGTGAGAAGCGAATACTTGGAGCTTCGCAAGACTCATTGAGGACTTTTGAAAATGAAATGAATCAAAAGGCCCAATGAGTGCACGGTTCCTGTAAGGAATTAAAAACTCCTTTCGCCCCACCTCACCACCACTCGTTTATATAATCAATTTATGCGTTCTTGGTTTCTGACACCCTGCTCAACACAACAGCGAAACGCTGACGTGGTGAATTGATGAGTTGTGCAAACATTCCACGAAGTGTTTGAAGTGAAGGGATTGAAGCAATCTCTGTCATTTCCGCCCTGCTCTTGTACACCCCCTGGAAGACGCCGCCGACAATGGCGATATTTTCCTTGAATTTTCCGGCAAATTCCTTTACCTGTTGTGCAGGAAGAATCGCGTCGGTGCTGTACGCAACCGCAATCTCTTTGTCGAGTTCTGGAAGTGTCCCTTCAAAACCCTCGCCAAGAACGCGCTTTATGAGCGTCTTCTTTGCCACAAAGTAACCGACGCCGAGTTCGCGAAGTTTACGACGCATCGTCGTAGTGTCCGCTACAGAGAGTCCTTTGTAGTTGAAGAACACAATTGAATCTGCTTCTTTTTTGATACCCTCGAGTTTTGTGAGAATATCCTTCTTCTTTGCTTTTGTAACTGCCATGTGTTTTTAATTTAAAACAGGCCACAGACGTGTGTGGCTTCGACCTCCAAATACACAAAAGCGTGAGTTGGACCTCGGTCGGCTAAAACAAAACTTTGTTTTGTTCGCCCGACCCGAACATTTTCTTAAGAAAATGTTTTAGGGATTAGGGCTAAAACAAATCTTTGTTTCAATTAACGCCTTTCGGCTACCGACTGTCTTAAGCCTGCTTGCCCGACACTATACCAGAGAATAGAAATAGTTCAATATGAAATATAAGATAGAAGAATAGAGAAAACCCCGCACAACAGCGAAGCTGTTGTGCGGGGTCGATACTCATACTAGTTCCTCACACTTTTCCCCTATCGTCCCTCAACATTCATCTTTGCCTCTTCCGCCTTCCAACCGATGAGGTTTGCCATAAGTTGAATGAGTGTTGCAACGCCGGAAAGCGCGAGGAGAAGTATCGGGTAAAACGCATAGGGGGTAAGGAGATAAAAGAATGAAACGGTTGCACCCGACCAAACACCGAAACACCAGGGGCACGAGAGAAGATCAGCGAGCGTGCGGCGCGGACCACCATCGGGCTTCACGAGCACGTACCCGGTTTTTGTTTCCTTAACATCCCAGAATTGTTCGCGAAAAAATGCAGTGATTTTGTCATACACAAAAAGGCGAATGAAGCGGAAAGTTGCGAGAGTAATGAGCGTGAAATCGGTGAGTGTGAGCGCACTGAATTGCTTATAGGTCTCCCCCTCCAGAATAATGGAGCCCATAAAAACGAGTACGAGGAAAAAGATAGAGAAGACAAAGTTCCAAATGTACTGATCGGTGATGCGCATTGAATAGATTTGAATTACGCCCCCGCCGCTCCCGCTATGAGAATAATCACGAGTGTCGACGCAATGATTGCGAGAAACGCAAAGAAAAATTTATAAAACGTCTTGTTGAACATCATCAACAGTATACCACCACCACTATCCTTCCGCGACGCTTTTGTCTTTTGACTTTCGCCGAGTATAGAGCACAAAAATGAGTGTGATTACTCCCCAGAGAATGCCATTAACAACAACAATGTCTGCTTTCGAAAATGACATAACACCGCCACCATTTTCTGTCAGAAGGACAGAAATAAATGCGAGTGGAAACGCCCATGAAAAAATCCGCTTGAGCCACGCCTCAAAATAATGTGCAGGCAGGAGAAGGAAAAGAAAAAAGAATGCTGACAACACAAAGCCAGCATATTCTAGTGGTTCAATTATGTTTGAAAGCAGTAAATAGCCACATGAAACTTTTGGACAAAAGGAGGCCCAATAGATGTAAAATCCGATACCAAACAACAACGATATCATAAGTGCGGCTAGGTTGATTTTCTTGAATTGATTCATATCTTAAGTTTAGTAATTATTTCAAAAATATTGTTTGCATCAGATTGTGTGAGCAGTTTTTTCTTCACATACAATTTTACCGTCGCCTCGAGTTGATTCAAAGTGAGTAATTCGAACTGGTGCCACTTCACATTCTGCGCTGATTTTTTATCGAGTTCCTCTGCAATACCTGCGAGGAGTAGCAAAGATTTTTTTAGAGGTGTCGCGAGCACGAGACCACGAATTGCCTGCTTCAAGTTTTCATAGGTGGTGATTTTTGTCACAACAACACCATCCTTGGTCATCTCAACATCAATCACGCCATCGCCGTTTTCGTCGATGAGAAGATTGCCGAGTTTGTCATTTTCATACACAACCTCGACCGTGGTACTTGGAGTAATGGTCGCCACAAATACGTGTGCGAGTGATGATTGGTTCTCCCCAAGAATCTCATCGACGGTGAATGTTACCCCGCCATACCCGGTTCCTTTGAGGAGGATGTCGTACTCGCCGTTCCGCGGTACCAATGCATACGCGCTGTCTCC
>CAYMIV010000028.1:0-4582 GCA_964390945.1 uncultured Candidatus Saccharibacteria bacterium
AGTCCCCAGAGAGATGATCTGGTTGATAGGCACTAGGTGTACGTGCAGTAATGCACTAAGCCGAGGTGTACTAATTGGACGTAGTTCCCATGGGGAATGCTGTTCGTGGCTGTTTCAATTTTTGAAGTAAAATGTTGTGAGTGTCGAATGAAGAGATGGATATGCGATTGTTGTGTGCCGTGAAGTGTTTCTAGGGGGCGTAGCTCGAAAACTGGTAGAGCCCTGCGATGTACGCAGGAGGTTGTTGGTTCGAACCCAACCGCCCCTACCCCGACCTTGGTCGGGATCATTTCACGGCACGCAAAAGAATAGATTTGAAAATTGAATATTTTAAGTTGGTGCTTCTGCGAGAAGGGTACACCCGTTCCCATTCCGAACACGGCAGTTAAGCTTCTCTGCGCCGATGGTACTTCTCCGGAGGGAGAGTAGGTCAGCGCCAACTTAAAGTATTCAATAGAAAAGACCCATCCTTGAGATGGGTCTTTTCTATTGATGCGACTTCCGTCGCACGACCTACCCATATGTAACTTGGGAGAGTAAGCTTTTGCTCGTTACCTCGCAAAAGCTTTCAGTCGTCGCTCGCTCAAACATGAAAGGCCCTCATTACATTCGGACTTTTCACGTTGTTCGCTCGCTCGACAGCAGGTCCTCCTTAAAGTTTTTGGTTTTTAAACGAAGTACGCTATAGTCTTCTGATGCGAAATACGATAACTCACCCCGGTGCTTCAAGTCTTGTGTATGAAATACGCGAGATTGTTGAAGTGGCGAAGAAAATGGAAGCACTGGGTCTTTCTATTATCTGGGAAAATATCGGCGACCCAGTCGCGAAGGGTGAAGCAGTTGCGCCATGGATAAAAGAGTATGCGGCTCTGGCAATGCAAAACGATATCACCTACGCGTATTCGCCGACCAAGGGTTTGCTCTCCACACGCGAGTATATTGCCAAAGAACGCAATCTTGAGGGCGGTATTCAAATTACCGCAGATGACATACTTTTCTTCAACGGACTCGGAGATGCGATTTCAAAAATCTACAAAAATCTTCATCCGAATGTGCGCATCATTGGTCCGAATCCTGCATACCCAACTCATTCCTCGGCTGAGGCGGCGCACGCCGACCGGCCACACATCACGTATTCACTCGACCCGCAAAACGGATGGAAGCCAAACCTCAAAGAAATGGAAGAGAAAATACACGACCATCCAGAGATTGGAGGTATTCTCATTGTGAATCCCGATAATCCGACAGGATATGTATACACGCAAGACGTACTCAAGGAAATTGTTGCCATTGCGAAAAAACACGACCTCTTCATCATCACTGACGAGATATATTCCAATCTTTCCTATGGCGTCGAATATCACAAACTCGCCTCAGTGATTGGTGACGTGCCCGCTATCGCGATGCGCGGTATCTCAAAAGAATTTCCGTGGCCCGGAGGGCGTTGCGGCTGGGTGGAGTTCTACAATCGCGATAAGGACGAGGATTTCAACGTATATTGCAAGTCACTCATTGATGCGAAAATGCTCGAGGTGTGTTCGACGACGCTTCCACAGCAGATACTCCCCGCGGTCATGAGCGATCCGCGCTATTATCCGATGCTCAAGAAACGGAGTGAAAAATATCAACAACGAGCCGATTTCGCGTATGAAATGCTTTCAAAAATTCCTGAAATCACCATTCATAAACCATGGGGTGCGTTCTATATGTCCCTCGTTTTTAAGGATGGGGTATTGAATGAAAAACAAACGCTACACATTGCGAATCCCGATATTAAAAATATGCTCGAAAAACTCATTATGCCCACGTTCACACTCGATAAGAGATTCGTGTACTACCTGCTTGCTTCAACAGGCATTTGCGTAGTGCCGCTCACGTCCGGATTCAATTCCTCATACAATGGTTTTAGGTTTACCCTTCTTGAAGAGGAGGATAACACTTTTAAGAAAACAATCACGACACTTCGTGATGCGCTCATTGAGTATGTGGCACCGCAGCGCCCCATCGTCTGCTAGAATAAGGGAATGATTAGAATGTGGGCATTGCGACGTAGAATCATATACCTCGTTGGTGTCGTGGTATTTTTGGCGCTCGTTTCGGGTGCGCTCTATTTTCTCAATTGGTATGAGAAGCCAACCTGCTTTGACGCACTCATGAATGGTGATGAGCGCGGAACTGATTGCGGTGGTTCGTGCGTGCGTATTTGTGTCGCCGACATACTCCCGCCAAGTGTTACCTGGGCAAAAGTGTTTGAGATAGTGCCTGGTCAATACAATGCAGTTGCATATGTTGAAAATCAAAACAGAGACTCTGGCTCAAGTGAAATACCGTATACATTTAGACTCAAAGACAAGGACGGCATCATTGTTGAACGAACAGGAAAAACTGTCCTTCCCCCCGATAGTACGTATCCTGTGTTTGAGGGGAGAATTATGACCGGGACGCGAATACCAACTGATATTGATTTCATACTCGATCTTGGTGGCGAGACGGTATGGCAACCCGCAACGATGGGAAGGGAACAATTTAACGTGATTGAGCGTTTCCTTCGCAACGCAGATGTCTTGCCAAAACTTGACGCACGCATAACAAACACCGCGCTCACTCCAGCACGCGACGTTGAGGTAATAGCGACTATTTTCGATGCTTATAAAAATCCGGTGACCGCCTCGAGAACAGTCGTGCCGTATTTTGCGCCACGCACCACAGAGGATGTCGTATTTACCTGGCAGGCACCCATTGCAAAAACGGTACGAAGCTGCGAAGTGCCTACTGATGTCGTACTTGCTATAGATCTGTCGGGAAGCATGAATGACGACGGCGGTTCACCTCCGGAACCGGTCACCTCGGTACTTAAGGCGGCAAGCGCATTTATTTCACGACTTGGTGCCAATGATCAGGTTGGTGTTGTGACCTATGCCACGACCGCATCGGTGCGGGAGGTGCTCACCAACAACCGCACGAAGGTTGAATCAGCGGTGAGCGGATTCACAATAGGGAAGGCAGACGAAACGGGACGCACAAATACTGGAGATGCGATTCTCAAGGCAAAAGACGAGCTCAGTTCGTCTCGGCATAATCAGAATGCGCGCAAGGTGCTCGTTTTCTTGACTGACGGTCTTGCAAATGCACCGGAGCCCAATGCGGAGCAATTTGCCCTTGATGCAGCGCAAAAACTCAAAGATACTGGAACTGAAATTTATACAATCGGTCTCGGTGCAAAATCTAACGAGACATTTCTCAAAAATATTGCATCAAAAGAATCGTATTACTATAAAGCCGCAACGGCCGGTGTTGTTGACACTATCTACCGCACGGTGACGAGTGCTCTCTGTGAAGAAGGTCCCGCAATAATTGAAATTATCCCAAAAACCGAGGCAATTTTCACACCACTCCAGTAATCATTAAATCCCGACACCACGGTTTCAAGTAAACACTCCTGGACAATTCGCGTGACGACCGCATAATAACCTGATGCGCGGAGCCAGAAGGATTTTTGCAAGTGTTGATATATGGCTTATTTCAGCCATGATTTTTCTATCCCTGCTCGGACTCGTCACCATGTACACATTTGATGGCGATAATGAATATTTCATGAAGCAGATACTTTGGATTGCGGTTGCGGTTACTGCGTTCATTTTTTCCCTCATACCTGACTATCGTTTTCTTCGTTCCGGCAACACAACGTTCTTTTTGTACCTCATCATTATCTTACTTCTCGTACTCGTTCTGTTTGTTGGTGAGACAGTGAAGGGCGCACAAAGTCGCTTTGATCTCATTTTCTTTTCCTTGCAACCTTCCGATCCGGCAAAACTTATTCTCATTGCTGTACTTGCGAAATATTTTTCGAAGCGCCATGAACTTATCGGTGATTTTCGTCACATACTTGTCTCCGGTCTGTATGCATTTCTGGTGTTTTCTCTCGTATTCATCCAACCTGACTTCGGCTCGGGAATCATCATATTTTCCATTTGGTTTGGGATGGTGCTTATTTCCGGTATTTCATATCGCCACCTTGGAATGGTGATGCTTGCTGGTGTCATTGCGTTTTTAATGCTCTGGAATTTTGGATTCCAGGAATACCAAAAGCAACGCATCGTAACCTTCCTCGACCCGCTCGCCGATATACAGGGAACAGGATACAACGCATATCAGTCAACCATTGCTGTCGGTTCCGGACAACTTTGGGGGAAGGGGGTCGGGTATGGTACGCAATCCAAACTTCAATTTTTGCCGGAGTACGAGACCGATTTCATTTTCGCTGCATTCGCCGAAGAATGGGGACTCATTGGCGTCCTCCTCCTCTTCTCACTCTTTGGAGTTGTTGTGTGGCGTCTTGTTCGCCACGCCCTCGTCGGGGCTACAAACTTCGAACGGCTTTTTGCAAGCGGCGTCGCGGTTCTCATTGTGAGTCATTTTTTCGTGCACATTGGCATGAATATCGGACTTTTGCCGGTGACCGGTACCACAGTCCCGTTTCTCTCCTATGGGGGCTCTCACCTCCTTACGGAATTTGTCGGGGTCGGCATGGTTATTGCCATGGGAAGATATACACGGAGGCCGTATGTAGCGAAAGAACTCA
>CAYMIV010000029.1:0-4537 GCA_964390945.1 uncultured Candidatus Saccharibacteria bacterium
CGGTATCCGGGTCTGCCTGCGTCCAGGGAGTATCTGCCGAGAGGCCGGTGCTCTCTTCAGAGTCCCACGCGGAAGAGTTTGCGGGAATGCTGCCGGTACAGACGTATGAGCCTGGAGGCGGCGGTACACAGCTTGAACCGTTCCAGGTGTAGCCGGGATCGCAGTGATACTGACACTTCGTTGCGGTATCCGGGTCTGCCTGCGTCCAGGGAGTATCTGCCGAGAGGCCGGTGCTCTCCTCTGCATCCCAGGCGGTTGAGTTTGCGGGAATGCTGCCGGTACAAACTGCGGGTGGTGGTGCGGCATTCACACGAACATAAATAGTATCGGTGTTTGAGCCACCCGGACCCGCCACGGTGTAGTTCATCGTGTACGTACACCCCACTTGCGCGGCAGGAACAACATTACCGTTTGAATTTCCAGAATCATCGTTTGCGACCCAAGGAGTGGGACCTGGTCCGCCGGGACATGTGCCCGCGGTGGTAAAGTTTGAACCCCACCCTGTGCGCGGACCATCCGACCCCCACCATGAGTAGTTGAGTGTATCTCCCGCATTCACCGTGACGTCATGAGAACCATTCACCATGAGATTGGCTTTTGGAGCAACCGGTGCGCCGGAAACAACATCAAAACTTGCGCTTCCTATTGTTCCCGTAAATACCGGCCCCCACGTTGCACAGAGACTGTTGAATGGACCAGTTGGGTCTGGCTGTATGAGGACCGGTGTCGTTCCCATTGAGCCGACCGCGCTATAGGTTCCCGTAGTCATCGGCGCCGCAAACTGATATGTTTGTGTAACGGTAAATGGTCCGCCCGCTTCTGCGTTCAGATTTTTGCTCAACGTGGCATTCCCCCAGACTGATGGTACGCCAAACGTCCAATCGAGCGATGCGTTTGTGCCCGGCTGATAGTTAAGCTGGGATGGAAACCACGTAAAATCGAGTGTTGCGGTCACCGTTACCGTTTCTCCGGGTGCATAGGTTGCTTTATCGAAGGTGAGTGTTGCACTTCCTTCCAATTGATCGATGGTTGGCACTGCCGGCATAGCACACGGACCACCATTATAGGCAGAAAATGCTCGTTCGTAGTAACCGGAGAGTGCCGCCTCAGCACTTGGTGCGCTCGCAAAAAATCCTGCCAAACCAAACATACACACGAGAATGAGTGGTGCAACCGGTGTTGATTTAAACATATTCTTTTTCACAACAATCCAATAGATTGCAAGGAGTGCCAATAAAGTAGTGAGTGCAATCATCATAGTTACCGGTGATTCGGTAGCGACCCCCATTTTAGGTTCGGAGTTTGCCGGAACAACAGGAATACCTCTTGCTGGTTCTGTCCAATCGAGCGTCGCTGCCGCCATGCTTGTTCCATCTTCTCTCTCTACGTGTAGATCAGCTCGAAGGAGCGTACAATCGCGCAACACGGGAACCGAAATGGTTATGACCCCTCGCGCAAGGTCCGCCTCTCCCGCCCCGCATTCACCGTCTGTATCGTGCAGGGTCGCTTTAATTTTTGCACCGGCAGCACCTACGGAATCAACTTTCACAATAACCGTCGCCGTTTCCCCGCCCGCGTATGTCACCCTTCCAATATCGAAGAGTTCGATTGCGGCATAGTGCCCCGAGACGAGAACGGGGACTTCAAGCGGAGCGGTAAGGTGTGCGCCACTTAATCCGTCTTTCAGAAAAACCGAGAGCGTATAACGCCCCGCCTCAAGCGCCGCCACATCTTCACTGGGAATAATGAGCTCTGTTTTTGTTTTGCCGTCAACAAGCGCTTTTGATGCGGCGGTTATTTTGGGGAGCGCGCTCCCATTCTTAGAGAGTGTCGCAGTGAGTTGTGGCGAGACCTTGCCGATGCGGGCTTTTTCCGTGACCGCGCAGGAAATGGTTCCGAACAAACCGTCCTCTTTGATTTCGATGAAACTTCGCTCAAGCGTATCGCCGTCAATCGTGCATCCTGATACGCGATACTGTGGTGCGCCCGTCGGAGTGATGATACCCGCTGGAGCGGTTCCGAGCACCCTTCCCGTTGTATCTTCGCGCGCCACAACAAAAACTTCGTATAATTTTCCCTCGAGGTAGTGTGGGAGGTTGAGGCGACTCGTTAGGGTCTGTGCCTCATTGGGAAGGAGCCGAATGCTCATTTCAGTTGGATTTGTGAGACGGTGGGTCGTCTTTTTTTCAACTTCCGTAAAGACATAGTCGAGTGAGACAGTTGGCGGAGTTACCCCATCGTTCACTAGTGTGATTACTGTATCAAGATAATCGCACATCTCTGTGGACCCGGGGCACGCATCACTCGCAACAAGTGCTTGTGCGCTCGAAAAACGGATTGACGTTCCCGAAACCTGTTCGTCGTCTGCGTACGCGCGCGCCCCCACCCCCGCAAGCGTCACGAGTGCGAGCACAAACAAAGAGAATATGATTGATATTTTCATAGATACATTAAGAGCCGCCTTTTATAAGCGTGCATACAACCATTATAGGTGCGCGCGCCACAGAATACTGTCCCGCGTGTGCATTACCATATCCGCTTTCCGTTTCCGAAAGAGCTGATGCGGTGTATGATTCAGTGCATGATTGCCGAGCTCACAGGAACTGTTGCGCGCGTACGACCAACTCATATTGTGCTCGATGTCGGTGGTGTCGGATATTTGATTGCTGTGCGCATCGCTTCGCAATTTGTGGTGGGTGCTCGTGTTACCGTCCACACCCATCTCGCGGTTCGCGAAAACGCCCTTGATTTATATGGTTTTTCTGACATTGAAGAACTCGAAATGTTCGGCCACCTCATAAAACTCCCGAAAATCGGTCCGAAAACCGCACTGCAAATACTTTCACAGGCCGACCTTCCCCTCCTCAAGCAGGCAGTTGCTCAAAATGACCCGGGTTATCTTTCAAAAATGTCGGGTATCGGAAAAAAAAGCGCTGAAAAAATCGTACTCGGTCTCAAGGAAATTATTCCCGAAGATATTATCGCCTTCGGCGGCACTACGTCGGGAGACGGGGATGCGGTTGATGCGCTCATTGCACTCGGGTACTCACACAAAGATGCTCGCGAGGCGCTCCAAAAGGTGCCCCCTGATATCACCGACACAAACGAGCGAATTCGGCACGCGCTCAAGTATGTAGTCGGGTAGCGTGCCGATGCGCGAGAATACCGTAGAAAAATGTCGCGTGTTTTCATAGTACGCCATTTGTCCGCTCTCAAAAAACAGCTATACTGAAGCATTGTACGCTGTATGGATACGTTGCTCTATTACCTCAAAAAACTCATACCGACGGCGCTTTTTCGGGCGCTACAGCCGCCGTATCATTATACCCTTTCCTTCATTGGCGCACTCATATACCGCTACCCCTCAAAAGAAATAACGGTTATCGGTGTAACGGGAACCAAGGGAAAATCATCCGTCGTTGAATTGGTCAATGCGATTTTTGAAGCGGATGGGAGACGAACCGCAGTTGCGGGCACCATAAGGTTCAAAATCGGTGAGAAGAGCGAGCGGAATCTCTACAAAATGACTATGCCCGGGAGATTTTTTATGCAGAAGTTCCTTCGCGAAGCGGTTAATGCGGGGTGCGAAGTCGCCATCGTCGAAATGACCTCGGAGGGCGTCCGCCAATATCGGCACCTCTTTATTCATCTCGACGCGCTCATTTTTACCAACCTCTCTCCTGAACACATTGAATCGCACGGCTCATACGAGAAATATGTTGCGGCAAAACTCGAGCTCGCGCGCGCGCTCCAGTGCTCTCAAAAACGCCCGCGCTTTATGATTGCAAACCGCGACGATGCGCACGGAGAAGACTTCCTCAAAGCGAAGGTGGAGCACGCGCTTCCCTACGGCCTCTCCGACCTCGAACTGTACACGCTCAACAAAGAAGATGTGAGCCTCGTCACCGAGGGAACAACCATTCGTGTTCCGCTCGTCGGTCTTTTTAACGTGTACAACGCTCTCGCTGCCATGACGTGTGCGCGCGCGTTCGGGATTCCCCTCAAGACCATTCACGCCGCACTTTCAAATCTTCCGCCTATCAAAGGCAGGGTCGAGCGCTTTAAGTCGCCGAAAAACGCGGAACGGAAGATAACGGCCGTTGTCGATTATGCCCACACGCCCGACTCGCTCGAAAAACTCTATAAGGCGTTTGAGAAGGAGCGCAAGGTGTGCGTTTTGGGAAACACCGGCGGGGGCAGAGACAAGTGGAAGCGGCCGGAAATGGGGCGTATCGCAGACCAATACTGCGAGCGCATCATTCTCACAAACGAAGATCCGTACGATGAGAGTCCGGAAAAAATTGTCGAGGAGATGGCACGCGGCATAGAAAACGATTCGAAACTCACCATAATTATGGACCGCAGAAAGGCAATACGCACCGCGCTCGAAGACGCGCCCGATGGGGGTGTGGTGCTTGTCTCCGGAAAGGGGACCGATCCGTACATCATGGGACCGAACAACACAAAAACTCCCTGGAGTGATGCAAAGGTCGTGCAGCAAGAGATGTCCTCGCTTTGTGGTGATACTATGTAGCAT
>CAYMIV010000030.1:0-4502 GCA_964390945.1 uncultured Candidatus Saccharibacteria bacterium
CTTTTGTATGATGAATTTGTCAAAAAAGACGAAAGTGACACTGACTGCACTTGTCTTTGTGGGCTTCTTTCTATCTACTATATTTACTAATCAGCTACAGCTCACGGATGTTTCGGCAATACTAATCGGATTAGCACTTCTCTATTCTCGTAATACCATCACCGAAGCTGCTGTTACAGATACTGATAGGATTGCGAGAGACGTTCCTATTGCGACATCGCTACAAAGAAAATTCTATCGTTTTAATCTCCTAATGATGGGGTACGGATTTATCCTCTTTGGCATAGTTGGGATTCTTAACAATCTTGGATTAATTACCTTACCTATCATTCTCTAAACTATGATTAAGTTGAGTCAAAAAACAAAAACCGGCATAGGCACCTCTTTGTTATTTGTGGGCATTGCAAGTTTTTTCTTTCTCATGCAATTTTTGGGAATATTTGGCTCTTCTGTTGAATATAGAAATCCAGTAATCATATTTAAACAATTTATCCCATTTTTAAGTATGCTGGGATTTACGTATTTGGGTTTAAGCTTGCTTTCAGGCCAAGAGACAGCAAAGCAAACTGTTAAAAGTATTGGGCTGCCACTTATTATTGCCTTTTTTATAGGATGGCTATTCAATAGCTAACACCGTGTCCCATTAAGAATTGAATGCTTGATTGGATATACTCTCTCTGTCCTACGAGTTCTGAAAGCCAGACATTGCGGTCACGCAAGCAATCGCCGCCTTCGGGCGGTTTTTGCATGACCTCACGAGTAAACAGTCTGGGAGACTGTTTACGTGGGAATCGAAAAGGTTGTCGACAGTTTCGACGAAGGAAGAAACTGTCATACAACCTGAACCGTTCATGTAATGAAAGATTCCCCGTGAGGTCACAACGATCATCAAAGAAAACACCAGAGCCATTTCTGGTGTTTTCTTTGATAGCACGCAAAGTGCTTTGCGTGCGTGACCGTTGTGAAGGCGGAGCGTTGTTTTTGTTTCCTTCCAGAAACAAAAACCGCGAGCCGGGGTCGACAAGTGCTTATCTGAAATGAACGTAAGACGTTCATTTTGGTTAGCAACTTGTGACCACAAAGCAAAAGCGGCGTACACCCGTGTGCCGCTTTTATGAATAACCTTGCGCGCAGAGGTGCGCGCACAAGAGACGTTCAATCAGTTTATCGCACCATCGAATACCCGCTCGCCTGACGCCTTCCACCTCTTGAAAAGTTGGTACGCGACGAGGAGGTACGCGACGGCGGTCGCCTTGAAAACAATTCCCGCAAGCGAGGAGCCGAGAATGCTGTAGACAAGACTCATGCTGATGTTCGTGCTGATTCCCGCATACCCGAGATTGATGCCGGTAACAACCATCACGAGGAACGCAATGGTATCTTTCTGATCATTCCCACTAAAAACTTTTTTGCCGCCTGTGTACCAACGATACCCGAGATAGAGTGCTGCAGCTCCGGAAATCATCCATGCAAGCATCATGACACCCGAGCCGACGAATCGATACAAAATTGGCGCTGCCCCGAAAAACAATGAGAGCGCTCCTATCGCCATGCGAGCAAGCGACCAAAGAAACGCGTATCGCTCGAGTTTATCGGGCGTTGTGTGTGCATTAAGGTCCATATTGTGAGTGGATTATATAGATAACTTCATCCGTTTTTATCATAACATCGATTTCCCGCCCAAAATACTGGGCGTGAATAAAGCAAAATATTTGACTTTTCATTCATATAGTGTTACTATATAGGCAGATATGTTCCCCGCGAAGTTTTCGCGGACTTGAAAATTGCTTACACACAATCCGATTGAGAGGAGTGCACGATGAAGAATATTCTGAAGTTTCTGCTGTTTCTTGTCGCGTGGATTCCCTTCGGGGTTCTCCACTCGGCACTTCCGAACTGGAATTTCGAGCAACCGGTCATGGGCAACTCGTTCCAGTATTTTCCGACGAAAAGCGTCGCAAGCTGGGAATTCCCTTCAGGCGACGGCTCAGGAATCTCCGGTCCGGGAAGCGCGTTCACGTATGCCAACAACCTTAATGGTCGTGGGCAGGTGGCGTTCATCCAAGGACACGGTGCATTCAAAACGAGTGTGACCACCTCGGGAGGGACGTACATCGTCACGATGAGCGCCGCTCAACGTGGTGCCGAGCAACTCGGCACGCAAACGATTACCGTCCTCGTTGATGGGGTGGTTCGTGGCACGTTCACCCCGCGTGGTGCCGAGATGGAAAACTATTCGACGCCTGAGTTTGCGCTCGGCGCCGGCAGTCACCATCTCGAATTGCGCGGAAGTGGCAGTGGCGCCGACTTCACGGCGTTTATCGACGACGTTTCGCTGGTTAAGGTTGAGCAAGTCTCAATCGGAGCCAGTGTCGCTTCGAAGACGAGCAGTGCTGTGAAGTGCGACGAAGCAGTCGCTGATTTCGGCGTCAACTTTGCACCGCCGCGCGACCCCCGCCAAGCGTACGTTCGCGTCCGGCACATGGACAAGGCACGTATCGTGTCGTCCAGAAGCTGGTATGACGCGTCCGTAAATACCCTTATCGATGCGAATCGTGAAGGGTGCTCGCGCGGACCGTACGAGGTACCGACCGGACCGAACAATCTGTCCGCACAGTCGACCTTCCAAATGGTCGACGACGAGGTGGGATTCCTCCTCCTCATGCGAGATGCGCGCGATTCGATGAATCCGCACGTCATGTACGGATTCGAGGATCAGCCGGTGCTACTCATGCCCTGGAAAAGCGACGGCGACGCTGTTGAAATCCGGGCAATGCTCCGCGTCTCGATGTTCAACTCGAGGCACGTTGCAGGGGAGGTCGCGCCGGTCGCGCAGGTGTACCTCGCGGTGAACGCCATGCACGCGGTGAGCGGTAAAGCGGTACAGTTCAGCGTCATGGCGTATGACAGCCGTACGGGGTCACATCGAAACCTGTGCGACCACTACACAGGCGCCGACGGTCCGCATGCAGTCATTCAGACCACTTTTTCACCTCACAGCACTCTGTGTTCCGGTGAGAAGTTCGTCTGGGTCGCGGGAGACACGACGCAGTTTACCGCTGGTGGCGACTTGCCGGAAAGTGGCGTGTGGCAGGAATTGCGTCCGTTCAGTGCGCGTTTCACCACCGAAACACTCCGGCGTGCACTTGCGGAGGCAAACCTAAAGCAGGGCGGATTCGACCCAGAACCGGCGAACTACCGCCTTCACGCCACGGCGTTCATCGTTGAGGCCATCAAGTTCGATGTGCAAGACGACCTCGATGTGGCTGTGGCGCTCGGAGGTTTCTCCGTAAGGCAACACACCGCACAGTAGCAATTTCTCTCCTTGGGCCAAGTGGCCACCCCCCCGCACGCGCACGTGCGGGGTTTTTTTATGCTATAGCGCGCCATGCATCACCCTGACGAACGAGAAGTTCCTCTCGTCTTTCTGGTTCAGCCATAATTTCTTCAACAATGCGCTCTGCGCGAATAGATTGAGAACCTTTCACAAGAATCACATCCCCAGGTTGAATGAGTAACTCGATTTCCTTTCGTGCTTGTTCTGTATCGTCATACTGTAGTATCTGACTCTCGTTGAGTCCGTACCCAAGCGCACCCTCTGCAAAACCCCGCGCACGAACGCCGATGGTAATGAGAAGATCGCACGTCGCGCCCGCTATATGTCCGATTCGTTCATGTTCTTTGATTGAATATTGACCAAGCTCCATCATGTCACCGAGCACCGCAACGCGGCGCTTAATTCCCTTCATGTCATGGAGCGTACGCAAAGCCTGTTCAACGGCGGCAGGCGACGCATTGTAGGTATCATCAATGATAATGGTGTTTTTAACGCCGGGGAGCAATCGCATTCGTCCTGGCGCGGGGGTATGCAATTTGAGCGCGTCGGAGATTTCATCGAGGCCGATATTGAAAAGTGAACCCACCGCAGCGGCGGCAGCGTACGTGTAGGCGTGCTGAATACCGAGCGAGCCTTGGACAAACATCGTACATGATGCATCGAGATGAGTAAGTGTGAATTCAAATCCGATTGCCGTGCCGTTGTCATACACAATACGATCACCGGACGCCATGAACGGCGAATGTGAGTATCGGCTGTACCCGATTGACCGTTGGAGAATGGTTGCGGCAAACTTTGCTATTTTTTCATCATCTTGATTGAAGACGAGAACCCCGTCTGGCTTGAGTGCTTTTGCTAATTTCAATTTTTCCGCAGAAACCTGTTCCGGAGAGTTGAAATATTCAACGTGTACGGGAACATCGGGAAGTCGAGTGAGTGCTACAACGTCTGGTTTAATCCATGAGGTGAGTTTTTCCATGTCACCAGGTCTATCGACCCCCATTTCGAGAATGAGCAATTTTGGATAATCATGGGGATGAATAGCAAGGAGCGCTCCATCAACGAGATTCTTCGCCCACGCAATGGGGTTGTTCCATGCGTTCCGAAGTCCGAGCACCGTGAGCGGAACACCAATTTCAGAATTAAAACTTTTCTCACTTTTTCG
>CAYMIV010000031.1:0-4502 GCA_964390945.1 uncultured Candidatus Saccharibacteria bacterium
GGACATTTCGTTGTCGCTCACTCGCATTATTTCACTCACCGTATATCTGTATACGTGTCGCAAAAATTGATTTTGTATTACTCGTGCCTTATCAAAATTACACGTCTAAATTTTGTCCCCCTGCCTTTTTTGTAACATATAAAACACCCCAGTCTTAGGACTGGGGTTTGCAGTGTCGCTCTGCAAGCGCAGTGAGCACGTTCGGGAAACTTTTCGCGTCCGTCGCGTCAACGTCCTCCGGATTCGCAATGACCACCCGTTTGTGCAACTTAATGACTTCAAGGAGCATGAAGGTCATACCGAGGTCAAAGACCGACCCGATACTTGCGGGATGGTACCACACGTGTATTTCGTCCGCGCGAAGGATGGCGTGCCCGTTGTCACGACAAATACGCATTCCCACCGGGTCGTTCTGGTCGGTATCGCGCATCGGCCAATGAACGGCATGCCCCGCAACCTCACAGTGCGTGACGTACGTCCGAATCTTTGCTTCCACCTCTTGGGTGATGTTACGAACCGGACAGATGAGGAAAATCCGTGCCATGTTGACCTCGCGAGAAGAAGACTCTGGGAGTAACTGTAGCGTACTTGTCTTGTAAAGCAAGGTGCGGTCATAATGCAAAAACCGCGCGCCCTTGGGCGCGCGGTTTTTGCAGATTCCTATTATTTTACGATAGTAACAACGTGCGAGAACGTGTTGTTGCTCTTCACTGCATCATTCTTTTCGCTGACGGTCCCCTTTACGGTCACCGTCTTGGCGGTTTCTTCCTCGTCCATGTCGAAGCCGAGCGTAAATATCGCACCTTCGGTTGGCATAAGCACCGGCTGTGCATCGGATGTGTAGGTAATGCCGGAGGGGAGCTCAATTTTAAATGTCCATGTCCCCGATATCTTTGTGCCGACATTCTTCACTTCAAATTTCAAACCGTTCCGTTCGCTCCTATCAAAGTTCGAAGCACTGACGAATGTGTTCCCGTTCATTTCACCGACGCCGAGGTAGGTGATTTTGAGGTCAACCGTGCCATATGGGTTTGAGGTCGGCTTTGTTACGACCGTCGTATATGTTGGGGTCGGTTTTGGAGCGGGAGTCACGGCCGGCGCAGGTTGCGGGGCGGGTGTCGGAGTTTCTGCAACAACCTCGGGTTCAATTGTTTCAGAAGGAGACGTTGTTGCATTTTCATCAGCACCGGCAATTTCCGGAGTTCCGGCGAGCGGAATAGACGCGTTTACCACGGTGACGGTTGCATCGCTTGCAATAAGTGTTTCGCCGTCTTCTCGCTTGAATGCAACGTGCATTGGCACATCAACGAATCGTTCGTCGCGCGTTTTGATTGAAACAAACAATCCGTGGACATCGGCGGGGAGTGATAATGCCTGCGTACAGGGAATTGAAACCCGCTCACCATCGCCCTGCACCTCCACCTCAACACCCTCAACGCAGGAAGAACTGAATTCGTAGGTGCCTTTCATACCGAGATCCGTCCAAGCGAGCTTGAATGATTCATCGGAAACAACGACGCTCTTTTCTGTCGCGATAGTAAGTTCCGTAGTGCCTCCGTAGCGCTGTAGACTCTCGGCAAGGGAAGCGAGGGACGCGAACGTGCCCGGTACGACACGGAGTCCCTGGACGAGTAACCACACGATAAGACCGACGGTCGCAAAAAAACCGATTATTGCAAGTGTTTTAATGGCTGCGGTTTTTCCTCCATGAGAATTTTCCATAACGGTTCTATGATACCATATAATATATATATTGTCAATTCCTTCCGCCAAAACTCAAATTTATGTTCGCATTCTAAGCCCGAACCCCAGGTATGGGTAGTTGACAAAAATATAAAATAATGTATTGTACAAAGCACAAATTCCATCACATGGCTTACTATGTAAATGAAAATGGTGGGTTATATTCGAGCGTGTCCGAGCGACGCATCGTCTTTTTTCTCGTGTTTATGGGCGTTCTCTCGCTGACCTACGCATTTTTCTTTTCAATCGATTTTCTTCCCGAAAAACCTGATGAGGCGGCACTCACAAACGTGGCGGACAGTACGGGGTCGAACGAAGTTTTGTCACCTGTCACTGCACGTGGCACCGAAGAAAAGGAAATCACCGATGCGGAGAGTGCGGATTACACAAGCGGTGTGGCAACAGATTCCGATGTATCGGTGAAACTACCCACCGATGCGAGCGCGCTCCCCGTTGCGATTATTTTTGACACGCTCGATCGCGAGGTGCGCATTCTCAATCCCGACTCAAGTTCCGTTGAGGCGCTCGACCAGGCACTTCTTTCCGGTGTCGTGCGATATCCGGGGTCGGGCGATTTTGTAAACAAAGGAACAATATTTCTTCTCGGTCACTCAAGTTATCTTCCCAATGTCATAAATAAAAACTTTCAAGCATTCAACGGTATTCAAAAATTGGTATGGGGGGACACCATTCGTCTCCGTTCGACGGATACTGAATACGTATATCGCGTCGACCGCGTATACCAGACAAAGGCGGCGGGTGCTGAAATCAAAATAGAAACAGGGAAGGATAAACTTACGCTCGCGACCTGTAATTCATTCGGCACAAAAGACGACCGCTTCGTGGTTGAAGCAACCCTCATCAATACCCGCGCTCTTTGATGGATTTGAGCCTTAAAATCAGCGTCTTTCTGAGAATCGGTGGAGGAAAATTGACAAAAATATAAAAATACGGTAAAATATGAGTGTATCGTTCCTCTCCGTTCCGATATTTGATATAACAGCCCAAGCAATCGTTTCTCGTTTTGTTTGGTTCACTTGAGCATGTGGCTCATGAACTTGTCTTATGATGTTTCGCATCGTCTTCCGTCTTTGTCGTATTCATGTCTTCAATACTCACGCGTGCAGGGGTGCAGGTATGAGTATTTAGAGGTATGAAAAGCTTAATATTATTTCGTATGAAAACCATTATCACGTCCATACGCTCACACACATTCATGTATGTGGCTTTTGCGTGCTTCATTGCGTCGGTTGCGCTCTTTGCGGTGCTTCCCGCAATTTCGAACATAGATCCCGGTGCCCAGGGCCCATCGCTCACTGCACTCTTTGCAAAGGCAAGCGGCGCCGCGCCGACCGCAACGCTCACCGTGAATGGCCAGCATGATGTCATGGTTAAAAAGGGGTCCATCATTAACTATGCGTGGACCTCAACTGGCGGCACGAGCTGGAGTTCCGACTGGACCTCGGAAGGCGGTTATTGCGGTACTTCTGGTGCATGGGTCGCGGACACTGCGGACGGTACTTACTCTTGGCCGGCAGATGTCTCACAGGTTGACTGTACCTATACCATCACGTACCGCGTGAGCGGTCCGAATGGTTCTGCGAGCGATACGATTACGGTAACAATTTACGAAACACTTCCAGCCTCATGCACCATTGTTGCTGAACCAAATCCCTGCACCCTCGACGGAAATGGCGTTTGTGAAACGACCATCACCTGGTCAACACAAAACATGAACGCTCCCGCGCTCTATGTAGAAGGCTCAAAAGAAATTCTTGCGCTCGCAAAGTCAGGTTCATATGTTGCAAAATCCATCACCGCAACGCCGGTGACCTTTGTGATACATGAAGATTGGCAATTCTCACCCCCGCCTCCGGTCATTTGCTCCGTTACCGTCAAGGGAGTCGGCGGTTCATCTCCCGTTTGTACTGGCACCATCCCCGCGCATGCGTCTGCGTGGGACGCGGAAGAGAGTACTGGTCTTACCATGAGCACGCCCTGGGTTCAGGCAGATCCCGACACTTCAACAAAGTGCCAGTTCCACTGTGATAGTGGCTATGTGTGGTATGGAGGAAACTGCGTGCTTCCTTCTGGTCCTACGTGTACACTCACCGCAAACCCTCAGTCTATCAATCAAGGTCAAAGTTCAACACTGAGTTGGACCACAACCGGAGCAACAAAGGACGTAACTCTGAATGGAGTTTCGGTTGCCACAAATGGTTCACAGGTGGTCACTCCGAACAATACTTCAACATATACGCTCGTAGCATCGAATTACAATACGAGTGTTACCTGTACCCAATCTGTGACTGTGGTGCCTGCTCCGACCGCGCCCGTATGTTCGCTCACATTCAATGGTCTTACGAACGCAGTCAATGTCGACCCGATGCTTACACGAACGTGGGCGTGGAGTTCGGCAAATGGAGAGACATATAGCATGTCCGCCGTGGTCAACAGTTGTGAAAATCCTGCATACAACGGTACCTACAATCCCTGGCAGCCATGGCTTTCGCCGGGAACGGGAGATATTACGGGCGGATCAAATACCGATATTCCGGGTGCGATCCGCTACGGATGCAAGGGAACGAACACCTACACAGTGACCAATAGCGCGGGTGTATCGAAGACCTGTATGGTAAATGTTAGTTTCAAGAATTCAACACCGCCTCCACCCAATGCTCCAACCTGCACTCTCACCGCGACCCCGTCTTCAATCACCGCGGGTCAAAGTTCGACGCTCTCGTGGACAACCACGAATG
>CAYMIV010000032.1:0-1953 GCA_964390945.1 uncultured Candidatus Saccharibacteria bacterium
AACTTCGCCGATTGAGCACTGCACCCGAGTCGGTGAAATGCGAGCGTGTAAAAATCTTTCGTGAGCCGTATGGCGAAGTCATCGCGCATGTCGGCAATTACCATGTCCGCGGGTGAGTGCTTGAGAAAATTGTATATCGAGTTACGAAATTCAGTAAAATCGGGAACGTCTTTTTTGCTCAGAAGGAACGGGGTTATGTTCTTGAAGTACGGATTTCGCGCAAGCACTCTCGCAATGGCAAGCGCCTCTTCGCTGTCCCCAATGACGAGTGCCCTCATCGGATGACCCGTGGTGATGCGTGGAAAAAGATAAAGTCTCCAGAGAATAATGAGTGCTGTTGAGATGACGAGATAGATAATCAGGTTTGTTTTCGGTTCAATGCCAAATGGCAATATGAAAAAAAAGAGCGCAGCAAAAATAATATTGAACATCTGCACCTTTATGACAAGTGTCGGTATGCTTTTGCGAACGAGAGAAATGTAGCGGTCATAGAGCCCCGCTATGAGAAAAACAAGGAGCCAGAAACAAAAGAGAAGCAAGAATGGTTCCAGATGTTTATCAATGATTTTTTCCGATGGCACTTCTCGGTAACGTATAAGGAGCGTGAGTACGAGCGACAATACGAGCGTTACAAAATCACCAAGAAGAAGCGGAGTTATGTTGCCACGGACAAATAAGTACATTGCTAGGTATAATACGGGAGTACCTTGTTTCTGCAAGGGCACTGTTTATTCGCACATATGGAATTGAAACATAAAAAACGAATACTTTTTGTCATCACCAAATCGAATTTTGGCGGGGCACAACGCTATGTTTACGAATTGGCAACAAGTCTGCAAAAGGATCGGTTCGATGTTGCGGTTGCAATGGGGGGGTCTGGTGATCTGAAAACAATGCTCGAGAATGAGGGTATAAAAACATACGACATTCCGCACTTTGCACGCGACATCAACCTTGTTGCCGAATGGCGAGCGTTCCATGAATTGCGATCTGTTATTCTCGACTTCAAACCATACATTCTCCACCTCAACAGCTCGAAGGCGGGTGGTACCGGAGCATTTCTCGGACGCGTACTTCGCGTGCCGCTCATAGTATTTACCGCACACGGATGGCCATTTTTTGAGTCGCGAAATAGCATCTGGAGAGGTATTGTGTGGATACTTTCGTGGTGCACCGCCCTGCTCTCACATAGGGTCATCCTCGTTTCAGAACACGATCGTGTACACGCGCATATGCCGTTTGTAGCAAACAAAATCAGCGTTATCAGAACTTCGGTGTCGGAGTTTGGGATGTACAATCGCGAAACTGCTCGCGCACGGTTATATTCAGCGGAGGAAATCCTGGCGCACCATGGTGATCTCTGGGTGGTAACCGTCGCCGAAATGACGCGAAATAAAAACTTAATTGCCGGCCTTCGAGCAATGCAATTCATGAATCGGTATAGTGCCCGAAGAGTTTTTTACACCCTGATTGGCGATGGTGAATTGAAGAGCGAAATCGAGGCGTTTATCCGAAAGCACAATCTTGATGGAGCGGTGAAACTCTTGGGGCACGTTCCCGACGCTCGCAAATATCTTCCTGCATTCGATGTTTTTTTGCTTCCATCTCTCAAGGAGGGTATGCCGTACGCAATTTTGGAAGCCGGCGTGGCGGCGCTTCCAGTCATCGCATCGGATGTGGGTGGCATTCCCGAAATTGTCACTGATGGCGTTTCGGGGTGCCTTATCAATCCTCGCAGTATTGAATCAATAACGGACGCACTCCGCGACTTCGGTACCCACCCCGAACATATGCGTGATTTTGGGCAAGCGCTTCAGCGCACGATTCATTCTGAATTTTCCATCGACGAGATGGTGCGTCGTACGAGTGAAATTTATACCTCTCCGATTACGAAATGGTGAGTTCTTTCGCTACATACGGCCTCCGTGTATATCTTCCCATGGCAATAACCAT